>JAIOPI010000027.1 GCA_021413965.1 Lentisphaerota bacterium | reverse complement strand
AGCCTGGCAGCCGCATGCCGCCGCTCCTGCAACGTGCGCATCGCGCGCCCGTCCCGCTTCATGCCGCGTGGATTACCCATGCCGCAAACGATCGCACAACCAGGCGGGAATGTCTAACTATATTATACGGAGCTCAGTAGGTCGGTAGGTGCCCCACTTTATGATGAAGAGCCGTTCTGATAGCAACCAGAGCCGATAACCTGCCAAAGCCGAACCCTCCATCTTGTCGCCGGCGACAAGATTTGCATCGAGTTTGCATTCTTGTGGGTAGGCTTTAGGCACTGGTGGCGGCTTGTCCAATTCACCTGCAGACCTCTTTTGTCTCTCTCCTGGCCGCGAAAAGTGCAGTATGTTCTGAGATATCACCGTCAATGGACACGCCGCATGACGCTTTGCTCGCTCGATGCTTGATGCTGGACCTCGAAACCACCCAGCAGGGCGGGGTTCTGAAGATCGGCGCCGTTCTTGGCGACATGCAGTACCTGCGTATCGGCCAGTTTGATCTGCATGCCGCCCTGACCGAACTGGACCGCTTTGCGGCCGGTGCGGCTTGCGTCGTCGGGCACAACCTTGTCCGGCATGATTTGGCCATGCTGGCGGAGAAGGACCCAAACCTGGCCCTGTTGCGCTTGCCGGTGGTCGACACCCTTTTTCTCTCGCCGATTTGCTTTCCCGAGAACCCGTACCACCGGCTGGTCAAGGACTACAAACTCGTCTCGGAGTCCCTGAACGATCCGGTTGCCGATGCGCGCCTCGCCGGGGTGTTGCTTGGCGAGGAAATCCAGTCCTTGCGGGGTATGGCACAGGCGGCTGCGGATGTGTTTCGTTGCCTCCGGTTTCTTCTTTGCCACGGCGATGGTGCCGAGTCCCACGTCACCGAGGGCATGAAGCTTGTCTTCCAAGCCACAGAGGGGCTCGACGCACCCACGGGCGAGGAAGGGCGCAGCCTGCTTTCCGCCTTGGTCGGCCAGATGGCGTGTCGCACCAGCGGCAACTTCCTATCGGAAACGGATTTCAGCACCGACGAGGCACGCTGGGCGCTGGCCTATGTCCTGACGTGGTTGCGCGTCTCCGGTGCGGACTCCGTGCTACCGCCCTGGGTGCGCCTGCACAATCGCCTGGTTGTCCCAGTCGTGAGTCGACTCCGGGACGTCCCCTGCGATGATCCGGCCTGCGAGTATTGCTCTTCCGTCCACAACCCCGAGGCACAACTCAAGCGCTTCTTCGCATTCGACGCGTTCCGCCCCACGCCTGAGGACGCCAATGGGGGGAGCTTGCAACGCCGCATCGTGCTTGCCGGGATGCGCAACGAGTCGCATCTCGCCGTCATGCCGACCGGCGGGGGGAAATCGCTATGCTTTCAACTGCCAGCGCTGGTCCGCAGTTTCCGACGGGGGCAACTGACGATTGTCGTGTCGCCCCTGCAAGCCCTGATGAAGGATCAGGTTGACGGGCTTGTCAGGCGTACGGGCATGCAGAACGTCGCCGCACTCTACGGGCTACTGACCTCGCCCGAGCGTGCCGAAGTCCTGCGCGGGGTTCGTATGGGAGGGATCGCGCTCCTGTATGTTGCGCCAGAGCAACTCCGCAGCCGTGCGTTTCGCAACGCGCTGTTGCAGCGTGAGATTGGTTGCTGGGTGCTGGATGAAGCGCATTGCCTATCCAAATGGGGGCACGACTTCCGGCCGGACTATCTGTATGTCGGGCGGTTCATCCGAGAAGTGGCTAAAGAACAGGGCGGCGCCCTGCCTGCCATTACCTGTTTCACGGCCACGGCCAAAAAGGACGTGATCGCCGAAATCGTCGACTACTTCCGCCGGGAGACGGGCACCGAACTCATCCGCTACGAGGGCGGCGTCGAGCGCGACAACTTAACTTTTTGAAGTCCAAACCGTGGGTGAGCACGCCAAGCTCCCGCGGGTTGACGATCTCCTGCGCACGCGGTTGTCGTCTGACGGAAGCGGGAGTGCGGTCGTGTTCCGCGCCACGCGGAAGGACGCGGAAGAAACGGCCGAGTTCCTGGCCAACCAGGGGTGGGCGGCGGAGCGATTCCACGCCGGCTTGCCGGTCCCGGAGAAGAAGTGCATTCAGAACGCCTTTCTGGCGGGCGAGATACGGGTCATCTGCGCCACCAACGCGTTCGGCATGGGCATCGACAAGGACGACGTCAGGTTGGTTGTCCACGCCGATACCCCCAGTTCGCTTGAGAACTACCTGCAGGAAGCCGGCCGTGCGGGTCGGGATCGAAAGCCAGCCGACTGCGTGCTGCTCTATGACGAGGAGGACTGCGAACAGCAGTTTCGGATGGGAGCCTTCTCCGAGCTGAGCCGGCGGGACATCCAGCAAATCCTCCGCGGGCTGCGTAAGGCCTCGCGGGCGCAGAAATCCGATGAACTGATCATCACGACAGGCGAACTGCTCAGGGACGAAGACGTCGACACGGATTTCAGTCTGGAGGACAGGGGCGCGGACACCAAAGTCCGCGCCGCAGTCTCCTGGCTTGAACGGGCGGGCTTCGTTGAGCGAAACGAGAACCGTACCAACGTCATTCAGGCCCGTCTGCTCGTGAAGTCGCTCGACGAGGCCAAGGAACGCTTGTCCAAACTCAACCTGTCTGAACGCGAGACCGGACTGTGGCTGGCGATCCTGCGCGAAATGCTGAACGCCGCACAGACTGACACGCTGTCGGTGGACGACATTGCGGCACTCCCCGAGTTCCAAGCCTATCTGACGGCATCAAAGGTGGATTTCCCCGACCACATGGTCCGCGAGGGGCGCAGCCAGGAGTATCTCAGCGCCAAGGTGCTCAAGGTGCTGGATGCGATGATGGGCGTTGGGGTCCTCAAGAAGGATACGCTGCTTACGGCGTTCGTCCGCCACAAGGTCGCGGACCATTCGGGGATACGCTTTCAGCGCGTGTTGGCCGCCGATCGCGAGCTCATGAAGGTTCTCGATGAACAGGCGCCCGATCCAGAAGGCTGGATGCCGCTGAACCTGCGCCTCATTAACGACGAACTGCGCACCCGCGGCGTGGAATGCTCGATGGAGATGCTACGCCGCCTTCTCAAGAGTCTGGCCGAAGATGGTCGGGGATTCTCAGGTCAGGCCGGCAGCATCGATTTGCGGCACGTCGGGCAGGATGCCTATCGTGCGCGTATCCGTCGCGATTGGCGCCAGATCTCGGAAATCGCCGAGCGGCGCCGACGCGTGGCCGGCCTTATGCTGGACGAACTGCTGAACGCTGTTCCGGCCGATACCCCGCCGAAAGCCGACCTTCTGGTCGAGTTTACCTTCGAAGCGATGGGGGCGGCACTTCAGCGCGACCTGGCCCTGCGTTCCGACATCCGAGACCTGCCGGCCGCCATCGAGCGTGGGCTCATGTTCCTGCACGAGCAAAATGTGATCATCTTGCAGAAGGGGCTGGCCATCTTCCGCTCCGCCATGACCGTCAAGATGCTGCCTGAAGCCACGGGACAAAAGTACACCGCCGAGCATTATGACGCGCTGCAGCACCACTACCGCGAACGCACCTTCCAAGTTCACGTGATGAACGAGTACGCCCGGTATGGACTGCAGAAGATCAAGGCCGCGCTGGAGTTGGTGGTAGCCTACTTCACGATGGACAAGGAGCAATTCATCCAACGGTTCTTCAGCGACACCCGGGATCTGCTGGAGAGGGCCACAACCGCACGCTCCTACCGCGCCATCGTGGATTCCCTTGGCAATCGCGACCAGATTCGGATCGTCACGCAACCCCTGACGAAAAACTTGCTCATTCTTGCCGGCCCCGGCTCCGGCAAGACCAGAACCGTCGTGCATCGGTGCGCGTATCTTCTTCGCGTCAAACGCGTCCGGCCCAGAGGGATTCTGGTCTGTTGCTTCAATCACAAGGCCGCGCTGGAATTGCGTCAGCGGCTCACGGCGCTGGTGGGCCGGGACGCGCTCGGCGTCACCATACAGACCTACCACGGACTCGCGCTCCGCATTCTTGGGATTTCCTGCTGTGGCATGACTCAGCGCGAGGGTCGGGAGTTGGACTTCGATAGCCTCATCCCCGATGCCGTCGGCGTGCTGAAGGGCGACACCGCCGTGCCCGGCGTAGAGCCGGATGACGTGCGCGATCGCCTCCTGGCGGGATTCGAGCACATCCTTGTGGACGAATACCAGGACATCGACGCCCCCCAGTACGAGATGATCAGCGCGATCGCCGGACGGACGCTCAACGAGGGAGAGCGCAAGCTGTCTGTCCTAGCGGTTGGCGACGACGACCAGAGCATCTACGGCTTTCGTGGCGCCAACGTGGAGTTCCTGCGGCGGTTCCAGCAGGACTACGAAGCGGACGTTGCCTTCCTGGTGGAGAACTACCGGTCCACCCGATACATCATCGAAGGCGCCAATCGGCTGATTGCGCACAATCACGACCGCATGAAAACCGATCATGCCATCCGCATTGACCAGGGCCGCGGATTGCTGCCTGCGGGTGGTGTGTTCGGTGAGAAGGACGAGAACACCCGCGGGCGAATTGCTGTGGTAGAGGTCGGCGATGCACACGGGCAGGCTCTTTCCGTCGTGCGGGAGATCCAGCGCCTCAGATTGCTCGGGGCCGCCCACTGGGAGGACATTGCCGTTCTTTCCCGAACGCGTCGGGATCTTGCCATTGTCCGGACAGTGGCCGAAGCCGAAGGCATTCCGGTCTCCTGGCCTCTGGAGCGCGGAAAGATTCCCCCGTTGCATCGACTCCGCGAGATTTGGCAGGCGCTCCAGTCAGTAGCGAAGGATCGCGGCAGTTCGGTACGGGCGTCGGCGTTGATGGGGCGGTTGGGCCTATCGGCAGATACGCTTCCGGCCAATCCCTGGGTAGCCCTGTTGCATGACATTATACAGGCCTGGACCCAGGAGACAGCCGACGAACCGGCCCCCGTCGATGCATTCATCGAGTATGTCTACGAGTCGCTGAGCCAACGTCGCCGCGATGAACAGTTTGGTCGCGGCGTCATCCTGAACACCGTGCATGCGGCAAAGGGCACCGAATACGCCCATGTTCTGCTCTGCGGGGATTCGTCAGGCGTGAAGCCCACGGAGCGCGAAGAAGAACGGCGCGTGCTCTATGTCGGCATGACGCGCGCCCGCCACACGCTGGCGCTCTTCAATCGAATGGACCGTCGGAATCCGCTAGCCGGCGATCTCGTCGGCCCCTGTTTCGCCCCCAGACGGGAAAGTGGGAGCGGCTCACCAAAACCCTCGAACGGCCACGACTACGCGCTGCTCGGGCTGGAAGACGTGTTCCTCGACTTCGCGGGCCGTCACGAAGGCAGCCATCCCATTCACGCGGCGCTTACGGCCATTCAGCCAGGCGATCGTTTGACTATTCGTTCAAACGGTGACCGGCCCGTTTTGGTCGGCACAAGAGACTCTGTCGTGGCGCAGCTATCAGCCAATGCCGCCGAAACATGGGGTGGCGACCTCTCGCGAATTCAGCAAGTCCGGGTTGTTTGCATGGTCGTGCGGCAGCGCACCGACTGCAAGGAGATCGAATACCAGGGGCGTCTGCGCGTTGATACGTGGGAGGTCCCCGTTTGCGAGTTGGTCACCTAGTTGATGAACTGCTGTTTCAGCACTGTGGACCGGGGCGCGAGGCCGGAGCTCCGCGCGCTGACCAAATGCCCCTGTAGTTTCTCGGGCGAGGCGACTGCTGTCAGGCAAGGGCGGGGATTCCCAGTTCGACAAGGTACTGGTATGTTGAATCGTAGAACGCAGGGGATCGAGTCGGGTCAGCGGGCTCGCCTGGCGGAACAAATACGACCATTCCTTGTCGCGCTCGCGTGAGAAGCACTCGGTATGCATTCCGAAGGTAGGCCCGGTTGTCGGGATTCTTGATGTTCTGCCAACGGTCGCCACGGAAGTCGTGGAAACTCCATCCCGCACTGGTGAAGCGTAGGTCGCCGTCCCATGTCACGCATGCCCAGTCAAGTTCTAGTCCCTGCACCTGGAACTCCGTGGCGGCATCCTCAAGGTAGTAGCTGGAGCGAGTGTCTTCTCTGTCGTTCAGAAAATAGTGCACGGGATTCACATCCACACGGATATCGATGGCGTGTGGCTTGAGTCGCTGGGCTTTCGATGAGGCAACCAGCCCAAACCGCTCCGTGCCCCGGGCGTGTTTGCGAATCCATTGCTTGGCGAGAGATAGGTCACGCGTGACGGCAATCGGATATCGGTCAGAGAGCTTCGCGAAGGCTTCCTGGGCCTGTCGTTTCTCGCAATCCAACAATGCTTTGACGAAAGCAGATACGTTCTCAGCCCGGAAGGACCGCATCGACACCGCGAGATGCAGGCAGTCGTCGAAGTACACGTTCTGCCGATGGGCCACGGCATCCAGCGCTTTGCCAGCCGCATATTCGCTGTCGCTGAGAATGGACGAGATGTACATGTGCCAATGCGGGAAGCGTTCGTTGATTGCAGAAATCCATGCGTCGATACCCGCCTCGCCCGTATTTATCTCCTGTCCCCCTCCAACAAGACAGACAACCACGGCCCAATCCTTGTGTCGATCCATGCACGAGATCAGGAACTCAGGCTCGGATTGGGCAAAACCAGGGCGGTTCTTCTTGCGCTGCATGAAACTGGCTGTCATTCGCAAGTTCCATGCACGTTGCGCCTCATCGAAGATTACGACGTGCTCGGCCGGCGGACCCGCATCGATCAATGCGTCATCTCGGAAGTGATGAACGTTCTGGATGAAGGCTTTGATGCTTTCCCCAATCTTGCCTTTGCGCACCTTGTCGCCCTGACGTATGCGGCGAGCGAACTCATCGCGTGTCAGCGCTTCTCTGAGCACGGCGACGAGCGGCCCGTTACCCGAGAGAAACACTGCATGCGTTGGTTGGGTCGCTTCACGGCGGCGAGTGGCAAGATTCAGGCCAACCAGTGTCTTGCCGGCTCCGGGCACCCCCGTAACAAAGCAAATCACCTTGCTTCCCTCATCCCTCGCTTTGTCTACCAGGTCTTCAATTCGGCAGGAGGTGATGCGGAGGTTCTGGGCCCCGGCATCATAGCGCGCGATGGCCGCTACTGAATGTTGCGCGTAGAGAGCTCGCGCTGCTTCCACGATGGTGGGGGTGGGACGATATGGAGCGCGAGCCCACTGCACCTCGTCGATTTGCTGGCCGAGAATGGTCTGCATTGCCAAATCAAGGGCGTGGCGAAACTCAGCAGCATGAACCGGAAGCGGGTGAAACACATTGTCCTCGTCGGCAATGAGATTCAATACAGGTGATGCTGTTGCCTCGGTCGCGAGGAGAATGGGAACAATCGAAATGGCATGGCTCGCCTCGTGGAAATTCTTCAAGTCCAAGGCGTAATCCCACACTTGGTCGAGAGAGGTCCGGTCAAAGCCTGATTCGCCTACTTTGAATTCCACAACGAACGCGACTGAACCGACCAGCAATACAGCGTCAATTCGCCGACCCATGCGAGGGATGTTGAACTCAAGGAACAGCCACCCCGTCAGGTGGCCGAGACATTGCTGCAGGAATTCGATTTGGGCCAACCATGCAGCCTTCTGAGTTTGGATTAGGGCGAAGTCACCATTCGTCGCCAACCGCCCCATTATAGCATCCGGTTGGGAATGGAGAAATTCCGCGATGGGCGCGTCATACCACGCTCGGGACGGTTGCGCTTCTGCGCCAGCATCGGTGGGAGGCGTTGCCATCGCAATCACGATGCCAGGATATCGAGAGAAAGTGAAGAGCTGCTTACCTCTGCATCGCAGCACGAAGTCGCTCGGCCGCGTCCTCGCGCGGGGTTACGATGACGCCCTCCGCGGGATTCCCAAAGGCGCTGAAGGTTCCGCGCAATGCGTAGGCTGCCGTCACAGCCGCCAGGGCCGCGTCGATGCTGTCGGCGTTCCGCAGGCCGTCGACGTTAAAACCCTGCTCGGCCAGGATCTGCTTTCGCCAGGCTGCCTTTCGTATGTTCGTGGGCCGGTGCCAACCGGCGAGTACAATGGCAGTCGCATGGGGAAACACCTCCAGCGCGTGCCGCCCGAGCTTCCCTTTGCGATAGAGAGGGTACTGTGGGCGCAATCCTTCGAACACGCGGAAACCTACTTTCATCCAGCCATAGAAGTTTGACCGCTGCTTCCGGGGATCTGAGGGTGTGGAATATAGCGCGATTTCCAGTTTCCGCAGCTCCTGCTCACCGCCGCGCGCGTTCCCGGTCCGTGCCCAATTCGGTGGCGAGTCGATGGCCACGCAAGCAGGCTTCCTTGTCAGGCAAAGCCGGAGCGCGGCGGCAACCGGCACGCCGTTGCCTAAAACCGTGAATGTGCCCGCAGACATCGGTTCCGCGAGACTCAGGGCCACGACGTGCAGTCCTTTTGTCACGCCCACGTCGATGCCGATCACTTCCCCATGATGCGGCGCCGTCTTCGTGCCCCAATACCGGGCTTTCTCCGGAAGCACCCAACGGATGCCACCACGCGGATCGGCCACATCACCGACGTATCGCGGAATGACATGTACGTGCGCATGCGGCACGGTCTGGCCGGCGGCCTGACCGTCGTTAACGCCGATGTTGAACCCAGCCGGGTGAAACCGTGTTTCAAGAATTCCCCGCACCCGCCGAACCGTATCCCAGATGTCCGCCTGCATCTGATCATCAAGTGCAAACAGGGAACTGACCGGAATACGTGGCACCACCAGCGCGTGACCGACACTCACGGGATACCGGTCAAAGAACGCGAGGCAGTTCCGGCTCTCCAGAATCACTTGGTCGGCCTTGACCGGAAAGAACGGGGAGTCTTTCAACAGGCCCATCAGCATGCCTCAGCAAGGAGTTCCATTCTTCGATCGAGGGCTTCCTTCTTCGGTCGTAGCCGGGCATCGGCAGGGACAATAACCAGTTCATTCTTCAGCGCCAAGACCTCCCGTTGCCCTTCGATGCGACTGTTCAGTCCTGTCTTCACGTGCCAGATAGGCTGCGCGTAGTCCCCGGAGCGACCAGGCCCAGGCGACATCAGATGACAGTCCATCAGCCAATGGTGGTTCTTGCACAGAGAAATGCCGTTTTGCGGTGAATCGTCACGCGTCTCGCTGAACGGGATCAGATGTGCGGCGTCGATGATCGTGATGCCTTCATAAAGAAACCGCAGTCCACATGCCGCGCACCGGTAGTCGTATGCCTGCCGCACCGTCCTCGCGAATGCTGCACTCCGAACGATCTCAGGTGCTCCATCGGCTTCGCCCCGGCCGACCTGGTACTGCTCCTCACGCCAGTTCTCGCGCACGCGTCCGATCTCGCGCTCTTCCCCACACAGCCCCACCAGCGCCTTCCGCTGCGCACTGAAGTAGCGATCAATGATGGCCGTCCGCAGAGTTTCCCGGCAGGCCGTCTGGGCGATCAACCCAAAGAGCTCGCCATCCAGCGAAGCATACGCCACGTTCGCCATCAGGGAACCGACACCCCGAGGACCACCCATACCCGCCAACGCGCCTTCCTGCCCGGGGTGGGCGTGCAGACGCCAGAAACCTTCTCGCTTCATATAGAAGAATGGATTCCATGGCGTGCACTGATCCGTCGCCCCCCGCACCACGGCAAAGAACCGCTTGAAGAGTTCCAACAACTCGGGGCCGTAGAAGATCCGATTTTCCGTCAACTGCCCGTTATCCGCCAACGAAAGTACCGCCAGTAGCATCACGGCCTTGTGCGGCCGGGGCCGGCCCTCGTGCTGGTCGGTGTGTAGCGACTGAAATCGCTCGGCATACGACGAAAGTGCGTTGGGGCCAGAGACTTTGGCGCTCATTCAGGACGTCATAACAGACTCGGTGAAGCGTTGCCAATCGTGAGCCGCGTCGGGGGAGTGCTCCGGAGAGGTGAAGCGGGGGTTGCAGGACGGCGTGATCCCGCCGCCCGGGCGGACGACGTCGTCGGGGTCAGGCGGTCACGCGGACGCAGCGATCCGGGCGTCCAAGCTCGTTCACCAGGTAATGCATGTATGCTTGACGAACTTCATCGCTAGGGGCGGTGCTCGCCATCAGGACCAGATAGCCCACCGCTCCCGATTCCTTGCGCGCCGGGAGGCGCAGGTGCCGGCGATTGCGCTTGGCGGCCCCCATCGACATCATGGGGCTCCTTGCTTCAGCCACGATACAGATTGCGTGCCCGGGTTCATCACGATGGTCGTTAAGCAGAGAACGTGCCAACGCAACAACAGCTTCGTTTCCGCCCCATGGGGGCTTCCGCCGTGACAAGCCGCCACGCCACCGCGACTTCCTGTCGCCGCGCGCCCCCCCTGGGGGGAACACCCCATCGCGCAGGTCTGGCGGCAGGAGTACTGTCGAATCATGAACATGCATATAACAAACAGAAACGGCCTGACTCACTCCGGCTCCAAACGCTTGCTGAGGCAATTGGCATCGACCTGCGTCTGCTGCGGGACCATCGGGATCCTGTTGGGTTGCGCCTCCACCCCCGAGTCGCACGTGGTGTCCGCACCGCCGCCCCCCGCGCCGACGCGCTCGGTGACGACCACCACCATTACATCCCCCGCCGACACATTGCCGGCGGTGATCGTCGGGAATCCGGCCAACGGGACCACGCTGACGGCCGTGCCCGCCGTCACCACGACGGTCGTCACCCAGGCGCCGCCCGCCCCCCAGGCTGAGGCCGTGCTGGTACAGCCCTCCCCCGAGTACGTGTGGCTCGCGGGCTATTGGACATGGCGCGACAACGCCTACCAATGGATGGCCGGGCATTGGGAAGTTCCGCCAAGCAGCGACTCCAAATGGGTTGCCCCACGCTGGGAGCAGCAGGGAAATGCCTTCCGGTTCTACGAAGGCTACTGGACCTGACCGACGTCTGTCGACGGGCGCCGCGGTCGCTATCAGTACGTCATCAGGGCTGACAGCGGCCGAGGCCCCGCCTCAACTTGCCTTCCGCGCGGTGCCGACGGCGCGCCAAGCTGGCCGATGCGCCCATCGCCCATTACGACGATCACCTTCCTCTCGCCAGCCAGACATCATCGGGCTATACTGAGCGCGGTGGTAGCGGCTGTCGTCGCGGAACCGATCTGACTTCGGAGGTGGGTCATGATTGCCATGCG
Organism: Lentisphaerota bacterium; assembly: GCA_021413965.1. Lineage (GTDB taxonomy): Bacteria > Verrucomicrobiota > Kiritimatiellia > UBA8416 > JAIOPI01 > JAIOPI01. The sequence continues at coordinate 138,784 of JAIOPI010000027.1, read as the reverse complement.
GACCATACTCTGCCCGGTGGATTTTTCGGATGCCACGGCGCGCCAGGCGGCCCTGGCGGCCAACTTGAGTCGCCTGTTCGGGGCGCGCTTTGTCCTGCACCACAACCTTGCCGGCCTGGCACCCGGCGCTGGTGTCGGCTGGATGTGGTCCGCCGATCGCCCGTTCACCTCCAAGGAGGCGGTCCAGGAGCGTCTGGAATCCCTTGCGCACGCGACGGCCCCCGGACTCGACGTGGCCGTGAGCGTCACGCAGGGCCCCGCCGCCATGGCCGTGCTCGGCGTCTGCGACTCCTGCAATGCGGACCTGGTCGTGCTCAGCACACACAATGCGCCGATCGAGGAGCACACGTCACTGACCGAACAGGTCCTCGAGCGCGCGAACCGCTCCGTCCTCGCCCTGCATGACGCCTGCATCGAACCGGGCGCGCTGTGCTTCGACCTGAGTTCAGGCCATCGCCAGGTCACACTGGTCCCGACCAACCTGTCGCCCACCGCTCAGGACGCCGTGGACTTCGCCTTCGAACTGGCCCGCACTTTACCGCTGGACCTGCACCTGCTGCACGTGATGCCGCGCGGTCACAAGGCCGCCCTGCAGGAGCACATGGCCGACGCGGACCGGGCGCTGCGAGCGCTCATCCCGGCCGACCTCACGGGGAGCACCCAGGTTCACGTATGCGAAGGCGATCCGATTGACGGCATCACGCAGGCGGCAACCGACCTGCACGCGGCCTGCATCGTGATGGGCGAACACACGCGGGCTCCGATCCGCCGCTGGCTGAGCCGCGACACCTCGCAGGGCGTTCTGCACAAGGCCCCCTGCCCGGTCTGGTACGTCCCGGGACAACGCGCCGCATGACGCCCCTGCTGACGATCCTGCTAGCCGCCAGCACGACGGCGTCTACCACCACCCTGGCGGGGGGCGAGGCCGGGCCGCGCCGCATCGGCAATCACTCGCCCGCCTTCCCGGTGCCGACGAACGCGCTCGGTTTCTACATGAACTACACCGGGTTCACCTACACGAACGCGGCTCGCACCGACGGCACGCGCACCTACCACGAAGGCATCGGCCCCAAGGTGCTCGACATGATCGCCAACGCCGACACTCACATCATCCTGTCCGTCTTCCTTTTCGACAATTTCTACTCGGAAGCCCCCGTCGATCGCGACATCGTGGGCGTACTCACCAAAGCCCTCCTCGCGCGGCGCACGGCGCGGCCGGACATTCACATCGCCCTGATCCTCGATCCCTCGCACGCGGCCTATGGCCAGCGCATATCCCCCGCGGAGCGCACGCTGCGCGCCCATGGCGTGGACGTCTTCTACTCGGACCTGCTGAGCGATCTCAAGAAGGCCAGCGCCCTGGGCGTGCGCGAAACGCTGGGCGGAGCCGGCCGCCTGGTCGACACGCTCACATTCAACCTCTGGGGCAACACCTCCGGCGCGATCCTCAACGCCATCAAGCTGCCCAAGCGCTTTGACGATGAGTACTTGTCGCTCGAGTCGGCCTACAATGCGTCGCTGATGAAGGCCAACCATCGCAAGCTGCTCGTGTGCGATGTACATGGCGCAGACTGGGACGCGCTTGTCGCCACCGCCAACCCGCATAACGCCAGCGCCTACCACGTCAACACCGCGATCTCCGTACGTGGCGAGCCCGCCCGCTACATCTACCATGTCCTGCGCGAGGACATGCAACACAGCGCCGGCCTCGGGAAGCGCTTCGCGCACTGGCACGACGACGCCGACCGCACCTACCGCCACAGCCTGATGACGACGCGCTTTCCGGAATTACCGCCGGGCCCAACCGCTGACGTCGATCCGTCGCCGCGGGCTGCATCGCCCGCCACCGCCACCGTGCGTTTCGTGACCGAGTCCGCCATCCGCGACGCGGTCATCAGCCTCCTCAACGGCGTGGAACCGGCGGACGAGGTCCGCATCCAAATGTTCTACCTGTCCTTTCAGCCCGTGCTCGACGCCCTCCTGGCGGCCTCGCGCCGCGTCGACCTGCCCATCCGCCTGCTACTCGACGCCAACAAGGATTCGTTCAACCGCGAGAAGGACGGCACCCCCAACCGACAGGTGGCGCGCTATCTCCTGCGCGAGGCGCAGGCCACGGGCGGCAAGCTGGAGATCCGTTGGTACGCCACGCACGGGGAGCAGAATCACGTCAAGACCATGAGCATTCGCAACCGCCTGACCGGTCGCACGCGGTTCACGACCGGATCCGCGAACTGGACCGGCCGCAACCTGGACGGCGTGAACATGGAGTCGAACCTTGTGGCCGAAGATGCCCCGCCGATCAACGCCGGGTTCGACACGCTCTTCGACCGCTTCTGGACCAATGCGGACGGCGTGGAGTACAGCCTCGACTATGAAGTGTTCCGCGAGGCGGCGTCCGACGCCAAGTGGCGCCGCGGCGAGAAACCATGGTACCTGAGTTCGTTTTAGGCGGTCTCCGCCGCACGCCGCGCGACTTCTCCGCGCTGCATCCTGAGCGGAGCGAAGCCACGAATGGCCACGCTCAGAGACGCGCCTTCGGTCGAGCGTGAGGTCAGGGCTTGCCGGATCTCCTTGAAATCGCCGCCGCCCGGTCCCAAGATCGCCCCGGTGCGGACCGTTGGCTCGGCCTGGCCCGGAGTGGCAGACGCCTTCGCCGCCATCCGGCCGGCGGCCGACCGATGTCCTGCATCTGCCGCGAATCCGAAACTGTCCGCAAGCCCAAGAGCCGCTGGAGGTCACGTCCATGGCCAAGTCACACGATTCCCACAAGAACAAGAAAAAGGCTCCGCTGCTGTCTCCAAAGGAGAAGCGCAAGGCCAAGCAGGCCAAGAAGAAGGCGTAGGGCCCCCCTCATGGCGATCCGCAGCCTCCGTGGTTTCCGGCAGTCGATCTGCCCGGCCGACCACGGATGGCGCGGATGATGCATGCCACGTCGTCCGCACCCGCGGGCGACGTTTCGACCCCACCGCACGCTGACCCATGTCTGCCAATATCGACACCGTGACCATCTTCACCGACGGCGCCGCCTCCCCGAATCCGGGGCCAGGGGGCTATGGCGTGATTCTGATTCGCAACGGGCAACGCCGGGAGTTATCGGGTGGCTTTCGCAAGACCACCAACAATCGCATGGAGATTCTGGCCGCCATCGTGGGATTGCGAGAGATGAACGGCGAGAAGTCCACGGTCGCCATCCACAGCGACTCCAAGTATGTGGTGGACATGTTCACGGGCGGCTATGCGGCGCAATGGCGCCGGAACGGCTGGCGAAGACAGAAGGGCAAGGCCCCCGCCCTCAATCCAGATCTCTGGGAGGAGTTGCTGAATCTGGCCGCCTTGCACGACGTGCGCTTTGAATGGGTGCGCGGCCACGCCGACAACGCGGACAACACCCGCTGCGATGAACTGGACGTGACCGCCAGGCAGGGCAACGATCTGCCACCCGACGTGGGTTACGAATCGGCATCCGCACGGCAGCGACCTGCACAGCCGAGCCTCTTCGCCCACTTCGACCTGACCTGATCGATGCCCCGCACCGGATTTTGAACCGCGGCGGTCACGGATCGTGGTGCGAGCAGGGGGATTAAGGCTGCGCGGGCGCGGTGGTCTTCTTGGTTTCTTCGACCTTGGTCACGCTGCCATCCGGCGCCTGGGTGACGGTCTTCTCCTGCGTCTTCACCGTGCCATCGCTGTTCACACTGCTGCTCGTGGACTTCGATACCTCGCGGTCGCATCCGACCAGCATGAACGACAAGGCCAGGACTGACGCACCCACATAGAGTGCCGCTGCATGATTCTTCATAACCGCTCTCCCTTTTCGATTTGTTGCGGCTACCGTACGTCCAGAGCGGAGCGCCGCCTATGGGGCAAAACCCTACCCGCGAGCCCTTGAATCCCGATTGATGAACGAGGCTTGCGCCGATCCTGCACATGGCTGCGCGACCGCGGCTGGGTTCAGCCCGACGCGAGCAGGCGGCGCCTGGCGGATCGGCACGGATGGACGGCAGCGCCGACGCCGGCCTTCCGGGAGTTTTTCTTGAACATTTTCTTTTGGCGAGGCGCAGGACTTGGGACTAGACTTACCGCGGGCGGGGAGGTTATGGGGCCGCGTGGCGCGGCACCGATTTCCTCGTGGGTTCGTTCAGGGGAGGGTGTCATGAACGGAGTCATGCGTGAAGGACTGTGTTGGGTGATCGCGGGCGGCGTGGCGTGGGGAAGCGTGGCCACGGCACGTGCCGACGACAAGACGTCATACCAGGTGAGCGGGCTGTACACGGAGGCATGCAGTTGCCATGCGCCGTGCGGGTGCGAACTCATCACGCTGAACATGTCGTGCAACGGCGTCGGCGCCATGGTGCTGAAAGCGGGTACGTTTGGTGGCGCGGACCTGTCGGGTGCGAAACTGGCCTATGCCGGGCACCCTGGAGAATGGGTCAAGCTCTACGTGGATGCCGAGAACGAGGAGACCGCGGTAGCCGCTGAAAAGTTCGCCCGGGCACTGTTCGCCCCGTGGGGCACCGTCGAGTCCGTCAAGCGCGCGCATGTGGACATAGACGGCAGCGCCGGGCGTTACATGGTCAAGGTCAACGACGGCACGACCATGCAGTACGAGAGCGAAGCGGTGCTGGGCGCCGACGGGAAGAACCCGATCGAAATCCGAAATGTGAAGAACGAGTTAAACAAGACGTTCAAGCAAGGGCTGGGCGTATCGTGCAGTTTCAGCGACGACAACCGCTCCTTCACCATTGAGAAGGGGCGCAACGCCTATTTCAACGACGCCATGGATGCCAGCGGTTCGATCTGAAGGGTGGCAGGTTGGCCGAGCACAAGATCACCAGCCCTGGGGACAGGCCACTTCGCCCGTGCGGCGATTTGCCCTTCCCCAGGCAGCCACCCCTTCGCGATTCAGCACGGCGCCTGCAGGCCTTCGCGTTCGAGAAGGGCGTTGAGGTCTGGGTCGCGGCCCATGAAGGCGCGGAATAGATTGTCGGGTGGTTCGGCATTGCCGCGGGATAGGATCGTCTCGCGCAAGGCGCGGCCGGTTTGGCCATTCAACACTCCGTCGTGCTTGAAGCGCGTGAACACGTCGGCCGCCAGCACTTCAGCCCACTTATACGAGTAGTAGCCGGCGGCGTATCCGGTGGCATGACCAAACAGGTGCGAGAAGCGGCGAGTCGGTGCCGGCCCCGGTTCGTCCACCGGCGTGAGGTAATCCCCAACCCGCGTGCGCCAGTGCTGATCCCAGTCCAGCCCGCGCACCTGCTCCAGGTGGATGTGCAGATCGAGGTCCAGCAGGCTGTAGGCAAGCTGCCCCATCATGGCGGAAGCAGACCGGTATCGCCGGGACCGCAGCAGGCGCTCAAGCAGTTCAGGCGGGACCGGCGCGCCGGTTTCGTGATGGCGGGCGAACAGATCCAGACCGGCGGGTTCCCAGCACCAGCTTTCCATGAGCTGCGACGGCAGTTCCACAAAATCCCACGCCACGCGAACGCCGCTCAGGGATTCAATGGGCACGTCCGACAGCAGGTGGTGAAGGAGGTGCCCGAACTCGTGAAACACCGTGGTCACTTCGTCATGCGTGAGCAAGGCCGGTTTGCCATCGACGGGCGGTGTGAGGTTGCCGCACATCAGTCCCAGGTGCGGCGCGCGCGACCCGTCGGGCTGCGGGCCGCCGGTGTGCAGAAAATCCATCCAGGCGCCGCCGCGTTTCGAGGGGCGCGGATGCCAGTCGCAGTAGAACGCGCCCAGGTGCTGCGGACCGTCGTAGACATCGATGTACTCCACCTCGGGATGCCAGACTTCGATCGGTTCACCGGCCCCGGCGACGGCTCCGGCGGCCGGGGAACGCACCTGGCGCACCCCCGTGGCGGGATCGAAGCAGACCGTGGGCCGCGGGCGAAACGTGATGCCGAATAGGCGCTCGGCCAGGGCGAACATGCCGGCGATGACGCGGGGCATGGGCAGGTAAGGACGCAGCGCTTCGGGATTGAAGTCGTACCGCGCCTGGCGCTGACGCTCCGTCCAGTAGCTGAGCTGCCAGGGTTTCAGGCGCGTCACGGCAGGCGCGGCGGCGTCGTGGGCGGCCCGGTAGGCCTCGAGCTGAGCCGCATCCTGGCGGAAGAACGGATCGATGCGGTCGTGAAGATCGCGCACAAAGCACAGGGCCGCGTCGCCGTTGCGCACCATGCGACGGCACGTTGCCAGATCGGCGAAGTCGCGGAAGCCGAGCAGGCGCGCCTTGGCCTGGCGCAGCTCCAGTATGTTCCGGACGAGCTCGCTGTTGTCGTGCGGCGGGAGGCGACCGACGTCGGCGGAGGCCTGCCAAAGTTCGCGGCGGAACGCGTCGCGCTCGGCGTACTGCAGCACCGGGAGCAGCGACGGTTGGTGCAGCGTGAAGCGCCAGGCGGGCGCGGCGTCCGTGCCGGGCTCCTTTTGCCGGGCGGCCTGGCGGGCAGCGGCGCGCGCCGACTCCGGCAACCCCGCGAGTTCGGCCTCGTCCGTGACCACCTTGTCCCAGGCGTTGGTCGCGTCCAGCACGTTCTCCGAGAACTTCTGCGTGTGCTGGGCCAGTTCGGCATTGAGCTGTTCGAGTTCACGCTTCTGGTCGTCGGGCAGATCCGCTCCGCTCTCGCGGAAATCGAGCAGGGTTTCCTCAAGAAAGCGCTTGTGCACGCCCGTGAGCGCGCCGGCCTCGGGGGTCGCGGCGTACGCCTTGATGACGCGCCACAGCTTGGGATCGAGCGGCACGCGGGTGAAGAAAGCGGTGACCTGCGGCAGCATGGCGTTGAGCGCCTGGCGGATGTCCGGCGCATTGCACACGGCATTGAGGTGATTGACGAGGTGCCAGGCGTGGCTCAGCTCGCGCGTGGCGGACTCGAAGCCGAGCAGCACCTGGTCGAAGGTCAGGTCGGCGTCTCCGAGGGCGGCCACGGCATCCAACTTGGCCTGGGCGCGGCGCAGGGCTTCGGTGATTTCGGGCTCGACGCAGGCCGCCGCCAGCCGGCTCCAGGGCGGGTTGAACGCGGGATCGAGAAAGGGATGATTCATGGCCGCGTACGGTGCGGCAAAGACCCGCTGCGAGGCAAGCGCGGAATGCTGGCCAGCGGCGTGTGAGACATCAGCTGCCGATTATCCACGACATACCGCGGAGACCCGCAATCCGGCGTGGAAGAGGCCATGGGCGGCCAGAGCGCGGGACGTTGCAGGGAGTCCGCGCATGTGCTTAGATCGCGGCTCAAGGGAGGAACGGGTATGTTGCGCGACATTATTCAGATCGACGAGGCTGCGTGCACGGGGTGCGGCGATTGCGTGACGTCCTGCCCGGAGGGCGCCATCCAGGTGATTGATGGCAAGGCGCGGCTGATCAGCGACCTGATGTGCGACGGGCTAGGCGCCTGCATCGGCCACTGCCCCGAGGGCGCCATCACCATCGAACGACGCGAGGCCGAGCCCTACGACGAGCGCCGCGTCATGGTGAACATTGTCAAGGCGGGCACCAACACGATTCGCGCGCACCTCCGCCACCTGCGCGAGCACAACGAGTCGGATTACCTCCGTCAGGCGCTGGACTACCTGCGCGAGCACAACATTCCGGAACCGGGGGAAGAGCCGGTGGCGCCGGCCCACGGGGGATGCCCGGGCGCGCGCCAGCAATCCTTTGCACGGGAGACCGCGGCGGCGGGTCAACTGGCCGGAAGTCGGCCATCGCAGTTGCAGCAGTGGCCCATCCAGATGCACCTGCTGTCGCCCACGGCGCCGCACTTTCAGGGCTCCGACCTGCTGCTGGCGGCGGACTGCGTGGCCTTCAGCCTCGGGGATTTTCACCAGGACTATCTCGCCGGCAAGACGCTGGCGATTGCCTGCCCGAAACTGGACGAAGGGCAGGAGGCATACGTGGCGAAACTGCGCAGCCTCATCGACGACGCGCGGATCAATACGCTGACCGTCATGATCATGCAGGTCCCCTGCTGTCGCGGACTGCTGCGACTGGCCCAACTTGCCGCCGAGCAGGCCACGCGCAAGGTTCCGATCAAGGTCATCGTGGTCGGCCTCAAGGGGGAGATCCTGCAGGACGAGTGGCTCTAGGTTGGAACGGTGCGTTTTCCATTGTCTGCGCCGATGTGCGCCTTGCAGATGCCGCTCGCAAGGAGGGCTTTCGAGTTCTATCCTGCGGCCACGGTGGCTCGACGGCCGCGCCGCCACTTCGGACGGTCACGCGTCATCGGTGGTGAAATAGCCTGTCTTGTGCGAAGCCCTCGACTTGCCGTTCGCGCGAAGGGGCCCTATGCGAGCCTTCCGTCCAAGGCGGTGGCGTCATGCCATGTCGTGTGTGTTGGTTGCCCTGTTGGCCACGGGGTGCGCCTCGCCCTCGATGAAGGGCACGCCGTTCTACTCAGGCGAACAGATGCCGCCCAAGGGCCCCGCGGCGGACCGGGTCAATCTCTGGCCCGTGCTCTACTACCGGGCGCCGGTCCTTTCTGTTCTTTGGCCGATCGGCGAGAAGACGGACGACCACGTCGCGATCCGTCCGCTGTTCTCCGTGTACGGGCTTGATCAAACCCAGCGCGTGGTGAGCGTGCTGTGGCCGCTCTCGAGCATCGAGCCCCAGGCGGGCAAGGGCTATGTCTTCCCGGTTTTCTGGGGCACAAACTCCCTCGCCATCCTGCCGCTCTACTGGCACGAGGGCGAGCCCTACGGCGCCGCCGGCGGGCATGATGCCCTCTTCCCGCTATGGTCCCGTTATCGCACGGCTACCGGAGGAACCAGCACGCACGTGCTGTGGCCGATCTACCACCGCAAGAATCTTCCCGACGAGCGCGGCTGGCGTCTGTGGCCGCTGTACGGTGACTACACCGCCGGCAGTGCCCGCTCCCAATTCTACGCCTGGCCCCTGGGCTGGCGGTGGCACGAGCGGGACGAAGTCGGGCACGCCTTCATCCCGGCCTACTACACGGCCCGGGACACCAAGGGCAGCCGATTCTACTCGCTCCCGTTCTGGCGCGCGCGCCATACCGACGGGAGCGGCTGGCAACTGGCGCTCCCGCTCTGGTTCGCCAGGCACGACGATGACGGGCAACTCCTGGCCACGCTGCTCGGCGGATACCGTCGCGATGGCGAGGATACCGGCTGGTTTGCGCTGCCGTTGCTGGCGGGCGGGAGTCGTCACGCGGACGGCGGCAGCGTCTGGGCACTGGGTCCCCTCGCCCACGCGGCGTGGTCGACAAACGCTCGCACGCACCACGTGGCCCCCTTCTACTACCGATCCCGGCGCACATCGGGCAGCACCTTCTTGTCCCTGCCGTGGTCGAACGTCAGCCGCCAGAACGGCAGTGGCTGGCAACTGGCGCCGCCCTTCTGCTTCCGCCTCTGGGACACGAACAGCTCGGCACTCGTCACGCCGCTCTATTCCCGTGGCGCCACGGCGGATGGGCGCACCACTTGGCGCGGTGTATTCCCCTTTGTGTACGGGCGCACAACGCCAACCGCCAGGCTCGTCGCCACCCCGTTGGGTGGTTACCAGCGCGACGGGGCGCGCACCTCCTGGGTGGCGGTTCCCGCCCTCGCGTCCGGCCACCGCTCGCCTGAAGGGAGCGAAGTCTGGGCCGCCGCGGGGCTCTTCCACAACGCGCATGGCCGCGAGGGCCGACGCCAGCATGTGCTCCCGCTCTACTACTGGAATGGCGACTCCGGCACTTTCGTCTCGCTGCCTGTTGCCCGGCTGCGCAACGCCGACCGGGCGCTCACCATGGTCCCGCTCCTCCTGTCCTGGAAGACCGAGCGCCCCGCCCGCCGCGACTGGTGGATCATCGGACCGCTGGCCCATCTCAGTTCCGGCCCCGAGCGAGGCTCCAGCCACATGTTTCCGCTCTACTACTCCGACGGCGGCGGCGACATGCTGCTCTCGCCTGTCTACACGCGCATTGGCGGCGGCGACGACGCGACCATCGTGATCCCGCCACTCCTGTCTGCCTACCTCCGCAATGGCGACGAGCGCGACCTGATCGCCTTGCTGGGGCTCTTCCGGCACGACTGGGGCCCCGGCATCAAGAACGCCGGCCACTGCATCCCCTTCTACGCCTTTGAGGAGGACCACTATTTCTGCACTCCCCTTGCCGGTCGCCGAACCGGCGACGAGGGGTTTATATACCCCCTGACGCCAATCGCCGGCTGGTACACGGGTGCGCGCACGGGCGGCTGGGTTTTCCCGTTCTGGTCTCGCAGGCACGACACGCGCTCGGGGCGCGTCGATGGCACGCTGTTGTGGGGCGACTACTGGCGCGACGGCGCCGAGCGCTCCAATGACTTGTTTCCGATCTACCGTTACCGCGCCCATCCGCCTCTGGCGTCGGCCGCGAGCGATGTGACGACGGAGACTTTTGGCAGCCGCCTCTCCGTGCTGGGTGTGTATCGCCGGGTCGATGAATGGCGACGGCGGACGCCATCCGTGGGCCCTGAGCGCACGAAGGAAACTCGTCTCTTTCCGCTCTGGGCCTGGAACTCGCATGCGGAGCCGGAGCGCGGCACCCGCGAGACCAAGGGTTCCGTGCTCGTCTGGCTGTACGACTACCGGCACGAAGTGAATCCTGACAGCGGACACGAGCCCCACGACTATCGACGGTCCCGCGTGCTGTGGCGGCTCTGGCATTGCGAGCGCACCGATGGCGACACGACCACGGACATCTTTCCGGCCATCACCATCGACCGCCGTGCGGACGGGTTCCGCAAAGTGTCCTTCCTGTGGCGCGCCTTTCGCTACGAATCCGACGCCACCCGCCGCGCCGTTGATCTGCTCTTCGTGCCGGTCTGGCGCAGCCGGGCGGCACCGCAGCCGTGAAATGCCCGCGCCCGGAGGTCGCGGGCCACCTCGGCCGCGCCCACTGATCGCTTTTTCCCTCTTTTCCGTGGCGCGGCCCCGGAAAAAGAGGGTACCTTTCCGGATGCCTGTTTACGTTATTGGCCACAAGAATCCGGATACCGACTCCATTTGCGCCGCCATCGGCTATGCGTATTTTCTGCGCCAGGCCGGCATGGCGGACGCGGAACCTGCCTGCTGCGGTGAAATCAACGCCCGCACCCAGTACGTGCTGGCCACGGCCGGCATCGAACATCCGCGGCTGATCATGGACGTACGCCCCACGGTGGGGCAGATCGCCCATCGCACCATCATCACCGCCCGCGAGAACGAATCGCTGTTCGAGGTTTACCGGCGCATGCGGCAGCACAGTGTGCGCGCCCTGCCCGTGCTCGACACCGCCGGCGCCCTGTGCGGCTTGATCTCGTTTGCCAGCCTGATGGAACTGGTGCTGCCCGATCACGACGTGGACGCCGGGGCACGCTTCGTGGAGACCAGCCTGGACCGCCTGTGCAGCGTGCTGGACGCCACCGCGGCACACGCCGTGGAACCCGGTCGCGACGAGGAGTTGATCGTCACCGTGGCGGCCATGAGCGCAGAAGGTTTCACGCGCCGCATGAAGGAATTTCCGGCGTCCCGGACACTGGTCGTCACGGGCGACCGCCCAACCGTGCAGGCGCCGGCTATCGCGTATGGCGTGCGCGTGCTGATCATCACCGGCGGCTATGAACTGTCCGCGGAACTGCGGGAAGAGGCAATCGAGCGCGGCGTCAGCGTGCTGCTCAGCCCGCATGACACGGCCACCACCACCCTGCTGATCCGCAGCGCCAAGCGCGTCACGCGCGCCATCACGCGCGAGTTTCTCAAATTTTCCGACACCGCGCTGGTCGAGCAGTGCGCCGAGCAGATGCAGCACACACGCCAGGCCCTCTTCCCGGTCATGGATGAATCGGGCGCGCTGGCCGGCGTCTTCTCACGCTCCGACCTCGTCAACCCCAGGCGCATGCGCCTCGTGCTGGTGGATCACAACGAGTTGTCGCAGGCCGTGACCGGTGCCGAGCAAGCCGAAATCCTGGAAGTCATCGACCACCACCGCCTGGGCGGCGTGATGTCGCGCGAGCCGATCCGGTTCATCAACGAACCGGTCGGCTCGACCAGCACGATCGTCAGCCGCTTCCTGCGCCAGCGCGACTGGGCTCCGCCCAAACCCATCGCGCTCTGCCTCGCGGCCGGGATTGTGGCAGACACGCTCAACCTGACCTCCCCCACGACCACGGACACGGACCGGGACATCCTGGCGTGGCTGGCGAAGGTGGGCGAGGTGAACGTGGCGCAGTTCGCGGAGCGCTTCTTCGCGGCCGGTTCGACCCTGCAGACCTCCTCGCCGGATGCCGCCGTACGGACGGACTGCAAGGAATACCGCGAAACCGGCTGGCGATTCGCCGTGGCGCAGATCGAGGAACTGGGACTGGACCACTTCGATGCGCGGCAGGCGGCGCTGCGCGAAGCGCTGTCGCGGTTAACGCTGGAGCGCGGGCTGGATTTTGCAGCCCTCATGATCACGGATATCGGCCGGCATTTCAGCCTGCTGATGATTGCCGGGGACCGGCGCGTCGTCGCGGCCGTGGATTACCCGGAACGCGAAACCGGACTCTTCGAGATGGATGGCGTCGTCAGCCGCAAGAAGCAGCTGCTCCCCCACCTGACCCGCCTGCTGGCGGGGCTCAAGCGGTAGACACGCCCGCGACCGGGGGTCGCGGGCCACCTCGGCCGGGCACGGGCATTCTGCCGGCGCTTCCGTTCACCTCCGCCGCAGCCAGTAGCCGCCGGCGGCACCGAGGATCAGGCCGATCGCCGCGGACACGCCGGCGATCTGCATGGCCACCTTGCGGAATCCCGAACGCACCATCGGGTTGCCGAACGGGTCGAGGGAGTAGTGCGCGCGCAGGACTCTCCACTGCCCGTCGGTCTTGCGCAGGACCACCGTCCAGTGCGCGCCGAAGGTGAAGCGCTTGCCCTGACCGGTGACGAGCACGTTTTCCGAATCTCCCTTGGCGATGGCGAGGTTGCCAAGGATCTGGCTGCGCACCGGGAGCAGGGTGACCGTGTAGGTGCCGCCCTGCAACAGCTGCTCCCGCGTAATCTGCCATTGGGTCTTGTAGGCGTCGAAGCTCGTGAACTCGCGATCGGTGAAGCTCACGACCGAGAATTCCGGGTCGATGTAAGGCGCCATGAGGTCGAGGTTGTTGTCGCGCACGGCCTGTTCGAACACCGTGCGCAACCGACGCAGGGCTTCGTGATCGGCCTCCTCATCCGCGACCTGGGCGTGGACCACTCCCGCGAGCAGGGCAACGGCCAGACTCAACCCGCACCAGCAGCGTGCAACGTTCATGGCAATCTCTCCGTGGCAAACCGGCGGACGGCATGCCGCCGCCCTCCCCTTCTGCGACCTCACTCGCTCTTTTCTCCCACCACCATTCCCATCGTGTAGGGGGGCGCCGCCAGCGGCACGGCGTCACCACAACGAAATCCGCAGTCGCCAAGAATCCCGCGCAACACGTCCGGCGCGTGTACCTCGGCCCGCTCCGTGCGCAGCGCGAGGCCCAGCGCATAGAGCGCGGCGCCCAGCGCCCCTTGTTCCTGAACGCCCATCACATCGACCACCACCACCCGGCCGCGCGGTGCGAGGGTCGCATGCACACGGCGCAGCAGCGCACGCAGGCCGTCGACGGTTTCGAGATGTGAGACGTTGGCCACCACGCACAGATCGCAGCCCTCGGCCGGCAATGCAAGGGTGCGATAGTCGCCGGGCAGCAGCGTCACGCGCTCGGTGAGGCCTGCCTGCGCGACCGCCGCCTCTGCCACGGGCAGCACGGCTGGCCAGTCGAGCAGCGCCACCTGCGCGGTTGGATTGCAGGCGGCGAGCGTCAGGCTCCAGACCCCGGACCCGGCGCCGACGTCGAGAATCCGCAGTCCCGGGGCCTGCGCGGCGGCGCCCAGCGCGCGCACCAGCGCCTGCGCGGACGGGCGCATCATCCAGCCGAGCCCGGCGGCCTGGCGCTGATAGTACCCCGCGCTTTCCGCCGGATTGTCCATGCGCGCCAGCGGCACGCCGCTCTTGAGGAAGGTCGGCAGATAGTCCCAATACGCGCCGCTCAGATCCTGGTAGTTCTGGGCGAGAAACTGCATGACGGGCGCCAGGCGGTAGCAGCCGTCGCGGGCTTCCGCAACGTGCAGGGCGCAGAGGCCGTCGAGCAGCAACTGCGTCGGGCGCGCCTGCAGGCCGCACGCGGCCGCAACGGCATCCGGCGTGCCGGGCCCCGCCCCCAGCGCGTGAAGCACGCCGAGCGCCTGGGCGGCTTGAAAGATCCGGACGCCCCCGTTCATGGTCATCAGGGAGAAATAGGCTTCCCAGGCTGACGCGGCTTCCGGCGCACTCATGCATCCACCTGCTTCTGCGCGATCGAGACCGTGAAGATCCCGAAGCGATCCGTGCGCGTGGCCTGTTTTTCCAGGCCGACGCTGCGGACCAGTTCATCAAGTTCGGCCTGCGTGCGGCGGCGCATGATCCACGGCTGGCCGTCGCGGTTGATCAGCACCCGCGCGATCATCTCGAGTTGCGGGTGCCACGGCTGGCCAGTGTAAAGCAGGAAGCCGCCGGGCTCAAGCGCGGCCGCGATGCCGGCGAGTGAGGCGAGCACGCGCCGGTTATCGGGAAAGAGCTCATAGAGCCCGGAGACGACCACGATGTGAGGCCGGGGGCGGAGGGCGGCCAGCGCCGCGCCATCGAAGGCATCGGCGCGCACGCACGCGCATCGTGTCACGCCCAACTCCGCCGCCAGGTCCCGAGCCGCGGCAAGATTGCGCTCGTCCCAATCCTGCAACCGCAGGTCAACCGACTTGAACGCCGCGGCGGTTTCGAGCAGGTAACGCCCGGGGCCGGAGGCGACGTCCAGGATGCGCACGGTGCCGCCGCCCGTCGCACAGCTCGCGATGGCGTCGCGCAGCAGCGCTTCGAGATTCTGCTTGCGCTGGCGGACGCCACGCCAGCCGATGGCATCGAGATAGCCGCGGTCGATCACACGTCCCAGCGACGTGCAGCCGCGCGCGCGGTTGGCATAGACGTGATCGAGCGACTGGCCGGAGTCGAAGCCGAACGTCCACCCGATGCGCACGCCCGCGCTCAGGCGGCCGAGCGTCTTGAGGACAAGCCGCTGCACGCCAAAGTTGAGCGCACTCGCCAACCCCGACGGCCGCGAGAGCCGCGCATATTCGCCCCGGGTGTACCCCTGTTCGTCGGCGCGCAGGAGATTCTGACGATCCACGCCGACATCGAAAGCCTTCAGGATGAACGCGCGCGCCGCGGCGATGGGCTGCGCGCGATCCTGCTCGTAGAGCAAGGCGTGATAGAAGCCGGGATATTCCTGAAAGGATTTTACGGACGCTCCGAGGCCGCGGAAGAAGCGCTCCTGCGCGCGTCGCTTGACGACGACGTCGCGTCCGGCGGCGAGCACGAGGGTGGGCGTGACGATGGCGCCGGCATCGCCCACGACCCGGGCGGCCGCGTCGTGCAGTTCGAGCAGGATGTTGACGGCGATGCGCCGCGTGATGAGCGGGTCCGCATCGTAGCGCTCGATCTCGACCGGATCATGCGTCAGCATGCGCGCCTTGACGTAGCTGGTGATGAACGCGGGGCGGCGCACGGCGTTGAGCAGGCGCAGCATGGGACGCGCGAGCGGCACGTAGAGATTGATGTCGAAGGCCGGCGCCGCAAGGACCATGCAGCGGATGCGGGGCGCATACGCGTGGACCCAGGCACAGGCGGTCACGGCGCCGAGACTGTTGCCGACAACCGCCATGTTCTCAACGGGAATTCCATGCGCGTTCGACACGTGTCGGACGAAGGCGTCGAGATCACGGATCCAGTCATCGAAGTGTTCGGCGTAACCCCGCTCGCCGGGCGATTGCCCGTGCCCGCGCACGTCAAAGGCGAAGGCCCAGAAATCCGGCAGGTTCAAGGCCGCCACCAGGCCGGCCAGGCGACCGGAGTGCTCATGGCCGCGGTGCAGCAGGATCAGGGCGCGACGGGCGTCCGGCGCGCGCGGTCGCCACGTGCGACAAAACAGCGTCGTGCCGTCCCAACTGGGGAAGGTTCCGGTTGACTCAACGTGCAGAGCGGTGTCTGTTTCTTGTGCCACGTTCCGTATCATCGGCAGGCATTATCCCCGCCGCTCGTGTCTGCCTGGGCCAAGGGCCTTACGTCCCCATCCACCACGTCACCGTGTGCATAAACAAGGGCGCCGTAAAGGTCAAACTATCGAGGCGGTCGAGCAGGCCGCCGTGACCGGGCAGGGCATGCCCGCTGGCCCCGACGCCAGCGCGACGTTTGACAGCGGACATGGCGAGATCGCCGAGCGCGCCGCCGAGGCCGATGAGCAGGCCGGTTCCCGCGGCTTGCGCCGGCGACAGCGGCGTCAGACATGGCGCCAGCGACCAGGCGAGGACGAGGGTGGTGGCCACGCCGCCAAGTAATCCGCTCCACGTCTTTCTCGGGCTGAGGCGAGGGGCCAACCTGGGCCCGCTGAGGCTCCGCCCCCAGAGGAACTGCGCGACATCGTTGAATCCTGTCAGCAGCACGAGGTACAAGACGAGGCAGAGCCCGTCCCCGGGAGTCGCACCCCGCAGGGCCAGACGCGGGACGTGGCTGAGACCGAACGTGGTCACGAGCAGGCCCCACTGCAGGTGCGCGAGCGACGCGAGGTACATGCCCGAAGGGGCGAGGAAGGCCTGCACGAGGGCAAGCACAACGAGCATGCCGACGGGGATGAAAAGCAAGAACAGCAGGGGCTCAGGAAGCAGCAGCCAGACATACTGCAGCAGCACCGCAGCCGCACAGATGAAACGCAGGGCGGGCGGCCGGGTCACCGGCCAGAGCGCCAGGAACTCAGACCACGCCAGGAGGCTGACGAGGGCAAAGAAGACCGTCAACGCCGTCACGCCCATCAGCAGCACGGCGCCCATGGCCAGCACGATACCCCACCAGGTGCGGATGCGTAATCGCACCTCGTCGGCACTGGCGCCGGGGCGCCAACGGGCATAGCGTGCAGCTGCCAGTGTGGCGACAACCAACAGACCGAACACGCCCGCCAGCGTGCCAAGCAGACGAGGGTCCGGGGAGGGGAGTGGACTCATCGGGTCGCGCCCCGCGCGGCCGTGGCGCGGTTTACCGCCGTGACCACGATGAAGATCGCCACGCCTGAAAGGTAGACCGCGACGCCCGACACGGACAGGGCACCGAGCCAGACGAGCACGGCGAGCAAGCCTAAAGCGAAGGCACGATCGCTCTTGCCCATCGGGCCCTCGCGCCGGGCCTCGCGCAGGGTCATCGCGGCGAATAGCCCGGGAACTTCGCATGCCAGCGCCAACGCCACGACAACGATCAGTGGCACGGGCGCGAATCCAGGCACGACAGCCAGCGGCAGGTAGAGCGCGACGTCGGACACGATATCGGCCGCCTCGTTCAGGATGGAGCCGAAACGCGTGCGCCGGTCGAGCGCTTGCGCCAGCATGCCATCCAAGGCATTGAGCGCCATGCGAAGCAGGAGCACAGCCGGGTACCAGGGGAGCAGGATGCGCGGGTTGACTAACGTGAGCACGAGCCACCCCATCGCCACGGACAGCAGGACTCCGGCGATGGTGACGGCGTTAGGCGACACGCGGGCGCGCGTCAAGCCGCGGCAAACCGGACGCAGCAGGTTCTGGAAGCCCGGCTTGAGTTGATAGAGGCTCGTCACGTCATCCTTCTACACGCAAAAACGAGAGATAGGATACCGGATTTGGCGTTGGCATATGCGTTGTCGGCCAATTCACGAGACGGGGTTATGTATTGATATATTTCCATATTTACGTCATAATCCATCTGCCATGAAGACGACCATTGACATACCGGAGCCACTCTATCGCCAGGTGAAGATTCGCGCGGCTGAGCAGGGACAGACACTGAAGGCGATTGTCCTCGCATCGCTGGCGCATGAACTATCCAAGCCGGCCGTCGTCGCGGAAGAGCGGGGCTCATACTGGGCCAACCGAAAACTTCTGCCCGCGTACGAGGCTGCCATGCAGGCGGGTGCGTTTGCCGGCGGAACGGAATCCACCCGGATCATCTCAGAGGAGCGCGGCCAGCGATGAAGACCGCGTACTACGACACCTGTTACATCCTCAAGCTTCAGTGCCTCGAATCGGGCAGCGCGGCAGTCCGTGCGCACGCTGCCACGGTGGATCGCATCCAGTGCGCGCTGCACGGGCGGGCGGAGTTCGTTTCGGCCTGCCATCGGAAGATCCGCGAGGGGGCGGCCACGGCCATGCAGTTGCAGGCGATTCTGGCGCAGGTTCGGGCAGATGCGAATGCGGGCGCCCTGGTATGGCTCCCCATCAACGACGCCATGCTGCAGCGCGTGGAGTCGGTCTTCGCGGCGGCGCCGGCAACCCTGACGCTCCACGCCGCCGACGCTTTGCACCTGGCATGCGCCGCCGAGCACGGCGCGACCGAAATCTTCTCCAACGACAAATACCTGCTCGCCGCCGCCCCGCTTTTCAATCTGCGCGGGGTGGATGTGATTCGGGGTTAGCGACGACTGGGGAAGCGGATGTCGGGGCCGTTCAGCGCCGCACACAACGGAAACCATAGCTACTGCTCACACCCTGCGGAGCCACACTGCCGCGATGGGCGCAGCGCACGTTCTGTGCCGTCCCGCCGTAGCTGCTGTTTCGTATCACGCGTCCCGTGCCCGACGCCGGCCCTTGCGGATCGCTCGCTGGCGATGTCGAGTAGTAGGTCGACGAATGCCAATCCCAGCACCATTCCGACGCGTTGCCCATCACATTGTGAACGCCGTAGCCATTCGGCGGAAAGGCGTTCACCGGACAGGTGTATGGGAAGTTCCCAACGGCGTACGTCGGATGGTAACCGCGCGTCGCGCCATGGTCATAAGCATAGTCTGGCGCGCCGCTGCTCCACAGGCTGTAGTAGTTGGCCCGGCTGAAATCGATGGTGTCCGCGTCGCTCCATGCATAGCGCCGTCCGGTTGCCCCGCCGCGCGCCACCTTCTCCCACTCCGCCTCCGTCGGCAAGCGGTACCCGTTGGCGCTCCACTTCACGTGCGGCGCGACTTGTCCTGTTCGGTAAACCTGCGTCAGGTCCGCATCACTGTAGTAAGCCGGAACCAGCCCCTCGCGCAGGCTGCGCGCGTTGCACCACTTGACGCAATCGTACCAACTCAAGGTCATCACCGGATGGTTCGCCGCCTTCCCCGCCCCGCTATTATCGTAGCTGAACCCGTTGCCTCCGCGCCAGGCCCGCACGGCGTCCCAGAGCGCTTTCGAGACTTCATAGCGGTCCACGAAATACTCGCTTACGAACACCGTGTGCACGGGACGCTCATGTGACGCGCCATCGTTGAAGAAGTCACCCATACTGAAACTGCCTGCGGGGATCGGGACCATGCCGTCCGGCGGCGTGAACGAGATCCGCGCCACCTGGCTGGTCACGCGACCGTAACGATTCGCGGCCGTCAGGTGGAAAGAGCCGAGGGCCTGGGCGCCCATGGTGAGGCACAATTCGTTCGCGTCCGCGAATGGGATGGCCTGGCCGTTCTGAAACCACTGCAGAACGGGTGCGGGATCGCCGGCGGCGCCGGCATAGAGGCATATGCGGTCTCCCGGCCTGGCTGCGACAGGCGTCGGTTGCCGCGTGATCGCCGGCGCCACGGCGGAGAGCGCCGGCCAGTGCGAGACCGCCAGCACGCGCTCCGCCACGGCCGCGCTCTCATTAGTCCAGCCTCCGCCCGATGTGCCCATGACGGTTGCCGCGACATCTGCCTGTGCTCTCTCAATCAGGAACGACGCCAGCGGCTGGCCGTTGGTTCCGCCCGCGCACTCCAGGCCCGGCCCCAGGCGATAGCGGTGCGTCAGGCTGGCGAGACCTCGCCACGTCGTCGTGAGCCGGGGTCGCAGGCAGGCCGAAAGCGCGGCCGCCTGCGTCACGGTTGAGGGGGTGGTCCGCGGCGACGCGTCCAAGGTCAGAGCAGCAACCGCGTGCCAGCCATCGCCACCCCGCTGCAGGCGGCAGTGGTTGGTCAGCACCCCCGACACATCACAGGTGTAGTCCAGCGCGCCATCGGAACGGATCGCGTAGTCGACGTCGAGAACCAGTTCCACGTCACCCTGAATGGGAACAGAACCCATATAGCCCATGACCGACGCCAGCGGATACGAGCCCAGCGAGACTGACCCGGTGTATTCCGAGACAGGCCCGGCGGCCTCAAACCGCGTCCGTGCGTCCACACGCAGGCTCGCGCACGAGGCGGCTTCCAGCGTGACAACCTGCCCACCGCCAATCTCGGCGGAGAGCGCGATTTGCCCCTGCACGTCACACGTGGCCTGCGTCCACGTGATCAGGGCGGGAGGGTGGGCGATGGGCGGGATGGCAAGCGGACCGGAGTAGGCGAATGGAATACCGTACACGAGATCGGCGCCCGCCAGCGTCTGCGGTGCCCCGGTTGCGTTCAGCACCAGCGCCTCGGGCGAGAGCGTACCCTCCTGCACAAACTCCGTGAGCGCAACGTCGGCCGTTGCGACGGTAACGACATGGTTGGTCGCGTCATCGCTGATGGACTGAATACGCCGGTAGAAGCAGGCGGCCGGGTCGTGGTTGATCAGAATCGCGCCCGCGTACAATCCGTGCGCCCCCGTGTAGCTGAGAACCACCTGGTTCGACGTGATGGCCGTGATGGCGAGGTTGTCGGCGAAGCGCACGCCGCGACTTTCAGCGGCGGCGGCCACGACGTCACGGGCCCGCGCCAGTTGCCCCCCTGATGGCGGGCGCAAATCGATCACCCCATTGGTGATGACGGGCAGCCGTTCGAGCGAAAAACTCCAATCGGCGGTCGTCACGTTTCCCAGCCGGTCGGCGCAGGCGAACGTGACCGTAACCGTCTCGCCATAGGTGCCCCATTGGCCGGCGGGGGCGTAGGCAAACCTGTTGGTCGTGGCGATCACACCCGGCGCGTCCACGGCAAGTGGCGGCAGGCCGTTGATGGCCAGCGCATACGCATTGGTGTCGATCCCACTGGCATCCTCAACAAGGACGGTGAGGCTCGTCGCGCGGCCGACACCCGCGCCGTTGACGGTGGGATAGCGGGCGGTCAGCGTCGGGCCCTGCGCGTCGCGCAGCCGAACGCGGTAGAAGCCGCGCGCGGCCGGCGATGGCAGCGTCAGTTCGCCGATCAGGTTGGTGGGGGTGAGGGGCGGCGGGACGAGCGGAGTCCACACGACATGCGCGAGCGTAGTGGCCGCGAGCACGTCGTAGCACATGCCCCCTTCAGCGGCCCATTGCAGTCCCACGGTGACGTCGCCGTTGGTCGCCGACGCCTCAATGAGCGCGGGGGCATCTTCGCCCGCACGAGCGCCTGCCGCCGGAAC
The DNA here is from genome assembly GCA_021413965.1 of Lentisphaerota bacterium. Lineage (GTDB taxonomy): Bacteria > Verrucomicrobiota > Kiritimatiellia > UBA8416 > JAIOPI01 > JAIOPI01. The sequence goes on along the minus strand of JAIOPI010000027.1, from coordinate 117,456 downwards.
GACCACCGCCAACAGCGCGAGGACGCCCCCAGCGGCACGCCGGATGGCGCGGACTGACCGGCTGGATGCGCGCATGCATCGCCGGACCGAAAGGGGCATTGTGTCCAGGACCATAACCGTACGACCACCTTCGCGCCGGATCATGGTCATGGGCAGCAGAACCTTCAAGGCAATTTGACACGATGGAGGGGCCGCGCGAATCCTTAGCGAACCTAGGAGTTGAACTCCGTTGGGTGAGAGCGCTTGGGCCAGCTCGTAGCGCTGGCCCTACCGATCGCACAGTAGGGCCACCGCTACGAGGTGGCCCCTTCGCTAAGGATTCGGGGGGCCGCAGGCGCCCGCGCCCGGAGGTCGCGGGCCACCTCGGCAGGCATCGATTGGGGGCGGTGGCATGTGCGGGGGTGCCCGACTGGCTATGCCACCACCTCGATGGTCGTCTTGAGCAGGTCCTTGTCGCGCGAGGAGGGGCCGGCGAGGATTTCGAAGGCGCCGGGTTCGACGACGCGCTCGGCGGCGGCGTTGACGATGCTGAAGGCGTCGCGGGCGTGGAGCGCGATGCTAACCGTGCGCGTTTCCTGAGCGCTGAGTTTCACGCGGGCGAATCCTTTCAACTCCTTCGCGGGCCAGGTCACGGGCGCGAGGAGGTCGTGCACATAGACCTGCACGATTTCCACGCCCTCGCGCGCACCGGTGTTCGTGACATCCACGGATACGGTCACCGTGTCGTCCGCCGAGCAGCGCGGTTTGTCGACGCGCAGGTTCGTGTACGCGTAGGTGGTGTAGCTCAGGCCAAAGCCGAACGGGTACAGCGGCTCGGCGGTGGTGAGGTCGCAGTACATGCCCGCATGCCAGCCGGGGATCTGGTTGTAGTAGACGGGCTGCTGGCCGACATGTTGCGGGAATGAAATCGGCAGCTTGCCACCGGGATTGCGATCGCCGAACAGGATGGCGGCCACGGCGGCGCCGCCTGCTTCGCCGGGGTTGAATGCTTCGAGGATGGCATCGGCATGGGCGTCCACCCAGGGGATGGAGAGCGGCTTGCTGTTGATCAGCACGACGACCAACGGCGTACCGGTCGCATGCAGGGCCTCGAGTAGGGCCTGTTGCCCGCCCGGGAGGTCGAGCGTGGCGCGGTCCTTGCACTCGCCGGCGTAGGCCAGCGTATCCCCCACCACGGCAATCACCACATCGGATTTCAGCGCCAGCGCGACGGCTTCGGCGAGCCCCTCGGTCCCCGGTTTATCCGCATCGCAGCCGCGGGCGTGGCGCACCTCGCAGCCCGCCGGCGCGCGGCGGCGGATGCCCTGCAGCGCCGTCGTGATCCGATCCGGCGCATGAACGGCACCGACTTCCGCTTCTTGAGGTGTGTGGTAGGACCAGTCGCCCAACTGTGGCGGAATGTCGTCCGCGTTTGGCCCCACGACGGCGATGCGGGTCACCGTGTCCGAGAGCGGCAGGCGGCCGTGCTTGTTCTTCAGCAGCACCATGGACTCGATTGCGCTCTCCAGCGCCAGCCGTCGATCTTCCGGCAGCCCGAGCCGCACGCGGGCGGCCTCAAGGTCCGGCAGGCGGCGCGCGTCGAAAAGCCCGAGCTTGAACTTCACCGTCAGGATGCGACGGCAGGCGGCGTCGAGGCACGCGGGATCGACGAGCCCGCGCTGCACCGCCTCGCGGCAGGCGTCCGGGAACTCCGGTGTGTTCATGATCATGTCGTTGCCGGCGTTGACAGCCACGGCCGCCGCTTCGACCGGCCCGGCGCACGTGAACTGCATCTTGTGGAGTTTGCCGACGTTATCCCAGTCCGTGACGACGAACCCGTCGAGTCCCCACTGCTCCTTGAGCAGGTCGGTGAGCAGCCAGCGGTTGGCGGTGCAGGGCACGCCGTCGATGGCCTGGTAGCCGGTCATGAACGTGGCACAGCCGGCGCGGGCGACGCGCTCAAAGGGCGGCAGGAAGAAGGCCGCGAGCTTGCGCCGCGAAAGGTCGGCCTCGGTGCTGTCCCGTCCGCCCTGCGTCTCGCTGTAGCCGGCGAAGTGCTTGGCGCAGGCGAGGATGCGCTCCGGGGCGTTGTAATCATCACCCTGGTAGCCGCGGATCAGGGCCTCGGCCAGCACCCCGATGAGATGCGGATCTTCGCCGAAGGTTTCATCGACGCGCCCCCAGCGCAGGTCGCGTGCGATGCACAGCACCGGAGAGAAGGTCCACTGGATGCCGGTGGCGGAAACGTCCTTGGCCGTGATACGCCCGACCGCTTCGATGAGACCCGCATGCCACGAGCAGGCCAGCGCAAGCTGCGTGGGGAATACGGTGGCCGACGGGCAGAAGGCATGGCCGTGGATGGCATCGATGCCGAAGATCAACGGGATGCCGAGGCGCGACTCTGCGGCAACCTGCTGCAGGCGCGGGATGTTCCCGGCGATGAGATGCAGAAACGAACCGACGTGCTTCTCGCGGATCCACTTCTCGGGGTCGCCGGCCTTGCCGTTGATCTGCGTCATCTGGCCGATCTTCTCTTCCAGCGTCATGCGCACGAGCAGATCGGTCACGCGATCGGCGACGGGACGGGCAGCGTCCTGGTAAGGCAACAGCGGTTTGGGCGACATGGCGTCCTTTCCGTTTGGCAGGGGAACAAAACTCGGGAACACGCTACGGGTTTTCGCCGGGGGCGGCCAGTGCGGAATGAGGAACGGAGGGGCAATCAGGAAAGCAGGAAGGCAGGAACGGAGGGGCTGGCGGGGACCGCCGGCCCAGGGCGAGGTCATGGGCTGGTTGCGGGAGCGCCGGGAATCGGGCTATGATGCACAGACAGCGGCATTGCTTATGAAACTTATCGTGGCAGGCTTAGACCGGACCGGTGACGTGGGGCCCGCGCTGCAAGAGGCGGCCCGGGCGCTGGAGGCGGGCGGACAAGGGGTGTCGCGCTACGGCCCCGCCGAGAGCGCGCGCCACCTGTGCCGGGCCGGGAGCGAACAGGCGTTCCTGGCGGAACTGATTCGGCTGATCCGCCTGCGCGCCGCCATCGACCTGTCGACGCCGTCCTGGCCGTCGCGGCCGGGCCTCCGCGGCCGCGTGGGTTCGGCCGTGCGCCGGGCCCTCTGGAAGCTGCTGCGCCACCAGCACGACCACACCGCCGCGCAGGTGAACGGCGTCCTGAGACTGTTGACCGATGCGATCACGTTCCAGCAGGCGCGCCTTGATGCGCTCGAGCATCGGCCGGGCGGCGGGGAGCCACGATGACCACCGCGCGCCCGCGCATCGACCAACTGGTGGCTGGCTTTGTTGCCGGCGACGCCATCACGCGCGAGGCCCAGCACCTGCAGGCCGTCTTTCGCTCGCTGGGACACGCCTCCGACATCTTCGCGCCGGCCGCGCGCATCTCGCCGGATGCGGGCGGCGCCTGCCGGCCGCTCTCCGAACTGCAAGCCGGAAGTCACGACCTGCTCCTCGCCCATCACGCGACGGGCTCGGCGATCACGGCGCGGTTTCTGGCGCACCCGGGGCGCAAACTGCTCCGCTATCACAACATCACACCCGCCGAGTTCTTTGACGGCTTCGATGACAGCATCGCCGCCGAGTTGCGCCGCGGACGCGAGGCCCTGCCCGCCGTGCTCGCCGCCGCGGATGTGGTGTGGGCGGTTTCCGAGTACAACGCCGCTGAACTGCGCGCGCTGACGGATAAGCCGGTCCGGGTCTTTGCCTTGCCTTTCGCGCCTGCGGAGCTGGATCAGCCGCCGGACCCGCGGGTTGCCGCCAAGTTCGCGACGCGCATGATCAACATCCTGTTCGTCGGCCGGCTGGCGCCGAACAAGTGCATCGAGGAGCTGATCGAGGCGTTCGCCTGGTACAACCGGGGCCTCAACCCTTTCAGCCGGCTGATCCTGGTGGGGTCGGACCGCACGGCCCCGCGCTACTGCACGATGCTGCGCATGCTGGTGGGAGATTTGGGACTGACCACGGTTTGCTTCGAGGATTTTGCCTCCGACCGCGGGCTGAGTGCGTACTACGCGGCCGCCGATCTGTTTGTCACGACCAGCCGGCACGAAGGCTACTGCCTGCCGCTGGTGGAGGCCATGCACAAGGGGGTGCCCATCATTGCGCGCGCCACGGGCGGCATGCCAGAGGCGATGGACGGGGCGGGCGTGCTTTTTGACGATCTCACGCCGGCGGAACTGGCGGCGCTGATGCACCGCGTGTTGTGCGACGCGCCCCTGCGCGAGGCTGTGCTCGACTCGCAACGCCGCCGCATGGCCGCCGTGCGTGCGCGCGACGTGATCGCGGACGTCCGCGCGTTGCTGCAGGAATGACTCCAGCCGGTCCAGGCGACCACGGCTTTCGGGGACGGCACAGCCGTTCTATGGGCCATGGCGCGTGACGCACGGCCTCCCTCGTTTACCGGATGCGCTGGAGATCGAGGCGCTCCAGGGTGAGGGCGGCCTCGCGCCGGTAGAGGAAGGCCGCGAAGAACGGGTCGGTTCCCGGCTGGACGAAGCGCAGGCGCACGGGCTGCCCGGCGATGACATCGACGCTGTTGCCTTCCTCGTCGCCGCGCCAGCGGATATTGAGCCGCCCCAGGAGTTTTCCGGGCGGTGCATCAGACGCATAGTGCAGATCCAGATCGTACACGCCCGCCTCCAGGGGCAGCTTCGGGCCGTACCAGACGATGGCGCGCGGATCCCGCGCGGGATCAAACGTCACCGTGCCGCGGTCCGGATCCGAGTAGCCCGCGTGAAAGAAACTGGACGCCGGCCAGGACCGGGAGTCGCCGGCGGCGGGTGGCGTCCAGTCTCCGGCGGCCAGCATGACGCGCTGCACCTCCACCGTGCCGCTGGAGATCTGCGCGTCCCAGGCCACTTTCTGCTGGTGCTCCAGCGCGGGTAGCGGCAGGGCGAACCATGACCAATGCGGGCTGCGCACGGCGACCGCCCCTCGGCCCGCGGGCTGCCCCCCCACCTCGGTCACGCCATCGAGCATGCCATCGCCGCGCGCCTGCACCAGCCAGCGCTGATGCGGGGCCTCGACCGTGGCGGTGGGGCCGGCGCGGAGCGGATCGCCGGGCCGCAGGCGCCAGTGCCGCGCGGAGCAGATGGGGAAATCCGGAGCGGGCCGCACCGGTTCGGGAGCGTCGGCGGGGGCGGGCAGCAGGCGAAACGCCCAGACCGGGCCGTCCCGGCCGAGCGCCTTCAGCTGCGGGTGGCGCCGGAGTCCGTCGAGCGTGAAGCCGATGGGGTACGGGCTGCACTTCTCGGGGAAGAGATCCTCGTGCAGGATGACGTAGTCGACGCCGCGCGCGCGCAGCGCCGCGCCCTGCTCATCGGTGAGCAGCCCGAGGTTCACGCTTTCGAAGCGGTGGAAGATGTTGGTCACGTAATCGCGCGGGAGAATCGGGCGGTAGCCATTCAGCAGGCGCACGCGATAGAGCGAGGCATAGTGCTGGTACACCGAGGCGAAATGCGAGTCGCCGGGCCAGAGCGTGACGACCAGCGCGCGGGCGGCGACCCCGCGGGCGGCGGCATCGGCGGCGACGGCGGCGTAGGCGCCCTGCTCGTTGCGCAGCACGCACACTGTCGGCGTGATCTGCACCCGGTACTCCAGCACGAGCAGGCCGCCCACGAGCGTGACGAGGGCGTGCCCGAGCCAGCGCGCGCGCAACCGTTCGGCAAGAAATTCCAGGGAGACGGCGGTGCCCAGCGCCAGCAGCGTGGGCAGCAGGATGAAGATCTTGGCTGGCTGGCGGATCATGGTGTAGCCGGGGAGAAACTCGCGGCAGAGGCTGAAGAGCTTTCCGTCGAGGATGCCGCGAGGCCCGGCCGCCAGGATGGCCAGCGCCAGGATGCCGGCCCCCAGGAGCCCGAGCAACAGGGTGCGCTGCACGTGCCGACGCGAGGTCTCCAGCAGGGCCAGGCGCAGTTGCAGCAGGGCGCCCACGCACAGCAGGATCAGCATGCCCCAACCGAAATAGATGGCGGAGCCGGACACGTTGACACCCCAGCGGAGGAGGTCGTGCATCGGCAGCGCGTAGAGCAGGACTTCACGCACGGTGCGCCCGCCCTGGGCGGTCGATGATTCAAACGCGCCATGGCTGCGGGACTGCAGCAGCAGGGTGCCGGCAGCCAGCAGCACCGCCGGCAGCAAGGCCATGGCCATGCGGCGGAGCGCCACGACGCCGCGTTCGGCTCGGGCCTCGCTGCCCACGTACGCAAGGAGGCACCAGGCAGGCATGGAGAGCACGCCGAAATACAGCGTATGCGTGTCGGTGCAGGCCGCCATCACCACGCCAAGCCCCGCCAACACGCCGCCGGAGGCGCGCTTGTCGCGGATGGCCATGTCCAGGCCCAGCGCGATCACCGGAACCCACAACATGGCAAAACCGGAGGGGCTGCCACCGAGCAGGGCGACCCAGCGATAGGGCAACGCGATCGCGACGAGGGTGGAGACGAGGGCGATCCAGCTGCCCGGCACATGGCGCCGCGCAAGACGGAAAGTGCACAGCGCCGACAGCAGCACGGCGACCAGTCCGGTCAGGTTCCAACCGAAGGCGCGGCCGGCCAACCGCTCGCCCAGGGCATAGACAAGCGAGAACGGCGCGTAGTAGGGGCCGACCTCGCGGCGGGCGGCGTCGTCCCCGTCGTTGAACTCGTACAGGTTGTGAAAGAGCGGGGTCTTGCCTGCCAGCATGTCGCCAGCCAGCCAGAAGTGGTAGAGCAGTTGGAGGTGGTCGCCGGGAATCATCTCGCGCACGTGTCCCTGCTCGACATTGTGAGCGGAGGACGGGATGCCGGTGCGCCAGTAGCGGGGCAGAGGCCACGTGAAGGCGGCCCAGAGGAGGGTCGTCAGCAGCAAGACCGCGAATGTCGCCGTTCGGCCGGGTCGTGTCATTACCAAGGCTTGCGCCGCCTCCTTTCGCGGGGTGCAGCATAGCAGAAGACGAGGGGCTGGCAAGGCGAGGGCGGGCAGGCGCCGCACGCCAAGTGCCGGTTTAGAATGTCAGCGTGGGGCGATGTGCCCTTGTCAATGCCGATGCCCAGCCGGTACTGTCCTCGCATCAGGACAGGAGGTTTGGATTCATGAAGTACCGGATTTTGGGCAAGACGGGGCTGCGCGTATCGGTGGTGGGGGTGGGGACGTGGCAGTTTGGCGGTGAGTGGGGACGGACGTACACGCAGGCGGAGGCGGATGCCGTGCTGGCGGAGGCGCAGGCCTGCGGCATCAACCTGATTGACACGGCGGAATGTTACGGCGACCACCTGTCCGAGCGCCTGATCGGCCATGCGATCCACGCGCGGCGCGCGGACTGGATCGTCGCCACGAAGTTCGGCCATGCGTTTCGCGGACACCTGGACCGCTCGCGGCAGTTTGCGCCGGCCGAGGTCCGACAGCAACTGGAGGATTCGCTGCGGGCCTTGCGCACTGATTACATCGACCTCTATCAGTACCATTCACCGGAGGATGCGGAGTTCGAGTTGGAAGCCTTGTGGGAGACCGTCCAGCGCTTCGTCACGGAAGGCAAAGTTCGTCACGTGGGGCTGTCCGTGAGTCCGAACACGAACATCCGGCAGGTGGCGGCGTCGCCGCGTGCCGGCGTCGAGGCCGTGCAGATCATCTACAACCGGCTGTCACGGCAATGCGAGGCAGAGACGCTGCCGGCCTGCCAGCGTGCGAACCTGGGCGTGCTCGCGCGCATCCCGCTGGCGAGCGGTTACCTCAGCGGCAAGTACAAGCCGGGCGCGACCTTTCCAGCCAACGACGTGCGCGGCAGCCGCAATCGCGCCGATGAGGACAAGCTGCTCGCGGAGGTGCAGGAGATCGCGAGACTGGAGGTGCCGGCGGGCGTGCCGATGGCCTCCTGGGCGCTGGCCTGGTGCCTGAAGCATCCCGCGGTGACGTGCGTGATCCCCGGCTGCAAGGACCCGCAGCAGGTCCGCCTCAATGCCGCGGCCGCGGATCTCGCCTAGCCCTGCTTTCGTGCGAACGTGGGGCTAGAATTCCACCACCACGTCGCGGCCTTCGAGCCAGTTGCACATGTTCAGGACGAGGTAGTTCCAGTTCTGGAAGCCGGGGTTCAAGACCGGCTCGCCGTTCTCCGGCTGGTAGTACTCGTGCAGCGTGCCGAAGCGCTCGAGGTCGCGCCCGAAGAGACGGATCGTCTTCTCGGCGAGGTCGCGCGCGTCGTCTGTCAGCCCGTAGCGCACGAAGCCGCGGAAGGTCATGTAGTTCGAGATGCCCCAGATCGGCCCCAGCCACGAGGACGGGTTGCCGGAGGCGCGCAGGTTGTACATCTTCTCGAGGCGCGAGAGCGTGCGCACGCCGTGCGGGCAGCCGAAGGTCCTGGCGTTGCGGTAGTGCTCTTTCGCCACGCGCTCGGCCTGCTCGGGCGTGGCGAGGCCGGCCCACAGCGCCATGAAGCCGGACCACATGCCGATGCGCTGGATCAGGCAGGGCCAGTCCGGCAGCTGTCCCGACCCGGTGAAGTGCAGCCACTTGTGCAGCGGCCCGCGGCCGATGTTCAGATCGACGCTGTAGAAGAAGCCGTCTCGTTCGTCCCAGCAGTACTCCTGGACGGCGGCATGAAGTTTTTCCGCGTCACGGCGATACTGCGCCGCCACTTCTCCCAGGTCGAGCTGTTCAAGCAGGTAGACCAGCGCGAGCAGCTCGCGGTACATGAGGCTGTTCAGGTAGATCGACCCACTGCTGCGCGGCGGACGTCCGTAGGTGCAGGGGTCGTTATCGACGCCGATGGCGTGATCGTCCTGCCAGTAGTAGATGCCGCAGTCGTGCCGGTGGTGATTGCGGTAGTTGTTGATGAAAGACTGCAGAACGTACATGTTCTCGCGCATCCACGCGACATCCCGGTCCTCGCGCACGAGAAACGCGGCGTGCTGGGCGAGGCAGGGCTTGTGCATGTTCGTGCTGTAGATGTCCGCGGGCCGTTCGAGCCCCTTGTGCGCCTTGACGCCGAACGGAATCCAGCCGTCAAAGCCGCAGCCGCTGGTGCGCGACCAGTGGATAAAATTCTGGATGCAGCCTCGTTCGTGCGGGCGAGCCTTGTCGAAGGCATCCGCCGAGCCGACTTCCTTCAGGATCTGCCGCAGCGCGATGTTGCTCAGCCAGGAATCCCAATCCCAGATCTGGTCGTCATACTGGGCGCTGCCGGGCGAGATGAACGGGAAGGCCATGGGGCCGATGGCTTTCCGGTACATGCCGGCGTAGTCGGACAGCAGATGCTTGCGGATGCGCTCGATGTGGGGCGTGATGGCTGATGTGGTCATGGCGCGACACGATGCCAGAATCGCCGGACGGATTCCACCGGAAAGCGGCGCCCCCTGGCCTCACGCGGCGGGGGGCGGCCTGCTCCACGCAAGCCGCGCGGGCCACGGGTCACCCGCCCACCAGCTGGGCATCCCGCGGCGGCGACACGACCATCCGGTGCGAGCGTTCACACGGGCAGGCCGCCGCGCAGGACGGGGAACTGGTCGCCGAACCGTTTGCCCGTGGCCTGCTCGACGATGCCGGGCACATGGTACTGGGGCACATAGCCGTGGCGCACGTCGCGCGAGACATTGGCGCCGCTCTTGTGGAGCATCAGGGAGCTGAAGATGGCGACCTGCCCCGGCTCCATCGGCACGGGAATGGCTCCGGATTCATCCACGTTCTGTGCGTCCCAGGACTGGTCCACCTGATTGCGCGCATGCGGCAGCAGACCGCGCTTGTGCGACCCGGGGATGACCCAGATGCAGCCGTTCTCGACAAATGTGCGGCTGATGGCCGTCCAGCAGGTGATGTAGGCCAGCGGCTTGGTCACCATGTAGCCCGAATCCTGGTGCCAGCCGAAATGCTTGCCGTGCTCGGGCGGCTTGCTGACGACCTGGTTGTAGTAGAGATCCGCATCGGGACCGACAAAGTGCGCGCAGGCTTCGAGGTAGATGGGCGAGCGGGCAAAATCCTTCAGCACCTCGCTGCGGGTGTGGGCCTGCCCGATGAAGGGGCGGGTACGGGCCAGGTCGATCTGGATGGCATCACCGGACGCCTCGGCGCGACGGATATGTTCACCATGGAGCCGCTCAAATTCGGCCCGCACGCGGTCCAGCGCGGACGATGACCACATTGGTTCGGTGACGAAATATCCCTGTTCGCGGAATTGCTCACACTGAGTTGCTTGAATCAACGCCGGCATCGAACACCCTCCCCTTTGCCCGCATGGTACCGCGGCGCCGGCCAGCGCGCAATTGCACGATGGCGACCGGAGCGGTAGACTGGGGTGCATGCAGAGCGCGGGCCCGGCGCACACGGAAGCGGCGCCGCGAACACGGACCGGCACAGACAACCAAGCGGGAGACGTCATGAAGCGAATGGGGATGGGGCTGGCGATGCTGGGACTGCTGTTGGCGTTGCACGCACCGGCGGAAGACGCCACAGTGGTGCAATCCTTCGTCAAGGTCACTCTGACCGAGGGGCTCAAGCGCTATGCCGCCGCGACGGGCATGCGGGTCGAACGCGTGATCGGCACGGAGGCCACGCTGATGCTGCCGGCCGGAGTCGACACGGCGCCAGCGGACTTGGCAGCGTCCATCAGCAAGGAACTGGCGAAGCACAATCTCGGGCTCATTCCCATCGGCGAGAAGCGCGTCGTCGCCACCTGGCTGGACACGACGCGAGCCCCCACCAACACCCTGCGCAGTCCGAACCTGTCCGAGTTGCTGGATCTGCCGCCGCTGGCGCCCCCCGCCCCCGCCGTATCGAAGTGATCGCGCGCGCGGGCTGAAAAAGATGCGGGCGCCGGCAGGAGGAGGACCTACCGGCGCCCGCGTTGCAGGTGGACGTGTTGACTCAGGTGTGCGCGGGAGGCCGACGCATAGCGGCCACGATCGCCTGGCAAACCAGGGTCATCGTGATCGCGACGATCACCGCTCCCATGAACACCCGCTGGTCAGATTGTGCGTAGATCTTGGAAAACCACTGGGTGCCGACATGCCAGCCTGTGATGACGGGCATCGCGGCAAGTGAGTACTTCGCGATGGGCCAGCACAGAACGAAGGCCATGGCCCCCACACCAAGCACCGCCAAGCTGTGCGTCGTAAATAATTCCAGGGCCACCAGCAGCGGTAGAATGTTCCATTTGAACACAAAGTCGTAGGAGAGCCGCTCGCTGCGTCGCATCTCCTCGCGACCTTCAAAGAGGAAGGCTACCCAGATGGCGATCAGCGCCACCCCTATTCCCGCTGCCAGTCCTGTTTGCATGTCCGCCGCACTCCCTGCCCTGGAAAGTCTGGGTTCGATTTCTCGTTCCTGACCTCCTCATGCAGCTTCCATGCCAGTCAAGCGCCCCATCGACTCCAATCGAAAAAACCAGTCACAACATGCTTAACTATAATTATTTACACACGCACAACACCCCTCGCAACAGACTCAGAAAGCCGGGGTGTCTCGTCACAATGCCGATACGTCTCACAGGAGCAAGACAGGGTCAGGCGGGCGTTGTGACCGGCGGGCCCACGCGCAGACGGATGACATTCCACGACAGGGGCGGCAGGGAGGCGACAAGGGCTCCCGACTGCAGCGTGGCATTGCCATCGGCTCGCGGCGTGACCGCATCGGGATTGTCGCGCGTGTTGGCCGCTTCCGGATTCGCGTGCGTCATCTGGATGTGCTCGACGACGGTCGCGCCGGGATAGTCGCGCACGTCGCCGGTCAGCTGCAGCGGTTCCGACACGTGCCGGTTGACGGCGAAAACGGTAATGGCGGTCCCGTCCTCGCTGCACACCCCGACGGCTTCCAGGTAAGGCACGGAACCGTCGTCCGTCGAATGATAGTGGTCTGAGCGCGGAGACAAGGCGATGGCGGTGCCACGGCCCCACAGGGAGGCATGACAGAAGGGATAGTAGATGGTCTGGCGCCAGCACGCGCCGCCGGTGACGGTCATGATGGGGGCGATGACGTTCACGAGCTGCGCGAGGCAGGCCATTTTCACGCGGTCAGCATGGCGCAGGAGCGTGATCATCATGCAGCCCACCAGCAGGGCATCCTCGTGCGTATAGATATCCTCCAGCAGGGGCGGGGCCAGCTGCCAGGGTGCCATGGTGCGATCGCGTTCGTTCGAGTGGTACCAGACATTCCACTCATCGAAGGAGAGGTTGACGGTTTTGGCGCCCTTCTTGCGGGCCTTCACTTCGTCGCAGATGCGGACGATGCGCGTGATCTGTTCGTCCATGCGCAGGGACCGGCCCAGCAGTTCAGGCGTGCCGGATGACTTCCGGTAGTAGGTGTGGAGGGAAACGTAATCGACGTGCTCGTAGGTGTGCTCGAGGGCCACGCGATCCCATTCGCCGAAGGTGGACATGGAGATGTTGGAACTGCCGCAGGTGATGAGCTCGATGGTCGGGTCGACCCACTTCATGACCTTGGCCGCTTCGCAGGCGACGCGGCCATACTCATCCGCCGTCTTCGCGCCGATCTGCCAGGGGCCGTCCATCTCATTCCCCAGGCACCAGATGCGCACATCGTGCGGCGCTTCAAACCCATGGCGCCGGCGCAGGTCGCTCCACTGCGTGCCGCGCGGGTGATTGCAGTACTCGACCAGGCTGCGCGCGGCGTCGGGGCCGCGCGTCCCGAGGTTCACCGCGAGCATGGGCTGGGCCTGTGCGGCGCGGCACCACTGCACAAATTCATTCGTCCCGAAGGCATTGTGCTCCAGGGACCGCCATGCCAGCTCGAGCCGCACGGGCCGATCCGCGGCGGGACCGACGCCATCCTCCCAGTTGTAACCGGAGACGAAATTGCCGCCCGGGTAGCGGATGACGGGCACGCGTAGCGCGCGGACCAACCCGAGGACATCCTCGCGAAAGCCCTGGGCATTGGCGCGGGGATGTCCGGGCTCATAAATGCCGCCATAGACGGCACGACCAAGGTGCTCGATGAACGAGCCGTAGAGCCGCGGATCGACAGCTCCAATAGCACGGTCCTGACTGAGTGTGATCTTGGCTTTCGGCATGGTGATTCCTTTCGGGGGCAGGCCGGCCCCATCCTGCCGCAAAGGCTCGGCGAATGGCAAGCCGTGAAGGGGCCGCGCGGCGCGATGATGGACATTTACAGCCGCGGCCATTTTGACGCATCATGCGCGGCGGGGATCAGACGGCCCCGACCCATGACAGCACCTGACAGACGCACACCCACGCCCGCTCCGGCGCGCCATCCCCTCGGGGTGCCTCGATCGCGCCTATCCATCTCGGCCCAAGGATTGGGACACCAGATTGCGATATCGGTGGCCCTGATTACGGTCATACCGCTTCTCGCGTACACCTATGTGCTGATCATCCTGGTGAAGCGCACGGGCGGGCTCGACCTGGGCTCTGTCCTCGTGGTGGCCATTGCGATGGTGTGCATGCTGCTGGGGTACGGCGTCCTGTGCAGCTATCCCGTGAATCTGGCGCGTCTGCGGCGCATGCTGGAAGACTTGCTGAGGGATGTCTTCGGGTTGACGATCCACTCGCTCGAGAGCCTGCCCCTGGTTCCCGCGATGGAAGAAGGGCTGCAGTCGGCCGCCGAGGCACACCGCGTCAACGTGGATCGCGTGCAGCACGAACTCGCGCGGATCGATTCGCTGCTGAATCGCCGCCTTAGCGCCGCGGCCAGCGGCCATCGTGAGACGCGCGCCTGGATGTACTTCCGCAGCGACCGGGAACAGATCGGCCCGGTGGGGCGCGCGCTGGGGACCGAGGCCGCCGCGAATCTGCTCCAGGGCGTGGTGGATCTGGCGGAGAGCGCGACCGCCGCCTACGAGCAGGACGGCAGCTTTGCCCAGGGCATTGCCGCCTCGCCCTGGGCGCAGGCCTTCTGCCAGAAGGGGCCGGCGTTGTTCGAGGCTGACGCCGAGATTCGCTCGAATGATCCGCACCGGCCGGAGCCGCAGCGCTCACTGCGCTCACTGGCGCGTCACTGCATTCAGCGGGGCGTCATGGTGGATGGGGCGCTGGATACAGGCATGCAAGGGTTCTTCGTGCCGGTGTGGGCGCGCGGACAGATCGTGGGCACAATCGGGTTTGTGTATGGATCGCCGCCCGGCGACCCCGAAGCGCGGCGCGAACTGGCCGAGCGCTACGACCTTGCCGCAGGAGGCCTGCCCCCGGCCCCGCCGCCGGCCGAAGTCCCGCTGACGTGCATCGTGAGCATGGCCAAGAACAGCCTGACGTTCCTGGCCCGGCTGGTTGGCGAGAGCGTGGAGCGCAACCTGGCCGAGGATGCCTTGCGCGAACACCAGGGCGCGCTTGAGGCGATGGTCCAGTCCCGCACGGCGGAACTGGAACAGGCCAACGCGCAGCTGCAGGATGAAATCAAGGAGCGCCAGCACGCGGAGGAACTCAAGGACGAGTTCGTCAGCACGGTGTCGCACGAACTCCGCACGCCGCTGGCCATCACCAAGGAAGGCATCGCGCTGCTGCTGGACGGGATCCCCGGCGACGTCAATGACAAGCAGCGCAAGGTGCTGGCCTCGGCCAAAGGCAACATCGAGCGCCTGGCGCGCATCATCAATGACCTGCTGGATATTTCCAAGATCGAGGCCGGCAAGATGGAGATGGCCAAGGATCGCGTCGACTTCATCACCCTGGCCGAGGGCGTCGTGCGCAACTTCGAACCGCTCGCGCGCCAGAAGGGGCTGCACCTGGAGACGCGATGGGATCTGGACCATCGCGAGGTACTGGCGGACCAGGACCGCATCATCCAGGTGCTGACGAACCTGATCAGCAATGCCATCAAGTTCACCCTGCAGGGCGGGGTGCGCGTGATTGCCGCCAACCACGATCGCCAGCTGGAGTGCGTGGTTGAAGATACGGGCGTTGGACTGGCGAAGGATGAAGTCGGCCGCGTGTTCGAGAAATTCACCCAGTTTGGCCGCACCCACGGCGCGGGCGAGCGCGGGACGGGGCTGGGGCTGGCAATCGCCAAGCAGATTGTCGAACGGCACCGGGGACGCATCTGGGTGGAAAGCGCGCCGGGGCGCGGGTCCCGGTTCATCTTCACCCTGCCACTGTACAGCGAGGAGGAGCTGATTCGCGAGACGATCGAGAGCGCCATCAGCGACTCGCGCGTACAGAAGGACAGCTTCACCTTGCTGCTATTCGTGCTGACGCCGCATCTCCCCCCCCAGGACAAGGCTCGCCAGCGGCTTTACGAAACCGGCTTCCAGCGCCTGCGCGACCTGCAGCATCTGGTGCGCTCATCCGATCGCATGATCACGCGCGGTCACCACGAGGTCATCATGGTGGCCAGAATCACACCCGCGCAGGTGGTGACCCTCTATCGCCGCTGGCACGCCCAGATGTCGGCATGCTTCAATGAAGTTGACCCTCAGCTTGACGTCCAAATGGCCTGCGGCTATGCTGAATACCCACTAGATGGCTCAACTTCGGAGGAATTGATGGCGAAGGCGCGCCAGACTCTGTCACAAGCAGAGGGCAGCCCGACGAGCGGGGAGCGCCGCAAGTCAGCCGAAGCCAGTGAGTTGGCATGAAGGATCGCCGAAGGAGACCGCGCCGTGCCCAAGAAGAAGGTATTGATCGTAGACGACGAGACCGAGTTCGTTGACATGATCCAGATGCGGCTGGAAGCGAACGACTACGACGTCATTGCCGCCCACGATGGCCAGGCTGGCTTTGACCGCGCGCAGAGCGACGCACCCAACATCATCCTGCTCGACGTGATGATGCCAGGCATGGACGGATTCGAAACGCTTCGGAAACTGCGCAAAACCGAGAAGACGCGCAACATTCCCGTCGTCATGCTGACCGCGCGTGGCGAATCGAGTGCCATCTTCAAGGCTCAGGGGCTGTCCGCCACGGATTACCTGATCAAACCTTGTGATTCGCAGGAACTGCTGGCGACGGTCAAGAAATACGCCTGACCCCCCTGGCTCGTCCACCCCCTCCTGGTTGAGTCAATCATCGCCCGACGCGCGCGCCCTCCCATCCTCGCGTCCTGACCGTACCTCCGCTCGAGCCGCCACGACCTTGGCGGCCCGGTTCCGAAACCTATAGCACCGCCGGGTCTGAATCTGGTAAAATAATAGGGTTTTCGGGGGAGATCCGCGTCCGCACCGGGCGGCCACACGCGAATCGTACAATCATGAGATGTTGGCTAGTCGCGCTTCTTTGCCTGGCGGGTGCGATCGCAACGGCGACCGAACCGCTGCAAACCTTCACCCAAGTCCATTACCGGGAAAATTCCATCAACGACGGCGACAGCTTCTGGGTCCAGACCGCCACGACCAGCATGATTGTGCGCCTGTACTTCGTGGATTGTCCGGAAACATCCGCCTTTCATGAGGCCATGGCCCGGCGCGTACGGGAGCAGATGCGCTATTTCGGCTTGCACGAGGTGAAGGACGCCATGGCCTTTGGCGTCGAGGCTGGCGCCACGACTCGCGAGTTGCTGGCGCAGCCATTCACCATTCACACGGCCTTCAGCCCCGGAGGCGGTTCTTCCGGACATGCCCGCTACTATGCCTTCGTGACCCTGGCGGATGGGCGCGACTTGGGAAGCCTGCTGGTTGCCAGGGGCGTGGCCCGAGTCATGGGCGCTGGACGGCCGACGCCCGACGGGACCTCGCAGGCGGAGCAGTGGGACCGCCTGCGGGACCTCGAGGACTCAGCCATGCTCCGGCACGCTGGCATTTGGGCTTCTGCGGATCCCACGCATCTGGCGGCAGATCGCGCCGAGCAGCGCCGCGAGGACGAGGAGCTCATGCGAATCGAAGCCGGCGCCTCACCGTCGAGCGGCAAACTGCTCAATATCAACCTGGCCACCAAGGAGGATCTCCTGATGGTGCCGGGGATCGGGCCGGTCACCGCCGAGCGGATTGTGGCGGGCCGACCCTACACCAACGTCATTGATCTGGCTCGCGTCAAAGGCTTGGGGCCAAAGAGCATCGCCCGGTTCGAAGGCGCGTTCACCACCAGCGAATAACCGGGCCTCGCGCCTCCCCGGCAAAAAAGGCTTGCGCGACCGGGTGGGTTCGGGTACATATTCCCCCTTTCCGCCCGAAAAGGCGGGCGGAGTAATAAGCACTTATGAAGTACACAGGACCCAAGGTTAAGCTCTCCCGTCGCGTTGGCATTCCGTTGACGCGCAAGGCCTCGAAGTGGATGGATCGCAAGCCCGGCGCGGCCGGCATGCATCGCTCGCGCTTCAGCAAGAAAGTCTCCGACTACGGCCGCCAGTTGCTGGAGAAGCAACGCCTGTCGTTTCAGTACAATCTCACCAATCGCAAGCTGCACAACTACTACGTCAAGGCCACGGCCAAGCACGGCAACACGGGCGACAACCTGATGCACATGCTGGAGTCGCGCCTGGACGCGTTGACCCTGCGGGCCGGTTTTGCTTCGACGATCTACGCCGCGCGCCAGCTCGTCAGCCACGGCCACCTGCTGGTCAACGGCAAGCGAGTCAATATCCCGTCGTTCCTCGTCCGCCCCGGCAGCACGATCGCCATCAAGAGCAAGAGCAAGACGCTGGATGCGGTCAAGAATGCCATTCAGGACGTGCAGCCTGTGCCGTACCTGACGGTGGACAAGGACCAGTTCAGCGCGATCTACACGCGGCTGCCGGCCCGGGAAGAAATCCCGATCGTCTGCGAAGTGCCGGTCGTCGTCGAATTCTACGCGAAGTAAGCGGCGGCCCGCTGCACGCGAGCCCTCTCACCAGAACCGGGACGTCCGGGGTGTGGGTGCTTGGCTGGCCCCTGCCACCGCCACCCGCTCAAACCGGTATCGCACGGCATCCTGCGCCGCCTTCACGCTGGTAAAAGGCCCAAGGCGCGTCGGCAACTTGCTTGCCCGTCGCGCCGGCACCCCCTGCGGAAACACCTGGCGCGCCCAGGAGGGCTCGTCGCGGGTCGCCAAGCCCACCTCGCACGTGCTCACATCCACAGGGCTGCCGTTCTCCACGATCAGCACCAGGTAGCCTTTGTCATCCAGCGCGTAGGCCACCTGCAGATAGCGCTCCGGGTGTTCCGGCAGCTCCAGCTTGGCCAGGAGCACGGCCGCCTTGCGCCCCTCGTCCGATTCGGACTCCGCGGCCGCCCGGAAATGCTCCACGGCACGGCTGCTGTCCCCGTCATCCAGATCCATGGCCCCCAACAGATAATGGGCGGAGGCAGTGGGCAGCCACTGGATGCTCTCGTTCAGATCCGCGCGCGCCGCATCGATCTGTCCCCGCTCGTGCAGCAGTTGCCCGCGGCTCAGGTAATACTCGAAGTAGCGGCTGTTCAGCGCGATGGCGCGATTGAGGCTGTCCAGTGCCTGGTCCCACGCCTGCTTCTGCGCATAGGCCTTTGCCGCCAGTCCGTGAAAAAGCGCCTCGCCCGGCTCGATCGCTATCGCCTCCTGCGCCAGCGCCAGCGCCGCGTCGGCCTGATGCTGCTGGAGCGCCTTGCAGCCCTCGTCACCCTTTGCATACGCCGGCGCGGTGGCCATCAGGTGCGCCATCGCGTTCGAGTAGGTGTCGCGCCCCACGAGCCCCCCGGTCGCATACTGCGCGATCGTCAGGCGGTTGGCTTCCACGCGCTCCGGCGATGGCGGATGCGTGGACAGCCACCCCGCGAGCCAGCCGGAATCCTGGCCGCTGGACAGCTTCACGAACAGCTCCTGCAAGGTCACGGCGGCCTGCAAGTCGTAGCCCGCGCGCGACATATAGGCGATACCGTACTTGTCGGCCTGCAGTTCATCCCGGCGGCTGAAGGTCAGCGACGTCAGGCCCGCGACGGCCCCCGAGCCGGCCAGCACGATCTGTTCGTAGTCGCGATCCTGTGCCGCCAGGCCGATGCCGAGCAGGCCGACCTGCAGCAGTGTGCCGCGCTCCACGCTCTTCGCTCCATGACGCGCCGCCACGTGCACGATTTCATGCCCGAGCACGGCCGCCAGCTCGGACTCGCTGTGCAGGGCCGTCAGCAGTCCGCGGTTGATGGCCATCTTCCCGCCTGGCAGCGCCCACGCATTGGGCACGGAGTTGTTGAGCACGACGATGTCGTACGGAAGCTGCGGCCGGTCGCTGACGCGCCAGAGCGTTTCACCGACGCGCTTCACGTAGCTCGCCACTGCGGGATCCACCTCGTAGGTGCCACCCTCCGCCTGCTGGTAGGCAAGGTAGCTGGATTCCCCGATTTGCTTCTCCTGCCCTTCGGACAGCCAGTGGAACTCGCGTTTCTTGGTCACGGGATTGGTGGCGCAGGCCGCCGCGAACAGGACGAGCAAGAGGCCACCCAGCAGGGGGTTCAAACGCGACATTCGACGAACGGCAGGAATCGCCACGGGGTTCACGGTTCGGATACCTCCCAGAGGATGCAGCCGAGTTCGTCCATGGACCGCACCACAAAATCCGCCTGGGCGCTGTAGTCGGTGTGGCCGGAATTGAAGAAGAAGCAGGTCGCGGTCCCGGCGGCGCGGCCACAGTCGAGATCATGCACGTAGTCGCCGACCATCAGCACGCGGTCCGCAGGCAATGCCCATTGCTCGAGAATATGGCGCACGGTGTCCGGGTGGGGCTTCATGACGGGAAACTCCCGTGTGACCACCGCATCGAAGGTCAGGCCAAAGCGTTCGCACAGATGGGCGACGCTGGTGGCGTCGTTGCGTGTGATCAACCCTACCCGCATATCGCGCTGCCGGCAATCGCGCAGCAGGTCCTCTGCGCCGGGCTGGAGCGCCTGGTCCGCGCGGGCACGGGCCTCGTGCGCTTCAATGATCGCCCAGGCGGCGCGCTGCTCCACGGGCGGGAGGGCCTGCACCTGGTGGGCGATGTCGCCTGCCGGCAGGTTGAGCTCCCGCCGGATGGCGGCAAAGTCCAAGCTCGGCCGCGTCAGCGTGCCGTCCATGTCGAAGATGACACCGTCAAAAACGCGCGCATTCATGCTTCCCAAGCGCGGCGGACCGTTCCCCGTTGCCGCCGGGCGGCGTGACGACGGATCTCGGCATTACATTTGCCACTGGTAGAGCAGGCGCACGCGCCCAGCCCGGCCGAGCAGGCTGCTCACGGGCTGCCAGCGCTGGGCGACGCGCAGGAACGAGGAGAACGAGAAGGTCTCCTCATAACGGAAGACCTTGATGTCGTCCACTTCCAGCAGGTCCGACGTTGCCGCCATGGCATCATTCCAATAGCCGATTTCATCGATCAGGCCGAGCCGGAGGGCCTCGGCGGACGTGATCACGCGCCCGTCGGCGAATTCACGCACCTTGTCTTCGGGCAGGTCACGGCGCTCGGCGACGAGACCGACGAAGCGCGCGTACAGGTCGTCCACGATGCCCTGCAGCAGGGCGCGCTGCTCCTCGGTCAAATCCTCCAGGGGATTCAACAGGTCCTTGTTACGTCCCGACTTGATCGTCACGTCATGCACGCCGATCTTGTCGCCCAGCTGGCGCGCATTGAGGCTCTGCATGAGCACGCCGATGGACCCCGTCACCGTGGTCGGCCGCGCCACGATGTGGTCGGCGGCCAGGGCGATGTAGTACGCCCCGGAGGCGGCAACGTCGCCGAAGATGGCAACCACGACGCGACCATCCTGCGCGGCGCGAAAGTCCATCAGCGCCTGGTACAGGATGTCGCTGGCCGTGATGCCGCCGCCGCCGCTGTCCACATCCAGAATGATGGCCCGGACCTCGTCGTCGTGCGTGGCCCGGCGGATGGCCAGCAGCGCCAGTTGCGAGGACATGCCCGCATCGCCGAGCAGATCGCCGCCCTCGTCGAGCGTGATGAACCCGCGAATCGGAATCGTGACGACCTTGGAGTCGCCCGACCCGTACGCCCAGACTTCATTCAAATCCGGGAATTCATCCGCCCCCCACTCGCGGGCCACGCTGGATCCCAGGTGCAGGGACCGGCCCACGGCCAAGGCCGCCAGGACGATGACCGTGCCGGCAATCACCAGGACGGCGCAGAGCGCGACGGTCAGCCACAGACAACCGTGCCGCGATTTCTTCGGACCGTCGCTCACATCCACACTCCTTCCAAGTGAAGCGGAAGTGTAGGTCACCCCTCCAGCCCTGAGCAAGCGCGAAGGGCGGCGTTTGACGGCCATGCGCGCCGTTGCTAGGCTCTTGTCCGTCGGCGGCCGTCGCGATGACGCCGGCATCCGGAGTGACACGCATGACCGACCCGACGCACGTTTCTGAACCCGACACCGGGGGCGCGCCGCCCCCCGAGCCACCCCCCGCGGGGGCGGCGGATCAGGGCGTTACCGTCCTGGCCCCGTCGGCGCCGCTGGACAGCCTCCCGGGCCGACTGCAGGAGGAGGTCGTCCTTCAGCTTCGAAAGCTAGGCGACCTGCGCGAGCAGGAGATCAAGCGTCACGAATTGGCCATCGCCGAGATGCGCGACCACGTGCGCCGCCACACGCGCGCCAGCCGGCTGTTGCTCATCCTGAGCACCGGCATGCTGGCGCTGATCGCCGTTCTCGCCCTGGCGCTCCACCACGTGCGAGCGGACCAGGCGCGCACGGTCGTGGCGCTTGACGCCACCACGGCCGAGGTGGAGCGCATCGGCGGCCTCGTGCACGACACGGCCGCGCAGTCGAAGACGCAGATGGACGGCCTCGGCGCAGGCTTGGCCGGCAACGTGCACAAGCTCGACGCCATCCAGCTCGGCCTCACGGCAACGGTCAACGACTCCATGCAGGCGCTGCGCCAGGAGCGCGATGCCATCTTCAACGGCGTCCGCCTCGCGATGGAGGACCAGAACCACCGGCTGGTCGAGCGGGAGATTGTGCTGCGCGACCGCGAGCAGGAGCTGCAGCGGGAAATGCAGCGGGTGCGCGAAGAGCGCCAGCGCATCATCAAGGAGGCGATCGACAAGCTGTCGACGCTCAGCCAGGAAGCGCCGGCCACCAAGCCGGGCCCTTAGCCGGGATGGGTCACGCGCCGGATTGGTGAAAGATCCGGTCCACCCGTATGGCTTCAGGCCCTTCGACGAAATCTTCCGCGCAAAGCGCGGCCACGTCGTCACGCATGGGCACGAACTTGCCCGTGGCCTCGAAGAGCACTTGACCGGCGGCATTCATGATTCGCCCGCTCGCCCGCATCAGCCGCGGCTTGCCATCGGTGATCTGGCCCACGATCTGCAGGGGCTGGCCCACCGCGATCGGCCGCAGCAGTCTCACGCCGAGTTCCGCCGCCACACAGGCCCGGCGGACGTGCAGGATGGCGGCCCAGGTCATGACCTCGTCCAGCAGTGTGGTCGCGATGCCGCCATGCACCAGCTCCCGCCATCCACGATCCGAAGGGCGCGGGGCATAGCGCAGCACGACCACCCCGTTTTCATGGCGCGATCTCAGCCGCAGCCCGTGCGGGTTCTCCTCGCCACAAACAAAACACGAGCGCGTCCAAGGCAGGACGCCGTCAGGGACGGGTTCGGGCTTGGCCATGGGCGGGGCATCCGTATGCATGAGCCCAAACTATAGAGCCCGCCCCCGGCGAGGTAAAGGCCGCCGTCCATGACCCATTCGTGCTGTCGATTTTGCAAATTCGCGTTCCGAAGTCTCTCGGATCGGCCCGCGGACCCCCCGTGAACGCGCCCGGAATCGAGCCAAATGACCAGTTTCTGACGAAACGCCCGGCAGAGTAACGAAATCAGACTCGCCCGGCGGGCTTCGTCAAACAAAGGCACAGTAGTTGCTTCTAGGTGCGGACGAACATACGTGAGGACTTGGGGAGGTTTATGAGTGGTGGTGGGGAGATGCCGCTGCGGAAGCGCAAACACAGCCGTTATGTGACGGTCCAGTATCTGGTAGTCAAACATTTGCTGACGGAGGAACCGGTGGGGTTTGTCGGCAACCTGTCGGCGGGTGGCGTCATGTTGTACACGCGCGAACCATTTCCGTCTCGAAACGGGGAGATTCATCCTCTGGTGCTGGTCGTGCCGGAGGCGGACAAGGAAGCGCACATCTACATGCCGGTGCGCCGCATCTGGTGCCAGAAGAGTTCACTGCCCGGGCTCTATGCCGCCGGATTCAAGCTTGAAGGATTGAGCGAGCAGGGCCGGCGCGAGATCATCGCCACCATTGCGCGATTCGCCTGCGAAACGGAAGAACCCGAAGACTCGCCCATGGCGAGCCATGCTGCCTTCGCCCATGCCACACGCGACGCCATGAAGTCCGGCATCCCCGCCTGACCCGGCGGAACGGGGACACACCGGGCGGACGTCGACGGGCACCGCACCGTGCATGGTCGGCGCAGGATTAGCCGATGCCGCCGGTATATTCGCCCTTTCGGCTTGCCGGCACTTCGACTAGAGTTCCGCGCATGCGTCACATCCTGAAACAGTTCAAAGGGCAGGAGCACGGCCCGCTGGTCCAGTTCATCAAGTACGGCATTGCCGGCGCGGTCGCCACCAGTGTGCACATCCTGTGTTTCTCCCTCATGGCCTGGCTCGTGCTGCCCTGCCTCACGTCGCGCGAATTGGTGGTCCAACTCTTCCACCTGCCCGTGCCCGAACTGTCGGACAGCGCGCGCGCGACACGTGCGGCGATTGACAACGGCGTCGCGTTCCTGTTTTCAAACCTCACGGCCTATCTCATCAACATCTTCTGGGTGTTCAAACGCGGCCGCCACCACTGGGTTCTCGAGGTTCTCCTGTTCTATGCGGTATCCGGCGTCAGCCTGGTGATCGGCACAACGGTCCAGACGTTCCTGATTCAGCACTACGGCCTCACCACGACCGTCGCCTTTGGTTCGAACCTGGTGTCCGCGCTGCTGATCAACTTTGCCATGCGGAAGTTCGTCATTTTCAAGGGATGAGCATGCGTGTGCGGTCGTTTCACATTGACCCGCTTTCCGGACGAGTGGACAGAACTGCTGGAGATGCCGGGGTTTGACCCGCCCAAGCCGCGTTACAACGTGGCGCCCGGGCAGTACATCCTGACGATCCTGCGCGACCCCGAGATCCCGCACCCGATTCCCCAATTGCTCTTCTGGGGCCTGCTGCCCGCGTGGGTGAAGGATCCCGCCACCGTCTCGCGCCCGATCAACGCGCGCGCCGAAACCGTGGCGGACAAGCCCTACTTTCGCGCCGCGATCCGGCACCGCCGCTGCCTGATTCCGGCCGACGGATTTTTCGAGTGGGCGGGCGCGGGCGCCACGCGCCGCCCCTACTATTTCCAGATGAAGGACGAGCAACCCTTCGCCATGGCGGGCTTGTGGGAACGCTGGCAGAGCCCGCGCGATGAACTGGTGGACTCCTGCACCATTCTGACCACGACGCCGAATGACGTGGTCAAACCCTACCACCACCGCATGCCGGTCATCCTGGCCCCGCAGGATTTCAAATCGTGGATGGACCCGGGCGTACAGAGCCACCGCGCCGTCGCGCACCTGCTCAAGCCCTTTCCCGCCGACACGATGAAAGCCACGCCCGTGAGCCGCCGCGTGAACAATGCCCGCCAGGACGATTCCGGATGCGTGCAGGGCGATATCCCGGGACTGAACTGAGCGGCGCTGGACTGGCGGCGGGTGGACGGCGCGTTCACGCGGCCGACGGACGATAATCCCCGAGGTCCTCGAGCACGAGGTCGGCCATGGAAAAATCCTGCGACGGGCGGCCGGGGCGGACGAGGACCACGCATTGCATGCCGGCGGCTTTGGCCGCGCGGGCACCGGCGTTGGAGTCCTCGAAGACGACGCAAGAGGCCGGGGCGAGGCCCAGCTTGTCAGCGGCGAGCCGGTAGCAGGCCGGGGCCGGCTTGCCCGGGGCATAGTCGTCCGCCCCGAGATAGAAGCGCAGGCACGCGCCGATGCCCATCATCTCGATCGCCTCGCCCACGGTCTTGCGCGACGAACCGGAGACGATGCAGACCGGATGCGTTTCCGCGAGGCGCTGGAGCAGCGCAATCGAGGTGGGGATGCGGATGTCGCGCTGCGCGGCCATGCGCTGATAGTGGGGCGCGATGGCCGCCTCCATCGACGCGATGGGCATGGTGAACTGCGGGTGCTTGCGGACGATGTCCTGGTAGATATCCTGCCACGAGCGCCCGTAGACCAACGCCTGGGCTTCGGCGTGGGAGAAGGTCTCCAGCCGCTCGGCCAGGTACTCACGGACCGCCTCCACCCAGATCACCTCCGAGTCGATCAGCGTTCCGTCCAGGTCGAAGCAATAGGCGTGGGTGTTCTGCATGGCGCGTTGCCCAAGGCACGAACTATATCGCGGTGGAGAGGCCACCGCCAAGCGATTCCGCTGACGCTACGCGGCAAAGAGCGTGTTCAGGATGGCGGCCGCGTCGGCGGCGGTCACGGGGCGCGGATTGGCGGCGGTCGAACCGGACGCCAGGGTTTCGGCAATGATGGCGTCGCGATCGGTCAGCGCCTGGCCGCGAAAGGGTGACGCGATGCCCAGCGTCTCGAGCATCGTCCCGGCGTATTCCCCGAGGTCGCGGTCCAGCAAGGTGCCGAGCGCCTCGTATTTCTCCGCTGCCACCGGCCGGTTGAAGGCGATCACGGGCGGGAGACAAACCGCGCACACCACGCCGTGCGGCACGTGGTAGCGGTGCCCGAGCGGATGCGCCAGGCCGTGCACCAACCCGAGCCGCGCGTGGGACAACGCCAGCCCCGCCAGAAAGCTGCCTTCCATCAACGCCTGCGCGGGCGCCCCCAATTCCCCGTCATGCACCGGAACGAGCCCCTGATCGATGAGCCGGACCGCCTGGAGCGCCAGCGCATCGCTGAACCAGGTGGCACCTTTGCTGACGTAGGCTTCCACGGCCTGGACGA
Organism: Lentisphaerota bacterium; assembly: GCA_021413965.1. GTDB lineage: Bacteria > Verrucomicrobiota > Kiritimatiellia > UBA8416 > JAIOPI01 > JAIOPI01. Next base: position 91,720 of record JAIOPI010000027.1, on the reverse strand, counting down.
ACGCATCCATCCCCGAGCCGGCGATGACGGCGGGCGGACAACCGGCCAGCAACTCAGGATCCAGAATCACCACGCGCGGCATGAAGGACGGGTGTCGAATGGACTTCTTCACGCCCTGGCGCGCATTGGTGAGCACGGTCACCATGGTGGCCTCGCCGCCGGTGCCGGCCGTCGTGGGCACGGCAATGAAGGGAGTGCGCGACGGGGGGATTGGGGCGCCGTCATGATAGGATTCCGGATCGAGCGGCGCCTCCATCAGTCCCGCGCACGCCTTGCCCACATCCATCACGCTGCCGCCACCCACCGCGGCAATCCAATCGGCTCGGTAGGCGCGCGCGGCGGCGAGTGCCGAGGCCAGATGATCCAGCGTGGGTTCGCCACCGGGGTGCATCCACGTGGCCAAGGCCAGCCCGGCGGGGACCTCGTCCACAAGCCGGTTGAGGAGCTCGCCGCTGGCCAGGGAACGGCCATGCACCAGCAGGCCGCGCGCCCCGAACGGCCGACATTCTTTCAGCAAGGTTCCCACAGCCCCTGGGTGTGCAACCACGCGCGGAGGGAGGGTCAGCATGTTGGGCAACGTAGCCATGGGACGTTCTACCCTCTGCGCGCCCTGCTCGACAAGCGGAGAGGTGCGCACCAGGGACCCCCTCAGCGTGAAGGCCGGGATCATGGACGGGATGCACAGCGGCGGCCCGCCGCCCACTGTGGTCAGCAATTGGCGCGGGTGCGCTTACGCCGCGTCGCGGTCCAGCCGCATCGGCCAGTGCAGGTCGATCAACGACAGGATGCACATCAGCGGCAACGAGAGCCCCAGCAGGGCGTTGCCAAGCAACTTCAGGGCCGACCAGGGCTGCGGCGCGTGGATGATCAGGAACGGCATCCCCACGTTCAACAGCAGCCCGACAGAACCCGCCCCCATCAGCAGTCCCTGGACCGATCGCGGGAAGCGCGTGAGCCCCACGAGGTGCCCCACCACCAGCAGCACGACCGGCATGATGAAGAGGTGGAAGTGCGCCGTCATGAGCAGTTCATCCACGGATTTTGGAAAGGCCTCGTCGGCGGCGGTCTCCCGCCCCTGGTAATGCGCCGCCACCGACTGTGGCGAGGTGCCGGTCAGCCGGGTGGCCATGATCCACGTCACGGTGCAGGCCGCCAGCGTCGCGATCAGAAACAGGGTGGTCGCCAGCTTGCTGGCCCATGGCAGGTGATGAAGCGTGTGGGTATGGCGAAATTGTCTCATGGCGGCGTGGCGACAGTCTGCACCAGTTCGCGGTTGATGGCAAATGCACGCCGCACGGCCCGCGCCGCCGCGCGGCAGGAGAGCGTCGCGCCAGTCACACCGTCGATGTCCTTGCCGAGCGTCAATCCATCGCCCTCCCGCTTGCCCTGGAACTGGTCCAGAAAGCGCGGCTGACGGACCCCATCGCCGAGCGCTTCACGGTAAACGGCGACGGCCACATCGCGAACGACCCCCTCCGGGGAGAGCGCGACGACAAACGTGATCGGCTGATGCTTGCCGACTTCATCGAGGAAGAGCGCCCGCCCCGTAAGCGTATCGCCCTGGTAGCCGGTGTACCACTGCACGGCGGAACCGAACGGGAGGCCGCAGGCGCGCGACAGTGCGGCACGCTCGGAGTCGGACAAGGCCCGTCGCGCCTCCTCAACGCGCCCCGCCTCCGGCAACGCCCAGGCCAGGGCCTGCGCTTTCGTCATGTAGACCGTGTCCGCCGCCTGCAGGGTCCCGCGTCCCGGCAGACCCCACAGGCCGGCGGCCACAGCGACGATCTTGAAGAACCGGTTGCTCACAGCGGGACGCCGGCCAGCAAGCGCACTTCCACGCGTTCGTGTTCATCAAGAATCAGGTTATCCGTCGCATGCTCCCCTTCGCCGTAGATCTGAGGCAGCACGGACAACGTCGCCCAATAGGTGCCGTTGGCATAGGCCACGTTGGGACCGAGGAAATACGCACGGTGTTCCTCATCCTTGAATTCAAAGTTGTTCTCGAACTCGCGGTGGTTGCGAGCCTCCAGGCCGACAGACCACGTATCGGTAACCTTGCGCGAGAGACCGGCGGTCAACTCCAGAACCCCTTCCTTTTCGGACTCGCCGTCTTCGTACTCCCACTCCTGTTCGACCGTGACATTGGCCGCCGCCACCCATCGTTCCCAGTTCTTACTGAGCACGAGTTTCTCCTCCAGTTCGGTCTCATGCGCCAGGTCGCTACTGCCCTCAACATAAACCACCACGCCGACAACATCCCGATACGGGCTGAGCAACTGGTACTTCCACTCAGAGGACAAGCCCGCGAAGTCCACGCCACCGGATTCATCTTCGCCCGCTTCCACCTCGGCTTCCGAATCCGCGCCGTCCGATGTCTTAACACCAGAGCTGAACTCATCCTCGAAATTCAGATAGAGGGCGGTCGTCAACCGCTCGGTCAGTCCGTACTCCAGTTCCTCCCGGAAATCCCAGCGGGCATAGCGCCCGCCATCCTTCCCGGCACGTGCAGTCACCCACTGCTCGAATTCGGCCTGTCCCTTGGGCAGGACATCCGCCTCATACACATAGCCGAACTTGCGCTCATCCGCCGCGGCCGCCATGGCCCAAAGCCCCAAAGCGACCGCCCAGACGCCGCTCGTCTTCGCCACCGCCTGCCCACCCGACCGACTACCACCCGAACCCGTCATGGGATTCTCCTCTGTATTTTCGCATTGCCGGGCTTTCTCGCCCCGAATATGGTTGGTATAATAATCCGGATGATTGACATAGCAATCAAATAGTTGCAAGCTATGCCTGTCACATCCAGGAAGGAGTGGCCAGGGGCATCGATAGGGTTTGCACTTGTCAGGGGGACCGCGTACGTGAGAAAACATAGACCATTTCGCACATACCATCCGGCGGTATCATATGCATATCGCCGGCGGTGGTCGGAGCTTGTAATCGCGATGACTGACCCTGGTGACCTTCGCCTCGACCAACTCCTGCCTCACCAGTTTGGCGTCATTCAGCACATCGAAGCGCCGGATGATGATTCGGAGCGCCTGATGTCACTCGGGGTCTGCACCGGCCGCACCGTGGAACTCATCAAGGCCGGCGATCCCCTCATTCTGAAAGTTTTTGCAACCCGCATCGGGCTTTCCGCCCGACTTGCCGCCCGCGTTACCGTGCGTCCCCTCGACGACAATCCGGCATCAGCCCCCGAAAGCGAGCCTTCCCATGGTCCAGTTTGATCTCCTTGCCAAATCCATCCGTGCCGTCACGGGCCAGGACAAACCTCAGCATGGCAGCGCCATGGTGGTGGCGCTGGCGGGCAATCCCAACGCCGGCAAGACGGAGTTGTTCAATGCGCTCACGGGGCTGCGTTCGCGCACCGCCAACTACCCGGGGACCACGGTGGAGCGCAAACTCGGCTACCTGCGGGTGGCCGGAAAGGCCATCACCATCGTCGACTTGCCCGGCATGTACAGCCTGCGTGCGGTGACGCCGGAGGAACAGATTGCGCACGACATCCTGACCGGAAAGCATCCCGAGGCCCCCCGCCCGGATGGCGTCGTGCTCATCGTCGACGCCGACAACCTTGAGCGCAATTTGTTCCTCGTCAGCCAGATCCGCGAACTGGAAATCCCCGTCATCGTGGCGCTGAACATGATCGACATCGCCGAGCGCCACGGCATTCAGATTGATGCGCAGAAGCTCAGCCGCGAACTGCACTGCCCGGTCATTCCCATGGTGGCCAAGACCGGGCGCGGCGTGGACACGCTGAAGGCCGAACTCGAGCGCTGGGTCACCGGTCACCGCCCCAAACCGCTTCCGCTGGCGTTCCCGCGATCCGCCTGCCGGTGCGATTCCGCCTGCGCCTGCCCGGCCCAGTTTCAATCGCGCTTCAACTGGTCGGAGTCCGTGGCCGGACGCTGCCTCAAGGCCCCCGTGGTGGCCACCGGGCGCCGAACCGAGAAACTGGATCGCCTGCTGACGCACCCCGTCGCCGGCCTGCTCTCCTTTCTCGCCGTCATGCTGTCCGTCTTTTACCTGATCTTCAGCGTGGCCTCCGTGCCCATGGACCTGATCGACGGGCTCTTCGCCCGCGCGGGCGACCTGGTGGCTGCCCACGTGCCCCCGGGGGATTTTCAGAGCCTGCTCGTGCATGGCATCATCGGGGGTGTCGGCGGTATTCTCGTCTTCCTGCCGCAAATCTGCATCCTGTTCTTCTTCCTCGGCATTCTTGAGGACAGCGGGTACCTCGCGCGCGCGGCTTTTGTCATGGACCGGCTCATGCGGCGCGTCGGCCTGCCCGGCACCGCCTTCGTGCCCCTGCTTTCCGCGCACGCCTGCGCCATCCCGGCCATCATGGCCGCACGCATCATCAAGGACCGGCGCGACCGCCTGGTGACGATCCTCGTGGCCCCGTTGATGAGTTGTTCAGCCCGGATTCCCGTCTACGCCATGGTGACGGCGCTGCTGTTTCCCACGTCGCCTGGCAAGGCCGCGCTCGTCTTTACGGCGGCCTATGGGTCCGGCATCGTCGCGGCGCTGATCATGGCATTCGCCTTCAAGAAGACGATTCTGCGGGGCGAAACCAAGCCCCTGGTGCTGGAATTGCCCGGCTACAAGATTCCGGGCCTGCGCAATCTGCTGCTTTACACCTTTGATCGCGCCAAGGTCTTCGTGCAGCAGGCCGGATCAATCATCCTCGTGATTTCACTGATCCTTTGGGCCTTGGCTACCTACCCGAAGACGGAGCCATCGGTTGAAGTCAGTACGCTGGCCGCGCAGGCGCAAATGGAGAACGCCAGCGGCAATGCCGAGGGCGGGGCCATGCTGGAGCACCGCGCCGCGGACCTGGCGGCGCGTGAAGCGCTGGCCCACTCCTTCGCCGGCCGCTTGGGGCACCTGATCGAGCCCGTCGTACGCCCGCTGGGCTTCGACTGGCAGATCGGGATTGGCATCATCTCGTCCTTTGCAGCCCGTGAGGTGATTGTCTCAACCCTGTCGATTGTCTACGGCGTGGGAGAGGATGCCGCGACCCAGAACCGGGAAGGGTTGTACGACACCCTGCGGAACGCGACCCGTCGCGATGGCAGCCGGGTCTTCACCACGGCTTCCAGCCTGAGCCTGTTGGTCTTCTACATCCTGGCCATGCAGTGCATGGCGACCCAGGTGATTACCCGCCGGGAAACCGGCTCCTGGAAATGGCCAATCCTGCAGTTTTCCTACATGAGCGCCCTTGCCTACGGCGGCGCCTACCTGACCTTCCAGGGCCTCACCGCCCTCGGCTTCGGCTGATGCCGGCCGGATGCGACGCGGTCCGCCGATCGCAACGCCTCCCTTCGCCACGTCCACCAACACCGGCCCTGCGGTTCTTACCTCTCTTCACGCCCCCAAAAACACAAACACACCTCCGGAAGGGAGATGTGTCGGTAAGTGGAAACGTAACCCGCCGGGACGGCGCGTTACTTCATCTTCGCTTCTTTGAAAGCGACGTGCTTGCGCGCCTTGGCATCGTAGCGCTTCATCTCGAGTTTACCCGTGACGCCACCCTTGGTGGTCTTCGTCGTGGTGTAAAACGAGCCCGTGCCCGCCGTCGATACCATCCGAATCAATTCTCTGGGCATGTGTTCCCCCTATCGCCAGTTCAGGCTTTCACCTTGGCGAAATCCTTCTTGTTCGGGTTGTCGTACAGGCCCGACTTGAGATCCCGCACGCGCACCCACATGCGCCGGACCGTGCCGTCCGAAAAACGCACCTTGCGCTTCTGCATATTGCTCTTGAACCGGCGACGGGCCTTGCCAGTCACGTGCAAACCGATACCGCCCGATTTCTTGGGCAATCCCCGGCGCGTGATGCGATTGCCTGTCTGCGCCGCCCGATTTCCCCGTGTATTGATCTTGGCCACTGCTCGCCTCCGTGTTCCGTCCCTCACACTCTCTGTAGCATGCGAACCGCGTATAGTACCGACTTCAGGCCTCAAGTCAACCGCGATTTCAGTCCCCCACCAGGACCACCCGCAGGCTCCACGGGGCAAGCTGGCGAAGGATGAGCCGGCTCCCCCCTTTCTCAGGCGTCAGCGGCCGCACGCGGGGCCGCGCGCCCACCTCCAGCTCACGCGCCCGTCTGCCGCTCACCCGCAGGTGCACGGTGGCCGACCGAATCACGTCGAACCCCGCATTGACCAGCATCACGGCGGCCCGGCGGCGGTTGGCGGACAGGCGCACCACCGACACCAGCGGAACCGCCTCGTCCACCCGAACCGGCATGCGCCCGCGGCTGATCCAGTCGGCCACGTTCTGCAACTGGAGCCGCTTGCCCACCGACTGCAGGAACATCCACGGCGCGTACCCCATGACCACCACCCGCCCGCCAAGGGTGTTCTCGTACGCCGTCGCGCACGCGCCTTGCGGCCGGTAGAAGTAGTCCTCCAATTCCGCCAGCAGGCGGACGTCCGGCGCCAGCGGCTCAAGGACATCCGCCATCCCCTTGGCATCGCCCCAGAACTCGATGCGCGCGTCACGCAGGCTGCCGGCCGCCCCTCCGTTCAGCTTGTCCGCGGTGAAACGCTCCATCATGCCGTTGTCCAGCTCCCGGGCGATCCGCACGCCGGTCAGGTGCCCCAGCCCGCGCACGGTCAGCACCTTCAGCGCGGTGGAATCCATCAGCACCCCGCCGGACAGCATGGCCGTGAGCTCCTCGTCATTGAAACACTCGGCGATCCGTCCGCTCAATACCGTCCCGCATCCCGGCGCATCAGCCGCAAGCGGCAGCCCAATTTCGCCAAGCAGGCGCGGGCGCTGAATATCGTAGGCCGCAGGCGACGTCAGCCAATCTTCGCCCGGATGCACGGCCCGCCGCGCCGTCAGGTGCCGGCTCCAGGCCGGCCACAGTCCCGCCGTCGGCAAGCCCGCCGCGTGCGCCACCCACTGCTCCCACAGCGGACGCGCCGCCGGAATCGCATCCACCCAGGGCCGAACATCGTCCAGCGCCGTCGGCACGCCCAGCATGTTGAAGGCCACCCCGTTCAACCCATACGCCAGGGCCAGGCTGCACTCATTGATGATCGTGGACGTGGATTTCTTCAGGCGCTGGTAGGGAAAGTTTTCCAGCTCGTACTGCACATCGGCGACCGCTTCCGGCAGGGCCACCCGCTGCCGGCCGCATTCAATGGCCTTGTGAAACATCCGCAAGGGCTGCACATCATCGTAAAATCCACCGCCAGGCCGCGCCTTGGTGGCGCGTAACGCCGTGAACCAGCGGTCAAACGCCTGCCCGGAGTACGTGGTCCAGGCCGGCCCGGCGGTCATCAACCCGGTCGCGATGCGCGGATTGACGGCCTGGACTGCCGAGGCAACCTCGGCCAGCAGGGACTCGATGGATGAGACGTTCTGCTCGACCCATAGCCGGCGCAGGCGGCCGGCGGCCGGCTCGTTGAAGGCCTTGACCAGCTCCTCGCGGGAAAAGGCCGTCCCCGCCGCCTTCGCGAACAGCGCCAGGCAGGTCGGACAGTAACAGCCCCACTGTACGCCGTGCTCGTGCATGCGGATGTCGTCGTCGACCCAGATAAAATCCGGCCGGGCGCGGGCGACCAGGGCGTACTTCGCGCGCACATATGCTCGCATCTCCGCCGTGTTCGGACAGGCGCAGGAGGTGGATACCGCACCGTCATGGCCGACCATGGCTTGAAAGGGCAACGGGGGCATGTAGGACCAGGCTTCATTCAGGTGGCCGATCGTGCAGAGCACATTGATGCCGACCGATGATATCCCCGCGCGACGAAAGGCGTCGAGCCGCTGCGCCGCCAGTTCCATCCGGCGCGCATACACATCGAGGGGAATGTAAAGATGATGGGTGATGGTTTCAAACAGCGCGACTTCGTCCACGACGGCCCGCCGACCGATCAGCAGTTTCAGCACCTGCCCAAACGCGTCGTCCGTTTCCCAATGCGGCAGACCGATACGCCACGAGAGCGTCAAGCGAGCAGCGGCGGACCGTGCAGGTTCTTTCCGAGTCATAGACCTCCTTGTGCGGGGCAACGCCCGCCAATCCAATCCATCACAGAAGGCCAGGCGGCGACAGCCTCTTCATCGACGCGGGCATCTCCGGTGTCGAGCAGCACGCGGATCCGCAGCTGCCCATCGGCGGGCGCCGGGACGGTGCACAGCAGCTGCGAGACCCCGGGATTCGGTTCATCCCACGCCTGCACGGGCCTGGAGACATCCTGAACGGCCCACCCCGCCCCGGCCGGCGCCAGTAATCGCGCCACCAATCGCTGGCCGTCCTGTGCCAGCTCCGCCCGGTCCGACGCCACCAGCTTCACCGTGGCGCGCGTGTTCATCGCCCAACGCACGGCGGCGCCGGGCCGGAGTCCGTCCAGGTCGTCCGCCACGAGCAGATGCGCGCGCCCGCACAGCCGCATGCCGCGGATCACCCGGCGGGCCTGCCCGCGATAGGCCGGGCTCATATCCACCACCGTGAACGGCGCCATCGCGTTGGTGTCGTGCCGCACGATCGTGGCCACCCCGTCGACCCGCTGGTCCACCCCATCAATCGTCAGCGTGTTGTGCCCCTGCGTGGCGTACCGGAAAATCTTCCACCGGTCGCCCGACTGCGTGCGATCCCACAGCTTCAGGTTCATCTTCTCGAGGCGGTTGTAATCCTGCATGCCCAGGTCGAGCGCCCACCGCACGCCATCCGCCGCAAAGCAAAACCCGCCCAGATCCATGTGGCCGTGACTGCTGCCCGGCGTTCCCGCCACGATCGCGGCATAGCATGCGCGCGACGACCAGTCGCTGCGGTGCATGGCGACGGGCTTGAGTCCGCCGCCGCTCCAGTCGAGCGGCAGGGCCTGAGACACGGTCCATGCGGTTTCATCCTGAAGCCAAAGCAACAGCAGCGGGAAGCACCGGTCCGTGAGCGCGAGGCGGTCCATGTCGGCATCCAGCAGGCGACGTTGCACGGCCACCAGCTCGGGACGCCCCAGCCGCTGCGCGAACCAGAACAGGGCCAGCGGCACAAAGGGGCGGGTGCTCACGCTGTCGGCATAGTTGAACGCGCCGCCGTCCGGCCCCGTGACATGACACACGTAGTCGGCGGAGGCCATGAACTCGGGCTGCGCCCCGAGGCCGAAATCGAAACCAAACGCCTGTTCGAGCATCGCCACCAGCAGCACATTGAAGGTGCTGCCGTACTCCCAGTAAATCGCGCCTTCCGGGTAGGCCCCATCGGGCGCATACCCGGCCTGCATGGCCACGGGAACGCAGGCAATCGCCCGCGCAAGGATGCGCCGGGCCTGCTCGGGCTCCTCGGACAGCAAGGCGATCGCGCCAGCCGCCAACCCGCCGTGACACACTTGATTCCAGTTGTTCTCCGCGCGCACCCACCACAGGCCAGGCGTCCAGGACGGCGCAAAGCCCTTGTCCAGGATCGCGCGACGCAGGACCGCACGCTCAGGCTCCGATAGTTGTGCATACAGCCAGTCGTAGCCGATCGCCACGGCCAGGGTCATCTCCCCAACGTCAAGGAAGTGACTGGGATTCCAATCCGTGAAAGCGCAGACCTCCAGCAGGTCCCGCGCGGCGCGGTGGGCGTATCGGTCGTCGCCAGTCAGGTGATACGCCATGGCCAGCGTGAGCGTGCGGTGCAGCGCCTCGCGAGAGACATGCAGAAGCCGGATCCCGATCACTTCGCGCGTCAGCGGCGGGGCCGTCAGGCACGCATCAGCCGCCCGCTGCACCGCCGCCGCGGCGCGCTGCAGGCGGGCATCGGATGCGGTGCGCAGGCGTAGGGTCCTCCAGGTGTCGGCGGTCACGAGGAGGCGCGGGTGGGAGGGCTGGGCGACGGCCGCGCGGGCCACAAGTTCCGCGGCGATCGCGTCTTCCGAGGTCCCTGCGCTATGTCCCGTCGTCACCAGGAGAGCCATCCCCGCAAGCAGCCCCAACCATAACCCGCTCGATGTTCCCAAACCTGTCGGAGAGACATGCACGAGGCGTTTGTGGCACGCGTCCCCGCCGTCGTCAATCCATTCTCCGGGAATCCGCGGCGGCGCGCTGGCTCATGGCCGCGTTGATCCGCTCAATGCCGGGCCACATGGCGGCGAGGGTCTCGTCCCGCAGAAAATCGCGACGCAGATCCTCGTTCATATAGGGATAGAAAACGGTGTACGCCCGCAGCGCCGCCGGCAGCCCGTGCCGGACCAGCAGCAATTTGCAGACGCCCAGCGCCGGGTAGAAGTCATGCGGATTCAGCAGGGTCGCGGCCGTGTACGCCTGCTCCGCCTCGGTCAACTTGCCCTGGTCGAACAGCAACTCGGCAAGATTGAACTCCACGATGCCCGCCCGCCCGGGAAAGCGGTCGCGGTCCTCGGCGTACATCATCGCCGAACAAAGCGCGAACACCGCCAGCAGCCCCAGGAGCCGCGCGCGCGGAACCGCCGCCGGCGTCGGGGTTGCCGCGGATTCCCGGGATGAGCCGACGGCGGAAGCAGCATCGGTTACATCCATGACATCCGGCATGTCGGCCTCCGGCCCGGTCCACGGCCACAGGCGAACCAGGGCATACGCGGCAAAGAGGAGCAGAAAGGGTTCGGCGGGCACGCGGAAGCGCGTCAGTACGTAGAAAATCAGCAGCGTGGCGAAGGTCACGGCAATGACGCCATAGAGCAGCAGGTACCGCCGCCATCGCGGCAAGGTCGCGAGCAGCCCCACCAGCGACAGCGGCAGGATCTGGTAGAAGGTGACCGGGAACAGCGCCAGCAGGGGCGTGAAGCGCTCCCGTTCGTGCGCCAGCCAGTACATGTGAAAATTTTCCATACCGGAAAGCGCCAGCCGCAACTTCTGCACCAACAAGAGGGCAAAGGATCCCGGATGCTCGCGCATGTAGGCCCGCGCGAGACCCGACCAGTAGCCCACTATCTGACCGGCCCGGGGCGCGGGCACGCCGAGCGCCCGTCCCACCACGCGCCGCTCATCGATCGGGCGCCACAACCGGTCCTGCGACACGCCCGGCAGCGGCTCCGGCAGCCCCTGCGCCTGCAGGTTGTTGCCCGAATAGAGATTCCCGCCGCCATTCCACGAGATGAACACCCACTCCCCCTCCGCCGATCGGTTGTACAGCAGGATCGGAAGGATCACGGCGATCGTGGCGGCGACGCAGAGCACGGCATCGCGCCAGCGCCGCAGGCGGGGGCCGGCGCCACTCAGCACGCGATGCAGGACCGCCAGGGGGAGGAACAGGATCATGTTCGGCTTCATGGCCACGCTCAATCCCAGGAGGAGTCCGGCGCCAAGCCAGCGCCACGGCGTGGCCCGCGCCGTGGCGCGATAGAGCGCCCACACGAGCACCAGGGAGAGCAGGATGAACGACGTCTCGGAGAGCAGCTTGAGCGTGTAGAAGGCACCGAGTCCATGAAAGCACCAGCCCAGCGCCGCCAAGATCCCCACGCGCCGGTCACGAAACACGTCGCGCCCCAGCACGTACAGCAGCATGGCGCTCAGGGCGCCGCACACGCCCTGCAGCAGGAAGATCACGTAGAAGTCGCGTCCCACGACGGCATAGAACCCCGCCAGCAGGAAGGGAAACAAGGGCGGTTGATGAAACGCCTGGCCGTCGGTCCAGTGCCCGGCAGCGATCGCCTGGGCCCACAGGTCATAGGCACGCGGATCCCACCCGAGCGGCAGGAAGTAGGGGCTCTCCACATACTGATTGAGCAGGGCCAGTCGCAGGGCGAAGGTGAGCACCAAGAGCCCGATCAAAATCCAGCACTCACGGGCGGGACCATGTGAAACCGTCATGCAACAACCCTCGCGCGGGGCCCGGTCACGGCGAAAGGGCAATATACCGGGTGCGCACCGGCCATCAACTCTTTAAGGTCCCGACGAACCCCGCGATCGCGGCGGCCGGCACCGCGCTCCTCATGCAATTGCCTCACGGCGGACTTCTTGCTATGTGTGGCGGAGTTCACGGGAGTCAAGACCACCGGGAGGAATGCGACCATGAAATTGGAAACCCTATGCCTGCACGCCGGCCAGCAGCCTGATCCGACCACAAATGCCCGCGCGGTCCCCATCTACCGCACGAGTTCCTACGTCTTCAACAGCACGGAGCACGCCGCGAACCTGTTCGGCCTGCGCGAACTGGGCAACATCTACACGCGCATCATGAACCCCACCCAGGACGTGCTGGAGCAGCGCGTGGCGGCCCTCGAAGGCGGCGCGGCCGCCCTGGCCCTCGCCTCCGGCACCAGCGCCGTGTTCTATGCCATCATCAACCTCGCGCGCGCCGGCGACAATATCGTCTCCGCCAACAACCTCTACGGCGGCACCTACACCCAGTTCGACAACCTCCTGCCCAGCCTCGGCATCACCGTGAAGTTTGTCGACCCGAACCAGCCGGCCAATTTCGCCAAGGCCATCGACAAGAAGACGCGCGCGCTGTTCGTGGAGACGGTCGCCAACCCGGGCCTCGACATCACCGACCTGGAAGCCGTGGCCAAGATCGCGCACGACCACGGGATCGCGCTGATCGTGGACAGCACCTTCTCCACGCCATACCTCCAGCGCCCGATCGAATCCGGCGCGGATATTGTCGTGCACTCGCTGACCAAGTGGATGGGCGGGCACGGCGTCGGCATCGGCGGCGTGGTGGTGGACTCCGGCACGTTCAATTGGAAGAACGGCAACTTCCCGCTCTTCGACGAACCCGACACTTCGTACCACGGCCTGCGCTGGGGCCACGACCTGCCGCCGCCGCTCGCGCCGGTCGCGTACATCCTGCGCATGCGCACGGTGCCGCTGCGCAACCTCGGCGCCTGCATCAGCCCCGACAACGCCTGGCAGTTTCTGCAGGGCATCGAGACGCTCCCCCTGCGCATGGAGCGCCACTGCCAGAACGCACTCGCCGTGGCCGAGCATCTGAAGCAGCACAAGCGCGTCGAATGGGTCCGCTTTCCGGGCCTCAAGGGCGACCCGATGTACGCGCTCAACCAGAAGTACATCAAGGGCAAGGGCGGTTCGATGGTGGTGTTCGGCATCAAGGGCGGCGCCAAGGCCGGCGCCGCGTTCATCGATTCCCTCAAGCTCTTCAGCCATCTGGCCAATGTGGGCGACGCCAAGAGCCTCGCCATTCATCCGGCAACGACCACGCACAGTCAGCTCAGCCCCGAGCAGCAGAAAGCCGGCGGCATCACCCCGGAACTCGTGCGCCTGAGCGTGGGCCTCGAACACATCGACGACATCGTGGCCGACCTCGACCAGGCCCTGGCGGCGGCCAAATAGGGCCGATCGCCGGGCACGAGGACCTCGGCTGACGGGCGTGTTCCGCCACGGGCACCGCGCGCGTGACGGCACGCCCCCGGCACCTAGCGCATCTGCCGAGCCAGCCACGCGAAGGCCTCGTCCTGCATGGCGAGGTCGAACTTGTGAGGGCCGGGATGGAAGGTGCCGCGGTAGCGCGTCGGCGAGCCCGCCAGCCTGAACAATCGCCGCAGCCTCCGGTGCGCGGCGCGCATGCCCTGCGGCGTGAAGAGCGCATCCTCGTTGTCGTACTGCACGAGCAACGGCGACGGGGCCCGGCAGGCGGCGAGGTCCGGCCAGTCCGCAAAGCGCGCCACCTCGTGCGGAAAGAATCCCCAGGCGTGAAGCTTGACGTTATGGTCAAGCAACCCTTCCCACGTGGACATCAGGCCGACCACGACCGCCGCGCGAATGTCGTGGCATGTCGCGTTCAGCCAGCAGCTGCGCATGCCACCACCCGAGAGCCCCAGGCAACCGATTCCGCCGGCGCGCACATCTTTGCGCCCGGTTAGATAGGCGGCCGCCACACGATCCTCGAACGTCATCACGCCGGCCAGTGAAGTCCCGAGAATTGCCGCATAGCGCTCCAGGCAATCCTCGTGGCGCCCGGAGATGGCATTGTAAGCCTCCGCCGCCCCCACCGTCGGGTCGGGATCCTGGTCGTCGATCTCGGGCAAAGTCTGCCACGTGGACTGCGCGATCTGCTTCGCCGGAAATTTGCGGCTGCCCCACATGAACACGTCCGGCACGAGCACGGTGAATCCACGCCGCGCCAGTTCATTGGCGTAGGCGCGACCCTCGTAGCACTGGTTGCGTAGCGGCACGATGGCGCGCAGCGTGCCATGTGGCCCGTCCGCAATCTTCTCCTTGCCGAAGTACTTGAAGCCGCCGTGATCGTGCAGCGCCACCACGCCGGGCAGCGACCCCTTGACGCCCGCGGGGCGCAGCACCCACGCCTCCGTGCGCGGCCCGTAGCCCGCCGACCACGTCACGACTTCTCCGTCAACCCCGTCGCGGCTCCAGCGCTGCTCGACACGCACCTGGCGCGGCTTGACGGGACCGGGCTGAAAGCCCAGCACCTCCAGCAACCGGCGCTGCGTGCGCCCTCCCGGCCTGGCCAGCGGATGGAGCTTGTGCGACCGTCGCGCCGCCACGACCCAATCGCTGAAGACATCCAAATGCGCATAGTGCTTGTGTGTCATGGATATACCCCCTTTTCCCCTGGTCCGTCGCCGCTCCCTGCCCTGAAAATCGCGTGGCGATCGCCCGCATATAGCCAGATGCCCGCGCCGCGGGCAACGTCGAACCGGACGGGTCAGCCGGCGAAAGCCGGAACGGGAGCGCCGGACACGCCCGGCATCGCGGCGAAGACGCCGCCGGCCAGCGGTTCGCACGCCAACTGCTCCGGACTCAGGCCCGTCCTGGCACTGGTGATATACAGGATGTCGAGATGCGTCCCGCCAAACGCGCAGGACGTCGCCCGCGATGCCGGCACGGGAATCTGAGCCAGCGCTTCCCCGGTGCGCGGATCCCACCGGATCACCTGGCGACCGTCCCACAGCCCGACCCACAGCATGCCTTCCACATCGATCGCCATGCCGTCCGGCGCCCCCAGATCCGCCGGCACGTCCACCGCCACCCGCGGGTTCGCGATGTCGCCGGTCTCGCGCTCGTAATCGTACGCCACGATCTGTCGGGTTGGCGTGTCGATGTAGTAGAACGTGCGGCCATCGGGGCTCCACGCCAACCCGTTGGAGCACGTGATGCCGCGAAGCATCCCCGTCACGCGGCGGTCGCGGTCCAGGCGCCACAGCGTGGCCGATCCGGGCTTGCCAATCGTGCCGGCCCAGAGGCGCCCCGCAGGGTCGCACTTGCCATCGTTGAACCGGTTGCCGGTGGTGGAGAACTCGGGGTCGGCGATCATCTCCAGCGTGCCAGTCCCGGATTCATACGTGGCCAATCCGCGACGCAAACCAAGCAACCAGCCACCGGCCGCGCGAGGGACCGCGCAACCGACCTCCTGGCCGATCGTGTGCGTCGCCGTCTGACCGCTCGCCGGGTCGAGGCTGCAGAGTTGCCCGCGGGTGATGTCCACCCAGTAAAGGCGCTGTTCGCCATCGTGCCACACCGGTCCCTCGCCCAAGTCCGCCTTCGCCTCCAGCACCAGTTCCGCGCGCAAGGTTTTCATATCCGCCCACCTTATCAACTCGCCCCCGCGTCAGACCATCATGGAAGTGGATGGCGCCCGGAGGCCGCGTGAGGTTTGCCTTGCGTTGCACCTCGGCAGCCGGGAGCGTATGATGCCTGCCGCTATGGCCCAATTCCTGCGACGCATCCTCCTCTGGTACTCGCCGGTCGCGGTGTTTTATCTCGCGCTCGGCGTGTGCGTTTGGTGGCTGCCAGCCTTCCCGCGCTGGGCCGTGAACCCCGTCTTCCAGGCGCTGCCCTGGATGACGCTGATCCTGGCGGGCGTCCTGGGACTCTGCTTCACCCAGACCCGCATCACGTTCTCCAGCCTGCTGCTGGCGACCACGCTGCTGGCCGCGCAGCGCGCCTCGACCGCCCCCGCCGCATCCCTCCTGAACCCGCGCCTCCTGCTGTGGGCGGGCCTGCTCATCCCCGGCGGCCTGGCGTTGCTCCATCGCCTGCGGGAGCGCGGCGCGTGGTCCCCCCACGGGGCCGCCCGGGCCGCCGTCACGCTCCTGGCCTGCGGGTTCCTCTGGCTGCTCCCGCAACTGGCGACCTGGCCATCGTCAGGCATCGCCGCGCCTCTTGCCGCCTGGCTGCCCCTGCCCCTCGCCGCGCTGCTCGCCGCCCTCCTCTGCCTGCCGCTCATGCTGATTCCCAAGGCCTACGAGAGCCACGCCCTCGGACCGCTCATGGCCACGGCCGGCCTCTGCACGCTCACCGCACTGATGTGCCGGGCCTCCTTCTGGCCTTCGGACCGCGCCCACGGCATCCTGATCCTGTTCATGTCCGGCGCGGCCTTGCTCCTGCTGGTGGCCGTGCTCGACAGCGCCTGGCGCAAAGCGAACATGGACGAACTCACGCAGCTGCCCGCGCGGCACGCGCTCAAGCACCACCTCGCGCGGCTGGGCCCGCACTACTCGGTCGGCCTGATCGACATCGATCACTTCAAGTTGATCAACGACCGCCACGGACACGATGTGGGCGACCAGGTGCTGCGCTTCGTGGCGTCCCGCCTGCGTGAACACGCCCCCGGCCGCGTCTACCGGTATGGCGGCGAGGAATTCCTCATGGTCTGCGAAGGCGACCGCGCCGACGCCCATGCCGTCGCCATCGAGGCCGCGCGCCGCGCCATCGGGCGCGACCCCTTCCGCCTGCGCGGGCGCAGCCGCCCGCGCCGCAAACCGGACACCCCGCCGCCCGCCGACCCCCCGCCAGCCGACGGGCGACCCCGCACGCGCTCGCTACGGATCACGGCCAGCGCCGGCGTCGCCGCCTCGCGCGGCGCCGACGTGGAACCCTTCGAGGTGATCAAGGCGGCCGACAAGGCACTCTACCGAGCCAAGAACACGGGCCGCGACCGCCTGTGCCGCGCCGGCAAGATCGCGCGCGAGGCAGACACGGATTGGTGAGGCATGCCCCACCACCGCCGAACTGCGAAAGATTGGAGGGATGGAAGGCTGGAAGGGTGTGAATGGCGCAGAGAACGCGCGGTCTTCGGCACGGTGACGGGCGGGACGCGACATCAAGCGTTGCGTGATGGAACGAGCGCACCGGATTCAGGCTAAAAGCCCCATGGATCCAAGGCGTTACCCAATCTTCCGACCTTCCACTCTTCCAACTCCCGCAGTCTCATACCCCCCGCATTCCCCTTGAGCACCGACGGACAGCGCGCTAGCCTCCCTTCCTCAAGGAGGCGGCCCATGACGGACATCGACAAGCTTGGACTCTTCTATCTCGGGCGCCGCTTCGACCCCCTTGCCGGCCAGCCCACCGACGAGCCCTTGCTCTACGACGCCAAGGATCTCACCACCCATGCCGTCTGCGTGGGCATGACGGGCAGCGGCAAGACCGGCCTCTGCGTGGCCCTCCTGGAGGAGGCCGCCATCGATGGCATCCCCGCGCTGGTCATCGACCCCAAGGGCGATCTCGGCAATCTCCTCCTGGCCTTCCCCAACCTGCAACCCGCAGACTTCCGCCCCTGGATCGACACCGCCGACGCCGCCCGCCGCGGCCTGTCTCCCAACGATGTCGCCGCACGCACCGCCGACAGCTGGCGCACCGGCCTCGCCCAGTGGGGGCAGGACGCCGCCCGCATCGGGCGCTACCGCCAGGCCGTCGACCTCGCCATCTACACGCCGGGCAGCACCGCCGGCCGGCCGCTCAACGTCCTGCGCTCCTTCGATGCCCCGCCCGCCGCGCTGCTCGCCGACTCCACCGCACGGCGCGATCGCATCCTCAGCGCCGTCTCCGGCCTGCTCACGCTCGTCGGCATCGACGCCGATCCACTCCAGAGCCGCGAACACATCCTGCTCGCGACCATCCTTGAACACGCGTGGAGCCACGCCCGCAACCTCGACCTCGCCGCCATCATCCGCGACGTCCAGAAGCCGCCCTTTGCCCAGATCGGCGTCTTCGACCTGGACTCTTTCTTCCCCGCCAGGGAGCGATTCAGCCTGGCGATGGCGCTCAACAACCTGCTCGCGTCACCCGGCTTTTCCGTCTGGATGCAGGGCGAGCCACTCGATATCCAGCGCCTGCTCTATACGGCGTCGGGCCAGCCGCGCCTGACCGTGCTCTCGATCGCCCACCTGTCCGACGCGGAACGGATGTTCTTCGTCACCATGCTGCTGAACGAGGTCCTGGCATGGATGCGCCAGCAGAGCGGCACCAGCAGCCTGCGCGCGCTGCTCTACATGGACGAGATCTTCGGCTACTTCCCGCCCACGGCCAATCCGCCGTCGAAACTGCCCATGCTCACGCTGCTCAAGCAGGCCCGAGCCTTCGGTCTCGGCGTGGTGCTCTCGACGCAAAACCCCGTGGACCTCGACTACAAGGGACTCGCCAACGCGGGTACGTGGTTCATCGGCCGCCTGCAGACCGAGCGCGACAAGGCGCGCGTCATCGATGGCCTCGAAAGCGCGCTGGCCGGAGCCGGCGCCGCCCTCGACCGCGCGGAGACCGAAGCCACGCTCGCCGCGCTGGGCAACCGCGTCTTCCTCATGCGCAATGTGCACGACGATGCGCCAACCCTCTTCCAGACCCGCTGGGCGTTGTCATACCTGCGCGGGCCGCTCACACTCCCGCAGATCCAACAACTCACAGGGCTCACCGCGACCGCGCAAACCGCATCCGCCGCCCCCGTCGCATCCGCCGTCGCCTTTCAGCCCGCGCCGACGCCTGCCAAACCGGTCCTGCCGCCGGATGTCGACGAATACTACCAGCGCGCCGGCGCCCTCCCCGCCGGCGCGACCTGCGCCTACCGCCCCGCCGCGCTCGGCACCGCACAGGTTCATTTCGTCGATGCCAGGGCCGCCGTGGATACCTGGCAAACGCTCAGCTTCGTCGCGCCCCTGGCGGAGGACGGACGCGAGGCGCTCTGGGCAGAGGCCAGTCGGCATGCCGATCTCAAGCCCAGTCTCGAGCGCGCGCCCGCGCCCGGCGCCACCTTCGCCGCCCTGCCCCCCGCCGCCGCGAGCGCGAAGACGCTGGCCGCGTGGTCGCAAGCGCTTGAACGGTTCATCCAGCAAACGGTCAGCCTCGACCTGCCGCAGTGCCCCGCGCTCAAGCTCAGCGCCCGCCCGGGCGAGGCGGAGGGCGACTTCCGCGCGCGGCTCGCGCTGGCCATGCGCGAATACCGCGATGCGGAAATCGACAAGATCCGCCGGAAGTTTGCACCCCGTCTGGCAACGGCGCAGGCCCAGTTGCAGCGCGCCATGGAACGCGTCGCACGCGAAAAAGAGCAACTCGGCCAGCAACGCATGACCACCGCCATCTCCGTGGGCGCGACCATCCTGGGCGCGCTGTTCGGAGGCGGACGCCGGATGAGCCGCAGCATCACCGGCACCGCCGCCGCCATGAAGAGCGCGGGCCGCATCGGACGCGAGGCGGGCGACGTCAACCGCGCCGAGGAGAGCGTCGAGACCGTGCAGGCACGCCTGTCGGGGCTGCAGGCCGAACTCGAGCAGGAGGTCGCCCGGCTCCAAGGCGAACTGGACCCCGCCCAGGCGGCCCTCGTGACCACCGTGATCCGCCCGCGCAAGTCGGACATATCGGTTGCGCCGCCCGCCGTCGTCTGGGTGCCCTGGATCACCGGTCCGGACGGATTGGCCAGACCCGCATCGGCCTGAGCCCGCGACGAACGCGACTTGAATCCCCCTCTGGATACCGCGTACCATATCGCCAAGGGGTTTGGGTGTTGTCCGGGTGCGTCCAGGGGAGGAGATCTTTGGTGAGCTTAACTGACAGCGAACGTGCGCAATTTCAGCGCGACGGATATGTGGTCCGCGCCGGCGTGTTCAACGAGGCGGCCCTGCAGCCGATTCGACGCGCCATCACCGCCGTGATCGATCGCGAAGCCGTCCGCCTCCAGGGAGAAGGAAAGCTGACCGATCTCTTCCGCGACGAACCCTTCGAAACGCGCTTCGCCCGCATGCTCGCCGCCAGCCCGGACGCCGGCCGTGCCATTTACGCCACGCTCCTGGGCAAGGGAGGCGGTGGCTTCAAGGGCCCGGAAATGTTCGAGATGCTGACGCATGCCCCCCTGCTGGGCTGCATCGAGTCACTCATCGGCCCCGAGATCATCGGCTCGTCGGTCTATCGCATCCGCCCCAAGTTGCCCAACTGGGTGCATGGCGAAGTGCCCTGGCATCAGGACTCCGGCTATCTGCTGTCGCACTGCGACCAATTCCTGATCGTGACCTGCTGGATCCCGCTCGTGGATGCCACCCTGGACAACGGATGCCTCTACGTCATTCCGGGCGCACACCGCACGGGCGTCTACCGGCACTACACGGGCGGACACGGCGGCTTCCTCGAAATTCCCGCCGACGATCTGCCTGCCGGCGCCATCCCGCTGGAGATGAAGGCCGGCTCCATCCTGTTCATGACCAACCTCACGCCGCACGCCTCCTTCGCGAACCGGACGCAGGCCGTCCGCTGGAGCGTCGATTTGCGCTACCAAAGCCCCGACGCACCGACCAACGCCGACGAGGCCCCCGAAAGCTACACCCCGGAACGCGAGCCCGTGACGATGGCCTGCTTTCCGCCCGAGGCCGATTTCGTGATTCGATCGCCATCGAATCCGGCGCGCGAGATCCGCACAGCCGAGCAATTTCATGCCGTGCGCGACCGCTACGAGCGGGCCCAGCCCTATATGCCCGGCCGCGGCTGGACGTCGCTGAAACAACGCGTCACCCAGACCTGAGCCCGCGCCACCACTGGCTCAACTTTTTTCCATCCGCGCGTTGACGCATCCATACACGCGTGATATTGTTTTGCTCGTCAACCAAGCGCTTGAGCGCATCATACAACGGGGTGAGCCATGCAACGAGAAACTTGGAAAGAGTACGAGTCCAATCCACTCACCCACAGCGCCGCCCACTACCTGATGACCATCCGCACGCTCCTCCAAGAGCGCGGCTATGCACGCGTGACCGACATCGCCCGCGCGCTGAACATTACCCGCGGCAGTTGCTCCATCAGTCTCAAGCCGCTGAAAAAGCGCGGGCTCGTCACGGAAGATGAGAACAAATTTCTGCAACTGTCCCCCGAAGGCGAACGCCTGGCGCAGCTCGTGGAGAAGAACGACGAGGTTTTGGAGTCGTTCTTGCGCGACGTGCTCGGCGTGGACGGCGAGCAGGCCGAGATTGACGCCTGCAAGATCGAGCACCTGCTCAGCCTCGACACGAGCCTCAAGCTGGCCGGCTTCCTGCACTACATTCAATCCGGGTCCAAGACCATCAAGGAATTCCTGCGCGAGTTCGGTCAATTCAACACCGAATGCGCAGGTGACGCCACCAAGTGCAACGTCTGCGACTCCACCTGTCTGGCGGAAGCCGCATCGGCACCCACCACCATCATACGCCCGGCGTCGCGCGGCGTGTCGCGCTGAAGACGGCGCCCGGTGTCCATGGCCGCCCGGCACACGCCCCCCTCCTGATCGTGCCGGCTGAACGTCCACGACGATCCTCACGCGGGCCCCGGGGAGAAGGCGCAGGCACAGCAGGACCCGCGTCCCCGGCGAGCCATACACGGGTATAATGTTGGAAGGTGGATGCGGGCCCGGTATACTTTTCCCTTGGCGGCCGAAAGAACGCACATCCGGAACTAAACGATGTCTTTTCCTTCCGTTAATCGCAGCGTGTTGGTCACCGGGTGCTCGTCCGGCATCGGGCTGGCGACCGCCGCACTCATGAAGGCCCGCGGCTGGCAGGTCTTCGCCACCGCCCGGCAGGCGGCCGACCTTGACACCCTCCGGGCCGCGGGCTTCACCGCCATCGAACTGGACCTTGCCCACAGCGACTCCGTGCAGCAGGCCGCCCGCCTGGTGCTGGACGCCACCGGCGGCACCCTCGGCGCACTCGTGAACAATGCGGGCATGGGCGTGCCGGGCGCCATGGAAGACCTGGACCGCAACGCCCTGCGCCATCAGTTCGAAGTCAACGTGTTCGGCCTTCACGAACTGACGCGAGCCGTCCTCCCCGGCTTCCGCCGCCAGGGCGCCGGCCGCATCGTCAACGTCAGCTCCGTGCTCGGGCGCATGACCCTGCCCTTCATGGGCGCCTACTGCGCCAGCAAGCACGCCGTCGAATCGTTGTCCGATGCGCTGCGCGTGGAACTGATCGAGACCGGTATCGCCGTGTCCCTCGTGGAGCCGGGTCCGATCATCACCGCCTTCCGCCTCAACGCCATCCAGAATGCGGAGCACCACATCGACATGGAGGTCTCCCGCTTCGGCCCGCTATTCGTGCGCGAACTGGAGCGGCGGCGCCACGCCGTCAAGCAACCCGGCCTGATCAACAAGCCGCCGGAAGCCGTCGCCGCCCGGATCCGGCACGCCTTGGAATCACCCCGGCCGCGGCGGCGCTACTGCGTCACCATCCCCGCCCATGCCGGGGCCTGGATGCGACGCCTGATGCCAGACGCCTGCATGGACGCCCTGCTGACCCGGCGCGTGCGCCGCCAGCGCGCCGCCCTGCAGGCCCCGTCCCCACCATGAGGCAACCAACGTGGACAAGCGCCAGATCATCTTGATTGTCGGCGACGAAACGCGCGAGCGTGACGCCCTGTCCGACCTGATGCAGCAGGAAGGATATCGCGCCCTGACCGCCGCTACCTGCGAGCAGGCCCTCGATCTCGCCCGCAAACACGCCCCGGCCGTCGCGCTCGTCGATCTCTGGCTGGCCGATCTGCCCGGGCACGTCGTGCTGCACGGCCTGCGCCAGGTGGCCCCCGACACCGAATGCATCGCCCTCCTCACCAACCCCGCCCAGCAGGAAGGCGCCATCGAAGCCCTGAAACTTGGCGCCTTCACCTACATCCGGCGCGGGCTCGATTACCGGCAGCTGCTCGTCACCATCCGCCGCGCGCTGGAAAAACGCGAGACCGCTCGCGCGCTGGAAGACGTCAAGCAACGGCTCGCCATCCTGTTCGACGCCATGCCCGCCGGCGTCCTGATCATCGACGACCGCACGGGAGCCGTGGTCGACGCCAATCCGGCCGCCGTAACCATCATTGGCGCCCCGCGGGCGGAGATCGTCGGCTCGATCCTTCAAAGCCGCACCCTGGGCGCCGAACCACGCCCCGCCACCGCCCCCGAGACCGACAGCGCGGCGCCGTCCCCGGCCATGGCCGAGGTGACCCCGCCCGCCACGCGCCAGACCGGGCGCCGCATCCCGACGACGCGGACGGTCGCCACGTTGATGATCGGCGGACGCCGTCATCGGCTGGAGAGCTTCATCGATGTCAGCGGACGGATGGAAGTGGAGGACCAGCTGGCCGCCGAACAGGTCATCACCCACATGCTGCTCGAAGGCGTGCCGGATCTCGTGATGACGGTGGCGCCCAGCGACACCGTCATGCAGCTCTACCAGGGCGGGACCGGCGCTGGCGCGGCCACCACGGGCAGCGATGCCGCGGCCCTGCTGCCGGTCGAGCTACGCGATCGCTACCGCCTCGCCCTGCGCGACCTGTTCCGTACCGGCCGGCCGGCCGTATTCAGCGGCGGCACGCCGCCCTTCTCCTCGTGGTCCGTGCGACTCGACCCCGTCGAAAGCCACGGCGAGGTGCTCGCCGCCGCCGTCCGCGCACGCGATCTCGCGGGCCGCGAGCGCGATGCCCTGCGCCTGCAGGTGCGCGACGCGGCCGTCAGCCACAGCCACGAACCGCTCCTCGTACTCAACACCGACGGCCTGGTCGTCGATGCGAACGACGCCTCCGCCAGGATGCTCGACTACGGTCCGACCGAACTTATCGGCGTGCCTTTCCAGCAGATTGACCACCCGGATGAACCGCAACCCTGGTCGCGCCTGTGGGCTGCCGCCGCCGCACATCCCCACTACACCTACGCCAGCCGCCACATGACGCGCGACGGCCGACAGCTGCCCGTCCAGGTGACCCTGTATCACACGGCCGGCGCCGGAACCGCCATGGTGCTCGCCTTCATCCGGGACGTGTCCGAATCGGAACGCACGGCCTCCATCGTCGACAATGTCGACGCGCGCGAGACCGGCCTGCTCAACGCACTGCGCGATCCCGTCTGGGTGCTGAACCGTGCCGGCGTGGTGCAGGGCCTCAACGAGGCGGCGGCGCGAGCCTGCTCCCGCACGATCGACCAGGCCCGCGGTCTCGCCTACGACCGGCTGCTCCCGGAGGACGTCGCCCGCCCACGCATGCGCCGCGTCGAGGATGTCTTCATCCGCGGCACGCCTTTCAACTTCGAGGACCATGCGAACCAGCGGCGATTCGAGGTGCAGGTCAGCCCCATCCGGGACCGCCATGGCACGGTTATCCTGGCCGCCATCGTCGTCCGCGATGTGACGGATATGCACGCCCAGGCCACACGCCTGGAGCAAGTCCGGGAGCAGGGGCCGCTTGGCCTGATCGATCTGGATCTGGCGCGCGTGGCCGACGGGCTGATCACAGCCGACAGCCTGTGGCGTCGCGAGCCCGAGCTGTTCCTCCAGGAACAGCCGGAGCGGGTTGCCGCACTCGTGAACGCCGTGAACGTCACTGACGCCAATGCCCAGGCCCTGAGCCTGCTGCGCCTCGCGGGAGGGGAGGCCCTGCGCGACGGTCTCGGCGCCCGCCTCCCCGAATTCAGCGCACGCATGTTCGCGGCGGCGATCCTGCGACTGCTCGCCGGATCGTTACCGCGCGTCACCCTCGAACTGACGCTAACAGGCGACGATGGCGCCCCCGTCCACGCCAGCCTGCATGTGATCGCGCAGCCGGGCCCCGACGGCACCCTGCGGCATGCCCAACTCCTCATGATCGACCGCGAGGCGCGCCACCAGGCCCAAACCGATGTCATCGACGCGAGCCTGCTCGAGCGAAGACGCACCGGTGAGGAGATCGGGAACCTGGTGCGGCCACTCTTGGACACGCTGGCCGAGACAGCCCGCCAGCTGGCCACGGGCCTGGCCGGCGGTGAGGCCGCCGCGTCCGCCGCGAACGCCCTGGTGCGCGACGCGCAGGCCCTGCGCGACACCCTGGAGCGCGCCGTGCAGGACGTCGGGCGATCAGCCCCGGAGGATGTGGGCCTGATCGCCGCGCTCGGCCGGCTTGGCGATGAGGCGCGCGCGCGCTGGGGCGTCACTTGCCGCAGCAACCTGCGCACGGCGGGGCTGGTCCTCGACCGCACCCGCGGCGTCCACCTGCACGCCATCGCCAGTGAGGCCGTGGACTATGCGGCCCGCCGCCGCGGGGCCAAACACATCAGCATCACCATGTCCGCCTCGCCCCGCGAAGGCACGCTGACCATCAAGAATGACGGCTCCGCGCCCGCTCCGGACGAGCCCGAGGATGTGGCGGAGCGGCTGATCCGCGTTCATGCCGACATGATCCAGGGCACCGTGGAAACCGAGCGCGATCCCCGCGGCTCCAACACCCTCACGTGCCGCTTCCCGAACGGGTAAGCCCGTCGTCGTAAACGTCGGTGCGCACGCACAGGCCCCGGCCCTAAAGCATTGCGCCAGCGGCGGGGTGTGGCATAATCCCGGCAGTTTCACGGCTCCCCCGTAACAGGAAAAGGACCCATCGCATGAAGAAGACGTCGCGCTCCGCCAACCGGTCAGCCCACCGCCAGTACTCGTCCCTCGTCACGGAAGGCGTCGAGCGGGCCCCCGGGCGCGGGATGCTGCGCGCCGTCGGCTTCACGGATGCAGACCTCTACAAGAAGTCACAGGTGGGCATCGCCTCCACCTGGAGCATGCTGACGCCCTGCAATATGCACATCGACCAGCTCGCGCGCGAAGCCGAGCGGGGTGTCAACGCCGCCGGCGCCAAGGCCATCATCTTCGGCACCATCACCGTGGCCGACGGCATCTCCATGGGCACCGAGGGCATGAAGTACTCCCTCGTCTCCCGCGAAGTGATCGCCGACTCGATCGAAACCGTCGTGGGCTGCGAAGGCATGGACGGCGTCATCGCCATTGGCGGATGCGACAAGAACATGCCGGGCAGCCTGATGGCCATCGCCCGCCTCAACCGGCCCGCCGTGTTCATCTACGGCGGCACCATCCTCCCGGGCCGGCACGCCGGCAAGAACGTCGACATCGTCTCGATCTTCGAGGCCGTGGGCGCCCACGCCCGCAAGGAAATCGGGGACCGCAAGCTCAAGGAAATCGAGTGCGCCGCCATCCCGGGGCCCGGCTCCTGCGGCGGCATGTACACCGCCAACACGATGGCCTCCGCCATCGAGGCGCTTGGCATGAGCCTGCCCAACAGCTCCGCCCAGGTCGCCATCTCCCGCGCCAAGCAACTCGACTGCCGCAACGCCGGCGCCGCCGTCGTCAACCTGATCAAGCGCGGCATCCGCCCGCGCGACATCATGACCCGCGACGCCTTCCTCAACGCCATCACCGTGGTCATGGCGCTGGGCGGCTCCACCAACGCCGTCCTGCACCTGCTCGCCATCGCCAACACCGCGGGCGTGAAGCTGAGCCTCGAGGACTTCACCCGCATCGGCCGCCACGTGCCGGTGCTGGCGGACCTGAAGCCCAGCGGCAAGTACGTCGTGGCCGAACTCGTGCGCATCGGCGGCACCACGCCGCTCATGAAAATGCTGCTCGACGAGCACCTGCTCAACGGCGATTGCCTGACCGTCACCGGCAAGACCCTGGCGGAAAACCTGCGCGCCACCAAGCCCTACCCCAAGCGCCAGCAAGTCATTCGCCCGTTCGAAAATCCCATCAAGAAGGACGGGCACCTGGTCATCCTGTACGGCAACCTGGCGACGGAGGGCGCGGTGGCCAAGATCTCCGGCAAGGAAGGGCTCACCTTCAAGGGCCAGGCCATCGTGTTCGAATCCGAGGAGGCCGCCCTGAAGGCGATTCTCAACGGCACGGTGCGCAAGGGCCACGTCATTGTGATTCGCTACGAAGGCCCGAAGGGCGGTCCCGGCATGCGCGAAATGCTGTCCCCGACCTCGGCCGTCATGGGCAAGGGGCTCGGCAAGGACGTGGCGCTCATCACCGACGGGCGCTTCTCCGGCGGCAGCCACGGATTCGTGGTGGGTCACATCACGCCTGAGGCACATGTCGGCGGCGCACTGGCCCTCGTGAAGAACGGCGACACCATCAGCATCGACGCGCTGAAGCGCAAGCTGGAGCTGCACGTGCCTGCCGCCGTGCTCGCCAAGCGGCGCAAGGCATGGAAGCAACCCGCCCCGCGCTACACCCGCGGCGTCCTCGGCAAGTACGCCCGCGAAGTCGGCTCCGCCTCCACCGGCGCACTCACGGATCTGGCGTAAGCCTGCCGCAGAGGCGGCTCGGCTAGCACGCCTCGCCCCGGAACGGCGGAAGATTGGGAGAGTGGAAGACTGGAAGGATCGGAACGGCGCGGTTTCCTGCGCTCACCGGGCGTGGGCGAATCCGCCACACCGCCGCTGGATTGCCCCAGCTTCCAATCTTCCATGCTTCCAACTCCCCAGTCTCAGCCCCCCCCTTGCCGCTTGCCACGCCTGATCGCGCGTGTAAGATGGGCCGACCTCGCCGCGCACGACGCGACAGGGGACCGGGTTTCTTTCGGGGGGGGGCATGGAAGCCAGCGTCCAGGAATGGCTGCAGATCGTGGCCCGTTGGATTCACGTCATCGCCGCCATCATGTGGGTCGGTGATTCCTTTCTCTTCATGTGGATGGACAGCCACCTGTCCAAGCCACGCAAGCCCGGCGATGCGGCGCTGACCGGCGAGATCTGGCTCGTGCATTCCGGCGGCTTCTACGAAATCTACAAGCGCAAGTTCCTGCGCCCCGACGAGCTGCCGCCCATGCTCTATTGGTTCAAGTGGGAATCTTACACCACCTGGATCAGCGGCATCGCGCTGCTCATCATCGTCTATTTCATGGGCGGCGCGGCGTTCCTCGTCGACCCCTACGTCCGCCCGCTGGCCCCGTCTGTCGCCATCGGCTTGAGCCTCGCGCTGCTCGCCGCCGGCTGGCTGGTCTACGACACGCTCTGCCGCCATCTGTTCAAGGACAACATCCGCCTCGCCGCATTCGCCGGCTGGCCGCTGGTCGTGCTCGTCGCGCTCGCCCTGGGTGACGTCTTCGCCCCGCGCGCCGCCTACCTGCTCACGGGCGCCATGCTCGGCACGATCATGTCGGCCAACGTCTTCTTCCGCATCATCCCCGCCCAGCGCCACATGCTCGCCGCCACAAGGGCTGGCACGGAGGTGGACCTCCGCTACGGCGTCCGCGCCAAGCAGCGCTCCACCCACAACCACTACCTGACGCTCCCCGTGCTCTTCATGATGCTCTCGAACCACTTCCCCAGCACCTACAGCCACCCGCTGGCCTGGCTGGTGCTCGGGTTGCTCATCCTCGTCGGCCTCTCGCTCAAGATCCTGATGAACCGGCGCTCCGACACGCCGCCGGTCATCGTCACGCTGGGCATCGGCGCCTTCATCGGCGTCGTGATGCTGACGTATCCGCGCGATCTCGAAGGCCTCGGCGACGGCGTTTACGAGCGGCACGAGCCGGTGGGCATCGCCCGCGTGCAGGAAATCGTCGCCATGCGCTGCGTCACGTGTCACGCCGCGCACCCGACTTACCCGGCCTACCCCGTCGCGCCTGGCGGCGTTCGCCTGGATACGCCCATCCACCTGCGGCACTACGCGGAGCGCATCCTCGTGCGCGCGGTCATCACGAAGACGATGCCGCTCGGCAACCTCACCGGCATCAGCGATGCCGAGCGCCTGGAGCTTGGAGCCTGGGTCGTGCAGGGTGCGCGCATCGCCGGCGCCA
The DNA here is from genome assembly GCA_021413965.1 of Lentisphaerota bacterium. GTDB lineage: Bacteria > Verrucomicrobiota > Kiritimatiellia > UBA8416 > JAIOPI01 > JAIOPI01. The sequence goes on along the minus strand of JAIOPI010000027.1, from coordinate 63,008 downwards.
CCAACGCCGTCATCGCGCCCGCGTTCGGGCCCGCGGCGGCAGCGGGACAGTAGAAGCAGGTTGGTGCCTGAGAATACCCACCCCGCCCTGCGGGCACCCCTCCGGTGGAGGGGTCCAGCTTCGGTTCGAAATTCCGGGTCCCCTCTCGGGAGGGATGACCGCAGGGCGGGGTGGGTCGCTCGCACACCTATTAGCTTACCGCGCCAGCAGCACGAGCGTTTCAAAATAGGCCGTGCGCGGAAACATGTCGACCAGCTGCACATCCGTAACGCGATAGCCGCCAGCCACCAGCGCGGCCAGATCGCGCGCCAGCGTGTCGGCGGCGCAGGATATGTACAGCAGATGCGCCGGCGCCGCGCGCAGGATGTCCGCCACGAGCGATTTGGCCAGCCCCAGGCGGGGCGGATCGACGATCAGCAGCGTGCCGTCCGCCGGGAATTGCGCGAGGGCTTTGCGCGCCAGCGCCTCGGCCGGCCCGGAGGCAAACCGCACGCCGGTGGCCTGCAGCCGCGCCGCATTTTCCTTCGCCGCGCGAATGCCCACGGCATCGACGTCCACACCCGAGACGGAGGTCACGCCCGCAGCGGCCGCCGCCAGCGCGAACATGCCCACCCCGCAGAAGAGGTCGACCACGGCGCGGGGATTCACCGCGCGCAGCCACTGCGTGGCGGTGTCCAGCAGGAGATCCGCGGCCCCGGGATTCACCTGAAAGAAACCGCCGCGCGGCACCCACACCGGGCCAAGACCCGTCCGCTCCTGCAGCCAGGGCGCACCCGGCGCCGGCCGCCCCACCCAATGCAGCGCGCCATCCAACTCGGTGTACCGCAGCGTGACGGACTGCTCGGAGCGCAGCGCCTGCATGAACGTGGCATCGGCGCGCAGCGCGGCCAGGCGTTCTGCCAGGGGCGGCAGCGCCAGCGGGCAGGCCATCACATCGAGCACCGACGTATTGTCCGCCGCGACATAGCCGAGCACGGGACCGCCAGCGCCGGTCGCCGCGTGCAGGACGATCTTGTTGCGATACCCCAGCTCGCGCGGCGACGCAATCGGAACACGCATCATGGAGGCCGTGACGGCGGCCTGGTGGCTGAGGAAGCGCGCCAGTTGCGCCTGCTTGAGGCGGACTTCTTCGGCATAGGCCACCAGCTGATACGCGCAGCCCGGGCAGGTACCCGCCAGCGGACAGGCCGGTGCGATCCGGTGCGGTGACGCGTCCAGCACCTCGACCACACGCCCCTCCCCGTATTGGCGCTTGCGGCGCGTAATCTGCACCTTCACGCGCTCCCCCGGCCACGCCCCCGGCACGAAGACAACCCACCCGTCCTGGCGCGCCACGCCGGCCCCGCGGTACGCCGTCTCGCCAATCGTGAGGTCGATCGGTGCTTCATCCGGAGGAGGAGTCGGCATCTGGTTCGCTTTCATGCTTGTCGCACCGCGATGGCCGCCTCACCGTGGCGCCGGACGCCTCGGCCGGTCAGGCTTCTGAGGCCCCGCCACCTGGCTCACGCCACGGCCGGCACAGACTGGCTGCACGGCCAGGTTTGCGGAAGGACCCCTTTGCGGCTGGCGAAGGCCCACGTGCGCTCCGCCACCGTCAAGGTGGCGGCCGTCGGGGTCACCGCGACGGCAATTTCCGCCTCCGGATGCCGCGACCGCAGAACGGCCGCCAGCAACAGCGCTTTCTCAACGCCATCGCCGCGGCCGAAATTCCAGACCTCGTCCGGTTGGGCCAACCGCCCGGGCTCGTCGTAGATCGACTCGTCCGGCAGCTGCGTCACGTGCCGCACGACCGCGTCGTCATCCATCTCGCGGGCGCCGCTCAGGCTCACCGGGCTCCGCTCCAGCGCCGCCTTCACGAAGGGCCCCGCGTCGATCCGGTTCAGATCGCGGTAGGCGTAGAAGGCCAGCGCCGCCAGTTCATTCCCGTCCCGGAGGGACTCCACGTGCGCAATGATGGCCTCCCGCGTCATGCCGTGGACGATTTGCAGCGGCCGGGCGTGGCGGCGGAACGTCTTCGCCGCGGCATCCGGCAGTTCCGGCTCCACGCAGCAGAATTCGCGCAGGCCCTTGATGGCGCAGTCCGCATTCATGCAGGTGGAGGCGAATTGCTCCTTCAGGCGCGCGTACCCTTCCGCCGTGCGGATGTCCACGGCGTGTTCGCGCACGAACTGCTCGAGGTCGTCCAGCACGATGCGCCCGGGGAGCGGGCGGCATTCGAAATCCTCGCCCGCCACCTCGGCCATGAGCTTGTCGCGCGTATCGTCGTTGAAGCGGTAGGGGCAGCCCTGCTCGTACGCCAGCAGTTTTTCGGCGGCGATGTAGCGGTTGACCCCGAAGTTGAGCCACCGCACCTGGAAGCACTTCTGGATCTCCCCCTTGTGCCGCACGAAGTTTCCAAGGAGCTCCGCGGTGAGCGGCGTCTGGAGGAACCCGCGCAGCTTTTCGGCAAAGCGCTGGAAGGCCGCCTGGTCGATGGTCGCGTCGGGATACAGGACGTGGATGTTCCCGCTCTCGTGCGCCACCAGGGTCACGCGCTCGTTTTCGAGGGCGCGGCGGGCCTGCGCGGACAGCGCCGTGCCGTTGTACCACATGGTCTTGGTCACCAGGCGCCGGTTGTTGGTCAGGATGCCGTCGTCCATGTCCACGAAGTTCTGCGAGTGCAGCGGCGTGGCCATCAGGAAAATGTCCTTGAGCGGCACGCGGGCAATGATGAACAGCGCCGCGGCGTAGAGCGTGGCGAGGGAGACGCACTCGCCCGCGCCGGTTGCGTAGTTGGGCTTGAAGCGAAAGGCGTCCATCGCCTCAACCGTTTCCGTCTTCCAATACGGGATGACGTTACCCTCGTACTTGTCCAGGCCGAAGTGGGTGCGGATGTCGATGTCGAAGTAGTACTTGTCGCCCTCGTAGCCGAACAGCGCATTGGACTGTGCCAGGGTCTCGGCCGGCATGAACTCGCTGAACCGCGCCAGCTCGCGTTCTTTGGTGGTGAGCCCCCAGGTGTCGAGGTCGAGGTTGAAGGCGTAGTGATCCATGATGTACTGCTTCACGCGCGTTATCCGCCGGTAGGGCTTCATGCGCTCGATGCCCTTGAACCAGGGATCCTCCAGCCAGCGCCAGATGCGCGGCGACATGAGGTTGGCGAGGACAAGGCTGTACATCAACTCGGGGAAGATGAACACCTCCATGTCGGAAAGCGTCACCGCCGAGGATTTGCGCTCCAAATCGCGGGCAGGATTCTGATGGGTGTCTGGCATAGCGAAAGCCTAACGCCCCCCGGGCATGGGCGCAAGCGCGGGGGTGGGCGCAGGCACGTTCAGACCGAAGTGGTCCTGACGCGGACGCGCCTTCCGATTTTGGTCTTAATCGTAACGGCTCAGGTCGGCAGGGTTCGGGGTTCGGGGTTCAGGAGGACTTGGTCGTTTATCAGAAACGGTGTCGTCTGCATCTTCAGATAGGGCGAACTTACCCCCGCTGGCCCAATGGGTTCGCGCGGGAAGATGTCCTCCTGAACCCTGAACCCCGAACCCTAAGGCGCATGTTCAGTGGACTTCTGTTGCATCGGTATCGATCAGGGCCTCTGACCGCGCAAATCCACCGTGAGCCCGCCCGGCGCGGACTGAATGTCGACAACCCCCGTGGCATCTTTCGGCACGGGCATGAGCAGGATCGTATAGTCCGTGGCCACCTTCCCGCGCGCCGGCAGCCAGCGGAAGGTGGGCTGCCCCTGGAAGCGTCCGCGGTTGACCGCGTTCTGCAGGCCCTGCGGGAACGGGGTGTTGGCGAACTCCAGGCCGCGCGCCAGCGTGCGGCCGGCCCACGGGACCGTGTGGCGGGCATGATTCTCCTCCCAGTTGCCCAACCAGGGGTAGTCCGCGCGCCGCCAGACGTATGCCAGCAGCAGCCCCAGCCGCGGATTCAACGCGCTGACCCAGGCGTGCTCGCGGCGGGGATCCATGAGTTGCGTCGTGAAATCCGAGGAGTGCCGGTAGCGCCGGTCAATGCGGCGCAAGTCGACATCCTCGCCATGAGCGCCCGGGCCCATCGGCCACGTGAACGGGGCGTCCATCTTCAGCCGCTGCGCCGGACTGAACACCTCCGGAAACGTGTGGCCCTGCGTGGCGGACATGTCGATGGTGGTCACGCCCTTTTCCAGGAACGGAGGCCCGATGGTCACGTGCTGGCAATGCGTGTAGGGTAGATCGCGGCGCGACAGGTTCTGCACCTCCTCGTGCACCCGGATGGCGCACTCGTCTCGCCGGGCGGCAATCGTGCGCGTGAGCCGCATCTGGGCCACCGGCAGCTCGCAGGCGCATACCAGCGTCACCCCGGTCCCCGTCACTTGCTGCCGCACCAGCTTCCAGCGCACGATGGGCGCCTCCCCGTGGCACCCCATCCCCGCCCGCGTCTCTTCGGGCGATGGATCGCCGAACCATCCCAGGCAGACATTGTGGCCGGCGATGCCCGCCAGCAGGCGCGTGCCGCATTGACGCGCCACGGCGGGGCTGAAGGCCCACGGTTCGTGCGCGGGCCACGGCGGCGACCAGAACGGATTGACCTGTTCATATCCGCGCAGCGCGAGGCCCGCGAGGTGGCCGCCGCCCGCCAGGACGGTGAGGCTGAGCGTGTCGTTGTCCAGTGTCCATGCAGCGCGGTTGCGAAATCGAGCGCGGCTAATCTTCATCGTGCTCCTCCTTGATCAACGAGATGATCGCATCCTGTTCCTGGTCGTTGTCGGCCTCCCCGGCCCAGAGTGTGCGCAGGAGCGTGTCAGCCGGCTGCGGGTCGATGGCCGCCAGCATCTGCACCGCCGTGCGCGCGGCGCGTGCAAAGTGGCGCGGCACGAATCCCTGTGTCCGCACGAGGCGCATCGTGCCGACCAGCCGGTCGTTCCAGCCCAGCTTGCGGCGCGGATCGCGCGTGACGCGCTCGACCGCGTCGCGCAGAAAGGGGTTCACCATGCGCGCCAGCAAATCATCTGCGTACGCGCGGTAGCCGGCGGGCGTGAACAGCGGATCGAGACCCGCGTACTTCCGGCATAGCGCTCGGCCGGATTCCTGCAAAAAGGCTTCGCGCGCGACGGCCATCAGCGCCGGATCGGCCGCCGCATCTGAAATGAACCGTGCCCCGCGCTGCCACAGCCGGTACCCCAGCAGCGCATGAATGGCGTTGTGGCCGTAGAGCTTGGCTTCTTCGAAGGGCAGCAGGTCATCCTTCTCTTCGAACACGCCGATGCCGCGGACGAAATCCGGCCAGGGCACGCGCGAGATCAGGATGCGGTTGAAGGCTTCCACCAGGAAGGCGCGCGACGCGCCAGCCGTGATGGGCGCCAACCCTTGCGCCGCCATCTCGGCGGCCTCGGTGACCGTGCCGCTCATTTTGCCGATTACCGTGTTCAGGCAGGACAGCGATTCGCCGCCGACGCCGCGCATCTGCAGGGCCTGGCTGAGCCGTTCCGCGGCGTGGTTGTGGTTCTCCGCCGTGTAGATCACGGCGCACGGGCCGCCCCGCGCCAGCTTGCGACGGGCGCCGTCGGCGAGCACATTCGCCACGCCGGCAGGATCGGGCGAGTCGTAGACGTTGACGCTGGGCAGCGCGGTGCCGATTTCCTGTGCCTCGGCCAGGGCGTCCACCAGGGCGGCACGGTCGGCCGCCACGCGCGGATTGTAGACCTCGATGCCCGTCACCGTGTGCCGTTCGACGCCGCCGGGAGCGGCTATGTTCAGGTGATAGCGCCCGCCCGCGGCGCGCAAGGCGGCCACCACCTCCGGCACCACCTCGGCCACCACCAGGCGGCGGAAGTTGCCCGACCGAAACGCCTCGAAAAGAAACAACCCGGACTGGATGGGTCCAAAACCGAAACCAACAAATGTATGTGTGCTCATTTTGCGCTACCCGCAACCTGCAAGCGCTGCCGCCCCACCCACCCCGCCCTGCGGGCACCCCGCCTCAGGAGGGGATCAGAAGGCCGGAACCGAATCCCGATCCCCTCTCGGGAGGGGTGCCCGCAGGGCGGGGTGCGGTCCCCCGGCGCCGCGGTCATCAGGCGCTGCGTCGCGGCTGCCCGCGCCCGGAGGTCGCGGGCCACCTCGACTGACACGACAACGAAAGGGCCAAACACCGCGATGAACGCCATGGACATGCGCAGGTGGGCCGCGACCTCCGGGCGCGGCCTTCGCCGCTCACCCCGTCACCGGCGGTTTCTTCCAGTCAAAGCGCTGGCCCAAGGCGAGCACGTCCGCGAGCGTACCCACGCCATCGGTGGCGCCCGCGGCGGAGAGGCTCGCCGCCGCGGCACAGCACCCCAGCCGCAGCGTGTCCTGATCGTCCCACGCTTCGTGCAACCCGTACAAGAGTCCCGCGCAAAATGCATCCCCCGCGCCCACGGCGCCCTTGATGAATGTCGGCGGCAACTCCAGCGACCCGACGCTCTGGCTGCGCCCGCCCCGGCGCTTCAGCACGGCGCCTTCGGGCATGTGGATGGCCACCAGTTGCATGGCGCCCTGCTGCAGCAGCGCGTCGGCCGCCCCTGTCACGGCCGCGCCATCGAGCGTCCCGTCGGCGCGCCGGACAGGCCGCCTCACGATGCGGCCGGCCTCAATCTCGTTGATGATGAGGTAATCGACATGCCGCAGCGCGGGCGGAACGACCTGGCGAAAGCGATCGCCGTCTTCGCTGACAACATCGACGCTGGTGAGGATCCCGCGGGCGCGCAAGTCCTTCAGCAACGCGGCCGCGACAATGCCAAGCTCCGGATGCGGCGAGTCCATGCGATCCAGCAACAGCAGGTAGCCCAGGTGAAAAATCCGGCAGCCCAGCGTATCCACCGGCACGTGCTCGGGCCCGAACTGCGCGTTGGCACCGCGATGATGGAAGAACATGCGCTCGCCCGAGCCCTCTTCGTTCATGACATCGGTGTAGGACGTCGGGGCGTCCGGCGACCGCACCAGCCCGCCCACATCCACGCCCAGGGATTCAAACTGCTGGGCAAGATAGGCGCCGTCGGCGTCATGTCCGATCACGCCGTAGCCGGCCAGCGGGAACGGGGCGCGCAGGCGCGCGAGGTCGGCCAGCACGTTGGCAGGCGCCCCGCCGGGGCTCTGGGTGTTGCCGCGAATGTTCGCCAGCATGCCGCGCCCCGGCAGGCGGTCCACCGTCTTGACGCGATCGACAATCCAGTTTCCGCCCGACGCAATTCCGCGGCGTTCCCATGCGGGGGGCGTCATGAATCGCTCACCAGGCGCGTGAGTGCAGGTTCGTCTTCCTCGATCTGGCTGAACCGGCCGACGGCGGCATTTTCGAAGAAGTTGTCGCGCGCGTCGTCGTTCGCCGTGGAGACTTCACCCAGGACGGCATAGTCGGAGCCCGGCCAGAAGGCGTGCACGATGCCCGGCGTAATCGTCACCCGCTCACCAGCCTCGAGGACAAGGCGCTGATTGGCGGCCAGGTCCTGCCACGCCCCGTTCACTTGCAGGCGGAGCTTGGCCGCCGCCGAAGGAAACTCAAGGACGAGTCGTCCCCATCGGCAGATGATATCCTCCTTCTTCACGGCATGGTGGTGGCGGGGCGTCACCTGGTCGCGACGGGCGTACATCAGCTTTTCGCAGTACTCCACCTGCTCCGCGAGATTGATCAACACCAGGCCCTCGCGCGCGAAGTGGCCCAGCCCGAAGTCCGTCACATCCCAGCGCGGCTTCGGAGGCAGAACCCATTCATGCCGGGCAAAGGCCGCCGAGGCCTCACGGATGACCGCATTGATTTCCGATCGCTTCATATGACGAGAACCTCCTGCGCGAGACCCCACGCGCAACGGTCACATTAGGCCAATTGGCGGCAAGGGTTCCAGCGGATTTGAAGCCGTGGCGGTGACGAAATGAAGCGTTGAGGAACTACCCTGTGGTCACGATTCATCCTTGGGCGGCTTCTGCAGGACCATGAACGTCGCCACCGGCAAGCCCGCCGCGAGAAAGAGATAGCGGACCGGGTTCAGATGGCCGATGCCTTCCGTGGTGGCGCGGGCGAGATTCCAGAAAATCAGCAACAGCGCGAGCCAGACCGCCACGAAATTCGGCAGCGGCCAAGCGGCATGCGTGAGCTTTAATCCAGGCGCGCGTCGACGCGTGAGGGGGGCGAACAGGTTGCTGCCGAGATAGCCCGCCTGATCGGCCAGCACGTGGGCCGCATAGGCGGCAAAGATCACGGCGCCAGCCAGCAGATCCCAGGCAAGGGCGCCGCACAGCGCGAGCAGCAGCGCCACCACGACGCTGTGAGTCCAACTGCGGTGCCAGGGGATGAACACCGGCCGCACACGCCCGGCCGGCGTCGGCTCAAAACAGAACACGGGGCCATCGAAAATGTCGATCGTCGTGGTCGCGAGATACTCCAGTTCCAGACCGGCTTCCAGCGTCGCCCTACCCGCCGGGATGGACGCCGGCGCGAGGTGCGGCAGTGGATTGCCACCCGTGTCGACCACTGGACCATACTGGACATGCACGGCGCGGTTCGGAACGTCGAACGCCACCAGGTAGCGCTGCCACTGATCGGCGGCGAGTTGAATGGTGCTGAGTTTGAGATTCACGGGGCGGCCCGTGGCAAGCGCGCGGCTGACTGCCAGGGAGACGGCGTCGGCAATCTGCTGCGCGTCAGGCCGCAGGGGGTCGGGAATCACGAGGATGTCGGACTTATAGAAGAACTTGGTGAACTTGAAGTCGAGCGTGTCCGGCAGCACTCCACAGATGCCGGCGAGAATGAAGTAGAGCGGATCGCCCGCGGAACCGGCTCGAACGGCGCCGGGAAAGCACGACGCCGCCGCCAAGCCAATCGCGAAGTGGGTGATACCCTTCATAGCAACCCCAGCCACCGGGCGACAGGAACCCCGACATCCGACATGTTACAGGCCATCGGCAGCAGGATGACGCCGAGGCCGTTCATGCGACGCGCGCCCATCAACACGGGAATGAGCCCGATGCCGGTGGCGACGGCCAACACCAGCAACCCCGTCATCCCCGTGACCCCCGCGACGAGTGCGAGGGTCAGCCCCAGCGTGGACAGGGAGAGGCGCCGGTAACCGAAGCGCGCCATCAGGCTCAACGTGACACGGGCGAGGGGGCCGAGCAGGAGAAAGGAGGCCGCACCGGCCAGGCCAATGGACGCCAGCGCCATGTCGTACTCGTAGAAGGATTGCGGTGCGCACAGCCCGCTTAACATCCAGGCGCTGCCACCGCGCGTGAGATGGAGTCCCGGAAGGAAGAACAGCAGGAATCCGCCCACGTAGTAGACAATCTTGGAGGCGCCCTGCGAGGCAAGGAACACGCGGTCATCGCGAAGGGCCGTGGCGTGGCCGGCCAGAAGCCCGCCAATGCCGCCGGTCACGACGGGGAAGAACGCCGCAAAGCCACCTCCCAACCCGCCGGCAAACGCGCCCAGCAGGACGCGCCGCGCCTCCAGCCGGAAGGACTCCAGGCCGGATTGCGATGGAATTTCCACGGAGCTGGCGAGGTTGAGCAGCAACCAGGGCAGCGTAAAGAGGCCCACAAAGGCTGGCATCAGGTTTTGAAAGGCGATCCCCGGATTAATGGGCGAACGGTAGAGCAGGGCGAAGCCCAGCAACCCGGACAGCAGGAAGGTGAGCAGCCCGGCCCCGGTGCTCGTCCATCCATCGCAAAAAGTCGCCCAGCCGCCGGCACTCAATCGCCCTCCCTTGGGCCACTCGGACATCAGCAGGAATATGATGACCGCCCAAAGCACCCAGTGCGTGTGCGGGCGCAGGACCGTCTCGGCCAGCGGAACGAGACGCGGGGCGAGCGGGCCAGCGCCCAGGAGGAGCAGAAACAGCCCGGCCAGTCCGCCGGCACCGGTGATCAGGACGGCCTCCTGCCCGCGCCCGCGCATGAGATACTTCTGCCCCGGCAGCACCGTGAACAGGGCGCTCTCGTCCGGTGCGGCAAGCAGGACGGAAGGAATCGTGTTGATCATGGCCCAGCTCACGGTCATGCCGACGAGCAGGGGAATGAGGCATTCCGACGGCACGGCGACGCCGGCCCGGGCTGCTGCGTGGGCGCCCAGCACAACCAGCGCCATGATGTTATACACATGGAGCCCGGGAACGCAGGCGAGTACCGCCGCAACCAGCGCCCCCAGCAAGGAACTTCCTGCGACCAGCAAGGCCATCATGCGTTGTCCTGCACATCTGGAGCCGGGGCTGCGAGCGGGTCCTCCCCACTCAACAACCGCGGCCCCGATTCAGCTCAGAAACGGTCCGGCCACCGCGACGGTCACGGCCTGCACAGGCAGGCCGACCTGACGCGGTCCCGACGGCCATCCAGGCCATCGGCGACATCCGTGGTTTCCTCTTCCGCGCGTCGCATCAGCCATCCCCGGACGGGCCGAGGATGCGCAGCTGCTCCACCGCCTGCAGTCGCAGGCGGGGCGTATCGTCAGCGGTCACCATCAGGCTGCCGGCCACATCCACGAGTTCCCCCTGGTGCGGCAGGCTCCCGTTGGCGGCCAGTTCGTGCGCGGCCCCACGGTACGCCTGCACGCGCAGGGCCCCGCTGCCATCGTCCACCAGGAAGGAACAGTAATCGACCGATCCTTCCCGATCCGAGAGACGCGGCTCGTGAACCACCCGCCCCACGACGCGCACGTAGGCGAAATTCATCATGGGCGTAATGGCATCCACCCGCACCACGGGCAGGTCGCGCCGGTTCACCATCAGGTACAGGAAGGCAAGCCCGCCGAAGGCCAGCAGCAGGGCCGCGGCGCGCAGACGCCGCAGCACGGGCGCGCGGGCGGAGGCTTCCCCGCAGTACGGACAGTGATCCGACGGACCAATGAAGCGCTCACAGCTGGGGCAGTGATCCCCGCGCGGAGGCGTGACGGTGCCGCTCATGCTGCGCAATTTTCCACAGGGCACGCCGGATGTCGACAACGTTTTAACGGATTGCAGCCGCGCAACCCTCCACGGTACAGTCACCCGACGCGCATTTGCGGAACACGCCCATGCCACACGCTGACGTCACGCCCCCGCTCCCCGGACACGCCGAGCAGCCGCCCGACATCATGTGCGGCAGTTGCGGGCGCTTTGTGGGAGCCCTGACCAGGTGCCCACACTGCGGCGCACGCATCAGCGGCCGTTTGAGCGTGAGACTCTTCCGCTACGCCGCCGTGCTGCTCTCCACCGTCGGACTCGGCCTGCTCTACCTGATGGCCATCCGGCGCGAGATCCCGCTCGTCCAGGTCGGCGCCCTGTCCCCCACGATGAACTTCGCCTACGTGCGGGTGGCCGGCACCGTCGCGGGCGACGCCCGCGTCTCGCGGGACGGCAACCGCGTGCGTAGCGTGCGCTTCATCGTGGACGACGGCACGGGCGAGATTCCGGTCACGGCCTACGGCGCCAAGGGCCAAGCCCTCCTGTCCGGCGGACGCCTGCCCCACGACGGCGACCACGCGGAGGTGACGGGCAGCCTGAATGTGTCTGCGGACCGCGTCGCCCTGTACCTCCAGTCGCCGGAGCATCTTGTGATCCAACGCGCCGAGGCACCCCCGGCACGACTCGCGGATCTCACCCCGGCGCAGCGCGGCCAGGCCGTGGCCATCACGGGCCACGTCACCCACGTGAGCCCGCCGAAGACCGGCAGCAAGCAACCCTGGTCGGTGGGCGTGAGCGACGGCAGCGCCACGCGCGACCTCGTGCTCTGGCCGGACGTCTACGCGGCACTCGCCAACGCCGCCGCCCTGACGCCGGGTGCCGGCATACGGGTCCGCGTGAGCATCGGAACGTATCGGGACCGCCTCCAGCTGCGCGTCGAGACCGCCGCGGATCTGCAGGTGACCGCCCCCGGCGATGCCGGAGCGCCGCCATGAGCATCCTGATGGTGCTGGCCGCCACCCTGGTGGGCACCGTGCTTTCCAGCGTGCTGTCCGTCCTGCCCGGGCTGCACGCCTACAATGTGCTCGGGCTCCTCATCATGCTCATCCTCTGGGTGCAGTCGCTCGGCACGGCCGTTCCGCCGGACCTCTACCTGCCTTTCATGGTCGGCATGATCGTGGGCTGGGCCATGCTCAACACCATTCCCGCCGTGCTGCTGGGCGCGCCGGATGAGAGCGCGCTGTTCACGGTGCTGCCCGGCCAGAAATACCTGATGACCGGACGCGGCTACGAGGGGACGCTGATCACCGCGGTCGGCGGGCTGGCGGGCGTCTTCTTCCTGGTGGGGATCGTCGGCCCCTGCGCCCCGCGCGTGCTCCCCGTCCTGCAGGACGTCATGCGGCCGCACATGCACTGGCTGCTATGGGTGGTCATCACCTACATGGTGATGGCCGAGTGGCCGAAGGGAGGCACCACGGGCCGCCACGGCTGGGCCAAGTTCTTCGATGCCTGGACGTCCCTCGGCGCGGGGCTGGCCACCTTTCTGCTCTCCGGGCTGTTCGGCTTCATCATCCTGTACCGCCCGGTGGTCTCCGTGGACGTGGCCTTCCAGAACATCATGCCGGCGTTCGTGGGCCTCTTCGCCCTGCCCTGGTGCCTGCTGAACATCTTCAGCGCCGCCCAGATTCCCAAACAGTTCATCGCCCGCACGCTCGACATCGACGGCGACGTCATCCTCCGCAGCGTCGGCGCCGGCGGTCTCGGCGGTGGCTTCGCCGCCTTCTTCCCCGTGATCACCGGCGGCATCGGCGGCATGCTGGCCGGCCACGCCACCGCCCAGCGCGACGAACGCGTCTTCATCATGTCGCAGGGCGTTTCCAAAATGGTCTATTACGTGGGGGCGTTCCTCTTCCTCTTTGTGCCGGGGATGAACCTCACCCGCGGCGGCGCGGCCTGGATGGTCCAGGCGCTCTACAACCCGACCGGCTACGGCGACTACTACATGATCCTCGGCTCGATCGCCATCGCCGGCGGCGTCTCCTTCCTGATGATGCCGCTCCTCGCACGCGCCACGATCGCCCTCATCGGCCGCTTCAACTACCGCCACGTATCCACCGTGGCGCTCGCCATCATCGTGGCGCTCGTCTTCGCCGTGGTCGGCTGGAGCGGTCTGTTCGTGATGGTGGTGGGCGCCGGCATCGGGCTGATCCCCGTGCTCTTTGGCTCACGCCGCCTGAATTGCCTGGGCGTGCTGCTGCTTCCCATCGCGTGCAACATGAGCGGCTTCGGCACGACCATCGCGCAACGGTTGGGGTTATTGTGAAAGGCATTTCCCACTTCATCACCGGCGTCGCCGCCGCGTCGTGCTTTCCGTGGACCGTCGCGGCCGCCCAGGCGGGAAGCCCGCTTTACTTCGTCCTGGGCGCCGTCTTCGGCCTCCTCCCCGACACGCTGGACTTCAAGTTCTACCGCTTCTTCTATAAGCACGACCTCTACGTCCAACCGGACCCCGCCAACCCGGATCCGCAACCCATCGCGGACGCGATGGCGCGCGGCATCGAGATGGCGCGCACGGAGGCGCGGGACGTGCGCATCAAGCTGAGCACGATCCGCCTGGGCGCGGACTACTGGCAGCAGTATGTGATCAAGTTTGACCCGGTGGCCGGCGAGGTGCGCGTGAAGTTCGGCCCCTGCGTGAACACCGGGCAGGTGCCGGTGCCCGGCACCATTCCCAAGCACCCCCGCATCGGCGTGGCCAGGCTCGCGGGGCCCATCGATCAGACGTACGACGCCGTCACCAGCGTGGACATCTTCGACGGCCCCTCGTTCAGCTTCGAGCCCGATGCCCAGGGCCGCGTGGCCGTGCACTTTCTGCCATGGCACCGCACCTGGAGCCACAGCCTGATCACCGGCGCCGCCCTCGGCCTGCTCGGCGCGGCCATCTGGGGCTGGCGCGCAGGCCTCATCATTCCCGTGGCGTTTAGCGCGCACGTCATGGAGGATCAACTCGGCCACATGGGGTCGAACCTGTTCTGGCCCATCACCCGCAGGCGGTTCTCCGGCCTCAAGCGCATGCACGCCACGGATGCACGGCCGAACTTTCTCACCGTGTGGACCTGCCTGCTGTTGATCTTCTGGAACCTCTACCGCTTCGCCCCCAATCCGCTCTACCACCTGTCCCTGTGGGACGTTGTTTTCTACGGCGGCGTGCTGCCGCTGGGGTTGTTCGGCCTCGCCTCCCACCTCCTGACGCGAGGCAAGGCCGCGGAAACCGTCGTGATCGACGTTTCGAAGGAAGAATCCGACGCGATGATGGCGTAGGCCCGCGCGGCGCGCGGGCTTACTTGAGCATCACTTGCCCGCCCGTGACGGGCACGGCCTGGCCGGTCTCGTACGCCTGTTCGCGCAGGTAGAACACGGCCCGCGCGATGTCCAGCGGCGTGACCCCGCGGTTCATCGGAACCTTCGATGTGTAGAACGCGCGCACGTCGGCCACTGTCTTGGCGCCCTTCACCTTGCCGGCTTTGAGGTACTGCACAAACAGCCCCTGCTTCGGATCGGACCACAGCGGCCCGTCGAAGAAGTTGCCCGGGCAAATCGCATTGACCTTGATGTGATCGCTGACCAGTTCCAGCGCGAACGACTGAACCAGCCCGAGGCCGCCGAACTTGCCGCCGGCGTAGGCAAAGTTCCGGTTGCTGCCTTCAAGCCCCGACTTGCTGTTGATCTGGATGATATCCATGGTGTGCCGGGGCTGGCAGCGGTGCTGCGCCCGCAGGATCGGCACCGCCGCTTTCACGCACAGGAAGAAGCCCTTGTAGTTCACGGCGGTCACGAGGTCGAACGCGGCCTCGTCGAGGTCCTCGATGCCGCCAGCCTTGAGCACGCCCGCATTGGACACCAGCAGATCCAGCCCGCCAAAGCGCCGCACGGCCTCCGCGCAGGCCGCCTGGGCCGAGACGAGATTGGTGACGTTGAGCGTGACAAAATGCGCGGTGCCCGCACCGAAGCGCCGGTTGAGATCCGCGGCCGTGGTTTCGCCGGCCGCGGCATTGAGATCGCCCACGACGATGCGCGCGCCCTCGCCCGCCAGTTCCTCCGCGATGCCCCGCCCCAGCCCCTGGGCAGCGCCGGTGACCAGCGCCACCACGTTCGGGAGCCGCGGGCGGGCGTTCGGGGCCGGACGGCGGTCGAGCACGAAGGCGCCCAGCCCGGCAATGGCGACCACGGCCGGCGGACGGCCGGCGCGCGCCGTGTGACGGCGCACCGCGTCGGCAATCGCCGTGGCCGCCGCCTTGGCCGAAACGCGCAGCGCGCTCGCGGCCAGGCGGGCCGGCACCTTGGACTGAAACGCGTAAACCGGCAGGACTGACTCGCTCGCGCCCATGCGTACGGCGATGGCGGCTTCTATGAAACGATCCATATCGTCCCTTCGATTGCGACCCAACGGCTCGGCGGGACGCCTCGCCCCACCTGCCGGGTCGTTAACTCGAGGCGGGGCTGAGCCTCCGGCCGCGCCGAACCCCGCCTTCTTGCGTGTCCCCATCCCGCGCCGCGCTTACATGATCGGCTTGGCGTGCGCGATCAGATACCGCTCCGCTTCGACTGACCAAAGCCCCTTGTTCGCAGACGTGATGCGCGCCAACTCCCGGAACAGCGGCTCGTGCTCGCCCTTCGCGGCAAAGTCGTCGATCGCCGTCAACGGCAGCGCAATCTGCGTGTAGATCAGTTTGCGGCCGCCCGGAATCTTGGGCAGGTTCTTGGTCGCTTCTGCCGCGCTGTCGAGACCGCCGATGTGGGTGACGATCAGCGCCGGGTTGATCGCGCCCTTCGCCATGAGCGCCAGCGCATCGCGCATGTCGTCCGTGTTGCCGCCCGACGATCCGACGACGTGGTGCCCCATGTAATGTACGTCGTAGAAGTTGATCGGCGCCGTGAAGGCCGGGTCCGAAGGGCCGGCGAAGAAGTTCAGGCAGCCGTTGAAGCCCAGGATCTGCGATGACTGCTGAATCAGTCCGGGCACGGGCGCGAACACGAACACGTCATCAAACCCGGTGCCGCCGGCAATCCCCTTGAGCTGCGCCACGGCATCGGACGCGGACGCCGTGTTGAAATAGCGCAGGTCAACCCCCTGCGCAGCGGCGTCCTGCACCGTGAGCACCGCGGCGGCGCGATCCAAACGCTTCTGGTCGATGTCCGTGACCACCAGCAGGCGCGGCTTGCGCGGGCCGTGGATCGCATAATCGATGGCCGCCAGCCCCATCGGCCCCGCGCCGGCCAGCAGCGCCATGCTGCCGCCCTCGACAATGCCGCTCACGTGATCGTAGCGGCCCGCCTTGAAATGGTAGTTCGTCTTGAAGGCCCCGATGATGCAGGAGAACGTTTCCGACAGCGATGCGTAGAAGAACGCGTCCCCGTCATAGGGCAGCAGGCAGTCCATCTCCATGACTTCGCGCGCAATGATGATGCGCACGGCCTGCCCCGCCGTGTACGGGAACGAGTAGCCCGGCGCGTCAAGCTCGCGCCCCGGATAGCTGATGGCCGGCTGGATGCTGTACTTCTGTCCGACCTTGAATTTGCCCTGCCACTTCTTTCCCACCTGCAGAATCGTGCCGCAGAATTCATGCCCGATCAGGATGGGCTGTTCGGCAATGTTCTTGGGTACGCGCTTGTGGCTCGCGCCCTGCGTCGTCGCCTTGTAGTCCGACATGCAGATGCCGTTCGACGTCACGTCAGCCAGGATCTCGTCCTCGCGAATGGCCGGCAGGTCAAAGCGCTCCAGCCGCAAATCATTGGCCCCGTATAACCGCAACCCCATCGTCTGCATCCCCGAGATCCTCCCTTGTGTGAAAAGCACAGCTAAACACGGCCCACGGGGCATGACAACGGTAAAGCACTCACGGAGAATCACGCAGATGGCAGAGGCCTTGTGGAGGCCCTGCAAACGGCCCTTGACTACTCCCGCATGGTAGCAGAGCGCACCCTCGCGCACGAAGGAGACGCCATTTGCCCCGCACGCCGGTTGTGCTATGCTTGATCGCAATCTGCATGAAACGCATTCACATCGCGCTTGCGCTAGCCATGATTGGCATCGGGTGCAGCCGGAACGCAGCGCGGCCGGTGCAGGGGTACGTCGAAGCCGAGTATCACTATCCAGCCGCTCCCTTCGGCGGGCGCTTAATCGAGCGCCCCGTGATGCGAGGCCAACGGGTTTCCGCGGGACAGGCTCTGGCAACGCTCGATATGGCGGAAGAGAATCTGCAGGCCGCCCAACTGGCGGACCGGCTCGATCAGGCCGCCGCGCGCCTGGCTGACACCCGCAAAGGCCAGCGCCCCGCGGAACTCGCCGCCGTCGAGGCGCAGGTCGCCCAGTTCACCGCCGCCCTGGAACTCTCCAAGCTGGACGTCGACCGCCGCCGTGCGCTGATCGAGAAGGGCGTCATCGCACAGGCCGAATGGGATCAGGCCCGCCTGGCCCACGAGCAGAACCAGCAGGCCCTGGAGCAGGCGCGCTCGCACCTCGAAACGGCCCGCCTTGGCGCGCGCGCCGACTTGATCGCCGCCGCGGAGTCCGACTGGCGCGCCGTCTCCAACCAGCTCGCGGAGGCGGTCTGGCGCCGCGACCAGAAACAGATCAACGCCCCCTGCGCCGGCGTGGTGCACGACACCTACTACGAGACCGGCGACTGGGTTCCCGCCGGCCGCCCGGTGGTCGCCCTGCTGCCGCCCGATCAGCTGAAGGTGCGCTTCTATCTCCCGGCCACGGCGCTGGCGCAGCAGCGTGTGGGTGCCCCGGTTCAGGTCCGCACCGACGGCGCCGGCGACGACATCGCGGCGACAATCTGCTACATCTCCGCATCGCCCGAGTACACGCCGCCGGTGATCTACAGCCGCGACCGGCGCGACAAGCTGGTGTTCCTCGTCGAAGCGCGCTTGCCCCCCGAAGCCGCCCCGCGCGTCCACCCCGGGCAGCCCGTGGAGATTCACATCGACTCAGCCGCGAATGAACGCGAATGAACGCGAAAGTCAACGGTGCCCGCAACTCTGAGCGGAAGAAGACGCACCGCGGAGTCACGGTGACACGGAGGCCAGCGGAACATTCTGCGCCTCCAGACTCTCTGCCGCCTCACCGGCCGAGTGTGGCGCGAATTTGCCGCGCCAGGCGGAAAATCCGCGCAACGGTTGGCCGGACGAGAGCTCGGAAGCATCGCCTCTCGCCTCTCCGTGTCTCCGTGCCTCAAGCGCAGCGAGTGGTGAAGCCACGACGACTGCGTACGGAATGGGTTTGGCCGGAGTGCGTGCGGTGAGTGCCCTCGCCCCCGTCATCGACGTGCAGGGCGTCACCAAGCGGTTCGACGATCGCACCGTGGTGGATCGCGTTGACCTGCGCGTCGAGCGCGGCGAGATCTACGGGTTTCTGGGGCCCAACGGCAGCGGCAAGACCACCTTCATCCGCATGCTCTGCGGCCTGCTCACCCCGGACGCGGGGAGCGGAACCTGCCTGGGCTTCGACCTGTTGCGCGAGCAGCGCGAAATCCGGCTTCACGTCGGCTACATGACCCAGCGCTTCAGTCTTTATGACGACCTGACCGTGCGCGAGAACCTCGACTTTGTCGGGCGGCTGTACGACGTGCCACGGCGCAACGAGATGGTCGATGAGGAGCTGGTTGAGCTGGGCCTGACCACGCGCCAGCATCAACTCGCCGGGACGCTCTCCGGAGGCTGGAAACAGCGCCTCGCGCTGTCCGCCTGCCTCTTGCACCGGCCACGCCTGTTGCTGCTCGACGAACCCACCGCCGGCGTGGACCCTCAGGCCCGGCGCGATTTCTGGGAGAAGATCCATGACCTCGCCACCAAGGGGCTGACCGTCCTGATTTCCACCCACTACATGGATGAGGCCGAGCGCTGCCACCGCCTCGCCTACCTGGCCTACGGCCACCTGCTCACGCACGGGACGGCAGACGACATCATCCGCGAGTCACGCTTGTGCACGTGGCAGGTCGACGGCCCCGGGGTGGCGCAGATCGCCGGCGACTTGCGCCGCCTGCCGGCCGTCACGCAGGTGGCCGCTTTCGGCACGGGGCTGCACGTCAGCGGCACGGATGCCGCCGCCCTGGAGCGCGATACGGCCCCTTTCCACCGCGCCCCCTGGCGCTGGTCGCGCACCGACTCCGGCCTCGAAGACGTCTTCATCCACCTGATGCAATCCGTCCCCGACAATGCCACCCGGGAGAAGAAGAAGGAGACGTGAGGCCGCTACGAACTTCTTCGCGCAGCAGAGGCGAAACGCACATGAAGGAACCACCAAGACACGAAGGCACAAAACGGATCACCAAGCGGACACCTTCGTGCTTCGCTTCGTGTTCTTCGTGTCTTCGTGGTGAGCATCTTCAGATCCCATGAGCCTGCATCGTTTCACCTGGCACCGGTTCGCGGCCGTCGTCCGCAAGGAGTTCATCCAGATGCGGCGCGACCGCATGACCTTCGGCATGATGGTCGGGATCCCGTTCCTGCAGCTGATCCTGT
The DNA here is from genome assembly GCA_021413965.1 of Lentisphaerota bacterium. Taxonomy (GTDB): domain Bacteria; phylum Verrucomicrobiota; class Kiritimatiellia; order UBA8416; family JAIOPI01; genus JAIOPI01. The sequence goes on along the minus strand of JAIOPI010000027.1, from coordinate 43,615 downwards.
TCGGCTTCGCGATCAACACCGACCCCCACACCCTGCCCACGGTGGTGGTCGCCAACGACACCAGCCCGATGGCGCGCTCGCTGGTGGGCGCCATGCGGGCCAGCGAATACTTCGACCTCACCCGTCCCGGCCCCCAGACCGACGCCGAGGCGCGGCAGGCCCTCAAACGCGGCCGCGTTCAGTTCATCCTCACCATCCCGGAACACTTCGGGCGCGATCTCGTGCAGGGCATCCGTCCGGCGCTGCTGCTGGAGGCGGACGCCTCCGACCCCATGGCCATCGGTAACGCCGTGTCGGCGCTGCGGGGGATCATGGACCAGGCCTGGGAGCGCGACCTCCAGGGCCCGCTGGACTACCTGCGCCGGCCGCCCCCGCCCGCCGACCTGCGGGTGCACCGCGTCTTCAACCCCGAAGGCGAGACCGTCTTCAACGTCGTGCCGGGGTTGATCGGCGTCATCCTGACCATGACCCTGATTTTAATCACGGCGCTGGCCATCACACGCGAGAAGGAACGCGGCACCATGGAGCACCTGCTCGCGTCGCCCGTCCGCCCGCTGGAGGTCATGACGGGGAAGATTGTGCCCTACATCGTGGTGGGCTACATCCAGATCGTCATCGTGCTGCTGGCGGCGCGCTTCATCTTTCAGGTGCCCATGGTGGGCAGCATCCCGCTGCTGCTGATCCTCGCCCCGCTCTTCATGGCCTGCAACCTTGCCGTGGGAATCACCTTCTCCACCATCGCGCGCAACCAGCTGCAGGCCGTCCAGATGTCCTTCTTCTTCTTCCTGCCGTCCATCCTGCTGTCCGGGTTCATGTTTCCGTACCGCGGCATGCCGGAGTGGGCGCAGGCGGTGGGCGCACTCCTGCCGTTGACGCACTTCCTGCCAATCGTGCGCGGCATTTTGCTCAAGGGCAACGGCCTGCCCGAGGTGCTCCCGCACGTGTGGGCCCTGCTGGTGTTCCTGGCGGTGATCCTCAGCATCGGCCTCAAGCGCTACCGCCAGACGCTGGATTGAGCGCGGGAACGCCCACAGGCTCACGGCGCCATGGGGGACGCCGTGCGATGTCCGCCGTCCCCGGCGTCGTGCCGATCCGGCGCCCCCAGCCTGATGAGCAGAACGTCACCGGACCATTTGCCGCCCGCGACGGGTCGGGCCAGCGGCCGGAACACCCGCTTTGACTGGAGATCGACAACCATCTCCGCCAGGACCGCCAGGGGCTGCTCGTACTCCGCCACGGTCGTCGGAAAGCGCATAAGGGGCAGGTGCCGGAGGCGCTGCCGCGTGACCGTTCCCACCCACAGGGGCACCCGATCGGGGTCCAACTGCACACTCGTGGTCCACAGGCGCAGCACCAGCTGCTCGCCCTCCACCATTCCCGTGCGCCCGCGAAGCACAAGCCGAAGGGATTCGTACCGGCCGTTGTGAGGCTGGGGCAGAATCGGCAAGTCTTTGAGCGGAGGCGCCGGCAGCAGCCAGCGCAGGGCCGTCTGCGCCGAGAGCGCCAGGGGTTCGGTCCAGCCCTTGGCCAGAAGGGCGTGCCGCACGGCGGGACGTGTTCCGGCCACCTGGAGATTCAGCGGCTGCTCCTCATCGCCTTCAAGATCCAGCCGGTACGGGGGCATCTCCCGCCAAGCCTGTGCCCACCAGTCCGCCGCCAGCGTATGCTCGACGGGATCCCGGACCGCGTAGCGCTCCACGTCGCCGGCCAGGCGGGAGGACGTGTGCCATGCGGCGGCTCCCAGGAAGACGATCAGGATCAGCGGCATGAGCCCGTGCAGCACGTCATCGCGTTGCATGCGTCTCCGGCGGGCCAGGGTCAGCAGCGCCACCCAGGCCAGCCCCAACGCCAGGCCGCCCACCACATCGGCCAGCCAGTGCGCCCCGAGGTACAGGCGTGAGAAGGCAATGTTGACAATCAGCAGCGTCGCGCCGGCGTAGGGCATCCAGCGTGCGCGGGCCGGCATGGTCGGCGACGCCAGCACGGCCAGGAAGCCATAGATGACCATGCTCATCGTGGCATGTCCGCTGGGGAAGCTGTGGGCGGACGCATGCTCATAGAGCGGGATCGGCCGGGGCATGCGCACGGCCGCCTTGATCACGGTCACCGCCAGTTCCCCGAATCCTCCAGCCGCCGCCCAGCACAGCGCATCCCACCACGCGCGCCGCCAGAGGAGCCCCGCCAGGACCACCAGCGCCAGGGGGAAGACCACTGCGGCGTCCCCGAGTTCACTGATCAGCACCATGACGACATCAGCCAGCGGCGTGCGCCATTGCTGCAGCAAGTGGTACGCCGACTCGCCCGCCGCCACCAACGGATCGCGCGTGACCACATCTTCCAGCACGCCGAGGAAAAGCCAGGCCCCCGCCACCAGAAGCGCCATCCACAGGGCGACCAGCCGATAGGGAGGCGGGCCGGGATCGAAGAAGAGGCGCTGCAGGCGCGCGAGGCCGGGATGCCCAGCCGCCCACGCTCGGCTGCGCCCCATCCACGCCAGGAGCCTCGGGCCGAATCGATCATGCGTCCATCGGATCAGCCGCACGGTCGTCCACCCCGAAAAGAAGAGCACGCCCAGCAGGAACGCCAGCCGCCCGGCGACTTCCCGGGCCAGCAGCAGCGACAGGCCCACCACCATTCCCGGCAACACGTAGAGCGGGGCCCAGACCATGGCCGACGCAGCGCTGATCAGGCAGAACCGGCCCGGCGACATGCCTAACATGCCCGCCACGGCCGGGATCAAGGGGCGCAAGGCGCCGACGAACCGGCCGAGCAGCACGCTCTTGCCGCCGTGGCTGCGAACGAACGTCTCCGCTCGCTCCAGCAGGTCGGCGCGTCGCCTCAGCGGCCACCATTCGCGCAGCCTGCGGCGATAGTGCCGTCCGAGCCAGTAGCTCACGCCGTCTCCGGCGATGGCGCCGACCACGGCCGCGCCCAAGACCGGCCATATGCTCAAGGCCCCATTGGCCACCAGGGCGCCCGCCCCGAAGAGCATCACCACGCCCGGGACGATGAGACCAACAACGGCCAGGGATTCCAGAAACGCCACGATTCCCACGGCCACATAGGACACATGCGGGTGACTGCCCGCCCATAACACCATCTGATGGATCCACTCCGTCACGCAGTCCTTTCCGGTGTCGCGCCACCGCGGCCAGAAGCAGGGGAATCATAGCAGACCTTGAGGAATCACCCTGACCGCCATTCGGCAATACCACCTTGGGGCCCGATCCGCGAGGGCCAAGGCTTGTCCCGGCCCGGAAAACCCGCTATATGTCGCGCCTTCAATCCAAGGAGAATGCCCATGGCTGCACGCTCATCCGCCGCCGAGTCCAGGAAGGCCCCCTATGGTCGCGGCGATACGTCGTGGTTCCGCGACGCCCGCTTCGGCATGTTCATCCACTGGGGCACCTATTCCCTTGCCGCCCGCCACGAGTGGGTACGCAGCAAGGAGCAGATCCCGCAGGAGGAGTACCAGAAATACTTCGACCACTTCTACCCCGACCTCTACAACCCGAAGGACTGGGCCCGCATGGCGCGCGAAGCCGGCATGCGCTACTTCGTCATCACCACCAAGCACCACGAAGGCTTCTGTCTCTGGGATTCGAAGCACACCGGGTACAAGGCCACCAAGACCCCGTGGGGCAAGGACCTGCTCAAGCCCATGGTCAAGGCCTTCCGCGACGAAGGCATCCGCGTCGGGTTCTACTACTCGCTGCTCGACTGGCACCACCCCGGCTACCCCGTGGACTGCCACCACCCACAGCGCAACGACGCCGCCTTCCGCGAGCGCGAGGCCAGGCGCGATGTGCGCACCTATGCCGCCTACATGCGCCACCAGGTCACCGAACTGCTCACCCAGTTCGGCGAGGTGGATGTGCTCTGGTTCGACTTCTCGTTCCCCGGCAAGGACGGCAAGGACCACACGCACTGGGAATCCGAAAAGCTGATCAAGCTCGTGCGCAAGCTCCAGCCTGACGTGGTCGTCGATAACCGCCTCGACCTGCCGGGCTCGGGCGACATCGTCACGCCGGAACAGGTCCAGCCACGCACGCGCCCGCACGAAGCCATCGACGGCATCGCCTGGGAAGCCTGCCAGACGTTCAGCGGTTCGTGGGGCTACTACCGGGACGAGCACACCTGGCGCGGCACGGACGAACTGATCCGCACGCTCGTGGATTGCGTGAGCAAGGACGGCAACCTGCTGCTGAACGTGGGCCCGACCGCGCGCGGCGAGTTCGACCATCGCGCCCGCGAGCGCCTGGCCGGCATGGGCGAGTGGATGAAGCGCCACAGCCGCGCCGTCTATGGCTGCGGGCCCGCCCCGGCCGGCATCGTGCCGCCGCAGGATGCGCGGCTCACCTACAATCCCAAGACCAACCGCCTCTACGTGCACCTGTTCGCCTGGCCGTTCAAGCACGTGCATCTCGACGGGCTCGCCGGCAAGGTGGCCTACGCACAGCTGCTCCACGACGCCAGCGAAGTCGATATGAAGCTGGAGCAGTGGTACATCGACCAGTACAATCCCGGCAAGAGCACGCTCACGCTCACGCTGCCCCAGATGCAACCCCCCGTCCCCGTGCCGGTGATCGAGCTGTTCTTGAAATAGAGCCCCTCAACGAGAGGACGGCGATCTCGGATGACGCGCGAGGCCGCTTCAGATCCCCTCCCGGGAGGGGTCCGCGAAGCGGGGGGTGGGTTCCGCCCCGCAAAGTGACCGCACAGTCTTGGGAGCACGCATGATTCGCGCACTGATTCTTGATCTCGACGGCACGGTCTACCGCGGCCGGGAGGAAGTCCCCGGCGCCGGGACCTTCATCCGCAACATGCGCGCCCGGGGCCTGCGCTGCCTCTTCGTCACCAACCGCGCCAACCGCCCCGTATCCACCGTGTGCGAACACATCCGCTCCTATGGCATCCCCTGCGATCCGCCCGACGTCCTCACAACCGCCCAGGCCGCCGCGGAGTATGTCGGCAACCGCTCCGCCTTTGTCATCGGCGAAGAGGGCATTCTCGGTGAATTCGCGCGCTGCGGCATCCGGCTCGATGACCAGCGTCCGGACTGTGTGGTGGTCAGTTTCGAGCGCGCCTTCAACTACGAGCGGATGCGCCGCGCCTGCGATCTGATCCGGCAGGGCGCCGAATTCATCGTCACCAATCCCGACGCCTGGCTGCGCATGGACGAAGGCATCTTTCCGGGCACAGGCGCGCTGGCGGCCTCGATCGAGGTCGGCTGCGGACTCGAACCCGTCGTCATCGGCAAGCCCGAGCGGCGCCTGTTCGACAAGGCCGTCCGCCATCTCGGCCTGCCACGCGAGGACATCCTGACCATCGGCGACAACCTGGACACAGATATCCGCGCCGGATTGCGCGCCGAACTCCGCTCCGCGCTGATCCTGACCGGCGTATCGACGCGCGCCGACCTGGCACGCAGTGACGTCAAGCCGACCTGGGTTGTGGACTCTTACCCGGAACTGGAACAGCTGGTCATGCAGGAACATGCCGCGCCCGCATCGACGGCCGGGGCCGCCGCGCCCGTGCGTACGGATATCCGCCAGCCGGCCGCGCCCGAAACGGCGGCCGGGCGCTGGATCCGCGAACTCCAACTCGACCGGCATCCGGAGGGCGGGTACTTCCGCGAGACGTATCGCGCCGCCGAAAGCATCCCCGCGTCAGCCCTGCCGGGACGTTACGGTGGCACGCGATCGTTTGCGACATCCATCCACTTCCTGCTCGAGGGCCGCGATTTTTCCGCCTTCCACCGGTTGCAGTCCGACGAGGTCTGGCACTTCCATGCGGGCGACGGCCTGCGGTTGCACCTCATCGCGCCCGACGGCGCATACCAGGAAATCCGGCTGGGCCTGGACGCGCACCTGCAGGCGGTGGTGCCGGCGACCTGCTGGGTCGCGGCCGAGCCGGTTTCGCCGGCCGCCTACGCACTCGTCGGCTGCACCGTGGCGCCGGGCTTCACCTTCACCGACTTCGAACTCGGCCGCCGCGCGGATCTGCACCAGCGCTTCCCCGTCCACTTCGCCCTCATCGACCGACTCACGCGGTAAGCAAGGCGGCGGCTGAGCGGAAACGCCGGCGGTCCCTGCCGGTCAATCCTGAGTCTACGCCACCCCGCTCAGCCGTGCAGCCCAGTGCAGGCTGGCGATGAGGCTGGCGGCCGACGCGCGCCCCTGCCAGGCGAGATCGAAGGCGGTGCCGTGATCCACGGACGTGCGCACGATCGGCAGTCCGAGCGTGATGTTCACGCCGTGCTCGAAGGCCAGCATCTTGAAGGGAATCAAGCCCTGGTCGTGATACATGGCGATGTAGGCGTCCGTCTGCTGGCGCCGCGCCGGCACAAACGCCGTATCCGGCGCCAGCGGCCCCTCCACGCGCAGTCCGCGTGCGCGCAGTTGCGCCACGGCCGGCGCGATGATCTCGATGTCCTCGCGCCCGAACAGCCCGCCTTCGCCGGCATGCGGATTCAGCGCGCAGACCGTCAGGCGCGGCTCAGTGCGCCCCATCCGCCGCAGCGCCGCGGCGGTGAGTTCCGCGACCTCCACGATGCGGGCCGCCGTAACCAGCCGCGGCACGCGCGCGAGGCCGACATGAATGGTCACGAGGCTGACGATGATCTCCTCGGACGCCAACATCATGCAGACGTTGGTGGCGCCGGTCAGGTGGGCCAGGATTTCCGTGTGTCCGGGCTGGGGGACGCCGGCGAGATGCAGCGCCTCCTTGTGAATCGGCGCCGTCGCCATCGCCGCCACCCGCCCGTCGAGACAGGCCTTGACCGCCGTTTCAATGTACAGATACGCGGCGCGCCCGCAGGCCGCCTGGATCTCGCCCGGATGCACGGACGCCGCGTCGATCGCGCCGCAATCGACGATCAGCGGCGCCACGGCCGAGGCCATCGCCTCGTCGTCCGTGAACGTGCACACCGGCGCCTCCAGCGCGAGCCCGGTCTGCGCGGCCACCCGCCGCAGCACGCCGACGTCGCCGATGAGCACGGGCACGCACCGCGCGCGCACCTCCGGCGCGGCGAGGGCGCGCAGGCAGAGCTCCGGACCAATGCCGGCGGGGTCGCCCATCGTCAGCGCGATGCGGGGCGGCGTCTGGGGGGGCGCGTTGCTCATGGCGGCGGTTCGCTCTCGTGGGGCGGTTCGCCCTGGCCAATTGTCACGGGCGGCCCAACAGGCTCGTCCTGCCGGACAATCACCACTTTACGCAGCACGCCTGCAATGACGGCAAGGACAATCAACGCCACGATGATCGATACCATCACGTGATGGCGGTGGATCCAATCCCGCACCGGATGCGTGATCGACCAGGCCAGCTGCCGGCGCCGCTCGTCCGTCAACCGCGGCGGGGACGCGTCGGCCGCCGGCACATCCTCGCGCAAAGCGTCGAGCGTGGCCTGGATTTCGGCGGCCATGCGCTGGCAGTCCGGGCAGCGGCGGAGGTGCTCGCGCACGAGGGCCGAGCGGGCGTGCCCGAGCTCGCGCGTCATGTACTCGAACAGCACGCCCTGGATGTCAGCGCAGCGATCTGCGTCCGGCGCATGCGGCGTATGGGGTTCCTTGTCCATGGCTTATGCCTCCCGCTCCGGCGGGTTGGCGGAGGTGCGCAGCGCCTGCGCCAGTTTCTTCATCGCATGATGCAGAATGTAGCCGACATTGGACACGGTCAATCCCGTGATCTCACTGATGTCGCGATACGATTTTTCCTCGTATATCTTCAGGATGACGAGCTGCTGTTCGCGCAACTCCAAGGTGCGCAACGCCTGGGCGGCGGCGGCGGCGGCGTCGCTGACACGGAACGCGTCGCCGCGGTCCGGCGGCAGATCCTGGGGCCGCTCCGCCGCCTCCTTCTGGTGCAGGATCTGCAGACGCGACTCGCGCCGCAGGTGGTCCACGGCGACGTTGTGGGTCACACGGTAGAGCCAGCTGGACAACTGGGGGCTGGGCTCCCACGCCTCGGACCAGTTGTGGTAAAGGCGCAGGAAGGCGTTTTGGACGGCATCCTGGGCGGCGTTGGGATCCCGCAGGATACGCGCCGCGTAGCGCAGCAGCGGCGCTTCATACTCCGCGACCAGACGCTCGAAGGCGGCCAGCTTCTCGGCTTTGGCATCTTTGCCGGATGTATTCACAAGGCGGGCCCGCACGGCGACACCCTCACCACTCAAACGTCCGTCGCGGCCATTCTCTTAGCCGGCGGCCCGGGCGGCCGGCTACAGCTTGAAGCTGAAGGTCGAGATGGCGTCGATGGTGCGGCTGATATCCTGCACCACCTCCGGCGGCGGCGTGCGGTTGATCTTCATGATCACCAGCGACCGGTTCGTGCGTCCGTGGTGAGGATTGCGCATGTCCTCGATGTTGATCCCCGCGCTGGCCAGCCGCGCGCCAATGGCGCCGATCACGCCGGGCCGGTCGTCGTAGATGAACATGAGCGTATCGCCTGCCGGCTCGAAGTACAGCTTGTCGAACTCGTTGATGCGCGAGACCATCAGGTTGCCCTCGGTCACCGTGCCGCGCACGCTCATGTGGCGCAGGACGTCGGACTCCGTCTCGCTGGTCAGGTCCACCGTGATGGAGTTGCCGTAGCCCTTGGCGGGATCGATCTTGCGGTTCGCGTAGTCGATGCCCCGGTCCTCGAGGAACTTGCGCGCCGCGCGATGATCCATGCTCGGCTGGAAATCCTCCCAGATGCCCGCCACCAGCGGCACCAGCAGCCAGTCCGAGTATGGCTCGAGCGGCCCGTAGAACGAGGTCTCGATCAGCTTCAGCGGCATGTCGCGCCCGAGCATCGAGCGGCACATGCGCGCCAGCATGTTCGCCAGCTCGCAGTACGTCCGGTCGAGGCCTTCCGGGATGTCGCGGTTGACAATGAAGCTGGTGACACCCTTGCGGTCCAGGCCAATCAGCTGTTCGGCCGCCTGGCGCGCCGCATTGCTGTTGGCCTCCGCCGTGCTGGCGCCCAGATGCGGCAGCACAATATCGGCAATGTCCGCCACGCTCTTGGGCCCCGGCTCGTCCTTGGGATACACATCGTTGAGGAAGCGCAGTCCCTTCTCGCGCTTCACGGCCCGCAGCGCCGCCTCGTCGACCACGCCGGCGCGCGCGCAGTTCACCAGCGTGGCGCCCCGCTTCATCAGGCCCAGCAGCCTCGGCCCCACCAATCCGCGCGTGTGCTCGTTCTCGGGCAGGTGCAGGCTCACGTAATCGCAGCGGGCGAACAGCGTCTCGAGGTCCGACCACTCCACGCCGAAGGCGCCGGCCCGGTCGCTCCCCACCAGCGGGTCATAGCCCAGCAAGGTGACTTCAAATCCCGACAGGCGGCGGGCCACCAGGCGCCCGATGTTGCCGAGGCCCACGATCCCGACCGTCTTGCGCACCAGCTCGCGCCCCATGAACTTCGTCTTCTCCCATTCCCCCGCGCGGGTCGATGGATCCGCCGCAATGAGGTGGCGAGCGTCCGCCAGCATGAGGGCGACCACCAGCTCCGCCACGGCGTTGGAATTCGCGCCGGGCGTGTTCATCACGTCGATCCCGCGCTTGCGGGCGTGGGCAATGTCGATCGTGTTATAGCCCGCGCCAGCGCGCACGATGACTTTCAGCCCCGGCAACGCATCGATGATGGCCGGCGTGACCGCCTCACTGCGCACGATCAGCGCGTACGCGTCCGGGTGGCGCGTGGCCTGTTCCGCCAACGGAGCGGCCGGATCCTGGACGACCGCGTACTGCCCGTCGGCCTTGAGTGTCTCCGCGGCAATCACGTCCAACTTGGTCGGGATCAGTACCTTCTTCATATCTCCCTCAGTCCGCGCGTCTGGCGGGCGCGCCTTGTTCGCAAATTCGATAGCCTAGCACAGCGAGGCCTTGAATCAAGGCTTGACCCGCCATTGCCGCGGCCGATACCCTGCCCTTTATGCTTATGCCACGAACGATGTGGAACCGCTGGTGTCTGGGCCTCCTGCTCATGGCCGCGCTTGGCGCACACGTCCCGGCCGCCCGGGCTCAAGTCTCGCCGGGCGGCGCGGGGGGCGGCGAATCCCTCCTCGAATCGGAGGACGCCTCCACCGATCTGGAAGCGCCGAAGCAGAAGCGGCCGGGGTGGATTTTCCATCGCACCAAGTTCGACACGCCCGCGGAGCAGCTGGCCTACGCGGAACGCCTGCTGGCCAAGAAGCGCTACCGCAAGGGGGGCAAGGCCCTGAACGCGCTGGTGCATCGCTGGCACAACGCGCCGGAGGCCTCCGTCGCGCAGCGCCTGTACGCCGATACCCTCAAGCGGCGCCGCAAGAACGAGAAGGCCTTCGACGAGTACCAGTACCTCGTGCACTACTTCGCCGGCTCATTCCCCTACCAGGACGTGCTACAGACGCAGTTCCAGCTCGCCAACGATGTGCGCACGGCGCGCCACGGGCGGCTGTTCGTCCTGCCCGGGTTCCAGGATCCAAGCCGCGCGGTGCCGCTTTACGAGCAGATCGTGGCCAATGGCCCCAACTGGGAACGGGCGCCGGAAGCGCAGTTCAACGCGGGCGTCATTCAGGAAGCCACCGGCGACCCCGAACTGGCCGTCGTGTCCTACGAGACGCTGCTGATGCGCTATCCCCGCAGCGACTTCGTGGAAGAAGCCGCCTACCGCCGCGCCCACGCGCTGTACCAGCTGTCGAACAAGAGCCCGCGCGATGAGCGGCAGTGCCGCGAGGCGCTCTCCGCCATGCTGGCCTTCGCCCGCAATTATCCGGGAGACCCGCATCGCGAGGAGGCGCAGAAGCTGGCCGAAGAACTCAAGACCCGCCTCGCAGACATGTACTACGACCGGGCCCTCTTCTACGATCGCATCGCCAAGCGCCCCCAGTCAGCCATCATCGCCTACAGCGATTTCGTCAGCAAGTTTCCGACCTCGGAACGCCGCCTGGTCGCGGATCAGCGGATCGCGGCCCTGCAACTCCAAATGGAAACCACACATGAGAAGAAGTAACGCGCGTTGGTCCGGCCTCGCCGCGGTCATGGCCGCCCTGCTCTGCTCGGGCTGCGCCTACCGCCTCGGCTCCACCCTGCCGCCCGGCATCGAGACGGTGAATGTGCCCGCCGTCATCAACCAGACGGACGAACCGCTGCTGGAATCGGAGGTCACACGCGCCCTGGTGCGGGAGTTTCAGCGCGACGGCACGCTGCAGATCGCCGATGCCGGCTCGGCCGATACGCGGCTTGAGGTCACCGCGGTGGGGTTCAAGCTGGAGCCGCTGCGCACGGAACGCGATTCCACCAAGACCACCCGGGAATACCGCATGCTGATCGATGCGGACCTGGTGCTGTTCAAGACCAAATCCGACACGCCGATGATGACCCGGCACGTACAGGGGGAGGCGACCTTCACCTTCTCCGGAGACATGGCCTCGTCCAAGGCCCAAGCCCTGCCCGAGGCCGCGCGCGATCTCTCGCACGATATCGTGGAAGCGGTCGTCGAGTACTGGTAAGACGCCGCGGCGCGGATGGCGCGGCGTGACCTTACTTCTTCAGCAGGACGGCCGCGCGCGCCTTGTGACGGCTCGCGTTGTTCGCCTTGATGGCGCCCTGCTTGACCGCTTTGTCAAGAAAACCACAGTAAGCGCGGAAGTGTTCCTCGCCCTTGGTCTTGTCGCCCTTGGTGACTGCTTCGAGCAGCAGGTGGCGGGTCGACGCCAGGCGGCTTTTCGCGGCACGGTTGGTCTGGCGCTTGATCCCCGATGTGCGCATGCGCTTGGCGGCGCTCTTGGTATGCGGCATACGTCCTACTCCTTGCAAGTCCTAAGTCAGTTGAGCCCCGCATACTACCGGATACGGCCGCGGGGTCAATCTCCAAAAGCCGGTATCGTACGAACACCCCATTTCGCACCCATTCTGCAACCGGCGGCCCGCCGATCCACCCGGCGGTGGATCCAGCACCCCCGGTCGCCCCGTCCTTTCCCCGCCGCCCCGATTTTGTTAAGAACCTGCGCAGGGCGCGGCGTGGTGAGCGAAAAAGGATACAGGCGCATGTTCAGTCTTCTGCGATTGCTGGCCGGCCTGCTGCTGTTGCCGGTCTGCGTGGCCGCCACCCAAACCCTCATGGCCCTCGCCGCGGCTGTGCGCCCCGATTCCCAGGCCTTCATCCCCCCCTCCACGCTCGCCCTGGCCGGCGGCTATGGGCTCTGGCTGCTGGTCTACTACGTCCTGCCCCGCCCCGTCCGCACCTATGTCCTGGCTCACGAACTCACCCACGCCCTGTGGGGAACCCTGATGGGCGCGCGCGTCCTCAAGATGTCCATTTCCAAGAACAAAGGCAGTGTCACGCTCACCAAGAACAACTGGCTGATCACGCTCGCGCCCTATTTCTTCCCGCTCTACACCGTCCTCGTCGTCGCCGCCTATTACATCCTCGGGCTGTTCTACAACGTGGAACGCTACAACCTGCCGTGGCTGGCCCTCGTCGGCTTCACCTGGGGCTTCCACTTCACCTTCACCATCGGCAGCCTGCTGCAGCACCAGACCGACATCCATCTCTACGGCCGGATCTTCTCCTACGCCATCATCTACCTCTTCAATGTGCTGGGCGTCTGCGTCTGGGTCGTCATGGTCTCCTCGCCGCGCCTCGCCGATTTCGCCGATTTCGGGGCCTTCTACCTGCGCGAAATGACCTATGCCGTCGTCCAGGCGGTCAACGTCCTGGCCCATCGCTTTCTACAATAAACCGCCGCCCACGCCCGTTGAATGGCTGGCACACGCGCCGCCAGAGGTTTCGCATCATGGATATGTCCGACCGCGAACTGCTGGACCTCTATCGCGCAGGCGACGTGGATGCCATGTCCCGGCTGATCGAACGGCACCGGCACATGCTCTTTGGGTACATCGTCAACATGACGGGCAATCCGGCCGAGGCGGATGACGTGTTCCAGGAGGTGTGGTTCAAGGTCATCCACAAGCTGGAGGCCTATCGGGATGGCAATTTCGGGGGCTGGCTCGTGCGCATGGCACGCAATCTGGTGATCGACCGCCACCGCCGGCGCAAGCCCGAGATCAGCTTGGACCAGGAGGACGAGGCGGGGCGCGGGCTGGCGCACACACTGGCCGCCAGGAATACGCCACCGTCGGCCGCCCTGGCGGCGCAGGACCTCGGGACACGCATCGCGGCGGCCGTGGCCATGCTGCCGGAGGAACAGCGAGAGGTGTTTATCATGCGGGTGCAGGCCGAATTGCCGTTCAAAGAGATCGCGCGCGTGCAGGGCGTGTCGATCAACACGGCCTTGGCGCGCATGCAGTATGCGCTGACCAAACTGCGACCCCTGCTGCAGGACGACTATGCGGCGCTGCAGCCCGGTTGACGCCAATGGAGAGCGACCATGAATCGTGACGAATGGGAAAAGCACTTGCTGCTCGCGGAGTCCGGCGAACTGAGCGAGTCCGACCGCCGGACGCTGGACGCGCGCCTGGCCGCCGACCCGGCTGCCGCGGCCTGGCGTGGCGACCTGCGCCGACTGACCGCCCTGGCTGGAGAGGCCCTGCCGGCGAACGGCCCGAGCCTCGCCGTGATGAGTCGCATCCGCGCGGAAGCCGAATCCTGCACCCGCCGCCCTGCTGCCTTTGGCGTCCCGGCCACGTGGCGCTGGGGCCTGGCCTACGCCGCCGCCCTGGCGCTGATTGTCGGCAGTTGGGTCTGGCACCAGCCCTCCAGTGACGGCGACCGCATTGCACAGATCCACGCCATCGCGGCCATGACCGGCACGGAACCCGCCGCCGCAACGCCGATCCCCGCGGAAGGCGACCAGGGGGAGCGGTTGCGAGCCCTGGCGCAGGAACTCCTGAAAATGGAAGGCCTCGCGCTGGACGAGCTCAGCGCCGCCGACATCCAGGCGGGCGAGTCCACCACAACCGACTATAAGTCCGCGCCGAGCGCCGCTGCAGAACAGCCGTCAGGCAGCGTGGCGTAAAGGCATCGAGCGTCGTGACGATCGGGGAGGGGATGGCTCGGCAGGACGCCTCGCCCCACCGGCTTAGGACCGCCTATCTTCGACCGGCCCGAGGTGGGGCGAGCCGCGCTACGGCAGCCGCGGCGCATCGGCCCAGAGCTCTTCGATCGTGTAGTACTCGCGAGCCTGGGCCGAAAAGAGATGAATCACCACGTCCACGTAATCCAGCACCACCCAGCCCGAATCCGGAGCCCCGGCCGTCCGGTACACCTGCAGGTTCTCCTTCTTCAAGGCCTGCTGGATCGACACGCTCATGGCCTTCAACTGCGGGGCGCTGCCACCCGTGGCCACGATCGTATAGTCCGTGACGGTTGAGATCTTGCGGACATCCAGCAGGACCACATCCCGCGCCTTTTTCTCGGCGAGGGCCTCCCGCGCATGCCGGGCCAATTCCAGTGCGGACATTCGTGCTGTGCTGATGATCGTCTCCCGTCAACGCCGATATAAGCCGTGCTCGGCGATGTACATCTCGACTTCCGGTGGCACAAGGTACCGGATACTGAGCCCTTCCGCAACCCGGTAGCGAATATCCGTGGACGATATGTCGATATGGCGCCCCACGGTGAGATCCTTACGCAACCGGTCCGGCCACGGCGGATCCAGGCCCAAATCGGCCGTGGCGACGGAGGCCAGCTCCGCGCCGGGGCGGCCAAACGTGATGAAGCGGCATATGGCCAGCAGGTCGTAGATCTGACGCCACTTGTGCAGCTCCCGCAGCGTGTCGGCACCGATGATGAAGAACAGGCTGGCGTCCGGGTACTGGCGCGAGAGCGTGGCCACGGTGTCTACGGCATAGGAAATGCCCGGGCGCTGCAATTCCTGATCCGACGATTCAAAGAACGGATTCCACTCGATCGCACGCTCGATCATGGCCAGCCGGTGCTTGCCGGGGAGCAGATCGGTGGCGCTCTTGTGCGGCGGCGTGGCACAGGGGATGAACAGAACGGTGCTCAGCTCGAACGTCTCGAGCGCGCTCTGCGCGAGGATCAGGTGCCCCACGTGAATGGGGTTGAATGTCCCGCCAAGGATGCCAATGCGCGACCCCACGTTGCCCCTCCCGTTCCCTCGCTCCGTCCGTCCGCATTATGCGCCCCCCCACAGGCGGATCAAGACCTGAGTTCACCGCCAGCCTTGACGCTGCGGCGCATCCCCGATTTACTCCGATGTCTGAGAGGAGTTGCATGCTGTCCGCACATACCCCCTGGCCGGAACCGGCCCGCCTCGCCACCCCAGACGCCAACGACGTGCACCTCTACCGGGCCCCCGTCCCCGCCACCCTCGATCCGCGCCTCGAGTCCGCACTGACGCCGGACGAACGCGAGCGGGCCAGCCGCCTGATCGTCGACCTGGCTCGCCGGCGCTTTATCACGGCCCGCGCCGCCCTGCGCCTGATCCTCGGCGCCTGCCTGGACCTGCCACCAGCCGCCGTTCCCATCCGCTATGCCGCCCAGGGGAAACCGCACATCGACGCCGCCCCGCTGGCCTTCAATGTGTCCCACGCCGGCGACTTGATTCTGCTGGCCGTGACCTGGTCCGGACCGGTCGGCATCGACGTCGAGTGCCTGCAGCCCACCCGGTCCTGGCCCCTCGTCGCCGAGCGCTTCTTCTCGGCCGGGGAACGCGCCGCCATCGCCGCACACCCGGAGGAGGATCGCTGGCGCGCCTTCCTCGTCACGTGGACACGCAAGGAAGCCCTCGTCAAATTGACAGGCGAAGGCGTGTGGTCGGCCTTCGATCAGGCTGACACAAGCATCGTCGCCACCCCCAGCCGGACATTGATCGATCTCGAACCCTCACCCGGCTACCTTGCCGCGCTGGCGCTCGGCGGCCCGGCAGGTCCCGTACACCCCTTCACCTTCAGCCGCGTCCCCCCATCCCCCTGACCCGTTCCATTCACCCAGCCCTCCTCACCCCAACCTGCCCATCACGCGCGAGTGCAGAGACGAGGCACCCCCTCCGCTCCCCGGTGGCCCGCGACCTCCCTGCAACGTCAGCCCCCGCCCGTCTTCACGAAATCTTGACAAGAAACCCAGCAAAAGCCCCCGCCAGACGGGCTGATTCCGATTCTGCCCAGCTGCTACTTATGCTAGATTAGGTTGTGTCATGACACGGCTCTGTCCATGGTCCACCGGGTTGATCGCCCTGCTCCTGCTTGCCGCCGGAGCGATGCAGCCCGCACACGGTGACATCATCATCACCGAATTCATGGCCATCAACGAAACCAAGTACACCGATGCCAACACGAATTACCCGGATTGGATTGAGCTGCGCAATACGACCACCTTCCCCCCTTCCGGGTCGACGTCTCTCGACGGCTGGTATCTCACGGACGACCGTGACAACCTGACCAAGTGGCGATTTCCCGCCACGAACGTCGTGAACGGTCGCCAGCTCATCGTCTTCGCGTCCGGCAGCACCAACTCCGTCATCCGGAACCAGCTCCACGCCAACTTCAAACTCGACGGCGATGGCGAGTACCTGGCCCTCGTCAAACCGGACGGCACCACCATCACCTCCGAGTTCTCCCCCAAATATCCCAAGCAGTATCGTGATGTCTCGTATGGGCTGAGCCTCTCGAGCCCCACCGGTCAGGTGGTCTACTTCTCCATCCCCACGCCCGGCGCCGCCAACAACGCCGGACAGATGAGCTTCGGCCCGGCGATCAGCAACGTGGTCCACACGCCACAGGATCCCCCGGACGCCTCGGATATCTGGGTCAGCGCGGCACTCGCCCATCCGGCTGGCGGCGGCGTGGCCACCGGACGCCTGCACTACGTCGTCATGTACGGCTCCCTGGTCACCGTCACCATGGCCGATGACGGCGCCCACCACGACGGCGCCGCCGCGGACGGTGTCTTCGGGGCCATGATACCCGCCGCCGCCGCCACCACCGGCCAGATGGTGCGCTACGCCGTCAGCGCCATCGGCAACGACGGCTCGTGGTCCCGCTCCCCCGCCACCAACGATATCGCCGACTACTACGGCACCGTGATCTACAATCCCGCCCTCGCCACCAACCCGCCCGTGCTGCACTGGTTCTCGCTGGACAACAGCTGGGAAAATGCCGGGCCTTCGGCCGGGACCTGGTACACCTGGACGGATCAGCCGGGGGCCTGGGGCTCGGCCTACCTCTACTACGACGGCGAGTTCTATGCCGGCTGCCGCGTGCGCAACAAGGGCTCATCGACCATTACCGCCGGCCTGAACAAGTACAAGGTCGTGCTGGCCCCCGGACACAAATTCCGCTACGCAACCGACCAGCCCCGCGTGAAGGAGTTCAACATTCACCGCTTCGTCGGCGACTCCGCCTACATGCGCGAGCCCCTCGCCACCGATGCCATGAAGGCCGCAGGCGTGCCGTCCTACAACGTGACCTACATTCGCTTCCTCCACAACGGCGCCACCGAAACAGCCAGCATCGTGGAGCAGCAGGACGAAACCTTCCTCGAGCGCAACGGCTATGACCCCGCCGGCGCGCTCTACAAGGCGGATCCGAACAAGGCCACGGAGCCCGAAAAATGCTCGGACCTTTCCCTCGACTGGCAGAACCCCGAAGTCTACGGCCTCTACAACAAGGAAAGCCGCAGCTGGGAGGACCAGGGCGACCTCAACGTGTTGCGCACCAACCTCGCCGCCGCGGCCGGCAGCGACTCGCTGAAGCGCTACCTCTTCGACAACGTCAACCTCCCGCAGGTCCTCAACCAGATGGCCGTCGCCGTCGTCATCGGCCACGGCGACCGCTGCGAAAAAAACTACTACGTTTACCGCGACAGCGACGGCACCCGCGAGTGGTCCATGTTCCCGTGGGATTTTGACACGTACATCTTCCTGCCGGGAACCGAGCGCGGCGGCATCCAGGAAACCGGCTACGGAACGGCGGAAGTGCGCAGCATCTTCTACGGCGACTACGGCAACTGGACGACCTTCCGCTCGCATTCCTGGCTGCGCTGGTCGTATCCCAGCGCGCCGCTCCATGACGGCAAGTACACCAACTCCTACAACCGCCTCTACGACGCCATTATCCGCACGCCGGCCACGCGGGAGATGTACTTGCGCCGGCTGCGCACGGTCACGGACCAGCTGCTCGGCCCGACCGCGCCGGGCTATCTGGAAAATCGCATCGACGACTTCGACGCCGTGCCGCTGACGGCCGTCAACGCAGGCAACCTGAAATCCTACTGCTCCACGCGCCGCGGCCAGCTCTACTCCAATACGGGCGAGTTCACCAACATCCCGCCCGCCCAACCCGTCTCCCCGCCGATTCAATTCGGGGCGATCGAGCCCTCCCCGGCGTCCGGATTCGAAGACCAGGAATACCTCGAACTGCTCAACACCAACGCCATCGCCGTCGACATCTCCGGCTGGGCGCTGAGCAACGGCGTGGATTTCGTCTTCCAGTCCGGCACCGTCATCCCGGCGCGCAGCAACCTGTTCGTGTCGCCCCGCGTGGCCGCGTTCCGCGCGCGCGAGGTGTCGCCGCGCAGCAATGAAGCCTGCTTCGTGCAGGGCCCCTACCGCGGACGCCTCGCGCCCACCGGGGACACCGTGGCACTCTACGACCAGAACCGGGTGTTCATCAGCTCCGTCACCTACACCGGCGCACCACCGGCGGTCTACAGCGGCCCGCTGCGAGTGACCGAAGTCATGGCGCACCCGCCTGCTCCCGCCGCCGAATTCATCGAAGTGTGCAACACGGGCGGCACGGCCGCGGACCTGCGCACCCTGCGCTTCACGGCCGGCGTCACCTTTGAATTCGCCAGCGCCACGGTGACGAACCTCGACCCGGGCCAGTACGCCCTTGTCGTGCGCGACCGCACGGTGTTCACCAACACCTATGCCGGCGCGGCCGGCATGCGCATCGCCGGCCAGTACACCGGCAGCCTCAACGACGGCGGCGAAACGCTGGCCCTCTACGACACCGCACAGGGGGCGGATATCTTCCGCGCCCTCTACCAGTCCGCGCGCGGCTGGCCCGTCGCCGCGGACGGCACCGGCCACTCGCTGGTCCCGCAGGTCATGGACCACCAGGCCGACGGCCGCCTCGATTACGGCGGACACTGGCGCGCCAGCGCCTTCATCAACGGCTCGCCCGGTGCCGCCGACCCCGCCCCCCCGCGTGACGTCGTGCTCAACGAATTCATGGCGCACACCGACTACACCAACGACGCCCTGCCGGAATATGACTCCAACGACTGGATCGAGCTGTTCAATACCACGGGCACCGCGCAGGACCTGACCAGCTGGTTCCTGAGCGACAACCCGGGAAACCTGCGCCGCTGGCCCATTCCCGCGGGCACCACGATCGCCGCCGGCGGCTGGCAGACGTTCGACGAGGTGACCGGCTTCCACAGCCCCATCACCAACGGCTTTGGCACCGACAAGGCCGGCGGCGCACTTTACCTGTCGTATCTGCCGGGAGGCGCCGCCGATCGCGTGGCGGATGCGTGGCGCTACAAGGGGCAGGAAAACTTCATCAGCGAAGGGCGCTATCCGGATGGCGGCACGTACGGGTACGCCCTGACGCCCACGACCAACGCCGCCAATGCGGCCCCCGGCCCGCGGGTGGTGGTGTCGCGCATCCACTACCACCCCGCCCCTACCGTGGCGCATCCGGAAGACAACCTGGCGGATGAGTATGTCGAACTGCACAACGCGCAGGCGGTACCGCAGCCGCTGTGGAGCGAGGCCGGACCGTGGCGGCTCGACGGCGCCGCGAGTTACACCTTCCCCAGCAACACCACGCTCGCTGCGGGCGCACACGCCATGCTGGTGTCCTTCGACCCGACGGACACCGCCACGCGCGACGCCTTCCTCGCGGCGAACGGACTTGAACTCGGCAGCGCCACGCTGTTCGGCCCGTTCAACGGCCAGCTATCCAACCATGGCGAGCGCCTGGCGCTGGAGCGCCCCTTGCTGCCGGACCTGCCCGGCGATCCGGTCATCTGGGTGATCGCCGATGAAGTCATCTACTTCGACGCAGCGCCCTGGCCGGCGGGGGCCGATGGAGCAGGCCCGCCACTCACGCGCCTGCAGGCGCTCGCGGCGGGAAACGACCCCGCGAACTGGACGGATGGAAGCGCGCCACCGGATCCGGACGGCGATGGCGACGGGATGCGCGACGTGTGGGAAGACCAGTACTTCGGCAGCACCAACGCACCGGGCGGCGAACCTCAGGATGACATGGACCGGGACGGCTTCTCGAACATCGGCGAGTACACGGCCGGCACGGATCCCACGGATGACGCCGACGTGTTTGCCGTCGAAATCGGACCGGCAGGCGCCACGGTGCTGGTGAGTTTCGTCACGGTCATGGCCGGCCCGGATCTCGGCGGCGCCGTACGTTACTATTCGCTGGAGTCCCTGCCGGACCTGTCGGCCACAAACTGGCTGGGCGTGGAGGCATACACAAACATCCTCGGCACCAACCAGACCGTCCAGTACCACAAGACGGCCACCACGAACCCCGACTTCTACCGTGGCCGCGTCTGGCTCCAGCAGCCCTAACCAGCTGCCGCGAGCGCCTCAGAACGGCAAATCGACGCTGATGGCATTGGTGAGCAGGTGATAGGTCACGCGGGACGAATCCGGCGCCCAGATCACGACGTCGTCGAGCGCATTCAAGTTGATCGGCTTCGAGACGTCGCGCCGGCTGATATCCTGCTCGAAGACCGGGATGCGTTTGCCGGTTGGCGGCGCGAATTCAACCTTCATCCGGTACAGCTCGCGCGTGCCGCCAAAGAACCCTTTGTCGGTCAGGACGTAAACGTAGGCGCGGTGGCGTTGATTGGGGGCATCGACCCAGTTGAATTCCCCGCGCGGATAAGGAAGCAGTTGCAGGTACCGGAAACCGACGCCTCCGGCGGCCAGCACGACCAACAAGCCCCACGCCATGAACCTCGTACGCATTACCCAGCACGGATGTTTACCACGAAAATACTGTCATCAACAAGTGACAGTCCCGTTCGATTCTGTACCAAAACGAACCGTGACGCTCAGCCCTGCACCCGGTGTCGATCCCCTGGGACCGCCTGTTTTGGGGCATCCGGCGGGTGGTTCGCGGATGGACGCACCTTTGGCACGGTATTCGCTCTCAGCCCCTTGCGGCGGCGGCGCGAGCCACGGCGAACGGATCCGGAGTTCAAGAACATGCGTGCAAGGTCACTAGCATCACGGCAGGCCGCGGGCTTCACGCTCGTCGCGTCGCCCAGGGCCCCACCACGCCGGTTCCGGTGGCCGAGTACTTGAAGGGCGCCAAGTGGACGCAGCCAACCGTGATGGGCGGCGGCTGGTGGTACATTTCCATGTTGCGCTGGGATCCCTCCACCGGCGCCATGAAACCGTCCCGCCTGGTGCTGGTCGACAACTTCAACTTCGGCGGCAACCGCCTGCCGCTGGCACCGGCCAGCCATTGGCAGGAAATCGACAGCAAGATCGATGACGGCAATTTGAACCAGGGGCGTTTCAAACTCGCCAGCGGCATCCAGGTTCAATACAGCATCGACGACACCACCTGGTGAGCCGCTAGGCCTTGCGCGCTTTGGCCTGGGACAACAAACTGCCTTCCGACACCGCTTGTCCGGCGCCCACAGCAGAGGCTGATCGCGCGACGGGCGCCGCCAGACGGGCTTGCGCGGAAGCAAGTCGGGCCTGCAGCGCTGCCATGTCAACGTGATGTGCCTGCGCCTGGGCCGCCACCTGGCGGGCAAGCGCGGCATTGGCGGCGCGCTGTTCCCGCAGCGCCTGCTCCGTCCCCGCCAACTGCGCCTTCACCACGCGGAGGGCCTCCGTCAGGCGCGCGATCGCATCCCGCTGGCGTTGCTGTTCGAGCACGGCATCCGGCGGCAGCCGCGGCGGCGCATCGGCTCCACGGACCATCCCCGCCGGGGACGCCGCCACGGCCGGCCGCGTCCGCCTCTCGCCCGCTCCATCACCGCGGCGCAATTTCTTGTGAACGTTGGACAAACACCCTCCCCTTCTTGACGATAGCCGGATTAAAGCATGCCGCCGGGCTGCGAAAAAA
Organism: Lentisphaerota bacterium; assembly: GCA_021413965.1. Taxonomy (GTDB): domain Bacteria; phylum Verrucomicrobiota; class Kiritimatiellia; order UBA8416; family JAIOPI01; genus JAIOPI01. The sequence goes on along the minus strand of JAIOPI010000027.1, from coordinate 21,614 downwards.
GCGCCTTTTTACTTCATCCCGGCGCCGCCTTTCCGCTATGGTTCAAACGCCCTGCGGCGGAAAGGACCTGGCCCTGAGCTCGACAAGTGAACATGGACGCATCCTGGAAGGCGACCCCGATGTCGTGCGGCGGGCGCATGCCGCCTTTGCCGCTCAGACGGTTGACCTCGACCTGCTCAGCGCCCCCGCCCCGGCACTCCCCTCCGGCGAAACCACGCTGGGGGGCGAAGTGTCCGCCACGGGGCCAGGCACGTTTTTCGGACGGGCACAGCGCACGCTCACGTTCTGCCCGTCCACCGAAAAGGGATGGTGGATCGAGCGCCGGGATCAGCCCGACGCCCTGCCCGTCCGTGTCTCCATCGAGAACGTCTGGACCACGGGTGCGGTGGTCAGCAACATCGTCTTGCGGAGCGGGTCGCCCCACAACTACCTGCGCATGGTCGAACACATCATCGCGCTGCGCGTCGGCCTTGGCATCGATAGCGCCATCATTCGCGTGGATGCCGGCGACCCCCCCCTGTTTGACCGCGGCAGCCTGGACCTCGTGGAAGCCATCGATCGCGTCGGGATTGTGGAACGACCGGAACCGGCGGCCTACTGGACCGTGAGAGAACCGGTCACGCTCTGCAGCCCCCAGGGCAACTTCGTGACGATTCATCCCGCGGCGCGCGGCCAGCGCGGCCTGACTGTGGATTGCGCCGTGGACTTCCCCAATGCCATCGGCAAACAGCGCATTCGATTCCCGGTCAACCGCGACACCACCCGCCAGGGCGCGGTCGCCCGCACCAACACGACACGCGGCAAGATGCTGTACTGCAAGACGCTCGGCAAGATCTTCGCCGACATTCGAAACCTGGGCTACACCACCCACAATGTGCTGGTGGCAGGGCCCAGGGAATACGTGAACGAACCGCGGCTGATGCACAACGGCAAGTCGCTCGAAGCGGTCTGGCACCGTGCCGTGCTCGACCTGCTGGCCGCCGTGGCACTGATCGGCCACGGCCGCCTCGCCGGGCACATCCTGTCGTACAAGGCCGGCCATGTCCTGGATTGCCGGTTGATCACCCGCCTGTACCAACTCAACCTGCTGGAACCCCTACGATGACGGAGCCAAAGCGCGCGACCATCACCCGGCTGTCCGAGAGGCCGGTTCCGAGTCCCGAACGGACCAGCAGTTGGGACTGCCCGCCCTGGCGCCACGTGCCGGAGCTCGTCCTGAACCACCATATGGGCGAGAAGCCCGCCCACTACCCCCGCGTGGCGGCCAAGCTCGGCTGGGATGCCGACGCGGTCTATGTCGCTTTCCATGTCGATGATCGCTATGTGCGCGCCGTCGCCCGCCAGCACCAGGATTGCGTCTGCACGGACAGCTGCGTCGAATTCTTCTTCTGCCCCGGCGCCGATGTATCGAAAGGCTACTTCAATCTGGAAATGAATTGCGGCGGAACCGTGCTCTTCCACTACCAGCTCCTGCCGCGTCAGCATCCGGTGCCGCTGGCGCCGGAGCACCTCGCCATGCTGGACATCAATCGCAGCCTGCCGCACCTTGTGGAGCCGGAAATCCAGGAACCCGTGAGCTGGTTCGTCGAATGCCGGGTCCCGTTTGCCGCACTCGAGCCCTACCTGCCCTTTCCGCGTCCGCGCACGGGCGATACCTGGCGCGGCAACCTCTACAAGTGCGGCGACAATACCTCGCATCCGCATTGGCTGACCTGGTCTCCCATCGATCGCCCGCGTCCGGACTTCCACGTCCCCGACCAGTTCGCGTCCCTCGTGCTGGGCTAGCCGCCCGCCGGCCTCGCCACGCCGGCCACGGGCGACCGGCCGTCACCCGCCCAACCTACGCCCCCCTGCTGGCCGTGCGCCCAGGGAACCCAGGCTAAATTAGTTTCACCTTTTTTCGGAAACAGGCGCCCGTCGCTTCTTTTCTTCCTTGTGGAGCCTTGGTGGCTCCGCACAACCAAAGAAGGGGAAGCACATGAAAATCGCGACGATTGCCTGGGTGGCGCTGATCGTGCTCGGCGGGGGCTGTCAGCGGGTTGATTCGAAGTCCGAATCCGTGGTCCTGCGCTCGTCGGCCATCCGTGAAGCCGCGTATGACCGGGGAACCCAGGCTTTGTCCGTCGTGTTTCCCAATGGGTCCCGCTATGTCTATGCGCCGGTGCCGGAGCAGACCTTCCTCGCCTTGCGCGACGCACGCAGCCCGGGCCAGTTTTTTAACTCGGAAATCAAGCCCCGCTATACGGCGCTTCGCGCGACATCAGCACGCCCCGTGACACCGGACCGCCCGGCCCGGCGCGGACGCCCCGTGCCCCCTTAATTGACGCCCAGGCCGTCCATCCCGCCCGCAGGAGCCAGGGGCGTGGCGACACGGGCGAACACGCATCGCGCTTGCCGGAGTCGGCTTGCTCTGCTAGACATGCACGGGTAATCGGCGCAGTCATGGGGGCCTTATGCGGAACGAACGACGCAAGCAGCCGCGAGTTCAGGAAAAGAACCAGGTCGCCGTGACCGTGCTGGAAGCCGACGGCGCCCCCGACCTCGTGGACAAGACATTCTTCTGCCCCACCGAGGACATTTCCGCAACCGGCCTGCGCCTCTGCCTCCACCAGCGGGTCCCGGTGGGCGCCCTGCTCTCCATGCGCATCGCGTTCCACAAACCCGTGCGCGCCTTCAAGCACGAAGGCCGCGTGGTCTGGTTTCGGACCGGCGACTTCAACGGCCATCCTCACGCGCTGGGCGTGCAGTTCACACAGCTGCAGGAAGGATCTATCGAGATCTGGAACAGCATGCTGGCCAGCAAAATCATCAGCCGGGGAGCCATGTCCGAGGCGACTTGGCTGGCCGAAAAGTCCACGCACCCCGCCTGAACGGGCCGATCCGCCGCCCGCATCGTGGCCTAGGCGGCACCCAATCCCCGCCGCGACAGAATGCGGCGCCACGTCACGAGCCGATCCTTCGAACTTTCGCGGATGAAGATTCCGATCAGATAGCCGTGCTTGCCTTCCTGTGCCAGCCAGCCGACCTGGCCACGCAACTGACAGGACTCGACGGGATGCTTGCAGTCTATCTCCAGCTCCACCGTCGCATGCACCGGCAGCGGCTTGCGGGCAACGACCCGAATGCCACCCAGGGAGACGTCCTGCGTCCACCCCACGCACTCGGGCTTGGCGGATACCACGCCGCCTTCCGGGTTGACAAGAAAGGTCCGGACTTTGGCTTTGAGTTCGACACGCTCTGCTGTACGTCTTTCCGGCACGGTCAGCCCCCCTCTTCGGATATGCGCGTTGGAATTCCGAAACCAGACTTGGTCCCACGTCGAGGCATGGCGCCCCGTACGGTTCCGAGCTAACGCTGTTCGACCCGGTAGCCCCGTGCCTGCAGCAGCGCCACCACGCTCTGCGGCCCCAGCAAGTGTCCGGCTCCAACCACGACCAGGTAGTTTTGGTCATCGTGCAAAAACGGTTCGATGACCGACACCCAGGCGTGATTTCGATTCGTCAAAAGTTTGTTTTCAAGATGCGGAAATGATTCGAATCCTTCCAGCAGAATCGCACGCAGAACCGAACAATCTCCGCGCGACCACGCCTCGACCATGCGCCCGAGATCGGCATCCATCGTGTCCAGTTCCAGCAAGGTGTAGCGCAACAGCGCGTCGGCATCCGCCCCGGAAAGCGAGTCAAACAGGCCCAATTGCGCGTCTACCGTCTCCAGCGCAAGAACGGGTTTGCCATCCTGGCGCGCACGCGCGTCGAAGTAGGCATCGACGCCATGCTCTGAGCTGTAGCCTAGTGTCTGCATGTTGATCATGGTCATCGTCATGGCCAGCAGCCACGGTTTGAAGGTTTGAAAGGCGTCGATCGTGAGCGTCATGATTCCCAGCCGACGTGACGCGTCCGCATAGAGGTCCGGGCTGAGGACGTCGCGCAGCGTCTGACCGTCGGGCAGACGTCCGCGCGCGAGGAGACTGAGTTGCACGTCCGGCGTCCGCATGGCGGCCAGATCCACTTCCGTGACGAGCGTCTGGCTGTCGCGGTAGGCCTGCTCCATGGGTTCCGGCAGCGGATAGTGCTCGGGCTTCAACAGGTGAATGGACCCTTCGAGATAAACCGTGTTGCTGGCCCCCGACACCACCCACAACATGTGCCGCGCGTCGGTGCTCGCGTTGGTCTGCGCCGGCGCCTGCCCCGCCGCCCACGCCAGCAGCAGGCCGGCCAGCAGCAACCGTATGTCACGGATCGTCTTCATCATCCATCCCGGCCCGCTTCACTGCCCAATATGGGCCTCTTCAACTGGTGCCTGGGGAGGGGGTCGAACCCTCATGCCCTTGCGGGCAACGGATTTTAAGTCCGTTGTGTATGCCATTCCACCACCCAGGCTCGCTCTGCGACGAGCGCTCCGCCAGCACGCAGCGCTTTGGCATGCGTTATAACGCCCCCCGCGCCAGCATCACCCTGCAAGCCTACGGAAGCCCATCCCCCGGGTCAAGGTGCGCACGCCGTGGGTCTGTCCGCTCCACGTCTTTGTGCCTCCGTGGCGAATCCGACCAAAGCCGCCATCCCTTGGCAATACGTGAGCCGGTCAGCCACCCGCAATTGCCATTGACAAGTGACGGCCGGCATCCCTTTAATCACCGGCCAATCCCCCGGCCCAGAGCAGCGCCACCGAACCGGGTGCAGGATGCAAAAGGAGCTCAGTCATGTCCAAGAAGACGCGCCGTTTCAAAACCGAAGTGCAGCAGTTGCTGGACCTCGTCATCCACTCGCTCTATTCGAAGAAAGAGATCTTTCTGCGCGAGTTGATCTCCAACGCCTCCGATGCCATTGACCGCGCCAAGTTCGAAGCCCTCACCAGCCCGGACCTGGTCGAGGCCGGCGAGACCCTCGGCATCCACCTGTCCATCGACAAGGAGGCGCGCACGCTCACGCTGCGCGACAACGGCATCGGCATGACCGCGGACGAGGTGGAGCAGAACATCGGCACCATCGCCAACTCCGGCTCGCGCAAATTCCTCGAGCAGATTCGCGAACAGCCCGGCGCCGCCGACGTGGAACTCATCGGGCAGTTCGGCGTCGGATTCTACGCGTCCTTCATGGTCGCCGACCGCGTCACCCTCGTCACGCGCCGAGCCGGCCAGGGACACAACGCCGTGCGCTGGGTCTCGGACGGCACCGGCGACTACACGCTGGAAGACGCAGACAAGGCCGACCGTGGCACCGAAATCACCCTGCACCTGCGCGACGGCATGGACGAATTCCTCGACGAGTGGCGCCTGCGCCAGATCGTCAAGTCGTACTCGGACTACATCGTCTATCCGATCCTGCTCGATAAGCCCGCCCCCGCGGCAGAGGCCAAGAAGGACGAAAAGCCGGACGATGAGGCGGATGACGACGACGGCAAGCCGCTGAACTCCATGAAGGCCATCTGGCGGCGCGACCGCAAGCAGGTGACGCCCGAGGAATACAACGAGTTCTACACGCACATCAGCCACGACCACCACGCGCCGCTGGAAACCATCCACTTCGCCGTCGAAGGCGGTACCGAGTTTCGCGCCCTGCTCTACGTGCCCGCCCAGGCGCCTTTCGATCTGTTCATGCGTGACCGCAAGCGCGGGCTGCACCTGTATGTGAAGAATGTCTTCATCAACGACGACTGCCAGGAGTTGCTGCCGGAATACCTGCGCTTCATCAAGGGCGTCGTGGACTCGAGCGATCTGCCCCTCAACGTTTCGCGCGAAATGCTGCAGGACGACGCCATCCCGCGCCAGATCCGGAAAAACCTCGTCGGCAAGGTCCTGGGAGTCCTGCGCGACATGCTGGATAAACGCCCGGACGACTACCGCAAGTTCTTTGTCCAGTTTGGCAAGGTGCTCAAGGAAGGCCTGGCGGCCGACTTCGAGAACGCGGACAAGCTCAAGGACCTCCTGCTCTACCCGACCAGCAAGACGTCAGGCGCGGACACGATCACGCTGCGCCAGTACGTGGAGCGCATGCCCCAGGGGCAGAAGGACATCTACTGGCTGAGCGCCGACAGCGTGGAGATGGCCCTGCACTCACCGCACCTGGAAGTCTTCCGCAAGCAGGATCGAGAAGTGCTGTTCTGGGTGGACCCGATCGACGAGTGGGTCGCCGAGCAGATGCGCGACTACGATGGCAAGCCGCTGCACGCCATTGACCGCGGAGACTTGACGCTCGACGGCGTGGAAGAACCCAAGGCGGAAGCCGAGAAGCACAGCGCGCTGCTCAAGCGCATCCAGGAGGACCTGGACGCCGACATCCAGTCCGTGCGGTTCTCGTCGCGCCTGACGGACTCTGCCTGCTGCCTCGTGACTGACGCGCACGGCATGAGCCCCTCCATGGAGCGCCTGATGAAGGCCATGAATCAGGAGGCGCCCAAGGCCAAACGCATTTTGGAATTGAATCCCACGCATCCGCTGGTCTCGCGCATCGAGGCCCTGTATGCGGAGGACGCCAACAGCCCCCGCCTGAAGGAATATGTGGAACTGCTGCACGGACAGGCCCTGCTCCAGGAGGGGTCGGCGCTCAAGGACCCCGCGCGTTTTGTGCGCCTTCTCGGCGAGTTAATGGTGCGCGCCTGACCCATGCCTGACATCGTCGCCATACGCGATCTTGGCGCCCATCACGGCCAGACCGTGACCGTGCGGGGCTGGCTCGCGGGCCGGCGCAACGGCGGCAAGATCGTGTTCCTCACGCTGCGCGATGGAACGGGAATCTGCCAGGGCGTGGTGGAGGCCAGGCAAACGGAGGCCTTCGCGGCGGCAGACGCCCTGCCGCGCGAATCGTCCCTCGTGGTCACGGGCACCGTCCGGCCGGATGCGCGCGCGACCGGAGGCTGCGAACTGGCGGTGGAGAGCCTGCAGATCCTCCACGCCGCCGCCGACTTTCCCATCACCCCGAAGCCGCACGGCATCGAGTTCCTCATGGAGCACCGGCATCTCTGGCTGCGCTCCCGCCGACCCACCGCCATCCTGCGCATCCGCCACACGGTCATCCAGGCCTGCCGCCGCTTCTTTGATGATCGCGGCTTCACCCTGATCGACACCCCCATCCTCTCCCCCGGCGCGGGCGAAGACGCGCAGACGCTCTTCCCGGTCGATTACTTCGGCGAGACGGTCTTCCTCACCCAGACCGGGCAGCTGTACCTCGAAAGCGCGTGCCTGGCCCTCGGCAAAGTCTACTGCTTCGGGCCCACGTTTCGCGCCGAGAAATCCAAGACGCGACGGCACTTGACCGAGTTCTGGATGATCGAACCGGAGGTGGCCTTCGCGGAACTCGACGACGTCATCGCGCTCGCGGAAGGGATGGTCTGTGCCTGCGTGGAGGCCGTGCTGGCGAAGCATGAGGCCGACCTGGCCCTGCTGGGGCGCGACCCGGCCCCGTTGCGTCGCGTTCAGGCGCCATTCCCGCGCCTGACCTACAGCGCCGCCGCCGAACGGCTGCGCAGTGCGGAGACGCGCCGCCAGCTGGAGGGCGAACTGGCGAGGGACCGCGCACAGCTCCAGCAGTGGGTCGACCGGGGCGTGGCACTGGAGCAGCAGCTGCAACAGGCCCGCAAGGTCTGGGAGCAAGACAAGCTGCAGGCCGAGCTGCATGTGCTGCGCGAGGACATCGAAGACCTGGAGCGGGACGTTCAGAACCGGCCGAAGCACATGGACCTGGCCGCCGCGTTCGAGTGGGGCAAGGACCTGGGCGGCAGCGACGAGACGATTCTCTCGCGCCAGTTCGACCGGCCCGTGTTCGTCACGCACTACCCCGCCGTGGCCAAGGCCTTCTACATGAAACGTGATGCCGACGATCCGCGCGTCGTGTGCAACATGGACCTGCTCGCCCCCGAGGGCTACGGCGAGATCATCGGCGGCAGCCAGCGCGAGGACCGGCTGGACGCGCTGGAGGCGGCGATGCGCGAGAAGGGACTGACGCCCGAGGATTACAACTGGTACCTGGATCTACGCCGCTACGGCAGCGTGCCCCACGGCGGCTTCGGCCTCGGCATCGAACGGACCCTGACCTGGATTTGCGGCCTCAAGCACGTGCGCGAAACCATCCCCTTCCCCCGCACCCTCGGCCGCATCTATCCCTGATCCCGGCCTCACCGTGCCCGCTGGCGATGCCGAGGTGGGGCGAGGCGCCCCGCCGAGCCGCGCCCGGCGGAATCTCCGACGGCGGCCGCGCCTTGACGCCCGCGGCGGAGTATGACTTGCTATGGATCACCGCGTTGCTTGACGCCCGTTCGGGAAAGGGACCCTGCTATGACGCCGATCCGCCTCTTTGCCATCGATCTCGGAGCCTCCGGCGGCAAGTGCTTTGCCGCCACCCTCGACGGCCAGTCCTTCGCCATGCAGGAGGTGCACCGCTTCGCGCACGAGGGTGTCTCGTTCTACCAGGCCGACCGCACGGGCCGCGAAACCGAACGGACCTGCTGGGATGACGTCCTGCTCTACCAGAACATCCTCACGGGACTGCGCACGTACCGGCGCGACGTGGCAGACCGGCTGGACGCCATCGGCGTCGACACCTGGGGCGCCGACGGCCAGCTCCTCAGCCCGGACGGCGACGTCCTCGGCCGGATGTTCTGCTACCGCGACCACCGCCTGGACGGCATGATCGAGCGGGTCAAGCAGCGCGTCGATCCGCGCCGGCTCTACGGCATCACCGGCATCCATTTCCAACCCTTCAACCTCAGCAATCAACTGCTCTGGCTGGTGGAGAACCGCCCGGACCTGCTTCGCCCCGGCTGCCGCTTTCTGCCGGTACCCGCGGTCTTTCACTATTACCTGTGCGGCAATCCCGCGGTGGATGCGTCCTGGGCGAGCGTGTCGCAGCTCATGGATGCCAAGCGCCGCGTCTGGTCGGACGAACTGTTGGACGCGTTGGGCATTCCCGCGGACCTGCTGCCGCCCATCGTGCCGCCGGGCACGCGCCTCGGCGAGCTGCGCGCCCCGCTTGCGGCGGCGGTCGGACTGAATCGCGCCATGGTGGTGGCCGCCGCCGCGCACGATACGGCCTGCGCCTTTGCCGCGGCGCCCGTGCAGAATCCCGACGAGGCTCTGATCATCAGTTCCGGGACGTGGTCGCTGGTCGGCAAGCTCGTGCCCGCCCCCATCACCAACGAGGCGGCGATGCAGGTGAACATCAGCAACGAGGGCGGGGTCGGCAATATCCGACTGCTGAAGAACTGCATGGGAACGTGGATCGTACAGGAACTCCGGCGCGCCTGGGCCGTGGCGGACGGGCGGGAAAAACCTTGGGACGAACTCACCGCGCAGGCCACCCACGCCCCCGCCTTCACGGCGCTGATCGACCCCGATGATGCCGGTTTCTACAACCCGGCCAACATGGAAACTGCCATTGCCGATTACTGCCGGCGGACTCGCCAGGCGCCGCCCGCCACGCGCGGGGCGTTTCTGCGCACGGTCTATGAAAGCTTGGCGCTGAAGTATCGCCGCGTCAACGAGCAGGTCTGCGCCGTGTCAAACACCCACAGCCGGGTCGTGCACATTGTGGGTGGCGGCAGCCGCAACGCCCTGCTGAACCAGTTCACAGCGGACGCGCTGGGATTACCCGTGCTCGCCGGCCCGGAAGAGGCCACCGCCGTTGGTAACTTCATGGTGCAGGCGCTGGGATTGGGCGCGCTGCGGCAGCTTGCCGAGGCCCAGCCCATTATCCGCGCCGCGTTCCCCATCAAGCGCTTCGAACCGCAGGCACAGCGGGAAGGATGGGAGCGCGCGTACGCGCGCCTCACGGCGCTGTGCGGCTGACCCCGACTGTCGACGTCGATGATCGCGTTCGTGCCCGAGGTGGGGCGAGGCGTCCCGCCCCTCACACGTTGAATTCCGCCACCACGAACGTGTGGTCGGAGGGCTTTTCGCGCAGGCGCGGCTCCAGGTCGATCCACGCACGGCTGGAAGCCGCCGCGAGCGTCGGGGGCGCCAGGATATGGTCGATGCGCCAGCCCATCTTGCGCTTGGCGGCATTGGGCGTGCGGTAATCGAAGAAACTGAACAGGCCCGGCTCCGGATGATGGCGGCGGAAGACATCCTCGAATCCCCAGGCCAGGGTCTCCGCATAGAGGCGCCGGATCGATTCGTGGTAGCAGACGTGGTTCGCCTGGTCCTCGGGATTGTGCACGTCCAGCGGCGTCGGGGCCACGTTCAGGTCCCCCACCCACACGAGGGGCGAGTCGGGGGTGAAGTGCCGGCTGAAGTAGGCGCTCAGGCGCTTGAACCACTCCTGCTTGTATTGAAACATCGGGTGGTCGATCTCGCGCCCCTGCGGCACGTAGGTATTGAGGATGCGCACCCCGCCCACCGTGGCGGCCATGAGCCGCGTGTCATCCGGGGGCCCGCCATCGTCGAGCCCGAACGTGACGTCCGACGCCGCGGTCTTGCTCAACAACGCCACGCCGTTGTACGACTTCTGCCCGCGGAAGACGACCTCGTACCCGGCGGCGCGGATGGGATCGGCCGGAAAGAACGCATCCTCGACCTTGGTTTCCTGAATGCAAAGCACATCAGGCTGATGGAGCTGCAGCCAATCAATCACGATGGGCATGCGGCTGCGAATGGAGTTGGCGTTGAAAGTGGCGATCTTCATGAATACCCCGCAAGATTCAGGCAGGAACAGCCAAGGGGACGTTGCGGATGACGCGCAGTCGAGGTCCCTGCGCCCACCCTGGCTTCAGTTCCCGTATTCCATTTCGCCGCGGAAGACGTGTACCGCCGGCCCCTCGAGAATCACATTCCGGGCACCGTCCGACATGAGCTGGAATTCCACGCGCAGAACATCGCCGCTGGCCGCTGTGACAGCCACCGGCGGCTGCACGCGCCCGTGCCGCGCGGCCACCAGGGCCGCCGCCACAATGCCCGTGCCGCACGCCAGTGTTTCATCCTCCACGCCGCGCTCGTAAGTGCGGATGCGCAGGGCGGAAGGCCCCGTGACCGAAATGAAATTCGCGTTCGTTCCGGCCGGGGCAAAGTCCGCGTGGCGCCGAATGGCGCGCCCCCAGCGCACGACGGGGCAGGCGGCCAGATCGGCCACCTCAACGACCACGTGCGGGACGCCGCTGTTGACGAACCCGTAGCGCAGCGTCTCGCCCTCCACGACCAGCGTGCGGTTGAGGCGCCAATCCGCCGGCGCGGTCATTGCCAGCCGCACCGTCTCGCCGGCCACCTCGGCCTGCAACTGGCCCGCCACCGTGTCGATCGTCATCCGGGATGGCGCGGCGCCGATCTCGTGGGCCAGCCGCGCCACGCAGCGCGCGCCGTTGCCGCACATTTCGACTTCGGAACCGTCCGGGTTGAAAAACCGCATGCGGAAATGGGCCGTCGCCGACGGTTGAATCAGAATGATGCCTTCGGATCCGATGCCCGTCCGGCGCTGGCCCAGGCCGGCCAGCCACGCGCGATCCGCCGCCGGAAACGTCCCGGCGCGATCATCCACCAGGATGAAATCGTTGCTCGCCCCATGCATCTTCCAGAAAGGAATCTTCACGGCTTACTCCCTGCTTCGTGAACAAAGGCACCCGGCCCCAGTTGAAACACCGTCGGGGCGGACCGGTCGGCCACCGCCGGCTGCTGCACCGTGATGAAATCGGCCAGGATGGACAGCCCTTCCGACAGCACGATGTCCGACGCGTCCGGATCCTTATCTCCCTCTGCACCATCATCCTGATCTGCGGCCAGGCGTTCCTGCAATTCCGTGAGCTCCTGCTCGGCTTCCGCCTGCTGGCGGCGGTCGTCCAGCTTGAGCGTCAACTCGTGGGTGTCGTTCATCTGCGCAATGCGTTCCAGCAGGCGTGCGTAGGCCTGGAACTGCGCATTCTGCCGGCGCCGCTGCTCGGACTGCTCACGCAACTGCGGGATGACCGTGTTCAAATCCGCCACCGGCCTGAAACTCGCCGAACGCTCCAGCGTGAACGGAATCGCATTCGGCAGAAATTCCTCGCCCGTGTCCATGAAATCCCAGGGCGACGGAACCACGATGTCCGGCACGACGCCCTGCTTCTGCGTCGACGCGCCGGTGATGCGGATGTAGCTGGCCGTGGTCACCTTGAGTTGCCCCAGCGAGTCGTCGTGATCCAGGTTGATCACCGACTGCACCGTGCCCTTCCCGTGGGTCTTGGAGTCGCCGACGATCAGGGCGCGCCCGTAGTCCTGGAGGGCGCCCGCCACAATTTCCGAGGCCGATGCGCTCAGGCGATTCACCAGCACCACCAGCGGCCCCTCGTAGTAGATGCGGGGATCTTCATCGTCGAGCGGCCGGGTGACAAAGCGCTCCTTGACCTGCACGGTCGGCCCGCGCCGGATGAACAGGCCGGTCATATCGATCGCCTCCACCAGCGCCCCGCCGCCGTTGCCGCGCAAATCCAGGATGACGCCTTCGACCTGCTGGGTCTTGAAGGAGTTCAGGATCTTGACCACGTCGTACACGGCGCTGCGGAAACCGGGCTCGTCCGGTGAGCGCACCCCCATGCTGCCGTAGAACGTGGGCAGATGGACGACGCCCAGCTTGTGCGACTTGCCGTCCGACCCGACCGCGCTGTGCACCTTGCCGCTCGCGGCCTGGTCTTCCAGCTTCACTTCATCCCGCACGAGGTCGACGGTCTTGGTCACGGTCCCGCTCGGATCGGAAGCCGGAATGACGGTCAGTACCACGCGCGTGCCCTTTTCGCCGCGAATCAGGGACACGATCTTGTGCAGCGGCCAGTGCAGCACGTCCACGGTTTCCCCCTGGTCCTGGGCCACGGCGATGATCTTGTCCCCGGGTTGCAGGCGCTTATCCCGCGTGTCGCGGTCTGCCGGTCCGCCGGGGATGAGGCGCACGATCTTGGCGGCGCCATCCTCGGCGCTCAGCAGGGCCCCGATGCCGAAGAGCGCAAGATTCATTTCGATTTCAAAATCGCGCATCGCGCTGGGGGTGAAGTAGGTCGAGTGCGGATCGTACGCCTGTGTGAAGGCGGTCAGATACCGCTGCAGCAACTGTTCGGCATCGCTGTCGTCCACGACGATCTGGGCCTGCTGGTAGCGGCGCAACAGAACGGTCTCGATCGGTTCCGGCGGCTTGACCACCACGACGTTGGTCGCGGGGGTGGCGCTGCTGGCGTTGGTGGCCGTCTCCTGCAACTCGGCGACGACATTCGACACCAACCCGTTGGTCACGGCCTCAACGTGGGTCGCGACCTCAACCACGGGTTCCCGGTGCGCCGTCGCACTCGCATCCCCATCCAGGACCTCCACCGTCATGTCGCGCGGCAGGGTCGTGTGCACGGTTTGGTTGGTGAGGACGGCGGCCGCGGTCGCATTGGTTCGAGCTTCCAGTTCGCGACCGATCATGAGGCGCAGGTATTCGTTCTTGATGCGACGCCGCCACAGGTCATCCCACTCCGCCTCGTTGGCGGCCCAGGCGGCGTCCTTGCGCTCCCAGACGTAACTTTCGTTCTGGGTCCAGTCGAACCCCGTCTGCAGCAGCTTGGCGACAAAGTCCACACGGTTGCTGAGGCGGACTTGAAAGACGTCGGACATCTCGATGGCAAACGACATGTCGCCGCTCTTCAAGTCGTCGTCGAGCGTGGTTTCGCGCTTGCGAAACTGGTCGACATCCGACTGCAGGAAGTACAGCCGTTCATAGTCGAAGGACGCCAGCATGTTGGTCCAGGCCCGGCTGGAGATCAGGTCGCCCATTTCCAGGTGCAGGAGGTGGACGCGCGGCAGGCGTTCCGCCAGGCGCTCGCAGATATTCGCGTAGGCAGGCTCGGGGGTGGCGGACTTGCCGCAGGCCGCGCTGCCGGCCATCATCCACAGGCAGAACGTTCCCACGACCCAGGCGCGCACGAATTGGCTGTGCTTGACCATGTTCAGAAACCCTGTTTCCCGGCAAACGCGGCATCTCCCGACGAAACCCGAAACCGCAATTTTCCCAAATTTCGGCGCCGGATGACACAAAAAAAGAGGCGGATGGGATCGGCTCGGCAATGAGCGATCCCATCCGCCTCTGCCCGCCCCAGCCGTGCCGCGGCACCTCCGGGGCGGACGCGCGCCTCTCCGGAGCCCTTAGGCGCCCAGAACGGAGTCCTTGCACACCTTGGCGACACGGAATTTCACGACCGTCTTCGCCGGAATGTCGATCACCTGCCCGGTGGCGGGATTACGCCCCTGGCGGGCCTTGCGATTCACCAGCACCAACTTGCCGACGCCCGGAATCATGAACCCATTCTTGGCTTCCGCATAGGCCAGCACGGCCAGTTGATTGAGAAGCCCCTCGACTTGCGCCTTTGGCAAGCCAGTCTTCTCCGCCAGTGACGCGATCGTTTGTGTCTTGGTCATGGGCCCATCCTCCGTGGTTCGCATTTACGCCTGGCTGCGGCGCCCGCCGAAGCGCCAGCGCGATGGGGACAGTATGCGTCGATTTCCCCGCAAAACAAGGGTGAAATGGGGAAATCTTAACAGCAGGGGCGAGCCGGGCCGGCACGAATCTGCTCACGGAGAGAGGCCACTAGAGCCGGACGAGACTATCCTTCAGCGCCGTCTCGATCCTGGCCCGCAAGGCGGGCGCCAGCGATTCCTCCGTGCGCTGCAGAATGGCGTCGAGAAGGTGGCGGTCCGCGCAGACGATCACGCCGGCCACGCCCACCGGACGCGCCGGGGCACCCGGGGCGGTGAAGCACAGCAGGGGCTGGACCGCCACCGGCACCTCGCACACGCGGCGCAGCAACGCCCGCAAGCCATTGGCCGCGCGCTCAACTTGCGCCAGCGGCGGGCGGTCCGGTTCACGGTCCCCGACCAGCACGCGGTCGTCGACCACCCGGATCGCCCCTTCCCAGTTCTTTGTTTCCACAACGAAAACGCCCGTAGGACCAACCACAACATGATCCCAGTCGTCCGCCTGCCCGTCGCGGCCTGAGGTCACCCCGTGAAAGACGGCATAATCACCGGGCAGCAGGGACAGGATGCGGCCGACCGCCTCTTCACCACGGGCGCCTTTGACGAACGATTCCAGGCGCCGGGACGCCGTGCGCACGGCGATCGCAAGCAGGAGCGCCAGCACGACCAGACCGCCGCCCACCGTAGGCAATGGCAGCGGCGCCCAGGGCAGGGCGGCGCCGAACAGGTAGCCCGCGGCGGCCACCGCACAAAGGATGGGCAGCAGCACGCGCAGCAACCCCCGCAGCCGCGGCTGCTCGCCCGGCGTGCCGTGAATCCGGGCCTGTTGCCCGGCCGTGGGTATGGGTGAAAATGGCTGTGACATGGGCCGCCCTCCGCGTGATCCGCACGGCATTGATACCCGCAGGCCCCCACCCCTGTCGACCGTTTTCCCCGCCGCGAGAAACAAGCTTTTGCGCTGAAACCGCCGGGGGGCTAGTATCCCGTCATGCGTGAACGGGACTCGTCCGACGTGTTGCTCAGCCTGGTCGCCGTCATCGGCGACGCGCTGGCGGCCTTTGGCGGATTCATGCTCGCGGTGTGGATCCGGTTCGGCAGCGGCTGGATCCCGATCATTCACCGCCCCCCGGAGCGCGTCTACGCCGTGTACGGCATCTTCGGCGCCCTCTTCGCCATCCTCTCGCTCCTCACGCTGCGCTACCACGGGCTCTACGTGCGCCCCCAGACCGGCGCCTTCGTGAACAAGATTCCGCGCCTCGTGCGCGCCAGCGCACTGGCCATGGTCTTCAGCGTCATGCTCCTCTTTACGCTGCAAAACGAGTGGGGCCAGATCATCGGCGCCGTACTCGACATCCCCGTCCAGAGCAGCCTGGACATCGCCCGCCTCGTCGTCGGCCTCTCCTGCGCCACCATCCCGGTGCTGCTGCTGCTCGAGCGCTACCTGCTCTATCGCATCGAATGGAACCTGGCGCGCCACAGCCGCAGCCGCAACCATGTCCTGATCCTGGGGACGGACGCTATTGCCGCGCGCCTCAAGCGCACCTTCGCCACCGAGCACATGCTGCGCTCGCAGGTGATCGGCTTTCTGCGCACGGACCCGGCCGCCGCCGTCCGGGAGATTGCGCCCGCCGAGATCCTGGGCGACATCACCGCGCTCGACGACATCCTGGCCCGCGAGCGCGTCGACCAGCTCATCCTCACCAGCGCGGGCCTGGGCACGGAGCGCATGCTGGACATCATGCTGGTCTGCGAGCAGCGCCTGATCGAGTTCAATGTCGTGCCGGACCTCTTCCATCTCATGACCACCAGCATGGACGTCCAGTCGCTCGACGACATCCCGCTGCTGGGCGTCAGCGCCTGGCCGCTGGATTTCTTCTGGAACCGGGTCCTCAAGCGGGTCGAGGACATCATCGGCGCGGCCATCCTGATCCTGCCGGCCGCTCCCATCATCGCCGTGGCGGCCCTGCTGATCCGCCGCAGTTCACCCGGCCCCATCTTTTACCGGCAGGTGCGCTGCGGCGAGCAGGGGCGGACCTTCACGATCCTCAAACTGCGCACCATGCAGCCCGACGCCGAAAAGGACACCGGCCCCGTCTTTGCCTCGGCCGACGACGGCCGGCGCACCCCCATCGGCACCTTCCTGCGGCGACACAACCTGGACGAACTGCCCCAGCTCTGGAACGTGTTGAAGGGCGACATGAGCCTGGTGGGCCCGCGGCCGGAACGCCCGCATTTCGTGGCGCAGTTCAAGACCGAGGTCGCACGCTACATGTGGCGCCACGTCTCCAAACCCGGCATGACGGGCTGGGCCCAGATCAACGGCTTGCGCGGCGACACGAGCATCGCGGAGCGCGTGAAGTACGACCTGTACTACTTGGAGAACTGGTCCCTCGCCTTCGATTTCAAAATTCTGCTGCAAACCCTGTTCGCCAACCGCAATGCCTACTGATCCCGGTTGCAGCCTCCGCAGCCCCGGTCTATGCTTCCGTCAGGTGCCGAGTTCCGGGTGCTCGAGCGCGTGAATCATGGATGCCATCAACAACAACTTCGCGATGAACGCGTGTTTCTGGGCGGCCCTGGCCTCCTGGATGGTCGCGCAGTGCACCAAGATGATGTGCGGCTTCTACCGCACCCGCCGGCTGGATTTCCAATACCTGGTGAGCACCGGCGGCATGCCCAGCGCGCATTCGGCGTCGGCCGTCGGACTCGCCACCGCCATCGGCATCCGGGTCGGCTTCGGCGAACCCCTGTTCGCACTCTCGCTGGGCCTCGCGCTGCTCGTGATGTTCGACGCCTCGACCGTGCGCCGCGCGGCCGGCATGCAGGCCGCCCTGCTCAACCAGATTGTGGACGAATTGTTCAAGGAGCATCACCTGTCCGAGCGGAAACTAAAGGAACTGCTCGGCCATACCCGCCTCGAAGTCTTCATGGGCATGCTCATCGGCGTCTTCACGGCCATGCTCATGATGTCCCTCCCCTTCTGGCGCTGACGCCCGCTTGACGCCCCCGGGCGGGAGCCTATGATCGTGGCTGCCGACACGACCACCATGAAAATCCTGCCGTCCGTCCTGCCGATCGGGATCGCGGCGGCGTTGATCGGCCTGGCCGGGTTGCAGCAGCCCGGACTCGTCGCCATCCGCGCCCGCCAGGAGCTGACCCCGGAAAGCGCCCTAGACGGCGTCCCGCCCCTGGTGGCCTTCTCCACCATCGTGCTGGGCGGCTTCCGCGGCGTGCTGGCGGATCTGCTCTGGTTGCACGCCACCAGCCTGCAGGAGCGCGGGCGTTATTTCGACCTGGTCCAGCTCGCCGACTGGATCACCAAGCTCGAGCCGCGCTCCACCGGAACGTGGGAGTTCCAGGCCTGGAACATGGCCTACAACGTCAGCGCCATGATGACGGATCCGGCAGAGCGCTGGCAGTGGGTGCAGAACGGCATCCGGCTGCTGCGCGAAGACGGACTGCGCTACAACCCGCGCGATGCCCGCCTGCATTTCGTGCTCGGCTGGCTGTTCCAGCATAAGCTCGGCATGCGGATCGATCCGGCCTGGCTCTATTTTCAACAGCGCCTCGCCGTGGAAATGGACGCCGTGCTGCCGGGCGGGTTCCTGGCCGGTGCCGATCTCGCGCCCGGGTCGCCCACGGCGGCGGCGCTCGCGCGCCAATACGGGCTCGATCCAGCCGCCATGCGTGCGCTCGACACGCGGTTCGGGCCGCTCGACTGGCGCTTGCCCGAATCCCAGGCCCTGTATTGGGCACAGCGCGGCCTGCAGCGCGGCGGCGATCCCCACAACGCCCTGTGCGAGCGCATGCTCTACCAGTCCAGCACCCTCACGTTCCTCCAGGGGCACCTCGACCTGGACCCGGCCGCCGGACGCTACGAGCGCGGCCCGCGCCCGGACCTGTTCGCCAACGTGCGCCAGGTCTACCGTGATCTGCAGGCCGGCCCCAACGCCGCCGCGACGCGCGAGCCCTACCAGGCCTTCCTCGAACACGCCATCGAGATCCTCCGGGCCGCCGGACGCGACGCGGAGGCCAATGAGGCCCGGTCCCTCCTGCTGCAGGCGCGCCCGGCCCTCGCCCAACCCCCGCCCTGATCCAGCGGCCCAAAGCCCCCCCCCGCGCAAATCTGCTTGCCCGCCCCTTGCCGACGATCTAATCTAGCCCCCGATCCTGTTCGTGGTGCGCAATGCGCAGAGGGATGACGCCAATGGCAATCACCATTTCAAAGAAGAAGCCGCTGGTCCTCAAACAGGCCGACGAAGGCCAGGAAGTCGGCGAAGTCGCCACCTTTGCACCGCCGGACTTCATCACGGCCGGCCGTGAACCGTCTTACACATTGTCCGGCGTCTTCGCCATTGTGGCGGTGCTGTTCGTCGTGATCCTGCTGCTCTTCCAGTGGCTGGAAATGCAGGAGTACGACAAGCCCCCCGCCGCCTTCCTGCCGCCCGGAGCGGCTGCGGCACCGTAAGGCATGACCGCCCCCAAGGAACGACCCGTTGCCGCCGATCCCCTGCTGGCAGACCGCGAGAACTCACGCTCGCTTGCTGCCGGCGTCATCACGAAGTGGCTGATCAGTGGCGATTTTCCCGACCGGCTCGTCGACACCATCGATCAGCACCGCGCCTTTCTCATGGAAGTCGTCTATGGCGTCGCCCGCCGCCGGCGCACGCTGGATTGGGCCATCGCCCCGTGGGTCGCCCGGCGCCCCGCGCTCGACGTGCAGGCCTGCCTCTATGTCGGCGCCTACCAGCTGCTGTTCATGGATACCGTGGCGCCCCATGCCGCCGTGAACGAAACCGTGTCGTCGGCCAAACTCGTCGGCGGCGCCGGCATCGCCGGCTTCGTCAACCACGCCCTGCGCCGGGTCGCCGACAATGCGGCAATCCTCCGCGACAAGCTCGCCGCCCAGCCCCTCGGCGTGCGCGAATCGTTTCCCGATCTGCTCGTCAACCGTTGGACTGACACGTTCGGCCCCGAAGGCGCCGCCGCCCTGTGCGCCTGGCACAACGTCCGGCCGCCCGTGGTCCTGCGCCTCGACCGCCGGCGTACCAACGCCACCGACTTTCTCGCGCAACTGCGCGCCGCGGGCGTGGAGGCCGCGCCGCACCCCTTTCGACCCGACCTCTGCCTGACCCTCCCTTCCGGTGTTTCCGTGCCCCAGCTGCCGGGATTCGCCGACGGCCTCTTTGTCATCCAGGACCCCTCCACGCTGCTCGCCGTGGAGATGCTGGCGCCCCAGCCCGGGGAGCGCATCCTGGACGCCTGTGCCGCGCCGGGAGGCAAGGCCATGCTGATCGCCGAGAGGCTCAACGGGACGGGTGAGCTGATCGCGCTCGACCTGCACGCCGACCGCCTCAATCCGCTGCACGAAAACCTGGCCCGCATGCGGGCGCCGGCCACGGTGCTCAAGGGCGATGCGCGCGATCCGGATTTGGTAAGGCTGGTGGGCGACAAGCCGTTCGACCGCATCCTGGCGGATGTGCCCTGCACCAACACCGGCGTGCTGCGCCGGCGGCCCGATGCGCGCTGGCGCTTTACGTCGGCGCGCCTGACGGCGCAAAGCCATACCCAGACCGCCATCCTGGAGAATCTCATCCGCCTGCTGAAGCCGGGCGGCACGCTGGTCTACAGCACGTGCAGCCTGGAACCCGAGGAGAACTCGCAGCTCGTCAAACCGTGGGCCAACCGGCATCCCGAATGCAAGTTCGTCGGCAAGGACCTGCTCTTCCCCCCGGATTCACAGACCGACGGCGCCTTTGCCGCCCTCATCCGCAAGCGCGCCTGAACGCCGGCGACGGCGTTCCCAGCCCCTCTGGACGCCACCGCGCCGCCCTCACCCTTCCGCGATGACGGCCGTAACGGCGGCAATGACGCGATCGTGGATGCGGCTGTTCGTCGCGATCACGCCGACGTTCGCCTTGAGCGTGCGACCCAGCGTGAAATCCAGCGGCTTGCCCATGGCGTCCGTCACGCGCCCGCCGGCCTCGGTCACCACGAGGCAGCCGGCCGCGTGATCCCAGATCATTTCCTCGTACCCCGCCGTCTTGGAGGGCAGACGCATGTACAGGCTCGCCTCGCCGCGGGCCACGACCCCGTACTTGCACTGGCTGTCCATGTGCAGCGACGGCGACGTAATGCCAAGCCGCGACGCAATGCGCGCCGCGCGCCCGTGCGACGTGTGCCCGGTTTCCACCGACTGGCAGATCACGGCGTCGGCCGGATTCACCACCTCGGACACCGACACCGCGCGCGACGCCGAGTGCCCGAGCCCGCTCATGGTCGTGCCCTGCCCGCGACGCGCGGCAAAGATAGCCCCGATGCCGGAGCGCTGATGCAGCGTGCCGCCGGGCAGGCTCGGACATCCCAGCACCCCCAGGACCACCTCGCCGTCTTCGATCAGGGCGAGCGCAATGGCGTACTGGTCGTTACGAATGAACCCCTTGGTCCCGTCGATCGGATCCATCGTCCAGAACCGGCCGGACGCGCCGCCGCGGTGATGGCCGCGGTCGATGGCTGCCATGACCTCCGCCTCGCCCAGCGCGGGCTGCAGCCGGGCCACGTGCTCGAGCACCTTCTGCTTCAGCTCGGCGTTGGCCGGCTCGCGCAAGACGTCCGCTTCCTCCTCCGCCATCAGCGGGTCTGCAGGAAAACGCGCATGCAGATGGTGGCTGATGATCGCCTGCACGCCCAAATCGGCAATGGTAACGGGCGAGCGGTCCTTCTTGGTGAGCGTATCGTCGGTGACCAGCGCGGCGCGGACATGGCGGCTCAGTTCGCAGGCCACGCGCACCGCGTCGAGGGCCACCTGTAATTCGGCATCATGCATGCGAGACTCCGGGTTAAGGGAAGCGGGCATTGTGCATGTTCCGCTTCGGATTACAAGCGTCCCAGCCTTGACCCCCGCCTCAAATCGTCAACATTTCACCGTGGCCACACCTTGAAGCCACCGCGAAGCCACGGCCCGGGGCGCCTATCCGAAAACCCGCCCCGCGGGGACCGCAGGCTCAGGCGTCCATGCCATCCGAACTGGAGCCGGCGGTCCCCGCCGGTCTCCCGATCGGCCACGACGGTCCCGCCGCGTTGCGCCAGAATAAAACGTTACCGAAGGGTACCGGGTCCTCGAGATGGTTGCGCCATAATGAATGTTACCGAAGGCGGGCCATGATTTTGGCGCGTTGGGCGTCGATGAGGGTTCGGAGGTTGTATGGGTCCAGGG
>JAIOPI010000024.1 GCA_021413965.1 Lentisphaerota bacterium | reverse complement strand
GCCTCGCGCGGCACTGTTTTAGTCTCACCTAAATCTTTTATTAGGTGAGCCAATGTCCTTGTCGCAATCCGTCGAAAACATCCTCAAGGCCATCTACGACCTCCAACTTGGGGATCAGTGGGTATCGACTTCCGCCCTGGCGGATCGCCTCGGGCAGAAGCCGGCATCCGTGACCAACATGATTCAGCGCCTTGCCCGTGCGAAGGCATCGCTGGTCGACTACACACCCTATCGCGGCGCGCGCCTGAATCCGACGGGGGTCAAGGTTGCGCTGGAAATCATTCGCCACCATCGCCTGATCGAACTCTATCTTGCGCAGACACTGGGCGTTCCCTGGGACCGGGTGCACGACGAGGCCGAGCGCCTCGAGCACGTCATCTCCGAGGATCTGGAGGATCGCATGGCCGCGGCCCTCGCCGACCCCAGGCTCGATCCACATGGCTCTCCCATCCCCACCAAAGATGGCCAAATCGCTGCGGTTGTCGGCGTGCCGCTATCCGAGGCACCCATGCGTGCCACGGTGCGTGTGACCGAAGTGCGCGATGAAGATGCCAACCTCCTACGCTATCTCGGTGCGATGGGGCTCTATCCCGGCGCAGAGTTCACGGTGACAGGACGCGAACCTTTTGGCGGCTCCCTCCATATCCGGTTTAACGACCAGGACCTGCACCTCGGCGAAGAGGCGCTGCCCCACATCCGCGTGGCGGTGCAAACATGACCCCGGTTGAACCCAACACCGAAGTCCCAAAGGCCGCCGCCGGCAGTTGGCGCATGGAAAGCGACACCCCCAGCCTGGCCGAAGTGCATGGGTCTGTGCGCATCCCCAAAAATGCCAGCTGGTTCCGCAAACTGCTGGCCTTCTCGGGCCCCGGCTACCTCGTGGCGGTCGGCTACATGGACCCCGGCAACTGGGCCACCGACCTCGCTGGCGGCTCGGCCTTTGGCTACAGCCTGCTCTGCGTGATCATGCTCTCCAACCTGATGGCGATTCTGCTGCAAGCCCTCTGCGCAAAGCTCGGCATCGTCACCGGCCGCGACCTCGCCCAGGCCTGCCGCGATCACTACTCCAAACCGGTCGCCTACATGCTCTGGCTCCTCTGCGAGCTGGCCATCTGCGCCTGCGACCTCGCCGAGGTCATCGGCTCGGCCATCGCCCTGTATCTCCTCTTCGACCTGCCGCTGCCGTGGGGCGTCTGCCTGACCGCGCTCGATGTCCTGGCCGTGATGTTCCTGCAGAACAAGGGATTCCGTTACATCGAGGCGCTGGTCATCACGCTGATTCTCACGATCGGTCTGTGCTTCGGGCTGGAGATACTCTTCTCGCGCCCCGACATGGCCGAGGTGCTGAAGGGCTTCGTTCCGACCACCGAAATCCTGACCAACACCGACATGCTGTACATCGCCATCGGCATCCTTGGCGCGACGGTCATGCCGCACAATCTCTACCTGCACTCCTCCATCGTTCAGACGCGCAAGTACGAGCAAACGGAAGCGGGTAAGCGCGAAGCCGTGCGCTACGCCACCGCGGATTCCACCGTCGCGCTGATGTTCGCGCTGTTCATCAATGCGGCCATCCTGATCGTCTCGGCCGCCACGTTCTACAAACAGGGAGAATTCCACGTGGCGGAGATCGGCGATGCCCATAAGCTGCTGAGCCCCATGCTCGGCGTCCCCGTCGCCAGCACGCTGTTTGCGCTGGCCCTGCTGGCGTCCGGCCAGAACTCGACGCTGACGGGCACGCTGGCCGGGCAAATCGTCATGGAAGGCTTCCTGCGCATTCGGCTGCGCCCGTGGCTGCGCCGCTTGATCACGCGCCTGATCGCCATCATCCCGGCCGTCATCGTGTCCATCCTCTATGGCGCCAGCGGCACCGCCAAGCTGTTGGTGTTCAGCCAGGTCATCCTCAGCCTGCAGCTGTCCTTCGCCGTCATTCCCCTCGTGCTTTTCACCAGCGACCGGCGCAAAATGGGGGTGTTCACCAACCCGCTGTGGATCAAGATCCTGGCGTGGACAACGGCGGGCATCATCGTGACTCTGAATGTGAAGTATCTCCTCGATTTCAGCGGGCTGACGACGTGGATGACGCGACTGCGGGGGTGAGGCATGTATAAGAAGATACTCGTGGCGCTCGATCACACAGATGCGGATGCGGCCCTGCTTCGGGAAATCGGTCCGCTCGCGAAACTGCTGCAGGCGGAACTGTTGCTGGTGCACGTGGCCGACGGGTGGGTGGCACGCAACTTCGACCACCTGCAACTGGCGGAGTCTGAAGAGATGCGCGAGGACCGGGCCTATCTGGTCCGCGTCTCGACGCAGCTGCTCAAGCAGAACGTGAGCTGCACGCACCACCTGGCGTTGGGCGATCCTTCCACGGAAATCCTGCGCACGGCCCGCGCGCAGCGCTGCGACCTGATCGCCATGACGACCCATGGCCATCGCCTCATCGGCGACATTGTGTACGGCACGACCATCGACAAAGTCCGCCACAAGGCCACCGTCCCGCTCTTCATCGTCTCCGCGCGCCGGGCATGATGTCCGGTTGCCGCCCATCCGGCTGGTGCTTGGCCCGGGTCCTTTGCCCTTGACCCGTCGAGGGGTGCCTCCTAGCATCCCGAAACTCCTTCTGGCAGGGCGAGGGAGCGGGGGATGCTGGCATGCGGTTGATGGCGCCAAGAGAAAGCTGGCCGGGGGAACAGCGCGTCGCGCTGATCCCGGAGGCGGTCCGGAAACTGACGGCACTGGGAATGGCCGTCGATGTTCAGTGCGGCCTGGGCGCGTCGATTCACGTGCCCGACGAGGCGTATCGCGCTGCCGGCGCCACGTTGTGCCCGGACCCCCACGCCGCCCTGGGCGCCGCCGATGTGGTGGTCCGCCTTCGCCCGCCCTCCGAGACGGAAGCCGCGGAGCTCAAGTCCGGCGCCCTGCACATCAGCCACCTCGATCCGTTCTCACGCCGGCCCCTGATCGAAGCCCTCGCGCGCCAGGGCGTGTCCGCCATCAGCATGGAGTTGATCCCGCGCACGACGATCGCCCAGAAGATGGACGCGCTCAGTTCGCAAGCCAGCCTTGGCGGGTATGTGGCCGTGATCCTGGCCGCGGAGCGGATCGCGAAGATCCTGCCGATGATGATGACCCCGGCCGGCACGATCACCCCGGCCCGCGTGTTCATCATCGGCGCCGGCGTGGCCGGGCTGCAGGCGATCGCCACGGCGAAACGCCTGGGCGCGCGCGTGGAGGCGTTCGACACCCGCCCCGTGGTGAAGGAACAGGTTCAATCGCTGGGCGCCAAGTTCGTCGAAGTCGATCTCGGCGAGACGGGGCAGACCAAGGACGGCTACGCCAGGGCGCTCACGGAGGAACAGCTGGCGCGCCAGCGCGAAGCGATGGCCAGGCATTGTGCGGAGGCGGACATCGTCATCACCACGGCCCAGGTCTTTGGCCGGCCCGCGCCGCGCATCCTGACGGAGGCGATGGTCCGGGCGATGCGACCCGGAAGCGTCGTGGTCGATATGGCGGTGGAAACCGGCGGCAACGTGGAAGGCTCTCAGCTCGATGCCGAAAGCGATCTGGGCGGCGTGCGCGTCGTGGGGCTCGGCAATCTGCCCGGCCGCGTGGCCGTCCCCGCCAGCCAGATGTACGCCAGCAACCTGGCCAGCCTGATCGAACATATCTGGGACCCGAAGGCCAGGACGCTGCGGCTCAACGCCGAAGACGATATCGTGAAGGGCTGCCTCGTGACGCACCGCGGCGACGTCGTGAATGCCGCCGTGCGCAAGGCGTGGGGACGGTGATGCCAGCTGCACCAGACGACCCACGCCGCCCGACGGGGCGGCGGCGTTTCGGCCGGAACCCCGCGCCGTCCGGAGGAAAGGGAATTCACCCATGATGGGACTGCTGTTCTTCATCTTCGTCATCGCCGTGTTCCTGGGCATTGAATTGATTGCCAAGGTGCCCTCCCAATTGCACACCCCACTCATGTCGGGTTCCAACGCCATTTCGGGGATCACGATCGTCGGCGCCCTGGTGGCCGCCGGGCTCCCGCAAGGCGGGGCCTGGGTGACGGTCCTGGGCGTGATCGCCGTCGCCGCCGCCATGATCAATGTGGTGGGCGGGTATCTCGTCACCGACCGCATGCTCGCGATGTTCAAGCGCAAGGGTGGAGACAAGCCGTGAACCTCGCGACGCTTCAGCCGCTCATCAATTACCTCTACATCATCGCCTCCGCCCTCTTTGTCATCGGGTTGAAGATGCTCAACCGCGCGGACACGGCGCGCCGCGGCAACCTGATCTCCGGCCTGGGGATGGCCATTGCCGTGGTGGCGACGTGCCTGCTGGCGGGCATGGAGTTTCAGTGGGTCCTGGTGGGCATGGTGGTGGGCTCCGCCATCGGCGCCGTCGCGGCCTATGCCGTCAAGATGACGTCGATGCCCGAGATGGTGGGGCTGTTTAACGGCTTTGGCGGGCTGGCGAGCATGCTCGTGGCCTGGGCGGAGTTTCACAAGTGGCGCGTGGAGGGGTGGGAGACGTACTTTAAGCTTCTGCCGGCGGGTGCACCCGACAGTCCGCTCTATTCCGGGGTTGCCATCGTGTTTACGGCCATTGTGGGGGCGGTCACCTTCTCCGGCAGCCTCGTGGCTTTTCTGAAGCTCGCGGAACTGATGCCGGGCAAGCCCATCCTGTTCAAGGGCCAGCAGGCCGCCAACGCGCTCATCATCGTGGGGGCGTTCGCCGCCTCCGCCGTGGTCTGCCACGATCCCACGGCGGCGTCCGCCTACGCCGCCTTCTATGCCGTCATGGCGATCGGCCTGGTCCTGGGCGTGACCTCGGTGATCCCGATTGGCGGCGCGGACATGCCGGTCGTGATTTCGCTGCTCAACAGCTATTCCGGCGTGGCTGCCGCGGCCGCCGGCTTCATCATTCTCAACAACGTGTTGATTGTGGCGGGCGCGCTGGTCGGCGCCAGCGGGATCATCCTGACGAAGATCATGTGCAAGGCCATGAACCGTTCGCTCGGCAACGTGCTGTTCAGCGGCTTCGGTTCGGGGGCCACGGCGGGGGCGGGCGCGGCCGTCACCGGCGAGGTGAAGCCCATCAGCGCCGCGGATGCCTACTTCGTGCTGGAGGCAGCCCGGTCGGTGATTTTCGTGCCGGGCTATGGCATGGCGGTGGCCCAGGCGCAGCATGCCGTGCGGGAGCTGGGGCAGATGCTGGAAGACAACGGGGCGGACGTGAAGTACTGCATCCATCCCGTCGCCGGCCGCATGCCCGGCCACATGAACGTGCTGCTCGCCGAGGCCAGCGTACCTTACGAGCAGCTCGTCGAGCCCGGCGACGTCAATCCCCTGATGCCCACCGTCGATGTGGCCGTGGTGATCGGGGCGAATGACGTGGTCAACCCTGCGGCCAAAGAAGATCCGTCGAGCCCGCTCTACGGCATGCCGATCATCGACGTCGATCAGGCGCGGACCTGCATCGTGCTCAAGCGCAGCATGAAACCCGGATTCGCCGGGGTCGACAATCCGCTTTTCTTCAAGCCCAACACGCGCATGCTGTTCGGCGATGCGAAGGCCACCGTCGCGCAGCTCGCGGCCGAGTTCAAGGGCGCGTGACTTGACCAATCAGCACGGACCGGCAACGCGCCGCGGGAGGACATGCATGGCCAGGCAAGTCGTGATCGCTCAATCGGGCGGGCCGTCGCCCGTGATCAACAACTCGCTGCGTGGCGTCATCGAGGGATGTCGTGCGTATCCGCAGACGTTCGGCCGCCTCTACGGCGGGTGGCACGGCATCGAGGGCATCCTCCAGGAGGAGCTGCTCGACCTCAGCGCCCAGCCGCAGCGCGAAATCGACCTGTTGGCGCACACGCCCGCCGCCGGCGCCATCGGCACCTGCCGCTACAAGATCAACGACGCGGGGAGCCCCGACATCGCCCGTGTGCTGGACGTGTTTGCCGCGCATGACGTGGGCACGTTCTTCTACATCGGCGGCAACGATTCGATGGACACGGCCGACAAGCTCAGCCGCGCCGCCGCGGCGCGCGGGCTGGACCTGGTCTGCGTGGGCGTGCCCAAGACCATCGACAACGACGTGGGCGATCCGGACTTCAAGCTCGTCGACCACACGCCGGGGTACGGTTCGGTGGCGCGCTACTGGGCCTGCATGGCGCAGAACATGAACGAGGAGAACGCCGGTTTCTCGCCGGCCGGGCCGGTGCTGGTGATGCAGGCCATGGGGCGCACCGCCGGCTTCATCCCCGCCGCCGCGCGCCTGGCCGATCCGGAGCGGCGCTGGCCGATGCACCTGTACCTCACGGAATCGGGGCTGACGCTGGACGATCTCGTCGAGCGCGTGAACGACGAACTGCGGCGCAGCAAGCGCTGCCTCGTGGTGGTGAGCGAGGGGTTTGAGGTCGGGGACCTCGGGGCGCGACGCGATGCGTTTGGCCACATCGAGTACGCGGCCAGCCGCACGACCGTGGCGCAGGAGGTGATCAACCGGCTGCACGACGTCGGGCTGGCGGCGCGGGGCTGGGCCAACGGGCAGATCGCGGGCTGCGACCAGCGCTCCATGGCCGTGTACGCGTCGACGGTGGACCTGGAGGAGGCGTTCGCGGTGGGGCGCCATGCGGTTGTCGTGGCGAAGGAGCGCGGGACCGGTTGGATGGCCACCATTCTGCGCGAGCCGGGGGCACGCTACCAGGCACGGTACAGCCAGGTGCCGCTGCCCGAGGTGGCGAACTTCCACCGGCATCTGCCGCCGGCCTGGCTGGCGCCCCATGGGATTGACGTGACGGACGACTTTATCCGCTACGCCCGTCCGCTGATCGGCGACGAGTGGGCGCCCGTTCCGCTGGAGAACGGCCTGCAGCGGTTTGCCAGGCTGGAACCGCGGTTTGTGGCGCGAAAACTGCCGGCCTATGTCCCCGCGTCGTGGCGGTGATGGATGGGGTGACGGTCTGGCTTTCGGCGCGGGCTTGCGCCGACCGTACCGTCGTCGCGGGCGTTTGAGCGGACAAATGCCCATGGCGTGTCCCCCGTCACGGGGACGTGCCTTCGCCCTGAGCCTTTAATCCGTGCCCCTCAAGTCCCCCGGCCGGCTCGGTGTGAAGGACCTGGCGCGGCAGCAG
Source organism: Lentisphaerota bacterium (assembly GCA_021413965.1). Classification (GTDB taxonomy): domain Bacteria; phylum Verrucomicrobiota; class Kiritimatiellia; order UBA8416; family JAIOPI01; genus JAIOPI01. The sequence goes on along the minus strand of JAIOPI010000024.1, from coordinate 79,469 downwards.
CACCGTGAACGTGGTGCCCTGTCCGGGGGTGCTGACCACCGTGATGCTGCCGCCCATGAGTTCGCAGCACCGCTTGCAGATCGCCAGCCCCAGGCCGGAACCGCCGTAGGTCAGCGCGGTGGTCGGCTCGGCCTGGACGAACGGTTCGAAGATGCGGCTCATTTGTTCGGGCGTCATGCCGATGCCGGTATCGCGGACGGCAAAACGCAGGGACTCCGGCTGCTCGGAATTGACGCGGTCAATCTCCAGCCGGACGTCGCCGCGTTTGGTGAATTTCGCGGCGTTGCTGACCAGGTTGTAGAGGACCTGGCGCAGGCGGGTGCGATCGGTGAAGATGGTTCGCGCATCGGGCGCGCAGACAACCGTAAACCGGTTCCGGTTGATGTCGCAGAGCGGGCGCGACGTGGCTTCAAACTCGCGCATGAAGCGTGGCAGGTCGATGGTCTCCGCTTGCAGTTCCATGCGGCCCACCTCGATGCGCGAGAGATCGAGCAGATCGCTCAGCAGGGTGAGCAGATGATTGGCCGCCACCTGGATGCGGCGCAGATCCTCCACATACTGCGTCAGGCCCTGGTCGCGGGCGGTTTCTTCGAGCAGCTCGCTGTACCCGATGACGGCCGTCAGGGGCGTGCGCAGGTCGTGGCTCATGTTGGCGAGGAACGTGCTCTTGGCCCGATTGGCGGACTCGGCCCGGTCCCGGGCCACGATCAGCTGCGCCTCCACCGTTCGGCGTGCGTCCACCTCTTCCGACAGGGACCGGTTGATCGCTTCCAATTCGGACGTGCGCTGGCGGACGCGCACCTCCAGCTCGCTTTGTGTGCGCTGCAGCTCATTGTCGCGCTCCAGGATGCGGGCCAGCATCTCGTTAAAGGCGTCGATCAGCACGCCAATCTGGTCGTTGGCGCGTTTCTCGGCGCGCAGCGTGTAGTCTTTACGGCGGGTGACATTCTCCGCGACGTTCACAAGGCTGTAAATGGGCGCCGAGATGATCCGGCTCAGGAAGGTCGATGCGATGAGCGCGACGACGATACCGGCGAGGATCAGGATGGCGGCCACCTGCAGATAGCGAACGAGCAGGGTGTACACGCCGCCCAGGTCGGACAACAGGTACACGGTGCCGACGCGCTCGCCCTCGTGCATGACCGCCTGGTAAACGGCCATGTGACGGCCGAGGAAGCGGCAGCCGTCCTCGGCCGGATGGTCAGGGATGAACGAGTCCGGGGCGGTTCCGCGCCGGTAGCGGGCAAAGACCGTTCCCTCGGCGGTGTAGAGCGCCGCGGCCACGATGTCGCGGCTGAGCCCCAGCGCCTCCAGCGTGTACGCGGCGTCTTCGTCATCGCCAAAGACCAGCGACGTGGAGGCGTGAAATCCGATGGAGGCGGCCTGTGAGATCAGGTTCTCCCGCGCGCGGGGGGCGAACGTGCGGATTTCGTTGGCGGCGATCGCCCCGAAGGCGGCCACCAGGCCGGCGCTGCTGGCGCAGGCGACCAGCAGGGACAACTTGGTCCGTAGCGACCACTCAGAAAAGCGTTTCACATTATGGTTCCACGGGCGGCGCACATTCCACGATGCGGGCAAGTCGCAAGAGGCGCGAGCGGATGCGGATGCGTGACTGCTCCGCCGCCTCCGGGCAGATCTCGAACCGCACGCGGTTGCCATCGAGGTAGAAGCGAATCATGCCGCCCTGCTGAATGAAATCCTGCCCTTCGCCCACCAGCAGCACGCCGGCCGGCGACGGGACCGGCAACGGCAGGGCCGAGGCATTCACGCTGGCGCTTGGCACGAACAGGAGGTGGCAGGGGAGCAGATCGTGCATCTTGGCCCCTTCCCTCACGACGATGCTGCGCCCGTTGATGGTTTCGCCGCGGACCGTGTCAGCCAACACGTTTCCGAAGGGGTCCTGCCCCAGGATGCCGACGATGATCGGGCTGTCATCGGTGGCAAAGGTGTCCGGCGGCCACTCCACCAGCTGCAGAAAGCGAAAGAGGAAGGCGGCCTTGATGTCGTGCTCGTGGAACTCCCGTGGCGGCTCGGCGGGCACGCGGAGCGCCAGGAGAAAGAGCGCGCAGGCAGGCAGGACCAAGCGGCACCTCGCGCGGTGCGCGGGGGCGCGTCTCCCGATGTCTGCCACCTGTCGGCTTGGCTTCATTAGAAGCGAACCTTAACGCCCGCCATGCCGTGGAAGGTTTCCTGAGGAACGGCATCGCCGGTAACGCCGGCGAGTGCGTACTCGTGGTCCGTCACGTTGTAGAGCATGGTGAAGAGATCGGCTTGCGCGGTGAGGCGGTATTGGGCGTAGAAATCGAGCTGCCAGGGCGTGTCGAGTTCAGAATCCAGGGCGCCGGCCTTCACCGCCTCCGGGCGTGAGCGGATGGAGAAGCTGGGCGTGAGCAGCAGCCGTTCGAAGGGCGCCCACGTGGTTCCCAGGCGTCCCTGGTGGGCGGACAAGCCGGCCAGCGCGGCCGAGTTCCACGACCCGTCCTCGGCGGCCTCGACGTAGGAGTAGGAGAACCAGGGGCTCCACTTGCCGAATTGGCATTCGCTGTAAAGATCGACGCCGCGGTATTCGCTGTCACCGCTGTTCACCGTGTGCCCCAGGATGCGCGTCGAGCCGTCCTCCATGTAGACCGGATCGATCAGAATGGTCTGCGGCATGATGGAGTCCGCGACCAGCAACCGGTTTTCCTGGCGCGTGCTGTAGCCGCTGATGCCGCAGTGGAAGTGATCATCGACGTAATTGAGCCCGATCTCATGGGACTGGGCCTCCTCGGGTTCCAGGTCCGGATTCGAGGTGTTGAGAATCGCGCCGTTGTCATAGGGCGCGTTGCCGAAATAGGCGGCCGGCTCGACGTACGCCTTGGTGAACGTGTACTTGGCGGTGACGTGCCGGTTCACATTGTGAATCAGTGAAAAGCGCGGCGACAGGGGCGTGTCGCTGTAGCGTGTGTCGTAGGTGCTTCGCAGACCGCCAATGACTTTCCAATCCTCCAGGAACTGCCAGGCCGACTCGGCATAGCCCTCATAGGTCTGGTATGTCAGCGTTACCGCCCGCCGGATTTCCTGCCGGGTGGCCGGGTTCCCCTTTTCCGTGAAGTAGACGAAGCTGCCCGCCTGCGAGCTGATATCGCGTGACGTGTCGGCCCCGCCGGGGACGGTGGATTTCGGGGTGACGGTATAGGACGAGGCGATGCCGCCGGCCAGCAGCTTGACGGTCGGGCTGACGTCCACGCGCAGCGTCTCCTCGATGCTGGCCCCCGTGCCAAGGCCATACTTGTAATCATCGTAGAACCACGTCTTGTCGTCCGACGGAAAGACGTATCGCGAGTCGGGATCGATTTCGTAGCGGTTGTAGGTGAGCGAGGATTCCAGCAGGGTCTTTTCCGTGATCGGCATCGTGTGCTCCCCCTGGATGACGGTGGACATATCCTCCCAGCGGGCTTCCGGCGCATAGCCGAGAATGGTGGAGAAGCCTTCCGAGCTGCTGCGACGCGAGACGCGCTGGAAAATCTGCAGCGACGTGTCGGGCGCTTCGAGGCGGAAGAGCATGTTGAGGCCGTCGTCGAGCCGGTTGGGCGTGGTCCCGGATCCCTTGGGCGCGGCGATTTCCCGGTACGGCGCCCACCAATCCGGGTAGTGGTGGTCGACATCGGTCAGATCGGAGTGGAAGTAGTAGACGTGGCCGAGAAAGCTGAATTGATGATCGTCGCCGAAGAGGCCGCCCACGGTGCCCCAGCCCTGCTGCGTGTGATCCGGCCCCGCGGCCGCCGACACTTCGCCCATGTTCTGCTTCGGCGTTTCCGTGATGATGTTGATGACGGCGGCCACGGCGTCCTTGCCGTAAAGCGTGGAGCCCGGGCCGTAGATGACTTCGATCTGCTCCGCATGCCGGACGCTCAGGTCGGTGCGCAGCGGGTAGTACTCGCCGCCGGGCGGGTTGATCCGCATGCCGTTGACCAGAACGATCACCTTGTTGTTTCCGGAAATGCCGCGGATGGCCACCTGGGTGCCGATCTCGCTGAAAAAGTTTGGGCTGAGGTCGATGCCGGGCAGATCGCGCAGCACATCCACCAGCGTCATATATCCGCGCCGCTCGATCTGACGGCGGTCAATCACGATGACCGTTCCCGGCGCTTCGAGCGTGGTCTCCTCGCGCCGCGAGGCTGTGGTGACGGTCGACACCTCGACGGCCATCAGCTCCTCAATGGTCAGTTCCTTGAGGTGGGCGGCGCTTTTTGGGGAATCGTTGGTGCCGCTGGCGACCGCCACCGGGGCGACGGTTGCGAGCAGCATCAGACAGACTATCCGGCACGGCCAGCAGGCGGGTTTCGGAAACATGGGCCTCAACCTTTCGCGTTGGACGGGTCAGGTGAAACGGTTTCCCTAGCCGGCAGTCTAGGCAGGCAGAGGCGGGTTGTCATGGAAAAAACGTCTCGAATGCAGGGCGCGCGCGAGCCGGCCGGGTCTGATCACGTTGGCGTGACGGTGAGCGTGGCAGGGGGCGGGGGCGTGAGGCGCGTAATTTCACTTAGCAAGGCGGGCATATCGACAGGCTTGGGGTGAAAGGCATCACAACCGGATTCGAACGCCCGCATCTCGTCGGTGGCCATGACGTGGCCCGTCAGGGCGATGATCGGGATGGCATGCGTGGCGGCGTCGCCTTTCAGGATGCGGATCACGGTCCAGCCGTCCACGATGGGCAGGCCGAGATCCATGAGCACGATATCCGGCCGGTGCGCGCGAGTCAGTTCCAGCGCTTCCTGACCGTTCGTCGCGAGGATGACCGAGTGTGCGTGGCGCTCCAGTCGGCGCCGCAGCATGTCGCGGTTCATCTCGTTGTCTTCCACCAGGAGAATGCGTGCCATGACAAAGCCCTAGTACTCCGCGGGGTGTCGAAATGCAACGCTTCTGTCAACGCGGTGGCCGGCAGGCGGCGTCACTTGCCTGCCTGGCGGGCTACCCTTTCACGCACCCGAGCGGTTTCAATTGGGCGACTTTGTTCGAGAGGCCGGCCCGGGCGCAGGTATCGACGACAACGGCGACATCCTTGTAGGCGTCAGGCATTTCTTCGGCCAGGGTGCGCCGGTCCTGGGCCTGAACCACGATGCCGCGGCCGGCGAGTTCGCGCAGCAAGTCGCGGCCGCGGCCCGCCTTGAGCGCCTGGTGCCGGCTCATGGCGCGCCCGGCCCCGTGGCACGTGCTGCCGAAGGTCTCGGCCATGGCGCGGGGCGTTCCGGTCAGGACGTAGGAATAGCGCCCCATGTCGCCGGGAATGAGCACGGGTTGGCCGATGGCCTGATAGGCGGCGGGGACTTCCGGCCGGCCGGGCGCGTAGGCACGCGTCGCGCCCTTGCGATGCACGCAGACTTTCCGGCTTTCGCCGTTGACGTCGTGTGTTTCAAACTTAGCAATGTTGTGAGCCACTTCGTAGACGGTGCGCAGGGCGGCGGAGCCCGCGCCGGGGCCCAGCACGGCGGCGAACGCTTCCCGCACACGGTGCGCGATCACCTGGCGGTTGGCGAAGGCGTAGTTGATGGCGCAGCGCATCGCGCCGAGGTAGGCCTGGCCTTCCTCGGAGTGAATGGGCGCGCAGGCGAGCTGCCGGTCGGGTAGCGCGATGCGGTACTTGCCCACCGCCCGGTCCATGAGGCCGAGGTAGTCCTCGCAGGTCTGGTGGCCAAAGCCGCGGGAGCCTGTGTGGATGATCACGGTCAACTGGTCCAGGGCGAGTCCCAGCGTGCGTGCCGCCGCCGCGTCATCGATCTCGGAGACGTAGCCGATTTCAAGGAAGTGGTTGCCGGAGCCGAGCGTGCCGAGTTGGCCGGCTCCGCGCTCGTAGGCCCGCTCGGAGACGCGCTGCGGATCCGCGCCGCCGATGCAGCCGTGCTCCTCCATGTACGCGAGGTCGCCCGGGGTTCCGTGGCCCTGGCGCAGGGCCCACCCCGCCCCCTCGACCGCCACCTGGCGCATCTGTTTCGGCGTCAGTTTCAGCGGTCCGGCCGAACCGACGCCGCTGGGTACGCGCCGGAAGAGTTCCTCCACGAGCCGTCGCAGGTGCGGGCCGAGGTCCTGTCGCGTCAGGGGCGAGGCCATGAGCCGGACGCCGCAGTTGATGTCGTAGCCGACGCCGCCGGGCGAAATGACGCCGTCGTGCGCATCGAAGGCTGCCACGCCGCCGATGGGGAACCCATAGCCCCAGTGGATGTCGGGCATGGCGAGCGAGGCGCGGACGATGCCGGGCAGGTGCGCCACGTTGGCGGCCTGCTCCGGTGCGTTATCCGCCAGGATGGTGTCAATCATGCGCTCCGTGGCATAGAGGTGCGCCGGGACCCGCATGCCACCCGTCGGGGGGATTTCCCAGAGGGTGTCGGACAACTTGTTGAGGCGGGAGCGATTCATGTTTGGCGCCGGGTTCAGGGAGTCGTGTTCAGGGTTTGGGACTCAGGTGTCAGAGCGGCGGTCTATCGTCGCGAACGATTGGCCGGTGCGGCTGGCTCCCCTCTGCCGGGTGCCGTTTCCGAACCCTATTCCTTTTTCCCTTGTCGTCACAGGTCGACAATCACCCGGGCCCGCCAGCGGCGGCCGACCTGGTCCACTTGCAGGCCGTGAAACGTGATGGCTTTCACCTCCGTGTAGAGACGGTGGCGGGCGCGATCGATGGGTTCGCCCCGGACGCGGGCGGTGAGGGACGTGGGGGTCACGGACTCGACCGCGAATCGTCCGTAGACGCGTTGCAGGGTCTGGTGGCGGTAGTTGAGTTCCGAGAGCCACTGCACCATCAGGGCCGGCAAATCCTGCGCGGTGATCGCGATGCATTCCTCGTCGATGCCTCGTACGGTGTCCAAGTCCCCGATCAAGGCGAAGAGCCCCCGCGCCGCCCGCTCGAACAGCTGGGGCAGCGTGGCAGCACCCACGACGAACCCGGCGTCCGCCGTGTGATCCACGGGCTCAAGCCAGGCCGGGCGGCGCATGGGTCCCTCATCCTTTCGACGCGGTGAGCCGCCAGGCGAAGCGATACTTGCCGGCGCCCACCTCGCACTGCACGCCATCCGCATCGTCCCAGGCGCGGATGATGCCATCGGCTTCCGTCAGCGGCACGCCGGTTTCCGTGACGGCGGTGCGGGTGGCGCCGGGCAGCGTCACGGTGGCGCGCACGTTGGCGGGGATCGTGACGTCCAGGGCGAACTGGCCGTGGTCGATTTTCCAGCCGCTGTGAATGCGGCCGGTGGGCGCGTCATACGTGGCGGCGGCCTGCGTGAGCGGCAGCTTGCCGTCGGGGCCCGGCGGCGGCGGGCGCGGGTGGATGCGGAGGGCCGTGTAGCCGGCGCCGTCGTCCGCGAGGTCGAGCCCGGCCACGGTCTGATAAAGCCATTCGCCGATCGCGCCGTAGGCGTAGTGGTTGAAGGAATTCATACCGGGGTCCTGGAAGCCCTTTTCCGGCGTCCAGCCATCCCAGCGTTCCCAGATGGTCGTGGCGCCGTTCTTCACCGGGAACAGCCACGACGGGTAGTCCTCGTTCAGCAGCAGTTTGTACGCCAGATCGAGGCGCCCGCCGTCGGCCAGCGCCGCGCAGATCTTGTCGACCGCCAGGAAGCCGGTCGACAGGTGGCCCGCGCGCTTGTGGTAGGGCCACACCGTCGAGCGCCCGTCGTTGATCTGGTGCACGAGATGCCGCACGGCATCCGCGCGCTGCGCGTCGGGAAGCAGGTCGAAGGCCAGCGCCAGGACGTAGGCGGCCTGCGTGTCGCCCACGATGCGGCCATCGGGCGTCACGTAGCGGCGTTGGAAGGCGCGGCGGATGCGGCGCAGCAGGGAGGTGTAGCGGCGGACGTCGGGGTGGCGTTCCAGCACGCCGGCGATGCGGGCCATGAGATCCACGCTGTGCGCGAAGTAGGCCGTGGCGATAAGGTCGAGGGGCGTAAAGGTATCCACCTGCAGCCAGTCGCCATACCCGTCATCCGGGCCGATGCACTCGGGGCTGCGCTGGACGAGGCAGGCGATGTAGCGCTTGAAGGCCTCGTAGTGGCGGTCGAGCAGGCGCTTGTCGCCATAGCAGCGGTAGACGGTCCACGGCACGATCATGCCTGCGTCGGTCCAGCCGGGGGCGGGGTGGTTCGTGGCCGGGTCGAGCACGTCCGGGGCCACGTCGGTGAAGTTGCCGTCGGGGCGCTGGGCGTCCACGACGTTCGTCATCCACTGGGTGAAGAACGAGGCGACGTCGGCATTGAAGCAGGCGGTGCGGCAGAAGATCTGGGCGTCGCCCATCCAGCCGAGGCGCTCGTTGCGCTGCGGGCAGTCAGTCGGCACTTCGAAGAAGTTGCCGCGCTGGCCCCACTGGATGTTCTGCTGGAGCTGGTTCAGCGGCGGATGCGAGCAGGTAAACGTGCCCGTGAAGGCAAGGTCAGAGTGCTGCACGATGCCGGTGACGGCTTCGAGCCCCGGGGCCTTGGGGACGCCGCTGAGCTCGACGTAGCGGAAGCCGTGGAATGTGAAACGCGGCTCCCAGCGTTCGTCGTCGCCGCGCGTGAGGTAGCGGTCCGTCGAGAGGGCGGTGCGCAGGTTGGTGGTGTAGAGCGTGCCGTCGGGGTTGAGTACTTCCGCGTGCCGCAGGGTGAGCTCAGTCCCGGCCGGCAGTCCGGCGGGCACCTGCAGGCGCACGTGCCCCACCATGTTCTGGCCCAGGTCGAACACATAGCGCCCGGGGACGGGTTCGCTGAGAGAGCGGGCCGGCAGCGTGGTCAGCGCGCGCACCGGCGGTCCGGCATGCGCGTCCAACGGCACATCCAGCAGCGGGTCGGTCTCGACCGGCCGCCAGGTGCTGTCGTCGAAGCCAGGCAGGTCCCATCCCGGATGCTCCAGCCGCGCATCGTAAGTTTCGCCCATCTGCATGTCTGACTGCAGCAATGGTCCCGTGGCGGTCTTCCAGGCGTTATCGCTCACCAGGCGCTGGCGCGAACCGTCCGCGCGCGTCAATTCGAGTTGGAGCAGCAGCCGCGGCTGATGGCCGTAGAACTGCTTGAGCCAGGCGAGATTTCCGGCATACCAGCCTGTGCCGAGGATGGCACCGATGGCATTGCGCCCCTCGCGTACCAGGGCCGTGACATCGAAGGTATGGTAGGGGATGCGCTTGCGGTAGTCCGTCCAGCCCGGCAGGAAGGCGGCGTCGGACACGCGTTTCCCGTTGATCGTGATCTCGTGCACGCCGAGGGCGGTCACGTACAACCGGGCGGTGGTGACGGGGCCGCGCACGTCCCACTCCCGGCGCAGGTACGGGCAGGGGATCAGCGGGGACTCGGCGGGCCCGCGCGCCAGGCCAATCCACTGCGCCGCCCAGTCGCGCTGGCGCAGTAGGCCCAGCTCCCACCACTGCGGGGCGCACCAGGGAGTCGCCACGTCGTTGGCGTCCCAGACGCGGACCATCCAGTGGCAGCGCTGGCGGGACTTCAGGCGCGGCCCCTCGTACGGGATGTGGGCGGTGACGTTGGACTTCACCTTGCCCGAATCCCACACATCCGGCGCCTCGACGTTCAAGAGATCAATCGAGGTGGCCACGACGATCTGATAGGCCGTCTGGACGGCGCCTCGCCGCGTGTCGCTCACCTGCCAGGACAGGCGCGGCTGAGCGTCGTCAAGGCCGATGGGATTCTGGAGGTACTCGCAACGCAGGGCCTGTGGGGGGCCGGCTTGGGGCTTTGGGGTGCGACGCATGGTGACACGCTCCTCTCATGTTGGCCCAGTATGGCAGGCCGCCGTGTCGAGGTCGAGTGGGTTGCGGGAGCGAGACGGGGTGCGGCTCTTCCCCCGGGGGGGACCCACCCCCGCTTCACGTACCCCGCCGGGGGAGGGGATCTCGGGGGGCGCAGGGTGGGTGGTCCGACGGGCGCTCCAGTCTACATACCGCTCAGGAGTTCTTCGCGCGGGTCGCGGACAAAGCGGATCAGCCAAACGGTGGCCAGTACGCTGACGGCCAGGCTGGCGCCGAAGAGCATCCGCAGGCCCTGGGCTTCGGCGAGCCAGCCGGCCAGCAGCGGCGCGGTCAACAGCGGGCCGGCCATGACCAGATTGCCCACGGTGATGTGCGCCAGGCGATGATCATGCGGGCAGGTTTCAAAGAGCATGTTGTTGTGCGACACGATTCCCGCGCCGCCGCAAATGCCCATCGCCGCGTAGGTGAGGATGCAGAAGGCAAGGCCCTGGCCGGTCAGCAGGAGCACGAGCGTCAGGACTTGCGCCAGCGCGCCGACAATGATGCCGATGCGGTGCCCGTGCTTGTCGCCGATGCGGCCCAGCACGATGTTTGCCAAGGCCGCCGTCAGCGTGGCCGAGGCGCCGCAGGTCACCAGCGTGCCATCGGACAACCCGCCCCCCGCCGCGCTCTGGTAATGCAAGGCGATGAAGGGTCCCACGCAGAAGCCGCAGGCCGTCAGAAAGCGGCCCAGCAGAAAATTGCGGAAGTTGAGATCCCCGAGACTGTGACGGAAGCGGTCGAGGACCTGGGCCATGGAGAAGCGCGTGTCGTCGGCGCCCTCGTCGTCGGCGGGATCGTCGACGAAGCCGAACAGGCCGATCGAACAGGCCGCGAGCAGGCCCGCGCCCAGGTAGAGCAGGCCGTACGTGCGTGCGTCCGGCGCGAAGGTCAGGAGGCGCCCCGCCAGCGCCCCGCCCGCCGTGCCGCCGATGGCGGCGGCAAAGAAGGTCAGCCCCATGACCGTGCCGCGGATGCGGGTGTGGAACAGGTGGGCGAGCCAGTCCATCCAGACGCCGACAATGATGCCGATTGAGGTGATGAGCGCGGCGTAGCATCCCAGCAGCAGCCAGCGCACCACCGCCGGCGAGGCCCGTGCATCGAGCGTCAGCACGATCGCGCCCATGAGCAGGATGAGCGGAACCGGGATGCACAGGTGCCAGATGACAATCCGCTGCTTACGCGCGCGCAGGGAACGGAACAGGTAGAGCCCCAGCATCTGCGGCAGCACGACCAGCCCGCTCTCGATGGCTGTCAGCGACCCCAGCATGCGCTCGCCGGCGCCGTAGTGACGCAGCAACAGCGTCAGCACGGTCATGGGGGCCACACAGGCGCTTTGAAAGCCCCAGATGAACTCGCCCGCGATGTTGAGCCCGGCATTGCGCCGGTCACGCCCGCTGATGCCGGGGTGACAGGTTACGGGAGCGGTAGACATCCGGCGACTATAGCGGGCGCGGCGAGCGGGAACAAGTCACCACGGCCAATGCGCGATGTCCGCCATCCAGGCGTCGTAGGTCGTGACGGGCTGCTGGTCGCTGCGGATGACCCACTTGAACGCGGGGTCGTGCCAGCCGATGGCGCCCAGCGGATCCCCGTCGCGAATGAAGCGCAGGTCGATGGACCAGCGGATCGTCGGCGCCACGCTCTCGAGCGAGCGGTGCATGGTCAGGTTGTTGAAGATCAGGACGTCGCCCGGCAGCATGGCGCAGGTGACGGCTCGCGACTCATCGATCCCGGTCATGTCGGCCTCGAGGAAGTCTCCCTCGCGCTTTTCGTGCTCGTGCTGGCGCAGTTCCAGCTTGTGGGTTCCGGGAATGACCTGCAGGCAGCCGTTGCGGGCATCCACCGGAACGAGTGGAATCCAGGTGGTGAGAATCAGGGACTTGTCTGAAGCCGCGCCAAAATAGCCGGAATCCTGATGCCAGGGAACGACCGTGAGTTGTTGCCCCGGCAATTTCGGGCGTCCGTTGAAGACGGGGTGGCCGATGACGTCCGTGCCGATGAGCTGGTGCATGACGTGCGTCAGGGAGGGGGTGGCGTGCAGATCGAACACGGCGTGGCTGGCCAGCTTCTTGCGCCACGAGCGACCGAACGTTCCGGCCCGTTTCCCGGCCGCGTCGGCAAGGCGCCGGTCAAAGGGCGCGCCCGGATGGGTGTCCGTGATCTGCCCGTCCTTCTGCAGCTTCTGCAGGATATCCTCGACGACGCCCTCGAACACTTTCTGCACGGCGTTCAGCCGCGGCAAGGGAATCAACCCCCGCAGCAGCAAATATCCGTCTCGATCCCATTGGTGGCGCTCCGCCACGGTCAGCGGCCGGTCGGTGATCAGCATGTCTCCCTCCCCCCAAAGCAGGGAGTGTCGAGTCTCGGATGGCGGCTGTCAAGCGACCGGTGCGGGGGATTGCCGCGCCGCCGGGCCGTGCCGGTCGATGGGCTGGCGGGGCCGGCGTGGGCGCGCGCGGCTGTCGACTTACCCCCTGACGGATATCCAGACCTGCACCCAACGGGTTTCATAATGCGGGGCCTGCCAGACTGAGCGCGTTCCTGTGCAAGGACTGACCTGGGGCACCCAGCGTCCTGACACCCAGCAGCGTTCCTGGCGCCAGGTCCAGTAGCCGGCCGGCGCACAGGCATACGGGGCCGGCGCGCAACGCCCATAGGCGGGCGCCCGCGCGCCGTGCGGTGGCGGCGAAGCCCAGCCGCGCGACGAATGGGGACTCGACGTTCGGCCCGGTGGCGGCGCGTACCCGCAGCGCCCGGGGTCCGCCTGCGCACCAGCCGCGACCAGCAGCCCGACCATCAGAAGTCCGCTGCACGTGGATGTGTTCATGGTTGTTCCTCCCTGGTCTTGCATGGTTGCCTTCTGTGGGATTGGACGAGCGGGTGGGGGCGTTTATTCACGTGCGCCGCGACATCGCGCAAAGGCGAAGCGCCGGCTTGCGCACTTCGCGATTGCCTGCGCCCGGATGTCACCCTACCATGGCGCGTGTGTCGCGAATCCTGTGACGCGACGGCCGCATGACAAGGAGTGCCACATGGCCAAACGTGCAAAGCCGCAGCCCAAGGCGCCGCAATCCGTCAGTCCGGCCGGGGAAGCCTTCCCCCTGCCGAAGGCCGGCGATTATGCCGCTGAAATGAAGCGGCTGGAAAAGCTGGCCGCCAAGGCCCGCGCCGAAGGCCGGGAAGTGGTGGTGGTCATGGGCGTCGGCTTCGTGGGCGCCGTCATGGCCGCCATCGTGGCGGACACCGTGGACGCCAAGGGGAAGCCGAGCAAGCTGGTGATCGGCTGCCAGCGCCCGAGCCCGCGCAGCTACTGGAAGATCCCCCTGCTCAATCGCGGCGAAGCCCCGGTCAAGGCCGAGGACCCCGAGGTGGATGCCATCATCGCGCGCTGCGTGAAGGACCGGCGCTCACTCGTGGCGACCTACAACAGCGACTGCCTCGCCCTGGCGGACTGTGTGGTGGTCGACGTGCAGTGCGATTACGTCAAGCGCGACCTCGGCAAAATGCGCACGGGCGAGGCGGACATGGCGGCGCTCGAGGCGACCATGCGCACCATCGGCCAGCACATTCCCGAGACGTGCCTGGTGCTGATCGAAACCACGGTGGCGCCAGGCACCACCGAGTTCGTGGCCTGGCCGATCCTGAAGAAGGCCTTCACGGCGCGCGGGCTCAAGGGCACGCCGCTGCTCGCGCACAGCTTCGAGCGCGTCATGCCGGGGCGTGAATACGTGGCCAGCATCCGCGACTTCTGGCGCGTGTGCTCAGGCTGTACGCCGGCCGCCCGCCAGCGCGTTGAGAAATTCCTGCACGAGGTGTTGAACACCAAGAAATTCCCGCTGACGGTGATGGACCGGCCGATCGAGTCCGAGACCACGAAGATCATCGAGAACTCCTACCGCGCCACCATCCTGGCGTTCCTGAATGAATGGAGCATCTTCTCCGAGCGCAATGGCGTGGACCTGCTCAAGGTCATCAAGGCCATCAAGATGCGGCCGACCCACAGCAACATCATCTTCCCGGGGCCGGGCATCGGCGGCTACTGCCTGCCGAAGGACGGCGGGCTGGGCTACTGGGCCTACAAGCACATCCTCGGGTTCGAGGATGGGGACAGCGTGTTCCGCATCACGCCGACGGCGATCGATATCAACGACACGCGCGCGCTGCACGTGGCGGAGCTCACGCGCGACGCGCTGCGCAACATGGGGCACTACATTGCGGGCGCGGAAGTGCTGGTGTGCGGGGCGAGCTACCGGCAGGACGTGGGCGACACGCGCTACAGCGGCAGCGAGCTGGTGGTTCGCAAGCTGGCGGAGATGGGCGCGGACCTGCGCGTGCACGATCCCTACGTGCCGCACTGGTACGAGTTGGAGACCCAGGAGACGTATCCCGCGCCGGGGCAGTCGTGGAGCCGGTTCTTCCGCAACCAGGAAGGGCTCAAGGATCTGCGCGTCAGCCAGGACCTGGCGAAGAGCCTGGTGGGAGTCGAGGCCGTGATCTTTGCCGTGCCGCATTCGCCCTACCTGGCGCTGGACCCGGCGGACGTCGTCAAGTGGGCGGGTAATCCCGTGGCGGTGATTGACTGCTTCGGCATCCTCAGTGACGACAAGATCCGCCGCTACTTCGAGCTGGGCTGCGAGGTCAAGGGCCTGGGGCGCGGGCACATTCAGCGCATCAAGGATGAGCTGCGCAAAGGCGACGGGGAGGAATAGGGCGCGGCCCCCGGGGGCGTGTTGGGACCAGCGGCTCGGCGGGACGCCTCGCCCCACCTGCGGACGGTTCGCAAAGGGTGGGGCGAGGCGTCCCGCCGAGCCGCGTCCTTTTTGGGACTGGCTGGCGGGGAGGCCCATGGTATCATTCGCGACGTGGGCAGGGGGTGCCGCGCGCCAGTGCGGATCAAGAGAGGGAAGGCGATCATGAAGTACCATGTCGGCGAGAAGGAATTGGAATTTGGGACGGAACTGGGCGAGTTGCGTGATTGCAACGGCCTGCTGGAAGATCCCGCGGCCTTGCAGGCGCGCATGGACGAGGACGGGTACCTGCTCGTGCGCGGGCTGCATCCGCGGGAACGGGTGCTGACGGCCAGGCGGGCGATCCTGGAATTCATGCGCGATCAGGGCAACCGGATCATGCCGGGCACGGACCTGATGGATGCCGTGATCAATCCCGATGGCAAGCCCGTGCGCCTGATGGGCAACAAGAGCATCACGCACAACCCGGCGGTGCTGGCGGTTCTCGAAGGGGATCCGATCACGCAGTTTTTCGCGCGCTACTTTGGCGAGTCCGTGATCACGTTTGACTACAAGTGGCTGCGCGAAGTGGGGCGCACCGGATTTACGGGGGCGCATTACGACAACGTGTACATGGGGCGCGGTTCGAAGCGCCTGCACACCTGCTGGACGCCTTTCGGCGACATCCCGATCGAGCAGGGCACGCTCGCCATCTGTGTGGGTTCGCACAATCTTCCGACGTTCGCCAAGATGCGCGAGACCTACGGTCACATGGACGTGGACCGCGATCGCGTCGAGGGCTGGTTCACCAACGATCCGCTTGAGATCACGCGCCAGTTCGGCGGGCAGTGGCAGACGGCGAACATGCGGGCGGGCGACGTGATTATCATCACCATGTTCACGCTGCACGGTTCCACCAACAACACCACGAACCGGTGGCGCCTGAGCTGCGACACGCGCTTCCAGCCGGCCGCGGAGCCCGCGGACGAGCGCTGGGTGGGCGAGAACCCGAAGGCGCACTACGCCTGGCACAGCGGCCCCACGAAGACCATGCAGGCCGCGCGGGCGGAGTGGGGAATTTAAGGCGCTCGGTGGCACCGGCCGGGACGGCCGGCTCCAGTCGGGATGAATACCGAACTGGAGACGGCGGTCCCCGCCGTTTGCCGTGGCGTCGGATCGCGGGCGAACTCCGGTCAGCCCTGTTCCGCGACGATCCGGTTGAGGCCGTCCAGGTAGGCCCGGGCGCTGGCTTCGATGATGTCGGTGGACGCGCCGCGGCCGAGCACGGCCGAGCCCTTGGCGGGCTCCAGCCGGACGGTCACCTCGCCGAGGGCATCCTTGCCGGCGGACACGGCGCGGATGTCGTAGCCCGTCAGCTTGACCTCGATGCCGGTTGCGGCCGAGATGGCCTGGTAGGCGGCATCGATCGGCCCATCGCCGCAGGCGGCCTGCTGGGTGGCCTGTGCCCCCCGGCGGATGCGCACCGTGGCGGTGGGAATCGTGCCCGTGCCCGCCGTCGTATTCAGGTACTCCATCCGGAACGTCTCGGGGACGGGGTGAATCTCGTCGCGGATGATGGCGTTCAGATCCTCGTCGAACACCTCGCGCTTCTTGTCCGCCACCACCAGGAAGCGCTGGTAGACGCGGTCCAGTTCCGTCTCGCTCAGGCGGTGACCCAGCTTCTCCAGGCGGTGCTTCAGTCCGTGATGGCCGGTGCGCGCGGTCAGCACGACGCGGCTCTCCTGCGCGCCCACGTCCTCCGGGCTCATGATCTCATAGGTCTCGCGCTGCTTCAGGACGCCGTCGACGTGGATGCCCGAGCTGTGGGCAAACGCGTTGGGCCCGACGATGGCCTTGTTGGGCGGCACCGTCATGTGAAACGCATCCGCCACCATCCGGCTGGTGCGGCAGAACTCGCGCGTGTTGATCGCGGTCTCGACGCCGAAGACGTCGGCGCGCGTGCGCAGCGCCATGACGACTTCTTCGATGGCGGCATTGCCGGCTCGTTCGCCGATGCCGTTGATCGTGCCCTCGACCTGGCGCGCGCCGTTGGCCACGGCGGCGAGCGAGTTGGCCACGGCCATGCCCAGGTCGTCGTGACAGTGGGCGCTGACGGTGACGCCGGCGGCACCGGGCACGTGCACGCGAATATCGCGGATCAGCGCGCCATACTGTTCCGGCACGGCATAGCCGGTGGTGTCCGGAATGTTCAGTACCGTGGCCCCGGCTTCGATCACGCCCTGCAGGACTTCAAAGAGGAAGGCGCGGTCGGCGCGGCCGGAATCCTCGGCATAGAACTCCACATCGGCGGTGTAGCCCTTGGCATGGCGCACGGCCTTGATGGCCATGTCCAGCAGCTTGGCTTTCTTGGCGGCCAGGGTGGTGCCGTACTTGGCGTCACCGAACTTGCCCATGACGTGCACGTCGGAAACGCCCAGGCCGGTATGGATGCGCGTGCGTGTGCCGCCGCGCAGCGCCTCGCCGCACTTGTCGATATCCGGCAGCACGGCGCGGCTCAGCGCGCAGATCACCGGCCCCTGGATTTCGGCGCAGAGGATGCGCACGGCCTCGAAATCCTGCGGTGACGATTGCGGGAAGCCCGCCTCGATGATGTCGACGTTCAGGCGCGCCAGTTGGTGCGCGATGTCCAGTTTCTCGCGGACGTCCAGGCGGCTGCCGGCGGCCTGTTCGCCGTCGCGCAGCGTTGTATCAAACACATAAACCCGTTCACTCATTACGGTCTCCTTCAAGCGGAGTTGGCCGCGAAAACGCACAAAAGGCACAAAAGCTGACCGACGAGGGCGTCGACCATGCTGCGCTTGCTTGGCTTTCTGGCGGCCAATCTTCCAACCCTTCTGCAAATCATGGCGGCAATCGATTGCCCGCGCGATGGTCCGGTGCCTTCCTCTGGGCCTGGCGGCGGGATGCGGGCACAAAAAATCCGCCGACCGGTGTTTGCGGGCAGCGGATGCGGGTGTCAACCAGTCCGGGCTAGAGGACGCACCCGCCGCCCATGAGTAGGCCGAGCCGTAGCCCTCGTCCGAGGGGTGCACGGGCTGCGCTGCCGTTGATCATGGCGGTCGGGTTCATCTGCAATTCCAATTCCGGTATCTGAGTGCAATAGCCTAGCGCCTCCAAAAGGGGGCTTCAAGCAGAATTACCGATCGTCGAATTGGCTGCGCCTTTGGCCGTCAATGCGTATACTGCGATATCGAAGCGCGACTGGAGGACTGAGTATGAGATGCCTGGCAGGCTGGTGCGTGTGTGTGGCCCTGGTGGTCATGTTGCCGACGCGAGGGTGGAGCGGGGAGACGTTTTATCTCAAGGCGATGCCGTCGCAGCGCATGTTCGGGCCCTATGAGTATGTGCACGGCGGGACAGTGACTGTGGGTTCGGTGAGTTTTCAGATCGTGCGCAAACTCGACGTGCAAGCCGCGCCCCGCCACCCGGCCGAGGAACGCGCGGCGCAGGCTGCCGCCGAGCAGTGGCTGCGCGACGTCGACAAGGCGGATTTCGGCAAGGCGTGGGACGACGCGTCGGGCTTCCTGAAGCGCGCCCTGTCGCGCGGGGGATTCGAGGAATCGATGCGCACCGTGCAGGACACCCTCGGGGGCTCGAGCGGGCGCAGCCTGTCGTCCGCGCAATACTCGGATTCGCTGCCCGGGGCTCCTGACGGACAGTACGTGGTTCTGGAGTACACCGTCGTTCGTGAGCGCAAGGAGCGCGCGCTGGAAAGCATCATCACCATGCGCGAGTCGGACGGCAAGTGGCGCGTGGCCGGCTACCACGTGCGGTAGGGCCTGCGGGCTGGCATGGTGCGTGCGCGGCCGCGGGTGGGGCGGCGCCTGTGCCTAGTCCTGCCGGCTCATGTTCAGGAACGGCCGCAGCGGCCATGGCGGGGCGGCGCGTCCGGGCGCATCGTAGTCAGCCCACAGGGCGGCGGCCACGCGCTCGGGCGCGAGCGGCGGGCCGTCCGTTCCCGTCAGATACCAGAACAGGTTGTTCACCAGGCTGTCGAGGGGCAGGCTGTGCGTGCGTCCCTCCCGCCGCCGCACGGCGTCCGTCCATGACAGGAACGCGTCGAAAGCGCTGGCGGATTGCTCCCACAGCAGCGGCAGGCTGCGCGTGAAGCCGTGCCGGTTGTAGAGGCGCTCCCACAGGTAGGCGAAGCTTTGCAGGCGTCCGATGTCCGCGGCGCCCAGGTGGCGGCTGTCGCGCAGCTCGTAGGGCGGCTCCGGATTGAACCGCATGGCCCACTCGGGCGCGTGGCGTGCGAGCGGGGTGCCGCGCAGATGCTTGAGCAGCCCAAGCTGGAGCTCGCGCGGGCGGTAGTGCAGCACGCGGTTGAAGCTGGTGGCCAGCCCGGCCAGCGTTTCGCCTGGCAGTCCGGCGATCAGGTCGGCGTGGACGACGGCGCCGGTCTCGTGCTGCAGGAACGCGAGGGTGTCTTCCACTGCGGCGGCGTCCATGGGTCTCCCGACGCGGGCGTTGACAGCCGGGTCCATGCTTTGGATGCCGATCTCCAGGCGCAGGGATCCGGGCGGGAAGGCGCGGATGGCGGCGCGCAATTCCGGCGGGAAGCGAGTGGGGACCATCTCGAACTGGAAGGCGCGGCCCTCCGTGGCGCGCGCCCGCAGAAAGTCCAGAATCGCGATGGCACGCGGGATGTCGAGGTTGAAGGTGCGGTCGACGAACTTGAGGACGTGCGCCCCGCGCGCCAGCAGGGCGTCGATGCCGGCCACCGTGGCGGGCAGGGGATAGGCGCGCACCTGCCGGTCGCGCGAGGACAGGCAGTACTCGCAGCCGAAGGGGCAGCCGCGCGACGTTTCGACGTACACGACGCGCCTGGACAGGTCATCGGTGGCGGTATAGGCATCATCCGGCCGGACGAGCGTGGCAAGGTCCAGGCGCGGCGACGTCTGCCGCCGATCGACGGGGCGCCCGTTGCCAAGCAGGGTGGCGCAAAGATCGCGGAAGGCCCGTTCTCCCTCGCCGCTGATCAGGTAATCCGCGAGTGGCGCCAGCGGATGCGTGTCCACGTCGTAGGCGAGTTCCGGGCCGCCGAGGACCAGCACGGCCCCCGGGCACAGCGTCCGCAGTTGCCGCACGAGCGTGGCCATCGCGGCCGCATTCCAGATATAGACGCCGAGGCCCACGATGCGCGGTGCGTACGCGGCGATTTCCGCGGCCATCTGATCCGGCGGCGTATCCGGCCCGCATTCGAGGAGTGCGGCGCGTTCGCGCAGCGGGCCCAGGTTGGCCAGCAGGCAGCGCAGCCCCAGCGAGGTATGATGGTAGCTCGCGTTGCGCGTGGCCAGGACGATGTCCGCGTGGTCAGGCATGCGGCTGTCCCGTCCGGTTTCCGATCCGCGGCAACACCCTTTCACACGATGCCGTGCCTGGCCTCACGGCGTGGGGCCGAGCATTTTCTCGGGGCGGACCCAGTCGTTGAACTGCGCTTCGGTCACGTAGCCCAATCCCAGCGCGGCCTGCTTGAGGGTCAGGCCCTCGCGCCAGCCCTTGAGCGCAATCTCGGCGGCCTTGTCGTACCCGATGTGGCGATTGAGGCTGGTCACGAGCATCAGCGATCGATCGACCAGTTCCTGGATGCGAGCCGCGTTGGCCGTGATGCCTTCTACGCAATGTTCGGCGAATGACGCGCAGGCATCGCCAAGCAGGTTGATCGACTGGAGAATCGCGGCGGCGAAGAGCGGCTTGTAGACGTTGAGTTCGAAGTTGCCCTGCGTGCCGGCCAGGCCGATGGCGGTGTCGTTGCCGAAGACCTGGCAGACGATCATGGTGACCATTTCGCACTGCGTCGGATTCACTTTTCCAGGCATGATGGAACTGCCGGGTTCATTGGCCGGCGTCGTGATTTCGCCCAGGCCGCTGCGCGGTCCGCTGGCGAGCCAGCGGATGTCGTTGGCGATCTTCATCATGGCCGCCGCCAGCGTCTTGAGTGCGCCGGAGGTGGCCACGACGGCGTCGTTGGCGCCCATGGCGGCGAACTTGTTGTCGGCCACCCGGAAGGCGTGTCCGGTCAGGCGGCTGACTTCCTCCGCCATCAGCTGGTCGTAGCCGGCCTTGGTGTTGAGCCCGGTGCCGACGGCGGTGCCGCCGATGGGAAGCTCGGCGAGTTGCGGCAGCACGGCCGCGATGCCGGCCCTGGCCAGGCGCAACTGCGCGGCATAGCCGGAGAACTCCTGGCCGAGCGTCAGGGGCGTGGCATCCTGCAGGTGCGTGCGGCCGATCTTGATGATGGAGTCAAAGGCTGCCGCCTTTGACTGAAAGGCGGATGCGAGGCGGTCGAGGCCGGGGAAGAGCTTGTCGGAAATGGCAATCGTGGCGGCGATGTGGATCGAGCCGGGCACGGTGTCGTTGGTGGACTGCGACATGTTGACGTGATCGTTGGGGTGGACCGGCTTCTTCTCGCCGCGCTTGCCGCCGAGCAGCTCGTTGGCGCGGTTGCCGATGACCTCGTTGACGTTCATGTTGGTTTGCGTGCCGCTGCCGCTCTGCCAGATGGGCAGGGGGAAGTGATCGTCGAACTTGCCGGCGATGACTTCGTCCGCGGCCTGCTGGATGGCCGTGCTGACGTTCGCGGGCAGCAGTCCCTGCCGGGTGTTGACGATGGCGGCGGCTTTCTTCACCAGCGCGTGCGCGCGGATGAACTCGACGGGAAAGCGTTCGCGGCCGACGTTGAAGTTCCCGCACGCGCGCTGCGTCTGAGCCCCGTAGTACTTATCCTCCGGCACCAGCACCTCACCCAACGCATCCTTTTCCTTACGCATCATCTCGTTGTCTCCTTTAGGAGTTAGCCACAAAAAGGCACAGAAGGCACAGACGGGGGTGCGCCTGTCGGCGGCTGACAGGCTCCCCTACAGAATATACTTCCTGATTTCGAGTTTTTCGGCCCCAAAATTCACCAGAATGCCGTGTCGAATACGGGTTGCGCGCAAGTAGCCTAGAAGTTGCGCGACGTGCTCATCGGCAAGACCCTTGCAAGCCTTCAACTCCACAATAAGGCGTTCGTCAACGAGCAAGTCGATTACGAGATCACCCAAGAGGAAGCCATCTTCATCATATACCGACACGGGGTGCTGTTGAGCGACACGGATATCCTGTGCGTGAAGGCGGTGTGCGAGCGCGTTCTCGTAAATCCTTTCGCTGTGACCATGGCGATGATAGCGGTGAATCGAGAAGCTCGTCTCCCGGATGACGTCACACAGCCGCTTGATGCCCTCATCCATGCCGGTGCCATTCTCCCGTCTGTCCGACTACGATCCGGGGCTTCTCGCCGGCCCTTTTGCGCCTTCTGTGCTTCTTTGTGGCCAATCGAATGCGCTGTGACTTCCCCGTGTCGGTACTATTTCCCATTCAGGCCCTGGCGGAGGACGTAGGGGAGGATGCCGCCGTGGCGGAGGTACTCGATCTCGAGGGCCGAGTCGGCGCGGCTCTTGGCCTGGAAGCGCTTCTGGCTGCCGTCGGCCGACGTGGCGGTCACGGTCAGCAGTTTGCCGGGCGTCAGGCCGCCGGCGACCCCGTCGATCGTGAACCGTTCGCGCCCCGTGAGCCCGAGGCTCTGGTGGCTGGCGCCGCTGAGGAACTCCAGCGGCAGCACGCCCATGCCGACGAGATTGCTGCGGTGGATGCGCTCGAAGCTTTCGGCGATGACCGCCTTCACGCCGAGCAACTGCGCGCCCTTGGCGGCCCAGTCGCGCGACGAACCGGCGCCGTAGAGCTTGCCCGCCAGCACCACCAGCGGCGTGCCCGCCCGGCGATAGCGCTCGGAGGCTTCGAAGATCGAGACTTCCTCGCCGCTGGGGAAATGCAGCGTGTTGCCGCCCTCCTTGGCGACCAGGTGATTGCGGATGCGGATGTTCGCGAAGGTGCCGCGCATCATGACTTCATGGTTGCCGCGGCGCGAGCCGTAGGAGTTGAAGTCCTCCTGCGCCACGTGGCGTTCCAGCAGATACTGGGCGGCCGGGCTCTTCTTCGAGATCGATCCGGCAGGCGAGATGTGGTCGGTCGTGATGAAATCGCCCAGGAGGGCGAGCACGGCCGCCCCGCGGATGTCGCGCAGGCCCGGCACGTCGGCGCTGAAGTCCTCGAAAAACGGCGGCTCCCGGATGTAGGTGGATTCCGGTTCGAACGCGTAGACCGCGCCGGTGCGCGTGGGCAGCGCCGACCACTCGGGGCTGGACTGCATGACGTCGGCATACATCTGCACATACATCTCGGGCCGCGCCGACGCGGCCAGCAGGGTGCGGATTTCTTCCATCGTCGGCCAGATGTCCTTCAGGAACACCTCGCGGCCATCGCGGCCCTTGCCGAGGGGCTCGGTCGTCAGGTCGATGTCCATGCGGCCGGCCAGGCCATAGGCCATGACCAGCAGGGGGGACGCGAGGTAGTTCGCCTTCGTGAGCGGGTGGATCCGGCCTTCGAAGTTGCGGTTGCCGCTCAGGACGGCGGCGGCCACGACTTCGCCTTCGGCAATGGCCTTCTCGATGTCCGGCAGCAGGGGTCCGCTGTTGCCGATGCAGGTCGTGCAGCCGTAGGCCACGATGCGGAAGCCAAGCTGGTCGAGCGCCGGGATGAGGCCGGCCGCCTCGAGGTAGCGCGTCACGACGCGCGAGCCGGGGGCAAAGCTGGTCTTGACGTGAGCGGGAACGGTCAGCCCGGCCGCCACGGCCTTCTTGGCCAGCAGCCCCGCGCCGATCATGAGCGTGGGGTTCGACGTGTTCGTGCAACTCGTGATGGCGGCGATGACCACGGAGCCGTGGTGGAGCGTGCCGTAGTCGCCAGCGCTGGCGGTGGCGCCGAGCTGTTCCGACTTCAGGCCGAAGCCGCGTTTGTCCACCGGGGCGGTCAGCGCCTTCTTGAACGACTCCTTCAGGCTG
This sequence comes from Lentisphaerota bacterium, assembly GCA_021413965.1. GTDB lineage: Bacteria > Verrucomicrobiota > Kiritimatiellia > UBA8416 > JAIOPI01 > JAIOPI01. Next base: position 56,097 of record JAIOPI010000024.1, on the reverse strand, counting down.
CGGACTTCGACGCGGTCCTGCGGGCGCTTCGGGCCGGCCACGCTGGGCACGAGCGTCGACAGGTCTATGTCCACGACTTCCGAGTAGCGCGGCTCGGGGGCGCCGGCATCTCGGAACATGCCCTGGGCGCGGCAGTAGGCTTCGACAAGGGCGATCTGCGCGGCCGTGCGGCCCGTCTGGCGGAGGTAATCCAGCGTGGCTTCGTCAATGGGGAACAGGCCCATGGTGGCGCCATACTCCGGCGTCATGTTGGCGAGCGGCGCGCGGTCGGCCACGCTCAGATTCGCCAGGCCCGGGCCGAAGAACTCGACGAATTTTTCGACGACGCCCTTGGCGCGCAGGGTCTGGGTGACGAAGAGCGCGGCGTCGGTGGGCGTGCAGCCGACGGCGAGCTTGCCGACGAGGCGGCAGCCGATCACCTGCGGGGTGAGCATGGGCATGGGCTGGCCGAGCATGGCGGCTTCGGCCTCGATGCCGCCCACGCCCCAGCCGACGACGCCCATGCTGTTGATCATGGGGGTATGCGAATCGGTGCCGACGCAGGAATCGGGATAGGCGATGGTGCGCCCCTGGGCGTCGGTGCCCGTGGCCACGCCGCGCCCGATGTACTCCATGTTCACCTGGTGGCAGATGCCGAGGCCGGGCGGCAGCACGGTGACCTTCTTGAACGCCTGCTGGCCCCAGCGCAGAAAGACGTAGCGTTCCCGGTTGCGCTCGAATTCGCGTTTCAAGTTCTCGGCGTAGGCGCCGGCGCCCCGGTACTCGTCAATTTGCACGGAGTGGTCGATGACCAGATCGACGTTGACCTGGGGCTCGATGCGGCTGGGGTCCTGGCCGAGGCGCTGCAAGGCGCTGCGCATGGCGGCCAGATCCACGATGCAGGGCACGCCGGTGAAGTCCTGCAGGAGCACGCGTGAGGGGAGGAAGGGGAATTCATCCTGCTGCCCGGCTTCGGCCCGCCAGGCGGCCATGGCACGGACGTGGGCTGGCGTGTAGGCCGGATGGCCCTGCAGCCGCACCATCATTTCGAGGAAGACCTGCACGGCATAAGGCAGCCGGGCCGTGTCGACCCCAAGCAACGCTCCAAGGGCCGGCAGGCTGTGGTAGTACAAGGCTGGCCACCCGGGCACGTCCAACCGTTTCAGACAGGCATCAAATTCGCTCACCGTGAACCCTCCCTCACCCGACATCCATTCGTCCCACATGGGAATTTCGGCGCATTCTAGTGGCCGGGGCGGCAGGGTACAACCCCGTAATCCGAATGCGTGATCCGCGCCTGTTGCCGCGGCATCACCGGTCCTTGCGCGCCACCGTGGCGGCGCGGCGTTCAGGGGGGCCATTGCGAGCGGTGGGGACGGTGGGCGCCGTGTGCCCCGGTGCCGCGGGGGGAGTGGGTTATAAAATAGCTTCCAAGGGGGGGCATTTTGCCTAGAATGCAAAGGACCGGGAATATGTCGGGGACCGTCTGGCGTTGCCGCGCAGACGTTCGCCATGCGTTCCCGGGCGGAATGTGATCGGATCGTCTAGTCCCCGGCTAGACTAGGCGAATGGAGTTGAGCCGCGGCCGCGGTCAGCGGCGGGCATCTGGAACGATGAGGCGGTACACAGGATGACGGCGCAAACCGAAATGATGGCCGCGGAAAGCCCGGTGCGGCCCGCCGCCGCCCGCCGCGCCGGCCTGGTGGATGCGCCGGCGGAAGCGGAGTCCCCCAGTGCGCGCCGGCTGCGCGAGCGCCTGGCCGCGCTGGACGAAGAGGCGCGGCGGCTGAGCCGTGTTTTGCCGCGGGCCGTTTCCCTCAGCTCGCAGGGCGGCGGCCTGGCCGAGGCGATGGCTCCGGCCGTCGAGCGGGCCATGGCCATCAGCGGGCGGCGCGTCGGCAGCGGCCTCTCGGCCGCGCTGGCACCGGCCATCGGCGCGGCGTTGCGTGGAGCCATCTGGGCCTCGATCCGGCGCTCGTTTCTCGCGCTCAACCGCTTCATGCTGCGGTACGTTTCCGTGACCGGGCTGCGCTGGCGCTGGGAGGCGCGCCGCCAGGGCAAGACGTTCCACCAGGTGTTCCTCGAGCACACCCACAGCCTGCCGGTCAAGCAGGTGTTCCTGATCCATCGGGAGACCGGCATCCTGCTGCAGCAGGCGCAAAGCGAAATGGACGCCTCGCGCGACTGGGACATCGTCTCCGGCATGCTGACGGCCATCGGCGACTTCATTCACGATTCGTTCAGCGTCACCAAGGAAGAGCAGTTGGAGACGATTCGCGTCGGCGACTTGACGATTCTGATCGAGCAGGGCAAGTACGCGGCGCTGGCGGGGGTGCTGCGCGGCGAGACGCCGGAGGATCTGCGCGATCGCTTTCGCACAGCGCTCGACCGCATCCACGGCCAGTTCGGCCACGAGTTGGAAACCTTCAGCGGCGAAACCGCGGTGTTTGACGAGAGCAGCGCGTTCCTCGAGTCGTGCCTGTATGCGCTCGTGAACACGGATCAGGCGCGCATCCTGCCACAGACGGTGCTGGTGGCGCTGGTGCTCCCCCTGCTGCTGGCCGTGTGGGGGGGGCTGAACCTGCGGGAGCATCGCCAGTGGCGCGCCTATGTCAGGGATCTGGGCAACGAGTCCGGCCTCGTCGTGCTGCGCGAAGGCCGGCATGACGGACGCTTCTTCATCCAGGGCTTGCGGGATCCACGGGCGCCCGACCCGGCTTCCAAGCTGTCGGAGCACGGCCTGTTCGTGGGCGAGGTGGACAGCCGGTGGCTGCCGTACCAGTCCATGCGGGAGATCCTGACGCTGCCGCGCATTCGCGAGTTGCTCAAGCCGCCGGACTCCATATCCGTCGAGATGGACAACGGGATGCTGATCCTGCGCGGGGCGGCGCCGCAGGAGTGGATCGACAGCGCCATCATCCGCATGCGCACGCTGACCGGGTTATCCGGATACCAGGTGGACGGACTGGTCAGCACGGACGCGGGTGACTATCGCCGGTGGGAGGGCTACGTCCAGCGTCTGGAGCGAGAACCGGGGCTGGTTGTGCTCAAATCCGGGCGCCGCAACGGGCGCTTCTTTGTGACAGGTTTGCGCGATCCGCTGGCGCGCGAGCCCGCGGGCCTGATGGACTCGTTTGGCCTGTCGGCGGGGGATGTGGATGCACGCTGGGAACCCTACCAGGCGCTGCACCCCTCGCTCGTGCTGGAGCGCGCCCGCCAGGTGCTGGCACCGCCCTCCGGCGTCACGCTCGACCTGCGGGATGGCGTGCTGTTTGCCGAGGGGCACGCGCCCTTCAAGTGGATCGACCGCGCTCAGGCGCTGGCGCCCAGCGTGGCCGGCATCCGCAGTCTGAACACGGGCGCCCTGGTGGATGAGGATCTGGAAGAACTGCGCGCCGTACAGGGCCGGATCGAGGGCGAGGCCTTCCGTTTCCTGGTGGGCGCGCCCGACCTTTGGCCGGGGCAGGGCGGTCGCCTGGAAACCTTGACGACGAATGTCACACGCCTGCAGCAAATCGCCCAGCGCCGGAATCAGGCGTTCACCATTGAAATTCGCGGTTACACCGACGCCAGCGGCGACCCCCAGCGCGATGCGACCGACAGCCTCGACCTGGCCAGCGGCTTCTACGAGAATCTGCGTTTCCGCGGGATGGACATGAGCCTCTTCACGAAGCGCGGCATGGGATCCGCTCAGCCGCCGGTCGCCGGTGACGGCGCGCGCGAGGCCAAGAATCGCCTGGTCGCGCTTAAAGTCATGCTCTCCGCCCCCTGACGTCTCGCCGCTTTGAGACGTTTCGGCCATGGGGTGAGACAAGCCTGCGGCCGCCCCCATCTACTCGACGCGGGCTTCACTTGTAAACACCCCACAAGCAGGTGGTTGCGTCGAACCGGCTGGCTCGCGCGACGCCGCCCGCACGGTTTGGCACGTGCTGTGCTATATCGATAAGTTGCTGACCGATACCGGTTTGGTATGAGAGGACCCACGTCAGCTACGTACTGACGGGGCTACCAATGAAACCTTACTGGTTGACGGCCGAGGGAAAGCAGGAAGCCAGGTGGTCGATCGCGACTCCTGGCTTTTTGCTTTCTGCGCCGGCGCGGGGTGATGGCCGCGCAAGTACTTGATTTCCATGGGAGCATGAATCAAGATGCGACTTCATGATAAAGAAGAAAATCTGCATGCTGGGCGCCTTTTCCGTGGGCAAGACGAGCCTGGTACAGAAGTTCGTCCGGAGCATCTTTTCCGAGAAGTACCTGACCACCGTGGGGGTCAAGGTCGACAAGAAGGAAGTCCAGATCGGGGACCAGCCGGTCGATCTGCTGATCTGGGACATTCACGGGGAAGATATCACGCAGGACATTTCGCCCAGCTACCTGCGGGGTTCATCCGGCTACATTCTCGTGGTGGACGGAACGCGGCGCGAAACCCTGGATGCCGCCACCAGCATCGCCAGTCGCGTCCGGAGCGCGCTGGGCCCCCTGCCTGCCATCATGCTGCTGAACAAATCCGATCTTGAGGGGCAATGGGAAATCGACGACCAGACGATCGAGTCCCTGACGCGGGACGGCTGGCTGACGCTCAAGACCAGCGCCAAGACTGGTATGGGCGTCGAAGCGGCCTTCCAGCGTCTCGCTCGGGATTTGATTGCCGTTTGACCGCGGCCGAGTCCACCAGCGCCCGCGTGCCCGCTCCGCCGCCGTTGACCGGGGGTGGGGCCTACCGTGCGGAGAACAGCACCGTGATTGATGAGAGCATGCCACAGCCCATTGTCGACGAACTGCGCCGCCTGTGCGTGGATCGCCGGCACCCGGCGTACGTCCAGGTGGCGGCGGATGGCACGATTCGCGGTCAGGGCGGCGAATATGAACGTTACGGGATCGGCACGCTGGCGCCGGATGAGCCCGTCGGTCACCAGTTGGATTACCTTGAGGGCATGCTGCCTCTGAGCGGCGAGGCGGTCTTTCTTCCGCTCGTGCAGGTCATGCCGGAAGTCTACGCAGACCTGCACCTCTTTCCGTCCGACGATGGCGACTACGTGCTGTTGCTCGACGCGACGGCCCAGGCCTACCACTTGTTCGACATTCAGCAGAATGCAAATGAGCTCTCCCTGCTGCGCCGCCAGCAGACCAACCTGATTGCCGAGATCCGGAAGATCCAGGGCGACTTGCTGGCGGTCCTGAACCAGTTGCAGATTGTGACGGCCATCGTCAACGAGCGGGGCGACCTGGAGTTCCTGAGCGCGAGCGCCGAGCGGTTGTTGAGCGGCCCCGTGGCGGAGGCGCTGGGGCGGCCGTGGGAGCGGGTGCTGCCGATCACCGAGGAAGACAAGCTGCGCGTGCGCGAGTTGTTGCAGGCACCGCTGGGGCAGCGCCGCCGCATTACCCTCAACGCCGTCACGCATCGCGGCCGTCACTTCGCCTTTGAACTGGATGTCCGCGACGATCCCCGGATGCCCGCCAAGCGCATCCTCTGCCTTTACGACGTGACCGAGGTGTATGACCTGAGGCAATTGCTGGAAGACAAGGCCCGCCTGCATGAGTTGATCGGGGCCAGCGATGCCATGCACGAAGTGTTTCAGCTCATCCGGGACGTGGCCGCCGTGGACGCCACCGTGCTGATCGAAGGCGAGACCGGAACGGGCAAGGAACTGGTGGCGCGCGCGATTCATGCCTCCAGCCACCGCAAGGACAAGCCGCTGATCGTCGTCAATTCGGCGGGCCTGAGCGACTCGCTCATCAACAGCCAGCTGTTCGGGCACAAGAAGGGTGCCTTCACGGACGCGTCGTCGGACCAGGAGGGTTTCTTCGAGGCCGCGGACGGCGGCACGATCTTCCTTGATGAAATCGGGGACATCCCGATGAACACCCAGACCCGGATCCTGCGCGCGCTGGAGCAGAAGGAAGTCATGCGGATTGGCGAGACCAAGGCGCGCAAGGTCGATGTGCGCATCATCGCCGCCACGAACAAGTCGCTGAACGACGAGGTGGCGCGCGGCAATTTCCGTCTCGACCTGCTGTACCGCCTGCGAATCGCGCGCATCAACCTGCCGCCGCTGCGGGTGCGCACGGACGACATTCCGCTGCTGGTCAGCACGTTTCTCAAGCAGTCCCGCGCCGCGACCGGCAAGCAGATTGACGAGATTGACCAGGACGCCATGCGGGCGTTTGTGGACTATCGCTGGCCCGGCAACGTGCGCGAGCTGAAGAATGCCATTTCGTTTGCCGCCATTCACTGCAAGGGGCCGATTATCCGGGTCAAGGACCTACCTCCCGAACTGACCGAGGGGCCGTCGCGTTTCGAGGCGCGACGGGACGCTGGCACGGACACCGAGAAAGAGCGCATCCTGCGTGCGCTGGAGAGTGCGGGCGGCAATCGTGGCGAAGCGGCGCGCATGCTGGGCATCGGGCGCGCGACGCTCTACCGCCGCATGAAGGCCTGCATGATCATCCCGGGCGATCTGCCGAAGAGCGCCCAGTGGAAGCCCGAGGGCTAATCCGGCTGCGGCGGCGGCACGCGGCCTGGGGCTCCGGGCTGCAGCACGTTCGCCACCAGCCAGTCCGCGGCGCGTTCCGCTCCGTTCGTGGTCGATCGCGTTACGCGAGGCTGCGCCAACAGGGCCGGCAGCGCGCGGATCCAGCCTCCGTCCACCAGTTCGGGGTACGCGATGCGCTGGCTGGGCATGCATGACACGGCAAACGCCTCCAGCGACTTCGATTCGCGAAACTGGTCGCGGGTCAGGTAGGCGAAGGGCACGCCGGCATGGTAAACCTCTGCCAGCGTGCTGTAGCCCAGCTTCCCGACCACGACGTCGCAGGCATGCACGAGGTCGGGGTGGTAGATATCCGAGGTCGTCGGCAGCGACACCACCTGTCCGTCGCGCTGCTCCGGGGCCTGTCCGCCGACGGCAATGAACTGGTACGGGGTGGCATGGCGCAGAGGAGCCAGTCCGGCGGCGCCACCGGGGATGACCCCGCCCGTGAGCAGCACGGCGGGCGCGCCGGGTGCCAGACCCAGGCGCGCGCGCACCGCGTCGCGTGGCGTGCGGGGGCGGCGGCTGACGACCCCGGTTTGGAAGGCGCCGGGCAGGGGCAGGCAGACGGGTTCGGTCTGCATGCGAAAATCCGCGAGGGCGAAGGTCGCGCGCATCAGATCGATGAATGGGGTGAAGGCCGGTTCACGTTGTGCATAACCCGCGTAGATCCAGTCCCAGGTGAAGTTTTCCACCAGGATCGAAGGCAGCCCTGCCGTGCGGGCCACCGCGAGTCCCAGCGGTGCAATATCGCACAGGACGGCCCGACAGCCGTGGGCCAGGAGTTCGGCGGCAAGGGTGCGCACCACGGTGTTGTCGAAAGGCAGCCGGCGCGCCAGCTGGTGCAGGGTCGCGGTGACGTCCTCTTCCAGCGGGTTCTTCTGCACGAGGCCCAGGTCAGTATCGCAGCGGCGATACACGAGATTCGTCACGCCGGATTCACGAAAAAACGGGGCGGGAACGAGCGTGTACAGGTGCGTCTGCAGCGCGGGCAGCCGGTCGTGAAGGGCGGCGAGAATGGCCGCCGCTCGGGCGGCGTGCCCCATGCCGTGCGGCGAGACAAAGACAGCGAGTTTCATTTGTATTTATCGCAGAGGTCCGACACCACATCCCGGAAAAGCGGAGCATCGTACCATGGGAGCGGCAGAAGTGCGACGGGATTGCCGGATGGCCCCTCCGGGCTCACGTCCGCCACCGCCAAGGGGCGGCTTGTACGCCGGATTCCGGCTGTGTGCGAGATCGTCTGCCCCGCTCGATGAGGCGCTAGTCCGATTCGCTATGCAGGAAGTGGTGGATCAGTTTTTCGCGCTCCTGTGGCACGGGGATCGATGGCATCTGTTGGCCGGCGTGCGCGTACCAATGTGCGGCGTTGCTGAGGTCACCCTCGATGCGGTGAAGATGCCCATGAATCCAGCTGCCGGTGAGCGAGTCCATGCGCTGCACCAGTTCGTGGGCCGCGTTCCAGTTGCCTTTGGCGGCATGCCAGAGCGCTTGCAGAGGCCGCGCCATGTCCCCGGGCGGCGTGGCGTGCGTTGCCACATGTCGTTCGAATTCCTCGAGTGTCATAGCCCCACCGCGCATCAGCATCTGTATTGCGAGTGCCGACCTATTTCTATGGGGATTCCATTGGCAGGTCGAGGCAAAACTGTTTGAATTTTTCATCCGACGGTGGCGTTGAGCCCTTCCGGGACTGCTCGGTCTGCGGGGGGAATCGCCTGGGGAGGGCGGGGGTGAATGGTCGTTGGCCTGGGCCGCTCCCGCCATGCGGTGCCGCACCAGTTGCGTGAGCCAGGGGTGTGGCGGGGCGGGCGTCCAGCTGGTTCCAGTAGCGCTCCAGCCGGCGGAGGGCGTCCAGAGATTCGGTCTGTCCCAGGCGCGCGTCCCGCACGGCACGTTCGAGGACCGTGGCGGTCGTGTCGTAGGTTTGGCGATCGACCGGGAAGGGAATTCCGTCTTTGCCGCCGTGGGCGAAGGAGAAGCGGGCGGGGTCGCGGAAGCTGGGGGCGGCGCCGTAGAGCAGCTGGCCGAGCAGGCTCAGGGCCCGCAGGCATTGGGGGCCCACGCCCGGCAGCCCCAACAGGGTTTCAAACGTTTCGGGCTGGCGGGCGTACGTGCGAAGGAAGGTCTGGGCGAGGCGGTCGGGATGGATGTCGGTGCGCAGGATGCGGTGGCGCGCGGGCAGGTCCAGGTGGGGAGCGGCGGCGAGGGCGTGGCGCAAGTCCCGCATCAGGGCTTCCGGTGGCAGGCGGCTGACGGCGGCGGTGGCGGTGCGGGAGTCGCTTGCTTCCGCCGCCACCAGGTTGACGACGGGGCCTGTGCCGTCCGAGCAGATCGCGGCATGGGGGTCGCACACGAAGGGGTGGCCGTTGCGGCCGAGCCAGTGATAGCGCCGGGCCCATCCCGTGTCCTCGTTCATGCCCTGCTGTACCACCGCCCAACGGCCTGAGGCCGTGAACATGAAGCAATGGTGATAGATCTGAAAGCCGTCTTGAACGGCGGCGCTATCGACCTTGGCCGACATGCGGCTGGCATAGACGAGGGCCTCCGCGTCGAGGCCGCTGCTCTCGCAGGCGGCGCGGATTTCGTCCGGTGTCTTGCGCGAGGCGGCGCCCTTGCCGCCGGCGATGTGGAGGCCCAAGTCGTGGGCGCGGCCGCGCAGGCCTTCCTTCAGTGCGCCGCAGGTCGTGGTGGTCAGGCCGGAGGAGTGCCAGTCAAAGCCGAGCAGGCAGCCGAGGGCCTGGAACCAGAAGGGGTCGGCGATGCGCGCGAGGAACCCGTCCGGTCCCCACGTCATGACGAGTCCCTCGGTAAGGGCGCCGGCCAGGCGCGTCATGCGAGCGAACAGCCAGCGTGGCGCCCGGCCGGTGTGCAGGGGTAAGTTGGCGTATGCGCGTGGCATCGGTCGATCATAGCGCGGGCGGTGCGGCGGGAGAAAGTGAGATTCCCGGCCCTTCGGGCCTGCCGGCATTGGCCAGTTCATTTATTTGTTCAATTGGCTTTTCAGTCCCGCGACTGGCTGGTAAACTTCCGGTGGTCAACGCGGTGTGGCGTTGGTACAGCCGGACGAGGTCCCGTGTCCCCTCCGGCATCGTGATGATCGATGACATTGCGTTTCAGGAGTGGTGCCATGAACAAGGATGTGGAACGCGCCAGGGTGGTGTCGGCGGGAGTGGATGGTCACGTTCAAAGTGCGTTCTCTTTCGACGTCTTCAAACCCCATAGCCCGCAGGCGTTGTGTCAACTCATCGGGCTGAACTGGGTCTCCCTCATGGACCTGCAGCAGAAGGGACTGCTCAGCTTCGATCCGCGCGAACTCAGCAGCCTGTCGCGCGCGCAGGAGGCGGAGATGCGCTTCCTGGGCCGTCTCGTCGTGGCGGGCTGTTGCGGGAATGTGCTGTCCGCGCTGCTGTCGGGGCTGAAGCAGCCGTACGCGTATAACCTGGATCGCATGTACTACGACTGGACGCACCGGCAGTGGCGCCTGCTCGAAGACACGGAGCACCTTGAAACGCACCTCGAGGAGTGGCTGGACGAACTCGTGGCGTGGGGGGATCTGCGCGTGCTGCAGCAGATCCAGAAGCTGGTGGACGAGTCGGTCACGGAGTTGGAATCCCGCCAGCGCGGGGCCGAATCCCGCTTCAGCCCGGTTCTGGTCATGCGTGGGGCGGGCGAAGGGCTCTAACCTTGCGGACGGCGCAGGGCGTCAGCCAGCGCCTGCCGCTCCTTCTGCAGTTCGTCCAGCAGCGCCCTCAGCGTCCAGGATGCCGTCGTATCCGTCGCGGTGGCCCACAGGGCGGGCGGCAGCCGGCAGGCCTTGTACGCCGCCATCACGGTGTGCAACTGTGATTCCTGAAGTCCGGACAATACAATCGCGCGCGGCAGCGGCGCCGTTTCGTGCAGCCCGGTGGCGTGCGGGCACGCCGCCAGATCCTGCAGCGTGAGCGTGGCGGACTTGTCGGTGACGAACACGACCGGCAGGGCTGGCAATCCGGCGCGTGACAGGGCCTCCAGCAGCCGGGACTGTTCCTCGGGTGCGTGTCCGGAGACGAGCACGGCGGTTTTGCCGGGCAGGCGGCGATCCGGCTGGTCCAGCGGACGGAAGGTTCCCGTGGTGGCGTCGGTCATGTGTCGCTACCAATCCGCCACGGAGTGGTCGTCGGTTTGGAGCAGGCGCGGCGTATCCCAGTCCCCCGGGTAGGCGCGTTCCCGGACGGCATCTTCATTGACGTCGATGCCGAGCCCGGGCCCCTGGGGCGTCTCGATGTAGCCTTCCTGGATGTTGAACGGCGTCTTGAGGAAGCCGTGGCCGAGGTCCCAGCGATTGGAAAGGCCCGGGTGTTCCTGTACGAGGAAATTAGGCGTGCAGGCGTCGACCTGCAGGCAGGCGGCCAGCGAAATGGGGCCGAGCGGATTGTGCGGCGCGATGCTCACGTAGTAGGTCTCGGCCATGGCGGCGATCTTGCGCGTCTCGAAAATGCCCCCGGCGTGGCAGACATCGGGCTGCAGCACGGCGGCGGCCTGGCGCTCCAGCACTTCGCGGAAGCCCCAGCGTGTAAACAGGCGCTCGCCGGTGGCGATGGGGATCGTGGTCGAGGCCGTGATGGCGGCGAGGGCCGGCACATTCTCGGGGAGGCACGGCTCCTCGATGAACATGGGTTGGAACGGTTCCAGCAGCGGGATCAGCCGCTTGGACATGGCCGGGCTCAGGCGCCCGTGAAAATCCACGGCGAGATCCACGCCGCGGCCCAGTTCCTGCCGGATGGCCGCGATGCGCGTCACGGTTTTGTCGATGAATTCCATGCTGTCAATCGCCCGCACCGGACCGTCGATGCCGGTTTTCACCGCGGTGTAGCCTTTGACGCGCAGGCCCTTGGCCTGCATGGTGGCGTCCTGCGGCGAGGCCCCGCCGCAGTGGGTGTACATGCGAATGCGCGTTCGGCAGGAGCCGCCGAGCAAGTCGTAGACCGGGACGTTCAGCGCCTTGCCCTTGATGTCCCACAGCGCCTGTTCGATCCCGCTGATGGCGCTCACCAGGATGGGGCCGCCGCGGTAGAAGGTGCCGCGATACATTTGTTGCCAGAGATGCTCGATGCGCCGGGGATCCTGCCCGATCAGCAGCGGGTGCAATTCTTCGATGGCCATGGCCACGGTGCGTGCGCGGCCCTCCACGATGGGCTCCCCCCAGCCGACCAGGCCCTCGTCCGTGGACACCTTCAGGAACATCCAGCGCGGCTTGACGAAGAAGGTTTCCAGTTGGGTGATCTTCATGCGGCCTCCTACAGGCTGTCACGGTACGGCACCGCCACGTGGTACGCGCGTGCGGTTTCGTCGATGAGGGGCAGCAGCGTGACGTCGCGGGTGCGGGCGTACATGCCGATCAGGTGATAGAGCTTCTGCTGCGCCCATACCTGGCGCAGATCCTCCTGCGCCTGCGCGGCGGCATCGTCCAGGTTGAGGTCGAAGATCATGTCGCACGAGGTGGCGGCAGCCCGGCCGGTGGCCTGGAACACCACGTTCGCCTGGCGCCGCCCGCAGCGCCCGTACAGGACCAGCGGGCGGTCGCGATACACGTTCATCGTCTGGACGGGGTACACTTCGCAGGGGGTGGACTCCGCCACGCGCAGGCCGACTTCGGCGAGTACGGGATGGCGTACCTCCTCCGTCAGCCCCTGCACATCCTTCGGAATATCCCAGCGGCCGCGCGTGACGACGCGGGAATCGCCGCGGTTGCTGTAGCTGAGCAGGTCGAGCAGGTACGCGTAGGCCTGTGGCGACGTGCCGAGCGTGAAGACCGAGAGCGCGCCGCGGTTGGACTGGGTGAATTCGCGGATGATCGCCGAGCCGTCCGTCAGGCCGGTGGTGGAGTGGCCGTCGGAGATCAGCAGGGCAATCACCGGCCGGCCGGGCTCCGTCTTGAAGGTCAGCGCGGCGCGGATGGCGGCAAAGACGTCCGTTTCACCGCGCGACTGCAGCCCCTGGATGAAGGTGGCGGCCCGTTCGCGGGCTTCCGGGGAGTTGGCGGTCCAGTCGGTGAAGCAGGTGTCGATCTGGTCGCGGAAGGCGACGATGTTGAAGCGGTCCTGCGGGCCGATCAGCGGCAGGCTGTCGATCAGGCCCTGGCGGCAGAAGTACAGGCGCTGCTCGGACATGCTCGCCGAGCAGTCCTGGATGAAGAGCAAATCCTTGGGCAGCACGGGCAGCGCTTCCTCGCTGCGGCGCTGGATGTCGATTTTGAAGTAGAGGGACTCGGGATCGTGGCGTGTTTTGAAGGTCGTCACGTGGGCCGTGAGCAGGGCTTCGATGGGCTGCAGTGAGGTGACGTCCGAGCCGCTCTCGGCCAGCACGCCGGACCCGCTGCGGGCGGATTCCGCGAGGGGGACGGATTCGCTGCGGGCGGACGTGGTGTCCGTGACGCGGCGCAGCATGGTGGCGAGTGACGGCTTGCCGGTGCCGCCGGCGCTGTCGCCGGTGGGCGCGGCCGCGGGGACGGCCTTGGGCGGGGCCGGATACACGACATCGGCGGCGGCCAGCACGCGTTCGATGCGCGGAATGGTGCGGCGCGGCCGTGCGGCCAGTTCGTCGCGGACTGAGGCGTGTTCGACGGCGAGGATTTCCTGGCGCGGCTGCCAGGCTTCCGGTTGCGGAGGCAGGGTCGGCTCCGCCAGTGCGGTCACCAGGGGGGCGCTCTCCCGGCCGGCGGACGGTGGAGGCGGCTCGACATCCACGCGGTCTGGCGGCACGGCGAGGCGGGTCGTGTCCTGCTCCAGGTGAACGGAGGGTCCGCGACGACTGGCGGGTGACGAGGCATCAGCCTGGGTGATGACCGGCGGGGCGGGGGCTGTTTCGACCTCGCGCACGTGCATGGGCGGTTCGCGCGGTGGTTGATCCGCGAAGAGCGGACGCCAGAACGGAATGGTACCGGGCGACACGGCCATCCAGATCAGGAGCCCGACATGCAGGAAGATCGAGAAGAGCGCGGACACGGTGGCGAGTTCGGCCCGCCGTTTGCTGATGCTGTGGACGACCAGATCCGCGTAGGTACTCATGGTGCGGCCTTCCCCTTCGGCGCCGCGTCGGCCGCGAGGCCGGCGGTGTCCATGCGGGCGATCCACTCACTCTTGGGATAGCGCTGGCGCAATTCATCCGCCGTGCGTCGGGCGTCGTCCGCACGCCCCTGCTGCTGCAAGGCGAGGGCGGCTTCGCCGAGGCACTCGGGGACGAGGGCGGCGTCGTCATAGAGCACGGCGACGCTCAGGAAATAGCGGGCCGCGGACTCGGCGTCGCCGCCGGCCTTGGCCGCGCGTCCCAGCCCGGCGTAGGCCTGCGCGCGCAGGCCGGTGAGGGAGTCGTCGCTGGCCAGTCCGGCGGCCTGTTCGTAGTACGGCGCCGCCGCGGCCGGTTCCCCGGCGTCCAGCTTCAGATCTCCCAGGCGCAAGGCGGCCTCGGCGGCGAAGGCGGTGCGGGTCGGAAAGGACAGCGCCTTGGCAAAGGCGGCCTGCGCGTCGGCGGGGCGATGGCGTGCCAGATGCGTGCGGCCGAGCAGCGTCCAGCCGATCTGGCGGCCGGCGTCGTTCTCGCTGACGGCGATCAGGGCTTCCGCGGCGGCGGCGGCGCGCTCCGGGCGCTTCTTTTCGCCTTCATACTCGGCGAGCCACTGCAGGAGGGACGGGGTCAGGTCTTTGCGTTCCGGGCCGGCGAGCAGGGATTGCAGATTATCGGCGGCTTCCTCAAACGCCCCGCGCTGGTGCAGGATCAGGGCGAGGTTCAGCCGGCATTCGCGCTCCAGTTCCAGGCGCGGCTTGGCGTCGAGGGCGAGGCGCAGCTCGCGCTCCGCGTCGGCGGGGCGGTTGGCTTCGCGCAAGAGCGCGCCCTGCCAGAAATGCGCGTCCGCGGCAAACGAGCTGGCGGGGAACTTGGCGAGCAGCGTGCGCATGGTGGCGAGCGCCTGGTCGCGCCGCTCCAGCCGGATTTCGCCGAGGGCCTTGCGGTATAGCGCCTCTTCCACGCGGGCATCCTGGGGGAACTTCTCCACGAGTCGCGACCAGATGCGGACGGCGTCGTCGTCCTGGCCGGTGGCCGTGCGGCAGAAGCCGGCCGCCAGCAGGGCCTGCGGGGCGAGGGCGTGCTGGGGGAAGCCGGCCGCGACGCGCTCGTAGAACTGGGCCGCCTCGTGGGCGTCACCGCGGGTCTGGAGGTGGTAGGCGAGGCGGTACATGGCGTCCGCGGCCACATCGCTTTGCGGAAACTCGGTGGCGATCAGGCGGTAATACTGCACGGCCTCGTCATCGCGTTTCAAGGCCGCGAAGGACTCCGCGAGCAGCCAGTAGACGTCCTTGCGGTTGTCCGGCGTGAGCGTGAGTTTCTGGGCGGCGGCCACGGCGTCGTCGTAGCGTCCCATGCGATAGAGGGTCAGCGCGAGTTCGAGGCGCGCGGCGTCCGCGAGCTTGCCCTCGGGGGCGGCGGCCAGCAGCGCCGTGTAGGTGGCGAGCGCATCGGCGTCGCGCACGAGCTGGCGCTGGCAGTTCGCCTTGAGGTAGAGCCAGTCGGCTTTTTCGGCAGGGGCGGGGTCGGACAGGGCCTGGTCGGCGAGGCGGAGTGCGTCGGCATACAGGCCGGCATTGTGCGCGGCCCAGGCGCCGCGCAGGCGGGCACGCCCGGCGCGGATATCCCCGGGGTATGAGGTCAGCAGCCGCTGGTAGAGGGTGGCGCTCTGGTCGTACTCACCGCGCGCGTAGCGTGCTTCCGCCAGCTGAAAGAGGGCTTCGGCCGCCACGCGCTCGGTGGGGGCGTTGGTGAGGGCCTGGGTGTACATGGCCAGGACGTCGTCGCCCGGCGAGTTCATGGACTGGCCGGTGTGAATCTCGCCCAGTTTCAGCAGCGCGTAGGCGCAGTACTCGGACGTTGGGTGCTCCTTGCGAATGCGCTCAAGGGCGGTTTCGGCGGCGGCCGCGTCGCCCGTCTGTCGGGCGGCGTCTGCCATGAAGAAGAGGGCCGCGGCCGCGATATCGGGAGGGGGGCCGGCGGCGAGGAGCTCGTTGTACAGCGCGCGCGCGGACTCGGGCTGGCCCATTTCCAGGTGCAGATCGGCGCGTCGGAATGCCGCGCGAAAGCGATAGTCGGACTGCGGGAACCCGTCGACGACGGCCTTGAACGCCTTGTCCGCGTCCGGGCGCCGGCCGAGGGCGCGATAGCATTCGGCCAGCCGGTAGGTGGCGGCGGCCGCTTCCGGGCTCGCGGCATGGTCGCGGAGGAAGGCGGCGTACTCGGCGGCGGCAAGGTCGTGCATGTCGCGCGCGTACAGCCCGTCGGCCAGTTGGAGGCGGTCGCTCTCGGGGAGCGGGTCCGCCGCGCAGACCGTGTGCGCAAGCAGCAAGCCGGCCAACAGCGCCCATCGCGTCATGGCATTACCCGCCATCGGTTGCGCCATCCGCCGCCGGGGCCTCGGTCTGGCTGGTGGCAAAGGAGATATTCCACAGGTCCGCCTGCCGGCACATGTCCAGCACCCCGATGATGTGCTCGTAGGCCGTGGTCTTGTCGGCGCGAATCAGAATGGGTTGGCCGGGGAACAACCCGACGAGGCGGTTGAGCAAGGCCTGCAACTGGGGCAGGTCGAGGACCTGGCTGTTGACGACCTTCGTCCCGTCCGCGCGCACGTTGATGATGATCTCACCCGGCAGCCGCTGCGGCGTCTGCCCGCTTTCGGCCGTCGGCAGCTTGATGTCGATTTCGGATTCCCACTGCGAGAACACCTGGCTGGTGACGAAGAAGCACAGGAGCAGGAACACGACATCGATCATCGGCGCAATCTGGAAGCTCAGTTCTCCGGCGCCCTGGCGCTTGCGGAATTTCATGGCGTCTTGTTCCCCAGCAGGGTGGTCAGCAGTTCGGTCGCGGCCGACTCCAAGTGCGACACCAGCTTGGACGATTGACGGCGGAAGTAGGCGAAGAAGGCCATGGCGGGAATGCCGATGATCAGGCCGAAGGCGGTCGTGATCAAGGCCTGCGAGACGCCGGCAGCCAGGAGGATGGGCTTGGCGCGCGCGATATCCAGGGCGATGACGCTGAAGGCCTGAATCATGCCGAAGACGGTTCCGAGCAGGCCGACCATGGGGGCCACGACGGCGACGTCGAGCAGGTACTGGGTCTGCCCCTGGATGTTATCGGCCTGGCGCGCGCCTTCTCCCTCCATGATGTCCTTGAGCAAGGCGGAATCGGCTTGCGGGGCGTCGCGCAGGTAGTCCAGGGCCACCAGGCAGATGGCCGAGAGCGGGCAGGGGCGGGCTTCGCACACGCGCCGGGCATCGTCCCGGGCGCCGCGGCGCAGCGTGTCGATCAGGGCGCGCCGTTGGGGGTCGGGGGCAATCTGGTCCTTGCGCAGCACGATGAAGAAGTACGTGATGAACGCCACGGCGAGTACCGAGAGGAACGCGAGGACGTACATCAGGGGGCCGCCGAAGCGCCACATGTCGCGCCAGGTCAGTACGGGCGTGGTGACCGCCGCATCCCCGGTCGCGGCCTGGCCGAAGGCGGCCGTTCCCAGGCCGAGTGCGAGCAGGGCGACGGCCGCAAACCAAATTTTCGACGTCTTTCTATTCATGGGGCATGTCTCCTGTTGCCAACTCGCGTGCCGGCGGACGCGCACGCTGCCCTACGCTAGCCCGACATGGCGATAAGCGCAAGCGTGCGCACGTTCAATCGAAGGTGCCGTCTTCCAGCCCTTGTGCGATCAGGGGCAGGATGTCGTCCCACGCGCCGCTCTGCTCGGCGCTGCGGACCAATTCGCGGACGGCCCGGGAGAACGTCCCGGGCGCTGCCTCAAGCGCTTCGCTCAAGGGTTGGCCAGCCAGCACGGCGGCACGCAAGGAGCGCCATTGCTGCTGGAGGGAGGCGTCCGCCTCCTCGGCGATGATGATGTCCAGCGCCCGTCGCACCTCAATGCGCCCGCGGGTCAGCAGCATGAACTTGCGCCAGAAGCGCGCCTGTCGGAGCTGTTGGTCGCCCGGCGGCATGATCAAGTTGAGCCCATGGCCTTCAGCACGTTGGGCACGGTGTCGTCGGGGCTGACCTTGTACCAGGCCTGCAGCACCTTGCCGGTTTCGTCGATCAGAAACGCGGAACGGATGATGCCCATGTAGGTTTTGCCGTACATGGATTTTTCACCCCACACGCCGTAGGCCTCGGCCACGGTATGCCCCTCATCGGCGAGCAGGGGAAAGCCGAGCGTAAATTTCTTGTCGAACTTTTCCTGGTCGGCGGGTTTGTCGGGGCTGATGCCGACGGGTTCGATGCCACGGCCGCGCAGGCTCGTGAGATTGTCGCGCACCGAGCAGGACTGCTTCGTGCACCCGGGGGTGTCCGCCTTCGGGTAAAAATAGATCAACAGTTTCTTGCCCTTGAAGCCGGACAGCGAAATCGCCTTGCCCGATTGATCCGGCAGACTGAAACGCGGGGCCTTGGAACCTGCCTTAAGTGCCGACATGGATAGCCTCCCTATGAAAACAATTCTGCAACGTGCGTGCCCGGTGAACATCTCGAGGGATCACCAGCACGGTCCATATGGTGGACCCGCGCAGGGTATCAGAACCGGCGTTGGTGTCGAGCCAAAGCCGTGTCGCGCCGAGGCCGCCGCCTCCCTTCATCCTTCGGGCGTGTCATGCTTTTTTACAATCACATGTGTCAATAATGACAATACCGCAGTGCGGTTGTAGGTTAAATATTTCTTATAATCGATAAAAGCGGAGGCGGTGGAGTCGTGAAGGGAGATGTCTAAATGGTTGTAATATGTTTATGGTAAGCGAGATAGATAAAGAACAGACATTCGTGCTGCACTGGCGTGCTGACGCCGCGGCATGGGGGGAGCGCGCCGATTGGTGTTTTATATACCAAACAGTCACCTGAGCTTCGTATGGTGTAGAACTTGCTGATTATGACGGCGTGCCAAGAATGGGAATACTTTCTTACGACGCGTCATGTCTGCTTGGCGTCGTGCTGTGCAGTGTCGTGGTGTCTTCAGGCCTTGTCCAGGCCGCGCCCATCAACCCGGGTGTTGCCCGTCAGGTGGCCGAGCGCTGGATCGCCCGCAATGCCGTTTTCGCCAGCGCCACGGAGCCTGTTCGGGTCGTCGGCGTGAGGCCGCTGGCCTTCGGAGACTCCACGACGGCGCTGCTCTACCACGTATCCCTCGTGCCGCACGGCTATCTGGTGCTGGGGGCTGACGACCGGTTGCCGCCCGTGCTGGCCTTCAGCGAGAAGGGCGACCTCGTACTCGAGGGGAAAGGGCCCAACGGCTTGCGTTCGCTGCTGAGCCGCGAGACATCCTCCTGGCGCGCCGCCCTGAAGCAGGGCAGTTTTTCGGCGGCCCAGTCCGGGGCCGTGCGCGCGGCAGTTGCCCGTCACCAGTCGCAATGGCGTGAACTGGCATCGGAAACGCAGCTGGCGGCGGCGACGGAGCCCGGTTCGCCCGAGGCGAGCGCGTCGGCGGTGGTCGTCGCGCCGATGCTGCAGACGCAGTGGAGCCAGTGGAATCACTTCAATGAGCTCTATCCGGCGGATCCCTCGCCTGTGGCCGGCTACGATGGTCGCGCACCGGTGGGCTGCATGCCGGTGGCGGCCGCACAGGTTGGCCGCTTTTTCGCCTGGCCGCCGCGCGGCGACGGGGGGCATACCGATGACGACACGAATCCGACGAATCTGATCGCGGGCCCGTTCGGCGCGCGCTTCCTCGATCCGTTCAACTGGTCGGCCACCCAGGTGCAGTACAATCCATGGGGGACGGAACCGCAGGCGGCCGTGACCGCCGTGTCGGATATTCTTTACCGCTTTGGCGTGGCCTTGAACCTGGACTACGGGAGCTTCAACTACGGCGGCTCAAGCGCCTCGCTGCAGGCGCTGTCCCGCGCCATGAACCGCTGCTTCTTCTACGAGCGTGGGACCTTCACCGAGCGCGCCGGCAACGCGGCGGCCTTCGACAGCACGCTGCGCAACGAGGTGATCGCCGGCCGGCCCGTCATCTGTGCCATCCCCGGGCATGCGGTCGTCGTGGACGGGCTCAGCGTGGATGCCGGAGTCGATTACTATCATCTCAACTACGGGCTGGCGGGGCAGAACGACGGCTGGTACCAGCCCTCGGTCATACCGGAAGGCAGCGTGACCGCCGCCATTTTCGGCCAGTGGCCCGCGCTGATTCCCGTGCTTCAGACCGTCGGCGTCACCACGAATGTGAGCGGGCTCATTGACCTGGCCTGGAGCGTGGCCGCCGTGCGGCAGTCCCAGGTCGACCACTACCGCGTGCGTGAAGGCCGGTTCGTGGCCACCAACTTCAGCGACAGCGCCAGCAACCTGCAGGAGTGGACCGACTACAGCGCGGCGTGGAAGGTGGAATCGCCGGGGCGCAGCGGTGGCACCTGCTTCCGCAAGGTGGCCGAGATCGGCGATTACACGCTGGCGATGCGCAACGTCCTGGTGCCGTCCGCCGCCACGGTGCTGCAGTTCGACTACAAAGCCATCCTCGTGCAGGATCACATGTACCTGCAGATATCGACAGACCGGGGCGTCACGTGGACGACGCTGCGGCATCTCACGAATACGGGGTGGGATCCGACCTGGCGCACGGCGTCCGTGGCGCTTGGCGGCTACGCGGGTCGCGAGGTGGCGATACGGTTCCTCTACTCGTTTTCCAGTGGCAGTCATTATGGAATCAACGGTGGCTTCTGGCTCGATAACGTGGCGCTCAACGGCATCCAGCAGCTGCAGTGGAGCGTGCTGGCGGACCATCTGGCCGCCGGGTCAACCCGCTATCAGGTCGGTACGCGCCTGTCGGGAACGCAACACTTTGACGTGCAGGCCTACGACGGCGCGACCTGGAGCGCGGCATCGCCGTTTGTGTCCGTCACCGTGGCGCTGGATCCGGCACTGGATGTGGATGGCGACGGCCTGGCGAACGGCTGGGAGCAAGCCTACTTCGGCAGCGCCACCGGCGGCGTGGCCACGGTCGACAGCGATCAGGATGGCCTGGCCAACCAGTCCGAATTCGTGGCCGGCACGGATCCGCTGAGCGCCGCCAGCCGGCTCGCGGTGGCCGGCGTGGATGCGGATGTCGCCCAGCCGGTGGTGAGCTGGCCGTCCGTGGCGGGCAAGACCTATACGCTCTGGCGTGCCACGGGGCTGGGCATGGCGTTCCAGCCGGTGGTCAGCAATCTGGTCGCCACGCCTCCGCAGAACACCTACACGGACACGTCGCTGCCGGTCTGGTCGACCGCCTTCTACCGCGTCAGCGTGCCGTGACGACCGCCACGCTCCTCGCGGTACGTGGCGCGTGCCGCCCCCGGTTGACTTCCCGTCCGTTCCCGCTCAAAATAGCGTCACCGTTTGGCATCGCGTGGATGTGTTTGCACAACTTAAATCAGGAATCCCGGCTATGATTGATGACACGTTAGCGAAGTTGGAGCATCGCATCCGCAGCCTGAGCACCGTGCCGGAGGATAAGAAGGCGGAACTGACGGTTCTGTTTTCGGATTTGCGCACGGAGGTGTCGAAACTGTCGATGGCCAAGCCCGAGCAGGCGGAAAGCATCACCCGCTTCGCGGAGCTGTCGACGCACGAATCGACGCGCACCCCGGCGAATGCGGAGCTGCAGCAGCTGTCGCTGGACGGCCTGGCCGCCTCGGTCAAGGGCTTTGAGGCCTCGCACCCCAAGCTGGTCGACAGCGTTAACTCCCTCTGCAACGTGCTATCGAGCCTGGGCATTTGAGTGGGTGGATGCGTCGGTGCGCGCGAGCACGTTTTTCAGGAACTCGGACGAGCGTGCAAACCCATTGATCGTGAAGCGATCCCAGCCGGCGGCGGCCATGCGCGACAGCACGCCGGCGCGCTGCCACTCAGCGAGCTGCGGGCCGAAGGTCGCAGCTGCGGCGGGTGCGAGGGGGGCGGCCACGCCTTCTGCCAGCAGCCGTGCGCGGTTCAGCGGCGCGAACGATCCGATGGGCGGATCCAGTGCGAAGAGCGGCATCCCCAGGCCCAGCGCCCAGTGGCTGCGCTCGTGCGCCGGCGAGCAGACGTAATCCCAAGCCGGAAAGCAGCGGTTGGTTACCCGTTCAATTCCTCTGCGCGTGCGGTAGGTGAACAGGGTCGCGGGGTGGGTGGGGAGCGGCAGGTCGGTGGCTTCCGCGTCCATCACAGCCAGTTGCTGGCCGCGGAGTCCGAAGGCGCGCTCGACCTGGGCGTGATACTGCCCGCGTTGCCGCGCGAGCAGCACGGCGTGTCCGCCGGCGGCCAGGGCGCTCAACGCGGCTTCCGCCAGCGTCAGGACGTGCAGCCGTGGCTCAGCTCCCGAGGACAGGAAGGCGCCGGTCAGCGGGCTGGCAGACGCCAGGCGCACGGCGCGGCCATGGTAGGCCTTGGGGGCCCGGCGTACGAGGTCCGGTTCAACGCACAGGCCCGTCACCACCAACTGGTCCCGGGTGAAGCCAGCCTGCAGGAAGACGTCTGCGGCGCGCGCGTCCGGCACGAGCACGGTATGCGAGCCGGGGACGAGGGCTTCGCGCGGCACGGCCAGCTCACCGTGCTGGTACACGAGGCGCGGATGGTGGCCCAGCATGGCGACGAGCAGCGGATGCGAGACGACGAGGACATTGGTGGCGCGCCCGTACGCCCGTGCCACCGGCCGGCCCATCAGCCGCAGCAGCAGTCCCGGACGCCGAAAGTCGGCCCTGGCGCGCAACCGGGAATAGAGCGGACGGTCGCCGCCGCGCGACGACCCGGCCCCGTACAGCCAGCGCGCCACCTGCCACAGGGCGCCGGAAGGGCCCCGGCAGACGTCAAACACGTCCCGCACGCTGCCTTCCCGCGCGGGGTTCAGGCAGGTTCGAATCCCGTCGAGATAAAAGGGGTGACCGCGGCCGATGTCGACATAAAGAAAGTCGATCTGTGCCGCGTCCATGCCCCTCAGTCGGCCAGGCGTATGCTCTTGATCACGACCGCCTCGCGCGGCACGTCCTGGAAGCCGCTGACGGTTCCGGTCTGCACCTTGGCAATCTTGTCCACGACGTCCATGCCGTCGGTCACCTTGCCGAAGACGCAGTAGCCAAACCCCTGCGGCGATTCGCTCTGGTGGTTGAGGAAGCCGTTGTCGACCAGGTTGATGAAGAACTGGCTGGTGGCGCTGTCTACGACGGCGGTGCGGGCCATGGCGAGCGTGCCGCGCGCGTTGGGCGTGTCGGTGCGCGCCTCGTTGCGCACGGGGGCCTTGGTCGGCTTCTGGTTCATGCTGGCCGTGAAGCCGCCGCCCTGGATCATGAAGTTGTTGATGACGCGGTGGAAGATCGTACCGTCGTAGAAATGGTCGCCGGCATAGCCGAGGAAACTGGCCACGGTGGCGGGCGCCTTGTCGGGCCACAGTTCGGCCTTGATGGTGCCCTGGGAGGTTTCGATCACGACGACGGGCTTGGCGGCAGGCGGCGGTGTGGCCATGGTGACTCCTGAAGTCTCGGGTGTGGGGTTTGTTTGCGGCGTGTCGGTCTGCGCCAGTGCCAGTTGCGCGACGGCGCCCAGCGCCATCATCCATACGGCTCGACGGAGTGTGCCTCGTGTACGCATATATGCTCCCTTCGTGAACCGGTAATCATGCCTCTCCGCGCCGCCGGAGGCAAGCGCAATGGGCGCGCCCCGAGGGGCCAGTTACGGGAGGAGGTGAACGGCGGAGACCGCCGTCTCCAAGCTCCGGAGCCGGCCGTCCCGGCCGGTTTCCGTCAGCGCAGTTCGCGCAGGGCGATGCCGATGAAGAGCAGGGCGAGCACGGCGAGCAGGATGGCCAGTGCACGCACGCTGCCCGGCGTGCGGTTGACGATCAGGGTGTCGAGGGCCTTCTGGAAGGCGGGCGGCTTGAAATACAGGGCGGCCCACCAGGCGAAGATCGCGCCCAGTCCGGTCAGCACCCAGTTGGTGAGCGGTTGGTGCAGCAGGACGAGCACCCAAAGGCTCACGGCCGCCAGCGTATAGATGCAGCCCGTGAGCGTGTTGACGCGGGTCGCCGCGCCCGACCACCAGGTCGCGAGACGCCTGGCGGACTGCGGGCGCGCCGCGGCCCAGATGGCCTTGGCCAGCAACAGGATTCCCGCCACGAGCAAAACCATGCCCGGCAATCGGTTCGTCGTCATTTTGCCCAGTCCTCCCTGCAGGTGGAATTCGCGCTGCCGTCGGCTATTTGGGGAAGTAGTCGCCGAGCCTGGAGCCGCCGCGTGGCTGGGTGCCGCGCACGCGGGTGTTCAGGGTGCGGGTTTGATCCTTCACCCAGTCGAGGAAAGGCTCGCAGCCCATGGTGCTGGCGCCGGCGGCTTCGCAGGCCCGCCGGATGGCATGGTCCGAGGTGATCACGAGGCATTCCCCCGGGCGAGCCGCCGCGCGCACCCGTCGCTCGATGACCGTGTCAGCGGAGACGTCGCGGGTGGCGTACATGACTTCCACGGGGCCGTGGCTGAGCCCTTCGTCGCGTCCGCCGACCGTGCCATCGAACACGACCACGAGCTGGCTGGTCGAGGCGCCGACGAGCGGTTCCACCAGGCGCACGAGGGCCATGCGCGCGGCCGGAAAATCGCGGGCCAGATCCCGCCGCGAGCGCCAGGCGTGGAGCAGGTTGTTGCCGTCGATGATCAGCCGTTCGGCATCCATAAATCAGGGGCCCATCAGGTTCGGCGCGCGGCTAGGCATCGCCGTATGCCAGGCTGCGGAAGTTGCGGACGAGGCCGAAGACCAGGCGCTTGGCGTGGCGGTTGGCGGGATCGGCAGCGTCGCGGCCGCAGGCGACCACGCACAGATCGCGCCCGCGGATGTCCATGGCCGGATCGATGAGCGGGTCTGAGGGGGACCCGGCCACCCAGCCGGCCGAGAACCAATCCACCAGGTTGTTGGAGAAGCTGAGTTGCAGCAGATGCGGATGGCTGTTCAGCCGCACGGGGCGCGGCGCGGCGGCGGGGGCTCCTGTCTGCAGGAAGCAGCCGCGCGGCTGGGAGCTGAGCAACCAGTGCAGCTTCGCGTCCGGGTCGGGCAGCACGTGGAACTTCCGGTGGCCTCCCGGCAGCGGCACCAGCGTCGGCAGCTTGGGTGGCGAGGCGCTGGGTTGGTCGAGGCGCAGCGTGCCATCGGGCTGCTCCGCGAAGCGGGCATAGAGTGCCCATTGCCCGCGCGGCGTTTCCACGGCACTGAGCATGCCCGTGGTGCGTCCCGCGGGATCGTGCCAGGCGTGGCGCGGGTCCGTGAGGCGCACGGCGTGGGGATACTGCCAGCCGGGGGTGGCGGGGGCACTGTCCCGGGCGGACGCGGGGGCGGGGGGCGGCGCACCGGCATAGCCGAGGAGAGGCTGGTCGAGATTCGCGACGACGTCGGCGGGGACCAGCTGGTCGAAGGGCGGCGCGGGTTCCGACCAGGTCCAGCTCTTGGGCGCCGTCAGGTTGAAGCCCTCGGCCGCCTGCAGCATGGCGGGGGCGAGCGTGTGGGGCCAAATGCGGCGGTCGGCGGCGGTCGTGGCCCGCATCAGGGCCACGTAGAAATGGCCATCCGCATGCAGGACGCTGCAGGGGGAGTGCGAATAGAGCGCCTGGCTGCCGCCCTTGGGGGCTAGTTCGACGGGCTTGCTCCAGGACTCGCCGCCGTCGGCGGAACGCATGATGACGAGCGGGCCGCGATGGCCGAGGAGATAGAGATTGGGCCCGTCGCGAAACAGGCACGCGTGGCCGAAGGGATACTCCTGCTTGGCGGTCCAGGTCTGGCCCTCATCGTTCGAGACAAACAGGCGCCCCTGCATCCAGTGGTTGGTGTCGGCGTAGCGACTCTTCTGTCCGGGGAGTGCGCGGACATCGGGCCCGAGGTAGTCAACGGCCGCAAAGAGTCGACCGCCGGGAAGGGCCAGGACGGACGGATGTCCGAGATAGACCCGGTCGGCGCCGGGGACCTGGCAGATCGTAACGGGCTCTTTGACGTGCGGGTCCATGGTCAACAGGGCTCCTTGGCGCAACGGCAGTCCAGAGGTTGCGGCGCAGCATCGAGCGAACGATGGAGTGTAGCGGCAAAGGGCCAGGGCGGGCAAGCATGGCCGTCAGCCGAACGGATTTGACCTTGCCGCAGGGCGGATGTCGTAGTAATGAACTGACTCGATACCCATGCGAATTCTTGCCATCTCATGTGTTGCGGTCCTGGCGTTTCTCTCCATGCCTTTCGCGCGTGCGGACGACCTGCCCACCGATGTCCTGGATCTCCGGCAGAAATACACGACTTACCTGCAGGGGATCGAGTCGGGACACACCGGCCGGCTCCAGACATGCCAACAGGACTACAGCCGAGAATTGACCCAGCTCCTGGGGCAGTTCGAGGCGGGTGGCCAGAGCGAAGCCGCGGCGGCGGTGCGGCAGGAAGCCGAACGCTTTGCGCGCACCGGAGAGATCGAGGTGACGGACGATTTTGCCACGCCTGCGGAGCTCGCCGAGAAGCAGCGCGCTTTCGCGTCCCGTCTCGAGCAGCTCAGTCGCGAGAAGAACGCGTCCATCGTCAAGGCCCTTGGCAAGTACGACGCCATGCTGGCCGACAAGCAGAAAAAGTCGGAAAGCAACGTGGGGGCCGCGCTGGCGATCAAGGAAGAGCGGGACCGTGCGGCCCAGGATCCGGTCGTGACGGCGGCGGCGTTTGAGCTGGCCATTGCGGGCGACGATACCGGCGCGGGGTCGGGCGCTCCCTCCCCGGCCGGGGAGGCCTCCGATGACGCGGGCGCCCCGGGCGATGCCGGCGCGGCGCCGGCCGACACCTCCACGGAGGCCACCAGCTCGGGGACCGCCACCGCGCCGGACTCGACAAACGCCGGCGACGTCGCGGTGGCGCTTTCCAACCCGAAGGACGTCCGCATCTATCAAGCCGGGAAACGCCTGCCGATGGCGGACGCGTCGGGCTACAAGAAGATGTCCCTGAGCCGATCCGAGAACTCGCCCGTGGCCAGCCCCGTGACGGTCACGGCGCTGAGTCTGGACAAGGCGGAGACAGAGCGGGAGGGCGAAGGCGATCACTACCGGCGCGAGCGGATTCTGGACCGCTGGTCGTTGCGGCTGCAGCTGCGGACCTCGCCGGCCGCGGGCGTCGTGAAGTCGCCGCTGGTAACCGTTGAGTTTTTCATCAAGAGTGCCGAGCCGAAGGGGCGCGTGACGCCGGAAGTTTACTCGGTCAAGCGTGTCGAACTGGAGCAACTCGTGCCGGAAACCACGACGATCGATTTTCCGCCGGTGGAAACGATGATGGGGCGGGAACGCATGGGGCTCGGCGCCGTGTGGAAGCAGAGCGGCATGCAGTTCTACGGGGTTATCATCAGCGTCTTCGACCAGCAGCGCGCGTTGATCGGCCAGTTCGTGTCGGTGCGCGGCCTCGCCGGCGAGGCGAGCACGGCCCCGCCGGAGCGAAGCCTGCGGGAGCGGATTGAGGAGGCCCGCGTGAACATGGAGACGGCGCGGCAGGAACTGAACGAAGCCCGCATGCTGTTCTTCTCCAACCAGCGCGACGAGGGTCATCGCAACGCCTTCCTGGAAGCCACGCAGCGCTTCGAAGCCGCGCAGGCCCAGTTCCAGATGCTCAAGCAGGAAAAGGAAAGCCGGTAGCGGCTCGCGCCGGGTCTGGCCACCTCATGGCAGCAGGCCGTTCATCTTCGCCACCACCCGGTACAGCGCCTGCGTTCCCTGGTCCGCGAGCCCCTGCGCCATGGCCTCCTGGTAGAAGCGGTTGGCCAGCGCCAGTCCCGGGAGCGTCAGCCGCCTGCGCTCCGCTTCCGCCAGCGCGATCCCCATGTCCTTCACGAGCAGCTGGATAGAGAACCCGGGCGCGAAATCGCCGCGCACGATGCGGGGGCCAAGATGATTCAGTGCCCACGATGCCGCCGCGCCGCGCCCGACGACCTCGATCACGGTCCCGGCCTCCAGCCCCGCGCGTACGGCGTACACAAGGCATTCCACGACGCCGATCATGGTCGAGGCAATCAGGATCTGGTTGCACAGTTTGGCGTGCTGTCCCGCGCCTGCCTGGCCCATGTGTGAGATGGTCTTGCCCAGCCTCTGCAGGAGCGGGGTCACCTCGGCCACCGCGCCCGCGTCGCCTCCGACCATGATGGCCAGCGTGGCCTCGCGCGCGCCGACATCGCCGCCCGACACGGGGGCGTCGAGCGTGCGCACGCCGCGGGCCGCCGCACGGCGATGGATGCGCTCGGCGAGGGTCGGCTCGGACGTGCTCATGTCCACGACGATCGTACCCGGGCGCGCTCCGGCCAGCACGCCGTCGGGCCCGAGGATGACGTCCTCGACCTCGCGTGGATACCCGACCATGACGAAGGTCACGTCGCTCTGAGCCGCCACCTCGCGGGGTGAGGTCTGCCAGACGGCGCCTTGCGCCACCAGCGCCCCGGCCTTGGCCCGCGTGCGGGTGAAGAGGGTGACGGGATGGCCGGCGGCCAGCAGATGGCCGCACATCGGGCCCCCCATCACGCCCGTTCCAATCCAGCCGATGCGTGTGGCCGTCATGTGTGAGTGCTCCTTTGTGTGTGCGGGGCGCGATGGATCATTCCGCCGCGGGTTCCGGTTTTTCCGTGCTGCCGGCTGAGGCGCGGCGGATGCTGCCCGGGCCGTGGCGCGTGCGGATCTTGTCCACCGTGCGGCTCAGGCGTTCGCGGCGTGGGTCGCTGGCGCCGGTCTGGAAGAGGGCCAGCTGTTGTTCGGGTCGCTCGGTCAGGTGGCTGACGCCAAAGCCGACGAGCCGCACGGGCTGGGTCAGTGACTCGGCCGCGAGCAGGGCGTCCGCGGCCTGGCGCAGGGTGATGTCGTCGCAGCATGGCTTCTCCAGCGGGCGCTGACGCGTGATGGTTTTGAATCCGTGCCAGCGCAGTTTCAGATGCGCCACGCCCGCGTAGAACGCCTCCGCGCGCAGCCGGCGGCCGACGTCCTCGGCCAGGTTGGCCAGGCAGTGCGCGATTTCCGCGGCGTCCGTGCAGTCGGTGCCGAACGTGTGCTCGCGGGAAATGCTGCGCTCCTGGCGCTCCAATTCGATCTCGCGACTGTCCTCCCCGAACGCCAGCCGGCGCAAGTGCGCCGCCGAGTGCTTGCCGACAATGGAGGCGAGCACGCGTTCCGGCCTGGCCTGCAAATCGCCGATCGTATGGATGCCAGCCTGTGCCAGGTTCTCCGCCGTGACCACGCCCACGCCCCAGATGCGCCGCACGGGCAGCGGCGCCAGGAACTCGGCGATCGCCTTGCCCGTCTGGGGGACCACGGTCAGGCCGTCCGGCTTGTTCAGATCACTGGCGAGCTTGGCGAGAAACTTGTTGGACGCGACGCCGACGGACGCGGTCAATCCCGTTTCGGCGCGGATGGACTGCTTGATTTGGCGGGCCATGTCTTCGCCGCTGCCGAAGAGGCGATGCGAGCCGGTGACATCGAGGAAGGCCTCGTCGATGGACAGCGGTTCGACCATGGGGGTGAAGCGCTCGAGCAGGGCGAACACCTGGCGCGAGAGGTCCTGGTAGCGGTGCATGTTCACGGGCAGGAAGATGGCGTGCGGGCAGAGCTTTCCGGCCTCGCGCGACGGCATGGCGCTGTGGATGCCGTATCGGCGTGCCTCGTACGAGGCGGCGGCGACGACCCCGCGCTGGTCGGGCGGGGAGCCGACGACCACGGGCTTGCCGCGCCACTCCGGGTGGTCGTGCTGCTCGACCGCCGCGAAGAAGGCATCCATATCCACATGCAGGATGGTGCGCGTCATGTGGTCAGCCTAGCGCGGGCACGCGATCGGCGACAATGCAATTGCGGCGCCGACTCGGGTGGCAGGAAATCCGTGTCGGGCTTCAGCTGGGCAATCGTGATAACGCCCGAACCATGCCGGGGGGATGCTGGTTTCGTTCCCGTGATGCGCGGGCCCATTAGGGGAGGTTCACGCCAACACGATAGCCGCGGAAGCTGGTGGCGTTCGTGTCCGACAAGCCCTGTTGCGCCGTCGCGCCGGGGACGTTGGACTGGCCGGGGACGACGACCCAGGCGGACGCCGACAGATCCGCGGCGCCCTCGAGCAGATATACGCGAGCGGTGGAGGCGTCCACAAACACGGTCCACGCGGCGCCGTTGGAGATAGCCGTGATGGCGAAATACGCGGCTGGATTCGTGGGGTCTGAGTCGGCGACATATTCCTCCCAGTCGGAGAATGGGTCGCCGTCCGCGTTGGCATCTGGGGCATTCGAGACGCCCGGGTCCAGCCCGTGTGCCACTTCCCACCCGTCCGGTATCCGGTCGCCGTCGGTGTCCGGTAACGGCGGGGACGCTGTGATGTGAATCGTCTTGGCGTCGGTGTTGTTGCTCGCCTCATCATCGATTTCGGCCACGGCGACCATGATCTGCGCCGTGACCGCGCCGGACGCTGCCGCCGCGTACACGCTTCCCGTGACCGTCAGTGTGCCTCCTTGTCCCGCCGCGAGGACGCCGCCGAGCCGCCACGTCAAGGCGGGGGCGTTGGTGTCGAGGACCGGGGCCGGCATGCCGGTTGCGGAGACCCCTTGGACATCAAGGTGCGAAACCGGCAACGCGGCGGTGATCGACAGAGCGCGTGCGCCAACGGGGCCGTTGTTGGAATACGCAATGGTGTAGGCGAATGGCTGGCCCGCGCCGAGCGCTTCAGGTCCCCGGAGTTCTGCTCCCACCTCCGAGAGGCTCATGTGGCGGCAGACGGTCGGGTGAACGCCTCCATAGACCAAATCGAGATCGCCATCCTGGTCAATGTCCGCCACGTCCATCCACCAGGCTTCGCCGACCAGGAGAACCTCCGACGTCGCGAAGTGGCCGGATCCGTCATTGACCATCACGCGCCCCGGCCCGCCGGCCTGGTAGTTTGGGGCGATGACGGCGTCCAGGTCGCCGTCGCCATCGATGTCGGCCAATCCGATGGGGCTTGTCGTGTGTTCCCCGGTGTCGATTTGCCCCGCCGGCGTGAAGATGCCCTCACCATCATTTTTCAAGATCACGTGACGGCCGTCATAGTCCCCCAGCACTGCGTCATAGTCGCCGTCGCCATCCACATCGCCGAGCGAGGCCACCGTGCCACCCGAGAAGTTGGTGAGGGCCAGCTGCTGGCTGGGGATGAATGCGGCCCCGTCAGCATTCGAGATGATGAGGAGTGTGTAGCCGCTCCCGGTGGCGTAGTCCACGCCGGCGCACACCAAATCCGTGTCGCCGTCCGTGTCCAGGTCGGCGGTCACGATCTGGTCAACCCGGCCCGTGGCCAGGATGGTCACGGTCTCGCCGTTGTCAAGATTGCCGAACCCGTCATTCCGATAAAGGATATTCGTGGGTTCGCCGCCGCCCGGGGAAAATTCATGAGAGACAAGCGCATCTTGATTGCCGTCCGCATCCAGATCGCGGAGCAATCCGTATCCAAATCCCCACGCGGTGCCGACGTGCTGGGTGCTCGCTGAGAAGGTTCCGTTGCCGGTGTTGGTCCAGATGACGAGGCCCGGATCCGGAAGTGGTTCCCGGGGTTCCGGATTAAGCGGTAAGCCGTCCAGGCGGCCGTCCCCGTTGATATCGCCGAGGAGGTGATCCATAAAGGGGTAATAGAAAATGGAGAAGGGACGTGGGATCTCCTGTCCCGCGGCAAAGGTCCCGTCGCCGTCGTTAATCCAGATGTAGTCGTCGTCACCACGGCAAGCCACCCAGGCATCCAGGTCGCCGTCGCCGTCCAGGTCGCCCATGGCGGGACGCTGCTGCATGGACCCGCCCCAGTTTGCTTCCCGGACGAAGCTGAAGTTCGTGCTGCCCAGTGTCCTGGTCGTGAAGCTCCATTGATACGGCCGGAGGGATGCGCCATTCGTGGCGCGGACGCCGGCGGTTAGCGTGACATCGATCCATTCTCCCGGGTGGAACGGCCTGTCCGGCACAAAACGCACGGGATCGGCCAGAAAGGTGCCGCGACGGAGTCCACTCTGGCGCCCATGCACGCGGAAGGTGTTGGCGTTCACCGTGGCCGGGTCGACCACGTCGCTGAACGTCACCGCGACGGGGCCGGCGAGCGGAGCCGCGACCGCGGCATTCGGCGGATCAACGGCGACGACGTAAAACGGCTCCGCGGTGGTGGTCGTTGACGTGGTTGACGTGGTGGTGGTCGAGGTCGAGGTGGTGGTGGTGGTGGTGGTCGATGAAGCCATCGGCGCGCCGTTGATGGCCAGACTGTTGAAGTACACGTGGTTGGTTCCGGCGCTGGCATTGTAGAGCAGCACTTCGTCGATGATTCCCCAGTTGTCCATGGTCCCTGTCACCGAGCCGATGGGTGTCCCGTCGCCGGCTTGGTTGAGGTGGAGCTCGTAGGTGTCCGGGCCGGTGAGTGTGAAGACCAGGCGAACCCCGCCGCTGTGGATGTTGATGCCCGTGTCCACCTGGCCAGCGGCGTCGATGACGGTATAGGTGCTCTTCCCGCCCAGCACGGACAACTCGACGCGTTCGCGCTCCGAGAAGCCCTCGGACCGGCGCAGTTGGACGCCTACGGCGGCCATGGCGTTCGAACCCACGGCGCCGCATGCCATGGAGACCGCAAACGTCTGGCCCGACGCATTCAGTCCATTAGCCGGAAACGGGCGGATGGCCATGATGTAGCATGGCAGCCCCGGGTTGGCGTCCAGGCCCCACGCTGCGCCGTCGGGTGGGGTGCCGATGGTCGTCAGGCCGGGGTGCGTGTTCGTAAAAGCCAGGTAGGCGCGGGGCGGGTCGACGGGCGTATCCAGCGTTTCGAAGTACCAGGGTTCGAACCCGACGCCGCCGTTGCCGGACCAGGTGTTCGTGTAATTGGAGGCATCATCGCCGGCCAGCACGGGCCCTGCCGGCTCCAGGGGCACGGTGGTGAGGGCCGTTTGCGCGCTCCCCGCGAGCGTGAGCCACAGCCAGAACAGCCCACCAGGCAACGCGCGGCAGCCGGGGCGCAAGCGCGCGGCACGCCAGCCAGCAGGAGGGGGGCGCATGGCTGGCTGGTCCTGAACGTTCAGATCACATTCCGTCACGTGCCCTCCACGCCAGGCACGATAGCAATCGGTGGTGTGCGCGGCAAACGCAATGGGTGGCCGCAATAGTTGGCCGGGCGACGGACATTGCACCGCCGATGAAAAAAGGGTATCAAGCAACGTCGCCAGGGAATCCTGCAGGAATGAATACGACGTCCATCTCCGTGACTGAATTGCTTGCCGAACTGGTGGCTTGCCCAAGCGTCAATCCCGCGGACCGCTGGCCCATCGAGCCGCCCTTCGGCGAGGCGCGCCTGGCCGCCCTGCTTGCCACCCGCCTTCGCTCCTGGGGCGCCGCCGTGACCGTGCGGGACGTCCTGCCCGGCCGGCCCAATCTGGTCGCTCGCTTCGACGGGATCAACGCGCGGCGGTCGATCATGTTGGAATCGCACAGCGACACGGTGCAGGCGGCGGACATGACCATTCCGCCGTTCACGCCCACGGTGCGCGACGGCCGGCTGTACGGTCGCGGTGCCTGCGACACCAAGGGGCCCATGGCAGCCATGCTGTTGGGAATCCGCAAGGTGCTCGACGAGGACGGCCGGATGCCCGTCACGGTGTACTTCGCCTCGGCCTGCGATGAGGAGCTTGGCGCCCGGGGCGCGCGCAGCCTGATCGGTCCGGACTTCCGGCCGGACCTGGCCGTCGTGGGGGAGCCGACCGATCTTGCGATTTGCCACGCTCACAAGGGAACCCTGCGCTGGCGCATCCGTACGCAGGGCGTGGCGGCGCACAGTTCGGCGCCGGAGCGCGGCGTGAACGCGATCTACCAGATGAATCGCGTCCTGCAGTGTATCGAGGCCGAGATGATCCCGGCGCTGCGCGACCGCCGCCACCCGCTGCTGGGCGCGGCGACGATGAGCGTCGGCACCATCACGGGCGGCACGCAGGCCAATGTGGTGCCCGCCGAGTGCACGATCGAGGTGGACCGGCGGCTCCTGCCGGGTGAATCGCGCGAGGCGCTCACGGCTGAGGCGCGCGCGAAACTGGATGCGCTCGCCGCCGCCACGCCGGCGTTCACGTACGCGCTCGACGCCACCCAGTATTACGAACCGCTCGAGATGCCGACGGACGGCTGGGCCGCCCAGGTGGTCTCGGCCGGTTGCGCGCGGGCGCTGGGGGCGGCGCGCTTTGTGACCGCGCCCTGGGCCTCGAACGCGGGGGTGTTTGCCACGCAGGGCCTGCCCTCCCTGCTCTTCGGTCCCGGCTCCATCCAGCAGGCGCATACGAAGGACGAATTCATTGAGGTGCGCGCGGTGGAGCAGGCCGTGGGGGTTTACGCCGAGATCATACGCGAATGCGGTCGAACAACGTCCTGGCCGGCCAGCGCCTGACCGGCCGGGCCCGTCAAACCATGGTGTGACGCATGCAATCCTGGCCCGCGACGATCGATACAACCGAACAGCTGGATGAAGTCCTCAGCCGCCCTTCGGCGGAACTCGTCGCGTTCATGCGGCGCCTGGACGGGGATTTGCTGATCCTGGGCGCGGGCGGCAAGATGGGGCCGACGCTGGCACGCATGGCGCGGCGCGCGGCGGACGAGGCCGGTGTGCGCAAGGACGTCATCGCGGTCGCGCGCAAGCCGCTGCCCGAAATGGAAGCGCACGGCGTGCGCAGCATCGCTTGCGACCTCATGGATCTCGATGCCGTCCGCCGGCTGCCGCGCGTCGCCAACGTGATCTACATGGCCGGGCGCAAGTTCGGTTCGACCGGCGCGGAGCATCTCACCTGGGCCTCGAACGTGATTCTGCCCTACCACATCGCCTCGACGTTCACGCCGTCGCGCGTGGTCATGTTTTCGACCGGTTGTGTGTATCCCATCCTGCACGTTGACAGCGGTGGCGCCACCGAAGCCACGCCGCCGGAGCCGGTGGGCGAGTACGCCCAGTCCTGCCTGGGCCGCGAACGCGTCTTCGACTACTTCTCGGCCACCGCAGGGGAAAAGGTTGTCCACATCCGGCTCTTCTACGCCGTCGAATTGCGGTACGGCGTGCTGGTGGATGTCGCGTCGCGTGTCTGGCACGGCGAGCCGGTGGACGTGCAGACCGGGCACGCCAATGTGATCTGGCAGGGCGATGCGGCGGACCAGATTCTGCGCAGCCTGGCCCTCGCGGCGAGTCCCGCGGTGCCGCTGAACGTGACGGGGCCGATCGTGTCCATTCGCCGCGTCGCCGAAGAGTTCGGCCAGCGGTTCAACAAGCCCGTGCGCTTTGTGAACACGGAAAATGGCCGCGGCTACCTCGGCAATGCCGCGCAAGCCATCGCAACGTTCGGCCCGCTCTCCGTGCCGGTTGACCAGATGGTGCGCTGGATCGCGCACTGGTTTACCGCCGGCGGCAACACCCTCGGCAAGCCCACGCATTTCGAAGCGCAGGACGGGCGCTACTGAGAATCAGAAGCCGCATGCAGGCGTTACACGCCTGGGCCGATCACCTGACACCGGCCAGACTCGCCGCCGCGCGGATCTTCGCAATCAGGTCGTCCACGTCGGCCGCCTTGCGGTCCGGGTGCATGGCGATCATCACGGCACGGTGGAGGATGTCCAGCGAGCGCGGGCACATGTTCTTGCGGTAGGTCATCCGGCACCCCCGGTTCTGCGGCAGCCGATACGGATTGAGTGCGGGATGGTGCGCGCCTTCGCGGCGGAAGATCGGGTCCCACTCCGTGTAGATGTGCCGGCCCGTCTTGCCCACCACCGTGCCGGCCACCTGCCGGGCAAAGGCGTCCGCCTGCGCGCGCGTCGGCAACAGGTACACCACCTGGGCGCCGCATTCATCGGCGGGGCTGTGGAGCGGAATCGGCTGCAAGCCGGTCTTGGCGGTGGCGTTCAGGACACGGTGCTTGTGGCGTCGCAGTCCGCGCACGATGGCATCGATGCGATCAAGCTGCACGTTCAGCATGGCCCCTTCGAGTTCGGAGGCGCGCGAGCCGTTGCTGGTGAAGGGATGCACGCTCTGCTGGCGGCCCTTCCAGTAGAACCCGCAGCAATCGATCATGC
This sequence comes from Lentisphaerota bacterium, assembly GCA_021413965.1. Taxonomy (GTDB): domain Bacteria; phylum Verrucomicrobiota; class Kiritimatiellia; order UBA8416; family JAIOPI01; genus JAIOPI01. Next base: position 20,543 of record JAIOPI010000024.1, on the reverse strand, counting down.
AGGCCGCGCGCGCCGCCGCGCGGGCGCGGCGGGTGACGACGGCGCCGCCTTCGCCGCAGGTCATGTTCTTGTAGTAGTTGAAGCTGAACGCGCCGGCATCGCCGATGGTGCCGAGCTTGCGGCCGTGATAGCCGCCGCCCACCGCCTGGCAGGCGTCCTCGATGACCAGCAGCTTGCGACGGCGGGCCACGCGCATGATGGCATTCATGTTGCAGGGCAGTCCCCACATGTGAACCGGAATCACCGCCCGGGTCCGGGGCCCGACGGCGTCGTCCAGCGCGGCGGGATCCATGGTGATCGACTCATCCACGTCGACGATGACGGGGATGGCGCCCGCGGCGAGCACGGCGCAGGCGGTGGCCATGTACGTGCAGGCGGGAACCATGACCTCGTCTCCGGGCCCGATGTCCAGGGCCACCAGCGCCGCGGTCAGCGCGGTCGTTCCGCTGGAGGTGAGCAGGACGTGCCGGGCATCCAGATAGGCCGCGTAGCGCCGCTCGAAGCGGGCGCAGGCGCTCTCCGTCTTCTGGTAGCGGAACAGGTTACCGCTGCGGATCACCGAGGCGATGGCGTCGATTTCCGGCTTTCCAACCCGATACATGGCTGACCTCCTTAGCGGTTGCGATGTGCGGCGATATGGGTGGCCACCGCGGCCACCGTGTCGACCCAGAGGTCGCTGCCGGGGCGCATGGCGTGGGCGCAGAGCTGGTCGAGCACCGTCGCCGACAGGGCCTGGGCCTGCTTCTCGCCGACCTCATGCGCCACGAGCACCAGCCAGCAGCCTTCGTCGAGAGCGCGGTTGATTTGTGCGCGCAGATAGGCGAAGGAGGCCCCGTCCGCTTCGGTGCCGGCCAGGCGTGCCAGGTCTCCATGGAGGGGGTGGTTGTGGTACTCCTGGCGAAAGCCGCGGCCGGCGAGATAGCGGCGCGCCACGAGCGGACTGTAACTCTGTAGCTTTTCCCCGCGGCCGACGAACGTTTCGCCGCACGGGTAGGCGAACGTTTGCGGCCGGATCCCCAGTTCGCGTTCGATCCAGGCGTCCGCGTCGGCGATGTCCGCCTCCATGCGTTCCAGCGTGTAGTCCTCAAGCGGATTGCCGTTGGCCCGGACGAAGGCGAAGTTGCCGCTGCAGGGATGCGTCCACGTGTGATTGCCGATCTCGTGCCCGCGTTGCGCCGCCTGCTTCCAGGCTTCCGTCCGCGCCTGCACGCCCGCCGGCGAGACGTAGAACGTGGCGCGCACGCCGTGCCGGTCGAGAATGGGCAGGCCGGCGGCGACCTGGCTGGGGCGCGCATCGTCAAAGGTCAGGCTGAGCGCTCCGCGCGCGCCATTCGGCCAGGGGAAGTGCGTCTTCATGTCAGGAGATCCGGCATGTGAAACCCGAGTGGCGATGGACACCCGACAGACGGGAAGCGGCCGGCGGCCAACGTCGTGCGGGCCGGGCATTCTGCGGTGGGGGCCATGGGGTTAATCCTGCAGATGCGTGGCCAGGAACGTGAGCACATCGACGAACGTTTCGATCACAGCGGGGTGTGAGAAGTGATCGTCAAAGACGTGGCCGAAACCCGTGAGGGTGCGGTATGCGTGGGGGATGCCGCCGCGCTGGAGGGCCGCCGCCATGGCGGCGGAAAGCGCGCAGGGCACGTCGTCGTCCTGGTCGCCGTGCGCCAGGAAGGTCGGCGGATAGTGGGCATCCACCAAGGCGGCGGGGCAGAAGTCGCTGAGCGCGTGCGGGGAGACGGCGGCGTCGATGCCGGTCACCTCGCGCGGCCACACGCCGTTCTGGCGGCACCACCGGTAGAACGTGCCGCGCTCGCGGCCGGCTTGGGACAGGGGGCGGGATCCGACGACCGCGCGCGCCTCGGCTTCCGTCACGCGCGGATGCTGCAGCGCGTGCGGACTGGGTTGCGTGTACCACGGGGCGGCAATGTCCCCGTAGCCATAGAGCGATACGACCGCCTGCACGGCGGGCCGCACGCGGGCGCCCGCCAGCAGGGCGAGATAGCCGCCCGCCGAGTGGCCGATCAGCGCGAGGCGATCCGGGCGGATGCCCAATTCCCGGGGGCCGCGATCGCGCACCCAGCGGATGCCATCCGTGACATCGGCGAGGATGTCGGGGAGTTTGCTCTCGGGGGCGAGGCGGTAGTCCATCGCGATGAAGGTGTAGCCGGCGCGGGTGTAGAGTTCCACCTGCTCGGGGCGGGTCATATACGCGCAGGAGCCCCACATCAGGGCCCCGCCATGCAGCCAGACGATGGCCGGGGCGGGGCCGCTCACGCCGCAGGCGGGATGAACGTCGGCCCGGATGTCACAACCGTCGATGGATTTGAAGATGTGGGTGTGCATGGCTGGCGATACGGATGGAGGGTTCTCAGGTATTGATCAGGTGCCGTGTGTAGCCGCGGCGAACGAGTTCGGCGAAGGCCGCGTGAATGGCCGGCGGCACGTCCTGCGCGATTTGAAATCCCTTTGACGGATACTCGATGATGCGCTGCAGGTCCCCGACCATGATGTGAATCACATCCTCCATGGAAATGTCGGGGGTCGGGTAGTCGGCAAACGCGATCTGCGGGGAGGTCACGCGAATGTCCTTCTCCGGCCAGCGCTGCTTGAACGTGGCGAAGGCGCGGCGCTCCATGTAGGGTTTCTGCACGACCAGAAACGATTGGGGGTCCAGGCCGCGGGCGCGCAGCAGGTCGCGCGAGTAGGCGATGTTCTCGCCGGTGTTCGTGGACCGGTTCTCGATGAGGATGCGGCCGGGCGGCACGCCCAGCTCGCAGGCGACGCGCGCAAAGCGGTCCGCCTCCGGTTCGGTCCACACGCCGAGGGTCAGATTGCCGAGTCCGCCGGACATGACGAGCCAGGGGGCGAGTCCCGCCAGGAACAGTTCCGCGCCGCGCTCGGCGACGCGGAGGTCGTGGCTGCCCAGGACGAGGATGCAATCGGCCGGGTCCACCGTGTGGCCGACGTGGTGGTAATCCCACAGCTGTTGGGCGAGTGTGATGGTTTCTGGAGTCAGCATGCGTGAATGACGGGAGGGTAGGGGGGCGCGAAATGCTTGTCCACCCCGAAGCGCGCCCCTGGCGGGCAAAATCGCCGCCGGCATCGGGTGGCGCCGGGTGCCCGCCTGCGGCGCGCCGGTGCCTGCAGGCCGGAGGCAGGCGCCGCGGCGGCGTCTATTTCCCGGGGCGCGCCTTGCGCGCGGCGCGGCGCAACGTTCCCAGCAGGGCGACCATGTCGGCGGGGAGCGGGGCCTCGAAGGTCAGGCGCTTGCCGCTCTTGGGGTGGTAGAAGCTCAGGCTGGCGGCGTGCAGCATCTGGCGTGTGGCCCCGGCGGTGGCGCGGCGGCTGCCGTAGGTGGCGTCGCCCACAACCGGATGGCCGATGTGGGTGAGGTGCACGCGAATCTGGTGGGTGCGCCCGGTTTCGATGCGCAGGTTGAGCCGCGCCAGATCGCCCAGGACTTCGGCCACCTCGTAATGCGTCACGGCCCGCCGGCCATGCGAGGGGGTCGCCGACATCTTCTTGCGGTCGTGGCGGCTGCGGCCGATCAGGCTTTCGATCGTGCCCGTGTCGGGTGTGGGCACGCCGTGCACGAGGGCGACGTACTGCTTGTGCACGACGCCCGCCTTGAACTGTTCGGCGAGGGCCTGCATGGCGTGATCGTGCTTGGCCACGACCATGACGCCGGTCGTGTCGCGATCGAGGCGGTGCACGATGCCGGGGCGCTGGGTGCCGTTGATGCCGGCCAGATCGTGGCAATGGTGGAGCAGCGCATTGACCAGCGTGCCCGACGGGTGGCCGGCGGCGGGATGCACGACCAGGCCGGCGGGCTTGTTGAGTACGATGAGGTCCCGATCCTCGAAGAGGATGTCGAGCGGGATCGCCTCCGGCGTCAGGGCCAGCGGTTCGGGCGGTGGCACGACGACGCGCACGGTCATGCCGGGACGGATCTTGAGGTGCGCCTTGGCGGACTGCCCATTGACCGTGATGAGGCCGCGCTTTACGAGTGCCTGGATGCGGGCGCGCGACAGTTCGGGCACGCGGGTCTCGACCCAGAGATCGAGGCGGTTGCCGGCCCCTTCCTTATCCGCCAGCCACTCCTGCATAGGCTACACCGGTGACGCGGACTGGGTGTCGGAATTCGGGGCGCGGGCGCGCCGTCCGCGCAGGAGCAAGAGCGCGCCCACCGCCATCAGGGCGACGCTGATCGTCTGGGCCACGGAGAGCGGGCCGACATAGAGGCGTTCGGTGCCGCGCAATCCCTCCAGCAGGAAGCGGCCGATCGGGTAGAGGAGCAGGTATAGGCCGGTGACGGCACCCGGCTGGTGGCGGCGCCTGTAGGCGAAGAGGATGATCGGATACAGCGCGAGGTTCCAGAGCGCTTCGTAGATCTGCACGGGATACACCGGCAGGCTGCAGGCGGCATTGGCGGTGATCAAACCAAGTTGGATCTGGCGTTCCCAGGCGAGGCTGCCGTGCGGGAACACGATGCCTGGCCAGCCGTGCGCGACCGCGCCGAAACAGCAGCCGTACATGACGCACCCCACGCGTCCCAGCGCATGGGACAGGGGCAGCGAGGTAAAGGCGAAGTCCAGCAGGGACAGGAAGGGAATGCGCCGATGTCGCGCGAAGAGCAGCACGGCGATAATGGCACCCACGAATCCGCCGTAGTAGATCAGGCCGCCCTTCCACAGGGCCACGATTTCACCCGGGTGGTCGAGGTAATAGCCGAAGTTGGAGATCAGGTAGGCGGCGCGGCCGCCCAGGATGCCGGCCACCATCACCCAGAACAGCAGGTCGGAGCAGAATTGCGCGTCACGGCCGTCGCGGCGGGCCACCCAGATCCAGTTGGCGAAGCCGGCGAGAAAGGCCAGGGCCATGAAGATGCCGTACCAGTAGATGGTCAGCGGGCCGAGTTTTAAGAATATGGGGTGCATGTGCGATCGTCCGCCCATCGCGCGCGTCCCGGGGACGTTTGCGATAGACAACCCGAGAACTATGGCAGATACTCGTTTGAGCGATCAAGGTGCATTGTGCCCCACGCCGGAGTCTCTCCGCGCGACGCTCAACGATCAAACCAGAACGCATGAGCAAAGACGCCGGAGCTCAGATCCTCATCGATCGCATGGCGGAGATGAATTGTGCCCAATGCGGCACGCGCCTCGATATCTCCGCCCTGGAACCTTTTTCCAGCGTTGAGTGTCCCAGTTGCGGCAACCAGGACACCGTTCCGGCGCGTTTCGGCCAGTTCGTCCTGCTCAACCTGATCAATGTGGGCGGCATGGGCGGCGTCTACCGGGCCCGGGACGAGTCCCTGGGGCGGTTGGTGGCCATCAAGGTCATGCTGGAGTCGCTCGGCGAGAACGTGGAGTTCGTCGCGAACTTCAAGCGTGAGGCGCAGGCCGCCGCGCAGTTGAACCATCCCAACGTCGCCCAGATCTACTCCTACGGGCAGGTGCAGGGGCAGCCCTTTATCGTCATGGAACTGGTGTCCGGCCACCGGTTTGACCGGCTGATCGAGAGCCATCCCGAAGGGCTTGATCCGGCGATGGTGCTGCGCATTGCGATCGACATTGCCGAAGGGCTGCAGGCCGCCGACGAAATCGGATTGGTGCATGGTGACATCAAACCCGAGAACATTCTGCTCGACGAGAAGCGCAAGGCGAAGCTGGTGGATTTCGGTATCGCCAGTTTCCAGGACGAGGCCGCGTCCCAGGGCATATGGGGGACGCCCTATTACATCGCGCCTGAAAAAGCCCAGGGCCGCAAGAGCGATGCGCGTTCGGACATCTACAGTCTTGGGGCGACCCTCTACCATGCGCTGGCCGGCAAGCCTCCGTTTGACGGCGAAACGCCGCTGGACGTGGTCAAGGCACGGCTGACCGGGACCGCGGCACCACTGGATGAGGTCCGCCCCGAGTTGTCGAAGTCACTAGCGGCGACGGTGGTGCGGATGCTGGAGCGCGAGCCGGCCAGGCGGCATCCGACGTACGCCTCCTTGCTGGGCGACTTGCGCCGCAACTTGCAGGAAGTGGCCGCCGTGCCGCGCGTGGGGGTGACGGGCAAGCGGGTGATCATCAAGAAGCGGGAGTCGTCGGGCGGCGGGTTATCGCCTTCGGGACGGTTCATCATCAACAAGGGCAGCCCGGCCACGGTGGCGGCTGGGCTGAATCCGGTGCCGCGGCTCGAAGAGCAGCGCGAGGTGATTCGCGCGCGTCGCCGTCGCCGGGCCAAAGTGACCGGGATCGTGGCCGCCGCACTGGTGGTCGTGGTGGTGGTGGCGATTCTCGTGGCGCGTCGGAATGCCCGGCAGCGGATCGAGCAGGAGACGCGCCGTCAGGCGTACGTGCTGCAGCAGGCCGTCGATCATGCCGGCGACCTCTACACCACGATCAGCGCTGCCGCGACGAACGTGATCAAGCTCGCGGCCGAATTCGAGCCCTTGGCGGCCAGCGTGCGCCCGTTGCTGCACGACCTGGATACGCTGGCGCCGCCGGAGCCGGTGGTGGCACCGGCCGCCCCCCCCTCCGTGCTGGTGGCTGCCGAGCCCGCCGCCGCCGTCGACGAACAGGGGCGCGAGGCCCCATTTGGCATGCCGACGCGGGAAGCCCTCGAGAAGTCACGGAAGCGGAATGCCGACGCGGCGGCCCAGGCTCCGGCGTCGGTCGCGCCCGTCGCCGCCACGCAGGCGGTCGCCGTGGCCGCGGCCCCGGTTGTGCTGTCGCCGGCCCGCACGATCCGGGACCTGGTGGCGTCATTGGAAATGTGGGCGGTCCAGGCGCAGGACGCGGCCAGCCAGGTGCCGGGGCTGATGAAGGCCGCCGATGCGTTCTACAACGGACTGGACAAGGCTGAGACGCTGGAAGACGTGGCGATGAAAGAGAATGCGCTGCGCGAGCAGCAGGTTGCGCTCGACGCGCTCGCCAAGCCTCTCAAGGCCCGCCTGGCCGAGGCCCGGGCCGCCGCCCAGAAGGTCACGGAATTGACGAAAGATATTCGCCGCCAGGCAGAGGAGCGTCGCCAGGCGGAGGAGCAGCAGCGGGCGGAGGCGGAGCGCCAGGCCCGGGACGCCGCCGAGTTGGCAATCGTGCGCGAGGCGGCCGCCAGCGGCAATGCGCGCATCCGCAGATCCGAGTATGACGAAGCGCTGCGGGATGTGACTGCGGCCGGTCGCAAGCTCAAGACGGATGCGGCCAAGCAGGCCATGGCGGTCGTGACCGATCGGTACACACGGCTGATTAGCCTGAAGAAGTTCCTGATTGAACAGTTGAACAGCGCTCCCTTCGGCTGGGGCTGGTTGCGACCGGGTGGCAGCCGGGAGGACGTGCTGGGCGCGGATGCAAAGGGAGTCAAGTTGCGCGGGCGGGTTGTGCCGTGGGAGCGGGTGAGCAGCGCCCAGTTCCTCCTGTTCGTGGAGCACTATGTGGCCTTGCCGCAGACGCGTTCGAGCGCCAAAGGCGAATACTACCTGGCGACCGCCATCTACTGTTCCGAGTTCGAGAATGCCGATTTTGCCGACAAGTATCGCGCAAAGGCGCTGGAGTCGGCACCGTCACTGGCCTCCGAGTCGGAGCGCCTGCTGGCGCCGAAGTAGGCGTCCCCCCCCCCCGCCTCTCTCCTCACGGAACAGTGGCGGCATGGCGATTGTCAGGCGGGCAGGATTCTTGCCTCGGGTTCGCTGCCGTTCGTCCGCTCCCGCCTGACATGCGGGCTGGCGGGGGAGGGTGCCTGACGCGGAATCGTTGACGCTCACGGCGTGCGCGGCGCCGGGCGTGGACCGTCGGGGTCTAATCGCAGTCGCAGTGCGCTCAGGCGCGTGGCCCCGAAGCGTTTCTGCACGTTCTCCAGGATGCGCTTCTGCGCGAAGCGCTGCAGTTCACTCAGCCAGGCCGAGTTATCCACATAAATGGTCAGCACCTTCTGGTGGACCGATGCGGGGCGCGTATGCTTCGCCATATCCGCGCCAACCAGCACGGCCCACGACGCCTTGAGTTCGTCCAGCCAGGCATCTTCGGCCGGTTGCAGGGTCTTGAGAATGGCGGCGATCCCATCCACTAGCACGCGTGGCGCGCGATCCGGGGCGGGAGGCGCGGGGTCCTCCAGTTGCGCGCGTTCACGCTGGATTTCCCAGCGGCCACGGTTGAAGGCACGCTTGCGGTGTGACGGGGGTGACACGTGACGAGTTTAGCAGGGCGCGCGGCGGGCGTCCACGGCGGCACCTCGCGTGCGGCGACGGCGCATCAGCGGCATGGTGCGTCGAAGGGCCAGGCGTGGATCAGCGGGATTCGCCTTCAACCCACTGGACGGCGTAGCGGGTCAGTTCGGCGCCCGTGCGCAGCTTCAACTTGCGCTTGATGTTGCCCTTGTGCGTCTCCACGGTCTTGATGCTGCGGTTCAGCTTGCCCGCGATATCGCGCGTGGTCCAGGCACGGCCAATCAGGTCGAGGACTTCCAGTTCGCGATCGCTGAGGAGGCCCACCCCGGCGCTGCGCGGGCGGTTGGTGGGCCGCCGGATGACGCCCTGCATGATGCGCGACGCGACCGCCGTACTGACGAACAGGTCGCCGTTCAGCACGGTCCGGATGGCACGCAACAACGTGTCGGGAGCCTCATGCTTCATCAGGTAACCGCCGGCGCCGGCCCGCAGGGCGCGCTCAGCGTAGAGGCTTTCGTCGTGCATCGAAAGAATCAGGACCGCCACGGTGGGATGGCTGTGCCGGATGGTTTTCGTCAGTTCGATGCCGTTGGTGCCGTTGAGGGTGATGTCCAGGAGCACGAGGTCGGCATTGGAGAGGGGCAGGATCTGGATCGCTTCCTGGCCGTTACCGGCCTCACCGCAGACACAGATGTCGGATTCCTGGTCGATCAACCGGCGTAGCCCACTGCGTACAATGGGATGGTCATCAACCAGAAGGATGCGCCGCCGATCAACGCCGCGCGCGCCCGGAGGTGCTGGGAGTTTTGTTTTTTCCTCACTCATAGCTAACTTCCGCCAACCGGGCATGCGTCGGCCAGAATTGCAGTTACCGAAGCCCTTACGGCTTAGGCAGCAGCGTACCCTCCTGTCATGGCAAATCAAGAGGAAAACGCACCGGGAGTCAAACGTAAGGGAATCCCTTATGGCGCATCAGGTATTAACCTTGGGCGAGATTGAGGCCCTGCCCGGATTGCTTTTCAGGTCTGCCGGTGGGACTATGATAGCCAGCGGCATCGACTTAACGCGGGGCAACAAGTGGTCGGATGGCACAAGGAGGAACGGTGGGCCCAATCTGGGTATTGCTGATCGAGGACAACGAGTCCGATCAGGTGCTCACCCGGCGCTTGATGGCGGATGCGCGCCGCGCCTCGTTCCACCTGGTCATCGCCGGCAGTCTGGCCGAGGGCGTCGCCCGCGCGGCCGAGCGCACGCCCGATATCATCCTGGTCGACCTGCATCTGGAGGAAAGCCAGGGCATTGAAACCCTGCGTCAGGCGCGCGCCCTGCTTCCCCAGGTTCCCCTCCTGGTCCTCACCGGGCTGGATGACGAACAGGCGGCGCTGCAGGCGCTGCAGGAGGGCGCGCAGGACTATCTCGTCAAGGGCTGCTTTGAGGGCGATACGCTGGCCCGGGTGATACGCTACGCCATAGAGCGGCACCAGGCACAGGCGGCCCTGCGCCGGTACCAGGATCGGCTCGAGGATCTGGTGGAAGAGCGCAGCGCCAGCCTGGTGCGGACGAATCACATGCTGGAGGAGGAGATTCGCCGGCATTGCCAGACGGAGACGGAGCTGCTGGCCGCCAATGTCCGCCTGTCGGACGCGTTGATTGCGCTGAAGCGTGCGCAGCGGTGTCTCATCCAATCGGAACGATTGAGCGCGCTGGGGCAGATGGCGGCCCGCATGATGCACGATTTCAACAATGCCTTGATGCCGATTCAGGGTTACACCGAGTTGTTGCTGGAGCAGCCGGACCTGTTGGAGCAGCGTGTCGAGACCATGAAGTACCTGCACGAGATTCGCGCCGCCACGCTGCGGGCTGCCCAGGAAATCCGTCAGTTGCGCGAGTTCTATCAGCCGGCCCGCTCGGGAGAGCGCCAGTCTGTCGATCTGAACCTTCTGCTCGACACGGCGTTGGCGCGGGAGCGTGAGCGCGCCGGGAGAGAACCCGGGAACGCCGTTCCCTCCGTGAGTGTGGTCCGAAATCTGGGCACGGTTCCGGCGATCCCGGGCAATGATGCCGAACTGCAGGAAGCCTTCGCGAGTATTCTGGCCAATGCCTATGAAGCCATGCCGGATGGCGGGAAGCTGACGGTGACCACCCGGGCCTGTGACGCCGGGGTGGAGGTGACGATTTCGGATACCGGTGTCGGGATGGCCGAGTCCACGTTGCAGCGGTGTTTTGAGCCCTTTTTCTCGACCAAGGGCGCGCACGCGGCCGGCATCGGTCTGGCCGTGGTTTATGGCATCGTGCGGGCGCATGGCGGGCAGGTGGATGTGCGCAGCCATGCCGGTCGCGGCACCACGGTGGTGGTGGTGCTGCCCGCGACGCTGGCGGATGTCCCACGTGATGCGTCCCCGCTCGTGCCCGCGGCCCGTGTGCCCGCGCGCGCGCTGCGCATCCTGATCATCGATGACGACGGGGCGATCTGCCGGCTGCTGGGCGATCACTTCCGGCGGCGGGATCACCAGGTGACGTCGGCGATCTGCGGCCAGGATGGATTGCGCCTGTTCCAGCCCCGGGCATACGACCTGGTGATTACCGACCGGGCCATGCCGGACATCAGCGGCGACGAAGTGGCCGCCCGGATTCGCAGCCAGGACCCGGCGGTGGCGATCCTTATGCTGACGGGGTTTGGCGACTTGATGAAGGACGCCGGCACGCACCCGGCTGGCATTAACGGCGTCGTCAGCAAGCCGGTGGCCTTGGAGGAATTGGATCGCGCGGTGGCAGGCGTCGTTGGCTGACCGGGAAAGAGACGAGGGCCGCCCATGAACCGTGACTCGATTCAGGTCCTTCTGGTGGACAAGGACGAACAGGACTACCGGATCACGCGTGAATTGCTGGCCGGAACGGGCGGGCCCACGTTTGCCGTTGCCTGCTGCCATAACCTGGGCTCGGCGCTGGAGCGGCTCCGGGGGGGCGGCGTCGACGTGATCCTCCTGGACGCCGAGATGCCCGATGCGCCGGGCTGGGCAGCCTTCGACACCATTCACGAACTGGCGCCGAGTTTGCCGATCATCTTCCTGACGCACTCGGTGGACATGGTGATGGGCATCGAAGCCGTGCACCGTGGCGCGCAGGATTACCTTTTCAAGGGCACCACGGACAGCGACCAGCTCGTCCGCTGCATCCGTTACGCCATTGAGCGCAAGAAGGACGAGACGACGCTCAAGCGTTACCAGGCGCGGCTCCAGGACACGGTGGACGATGCGACGCGCGACCTGTTGACCGCCAATGAGAAGTTGCGCATGGAGATCGCGGAACGGACAGCGGTGGAAGAGCGACTGCGCCAGGTGGTGGCGCGCCTCGAGGCGCACAGCGACTCCAAGGACAAGTTCGTCTCCAACGTGTCGCACGAGCTGCGCACGCCCCTGGCATCCATTTCGCATGCGCTGGAGAATTTGCACCGGGGCGTGCTCGGGCCGCTCGACGGGCCGGTGCTCGACTACGTCATGATGATGGAAGAGGACTGCCGGCGTCTGATCGGGACGGTGACGGACGTGCTGGATTTGAATCGCATCGAGGCTGGGCGCCTGGTGCTCAACCGGCGCAAGGTGCACCTCGGCCGCTTTGTGCAGCAGGCGTTAAACGCGCTGCGTCTGCAGGCCGAGCGCAAGCGGCAGGACCTGGACGTGCGCACGAACGGCACGCTGACGTTCGTGGATTGCGATGCGCAGAAGATCGAGCGCGTCATCCAGAACCTGGTGGGCAATGCGATTAAGTTCACGCCGGAGGGCGGGCGCATCACGCTCTCCGTGCAGCAGGAAGCCTCCGAGCCGGCCGATGTGCGGCTGGATGTGCAGGATAACGGCATCGGGATCGAGCCGGAACACTTGCCGCGCGTCACGGAGCGGTACTACCGCGTGGGTGAACATGTGACCGGAGCCGGTCTGGGACTGTCCCTCTGCAAGGAGCTGTTGGAGTTGCACGGCGGCAGTCTTTCCATGGCCAGCCCGCCGCCCGGCCTGGAACGCGGGACGGTGGCGACCGTTCGCCTGCCGGCCGCCCCGCCGCCGGTCGTCCTGGTCGTGGACGATGACGACTCGATTCGCATACTCCTGGGGCGCCAGCTGAGCGGGTTTGGCTACCGCCCGGTGTTGGCGGCGACCGGAGCGGACGCGCTCAAGGCGCTGTCGGCGGATCTGCGCCCTGACATCCTGATCGTGGACATGCTGCTGCCGGGCATGAGCGGGCTGGAACTGATAGCCCAGGTGAAGGCGGATCACCGCCTGCGGCAGATCCCCGTGCTCGTGTTGACGGGGTATGACGTGGACGAGGACAAGCGCCTGTTCCTGGCGGGCTTCGACGTGCAGGTGGTGCGCAAACCCTGGTCGAGAATCGACTTGATCAAAATCCTGGAAGATCTCACGATTGGACCGCCACGGTCGACATCCTGAGCAATGAGGTGGTGACACATGAACGGCGAGGCCCGCCCAAGTATTCTGCTGGTGGATGATGACAAGCACTTGCTCATTACACTGGGAGATTTTCTCGGCTTTGAAGGCTTTGAGGTGACCCGCGCGGAGTCGGCAGAGGATGCGCTCCGGCAGTTGGAACATCACACGCCCGACCTGATCGTGCTGGACATCAGCATGCCCGGCATGGGGGGCCTCGGATTCCTGCGCGAGATTGCGGACGAGCAGGGCGTGCCGCGCTATCCGGTGCTCGTCCTCACGGCGCGCGCGGCGATGGAACAGTTCTTCGAGAACGTGGAGGCCGACGGCTTTCTGTCCAAGCCCTGTGCGGGAGTGGATCTGGTGCGCGCCATTCGCAAGGTCCTGGCCCAGCGGGCGCTTGGCAAGCGCGAGCCGTTGCGCATGCGCGGGCGGATCCTGCTGGTGGAAAACCATCCGCCCACGTCGGATCGGCTGGTGGAGGCGTTTGGCGTAGCCGGCTACGCCGTGGACGTCGTCAAGCACGGGCTGGAAATCTTCCGCAAAGCGTCCAAGGAACGGCCGGATGTGATCATCTCCAAGGAATTCCTGCCCGCCATGAAGGGTAGCGCCGTGGCGCTGATGGTGAAGGGGCACAAGTCCACGCAGGACATTCCCTTCATCCTGTATGACTCCAGCCACCTGATGGAGCGGCAGTACGCACGCGGGGCGCCGCCGCCGCGCGCCGTCGCCACGGTGGTGTTGACAGACGAACCGGAGGCCCTGCTGGCGGCGGTGGAAGGGGTCTTGGAGGCCGGCGCTGCGCCGATCCCGTGAGGTTGCACGCCACCCTACCGCCGTGGTGAGCTGAGGGCGCGTTACGGGGCCGGGAAGCGGCGGGCGAGGGTGCGGATCTCCTCCCGCGCGCGGGCCAGCACGGACTCGTCGCCGCGATGCCGTAGAATGCTGGCAATCATCTCCGCCACGCGCACCACTTCGGCCTCGCCCATGCCGCGCGTCGTGGCGCCCGGGGTGCCGATGCGGATGCCCGACGTCACGAACGGGCTCTTCTGATCGAACGGGATGACGTTCTTGTTGACCACGATGTTGGCTTTTTCGAGTTCCGTCGCGGCTTCCTTGCCGGTCAGATTCAGCGGGGCCACGTCCACGAGCAGCATGTGGTTGTCCGTACCGCCGGAGACGATCCGGCACCCGTGAGCCTTGAGGGTGGCCGCCATGGCGCGGGCATTCCGCACCACCTGGTGGGCATAGGTCTTGAATCCCGGGCGCAGCGCCTCCGCGTAGCACACCGCCTTGGCGGCCACGGTGTGCATGAGCGGGCCGCCCTGGGTGCCCGGGAAGATGCTGCGGTCGATGTCCGCCGCGAAACGCTCGCGGCAGAGGATCATCCCGCTGCGCGGACCGCGCAAGGTTTTGTGCGTGGTGGTGGTGACGAGGTCCGCGTGGGGGAAAGGCGAGGGGTGGGAGCCCCCGGCCACGAGCCCGGCGATGTGGGCCATATCGACCATCAGCAGTGCGCCCACGCGATCCGCAATGGCGCGGAAACGCTCGAAATCCAGCAGGCGCGGATAGGCGCTCGCCCCGGCGACGATGAGCCGCGGCCGCTCCGCCACCGCCTGGCGCTCCACCTCGTCGTAGTCCAGCACTTCGCTGCCCGGCTGCACGCCGTAGGAGACGATGCGGTAGAGGCGTCCGGACAGGTTCAGCTCGTGCCCGTGCGTGAGATGGCCGCCGTGCGACAGGCTCATGGCCATCAGGGTGTCCCCGGGCTTGAGCACGGCGAGGTAGACGGCGATGTTGGCGCTGCTGCCGGAATGCGGTTGGACGTTGACGTGCTCCGCGCCGAACAGGGCCTTGGCGCGGTCAATGGCCAGCTGTTCGACTTCGTCCACGTACTGGCAGCCGTTGTACCAGCGGCGGCCCGGGTAGCCCTCCGCGTACTTGTTCGTCAGCACCGAGCCCTGCGCCTCGCGCACGGCGCGGCTGACATAGTTTTCCGAGGCGATCAGGCCGATGGTTTCCTGCTGGCGGACCGTCTCGCGCTGCATGGCGGCAAACAGTTCCGGGTCAATGTCCTGCACCGCGGCGGTGCCGGAGTCGCCGCAGGAGACCGGGTCCATCTTGGCGATGCGGCGGGCATGACGCTCGGCGTTGGAGAAGGAGGTGCCGATCCAGCGGTTGAGAATGGCGATGGCCTGTTCCGCGTTGACTTTGCCGCCGGCCAGCACGAGCACGTTGGCGTTGTTGTGCGTGCGGGCCGTTTCGGCCATGTCCGGGTTCAGGCACAGCGCGGCGCGCACCCGCGGGTAGCGGTTGGCGGCCATCGACATGCCGATGCCCGTGGTGCAGACCAGCAGGCCTTCATCCACGGCCCCGGTCGACACCCGGGCGGCCACGGCGCGCGCGTAATCCGGGTAGTCCACCGCCTCGAGGTTGTGGCAGCCGAGGTCTTCCACCTCGATCTGGCGGCGTACGAGCACGTCGCGCAGCGCTTCCTTGATGGCAAATCCGCCGTGATCAGATCCGAGAGCAATTTTCATGATGCCGTGTCCGCGGGTCGGAATGTTTCCATGTATTGCACGAGCCCCGGCAAGGCGGCCCGGATTTCGTCGCACGTTTCACTGTAGATGCGGATGGGCATCCCGATGGGGTCTTCGACATCCGGGTCCGCGGCCGCGGGGTCGAACGTTTTGAGGAGATAGACCTTGGCCCGCGTGTCGGGATACAAGGCTTCAATCTGCTCGCGATGCGCCCGGGTCATTACCACAACCAGCGTCGCCGCGTCAATCAGATCACGGGTCAGCGTCCGGCTGCGATGCCGGCGCAGGTCAATGCCGCGCGTGGCCAGGGTCTGGACGGCCTCGTCGCTCGCGGGCTGGCCGGGGTGGGCCAACAGGCCTGCCGAGGCCACGCGCCAGGCGGTGCCGGCCCCCAGCGCCGCCCGCAGCAAGTACTCCGCCATGGGGCTGCGGCAGACGTTGCCGGTGCAGACAAACAGCACCTGGCGCTGGATCGGTTTCGAGCCCTTGATCAGGTTGCCGCGACGCCCGTTCATGACACCCGCACCCCCGCCGCGCGCAGGTCGTCCGCCGTGATGACGCCGACGCGCAGAATGTCAACCGTATCCCCCGCCAGGCGGGCCACCGTGCTCGCGACCCCGTGCGACGCGGGGCCGGCATCCAGAACCAGGTCCACATCGTGGTCCAGGGCCTGCAGGGCGGCGTCGGCCGTCGTCGCCGGCGGCTCCCCGCTGCGATTGGCGCTGGTGACCCGCAGGCCGCCGCCGACGGCCCGCAGCAGGGCGCGTGTGATGGTGGAGGCGGGCACGCGGAAGCCTTCCGTGCGCCCGTCGGTGCCACCCACCGGCAGCACCAGCGTCAGCGCCCCCGGCCAGAAGCGTGCGGCAAGTCGCGCGGCGAAGGGTGACAGTTCGGCGCCGAAGCGGTGCGCGTCGCCGGCATCCGCAATCAGCAGGGGGATGGCCTTGGCGGCATCGCGGCCTTTTACCGTGAACAGGTGCTCGACGGCGGCCGGACAATCGGGGTGGGCCGCGAGACCGTAGACGGTGTCCGTGGGAATCACGACCAGCCCGCCGGCGCGCAAACGGGCGGCCACGCGCGCCACGGCCGCGTCCTTCCCCACGGCGTCGACAGAGATGATTTTGGAATCCGCAGTCATATGTCCGTCATCTGGCACGGGCGCGCCTGACCGCCAATCGGGCGGCGGGCGTCGTCAGGGTTTCCGCAGGGCGTGCAAGCCGAGAATGATATCCGCGGCACGACGCAAGACGGGGTCCTTGCCGGTGAACGTGGCGAGCAGGGGGGCGGCGGGCGCCGTGGCGATGTCGGTGGCATTGGTGTCGGCCGGTGTGGCGGCGAGGGGGGCGGCCGGTGTGGCGGCGAGGGGGGCGGCCGCATCGGTGGAGGTGGTGGCCAGGAGGTTGGTGCCGGGGGGTGCGGGGGACACGGGCACATGGGGATGGACGCCGGCGGGGGCGTACAAGCCCCCGTCGCTCGGAACGATGCAGGACGTGCCCACCCACAGGTCCTGCGCATCGGTGAATGGCACGCGCACGCGCTGGGCCGAGTCGCCGCGGGTGGTCTCGCCGAGCAGCATGACCCCGGAATGGTGACGCAGGATGGCGGCCAGGGCCTCGCTGGCGCCGTGCGTCCCCCGATCGACCAGCAGCATGACGGGGGGCAGGCTCGGCGGTGGGGCGTCGGCATGCGCGACATGCGTCGCCAGCACGTTGCCGTAGCCGTCGCGCAAATCGTAGAGCGGCGTGTTCGTCGCGAAGAACAGTCCGCCAAACGCATCGAGCGTGTCGAGGTCGCTGCCGCCGGCGCCGCGCAAGTCGAGGATGAGCCCGATGGTGTCGGGCTTCAGCAGGGCGCGCAGGCTGGCGAGAGCGTCCGCCCGCCCGTCCGAGTGGAGGCCATTGACTTTAACGCGTGCGAGCCCTTCCGGCCAGGGTTCAGCGATCGCGATGATGGACCCGGTTGCGGGCGCATCGGACTGGCCGGTCGGGCGCAGTTCCGCCCCCGCATCAATGGCCTGCAGGGCGGCCGCGATGGCCACCTGGTTGATGCGCTGCGTCTCGATCAGCACGTGGGGTTCCAGCGCCTGGTAGAGGGCTTCGACGCTGGTGGCGCCGGCGCGCGGCAGAACCGCGGTGGCGATCATCACCGCGGTCGCGGCCAGGCCTGTGGCAACTCGCATGCGCATGCTCCGCTACGCCCGCCGCTTGGCGGCGATATCCGCCTGCACGCGCTTGTCGCCTTCCGCCACCTTGCGCTCCAGGGCGGCCTTGTAAGCCACCACTTTGCGGGCCAGTTCGGGATTGGCGAGCGCGAGGATCTGGACGGCAAACACGGCCGCATTCACGGGGCCCGCCTTGCCGAGCGTCACGGTGGCGACGGGAATGCCCGCGGGCATCTGCAGCGTGGCATACAGCGAGTCGAGTCCATTCAAGGAGCCACCCGGCATCGGGAGCCCGATGACCGGCAGCGGGGTATGTGCCGCCAACACGCCTCCGAGGTGCGCGGCGCCGCCGGCACAGGAAATAAGGACCTTCAGGCCGCGGCGCGCGGCGGATTTGGCGTAGGCGGCCACGGCATCCGGCGCCCGGTGGGCCGAGATGACGCGGACCTCGTGCGCGACGCCGAACTCGTTCAACAGCCGGCTGGCCTCCTCGACCACCGGCCAATCCGAGTCACTGCCCATGACAATTCCGACGGCTGGCTGCTTCACTTTCATGATGGCTCCTTGTGCAAGATGCAAAACGTCAAGTTTCGGGGGTCACGTGACGGGTGTCAAGTTCCCAGCCATACCAATTGGGGTAACTGGCGCCGAAGCAGATGCTCGGTGACGCGCTGCCATAGCAAATCGCTGTCGGTCGGCATGTTGCACCTCGCTCCTTGCTCAATACCTTGCTAGGCCAACGTCGGCCTATCATCCCAATGCCGGCCAAAAGCCAACTTTCTGACGCACGTTTTGGCCCCAAACCGCCCGTTCGTCTCCGGGATAGGCCAACGGCGTCCCATCCCGGTCCTGCCCGCCAAACGCCAACTCGACGCGACGCCCCCCTTTACTGACATAAAGAGTCAAACCTCCGGCCATTCCGGGAAAAGCTGAGAAAATCTTGCGCTTGACCAACCGTCCGATTCTGACACCCTAAAAGGGTCGGCCCGCGTCACAGGCCTCCGAAACCAGACGTCGACCTATGTAGAGTTGGGCTAACGGAGACAAGAATGAAGAAAACTCTACCACTGCTGCTTTTCTTAGCTGCCGGTTGTGTGTCAAACCGTCAATCAGTTACGAATCCCGATTCGAAGCCGCAGACGATCACAAGGCGTGAACTCACCGTGCTTGCTTCACGTCACGGCGAAACCGTCGCAATCAACTTGAAAATGGCCCACATCGTAGAGCACCCGGACGATCAAGCCCCTTGGGTGATGACGGACCAGTGGCAAATGGCCAGCAACAGCACACTCTCCCCAGATGAGCTAAGTCAGATTCTTTCCGGCAAGGGGGGCGTCGATCTACTCACACTCCATACTATCCAGGCAACTGTTGGCAAATGGACAGAAGTGCGTGTAGAGAACGAGGGCACCAACCAGCAATGCCAGTCCACCATTCACCTCGGCGGTGATGTCGTCTCCATTTCTCATGGGCCGGGCATACTCGCGAGGGTGTTAGTCTTCTCATTGGAAGACAATGCCGTCAGCATGAGGGGCGTTGTCTCCTTGTTCACGGCGGACGCAAACCACTCTCCTCAGGTGCTTATGCCATTTGATGGGACATTCCCACTTGGGACGAACGTAGTGGTGTTTTCCACCAGGATCCAAGAGCATTGAGGGGCAGTCAAAGGATCGGAGCCCAACAACGTGCTGGAGAGCTATCGTGTTCCGCGGCATGGTTGCTGCGGACGGACGAGGAGCAGCAACCACGCCGCGAAACACTCAGCCTCAGCACGGGCGTTCGCTGCCTCGGAAATGTTGAATGAATGTATTGGCGGGCGGCAGACTGCCTAAACGGAAATGTCTGAGATTCGGAGCCGCCCGCCGGTCACCAAGAGAAGTGAGCAACTTGGTTAGGAGCTCGGGTCGGAATTAGGTGCAGCGAACAAGTCGCTGCACCGGTACGGCTGTCCGCAACCTTTGGCCCACTCGGCGCGGGCCTCCGGTTGCTTCCCGCCGTCCGGTGAGCTCCGACGTTGGGGCAACAATCATGAGAAGACATCGCCTGATTCTGTTAGCATCCTGCGCTTTGCTGTTCGGCTGCCACCAACCTGCGGAATTGACTGATGCGGAACTGCTATCAATTACTGGTACCCCTCGTGCACACGAGCGCTTCCACTACACAGGCACTGACGACGGATTTGACTATTTCGTTGGAGAACAAAGGGAACTGAATTCCTACCCTCCGACCGCTCGAGACACTGAACGCTATTTTCGAGTAAAGCAGTCATCACTCGTGCATCAGAGGTTTCCGCTCACCAAAGACCAGGCCAAATGGCAGAGCATTCAATGAACGAAATGCCCCAACAACGCGTCGCACCGTACGATGGGTCCGCGGCATGAGGCCTGCGGGTCAATCAGGAGCACACCTCACGCCGCGGACCCATCGCCGGTGAACGCAGGCGTTGGGAGCGCAGGCAAGATGAAATGAAGAAATACTCGACAATCATCTGCAGCATGGTCTTAGCGTTGCGGTGTGCGAATGCCGGGGATTTGACAACCCCGAGCAACGCAATGCTGCGAGCAGCTTCTGCGCTGCAGCAGTTTCTGAGTGAAGCCAAAGAGACCAACACCCTGGCGCACGTTCGCGAATGTAGACTCGAGACGCAGGGGACGCGGCTCGTCGTGACCACGACTCACGAAACCATATTCGTAACAACGGGCGAAACCTACAGGCGCAGCGGGTACCACATGGAACCACACCCCGAATTCCGATACCTCACGTGGAACACACAGGCACCCGGCGTGCAGCTCTCCGTCTATCAGCAGCGTCCGACCTACGTTCACATAGAGAAGTCTCCGGTCGTGCTTCCCAGGCAGCCCCAACCTCCTGAAGAGAAGGACGCCGTGGTGGCGGCCTTGCTGCGAGCATTCAGACGCAACGGAATTGAACTGACGGAAGCAAACGAGGAAGCTCCCAACAACGCGTCGCAGCCTACAAAATGACCCGCGCGGACGCGGGTCATTTTGCGGCTGAACGCGGGCGTTCGGCCCTTCGGCGAGTGAATCACACGCGACTTGACCTGTGTACGATAACCATATACACTCATCCCCATGATGGAGCTTGCGTCGGCGCCTGAGTTTGAAGGATTTGACTGGAGCGGGGGGAATGCCCAGAAGAACTGGGACGCTCACAAGGTTACGCCCCTGGAGGCGGAGCAGGTGTTCTTTAATCGCCCCCTTTTGGCAGCTGAGGACCCCGGCCAC
>JAIOPI010000032.1 GCA_021413965.1 Lentisphaerota bacterium | reverse complement strand
CCGACATGCGCACGTTATGGATCACTCTTCACTACGGGCCGAAAGCCCGTCTGTAGCTCGGAACCGCCTGGTGCGGACCCGCATGCCAGGTGGTGTGGCACTCGCGGCTGGCCCTCACGGGTCAGTCGCGGGGAGCCGATTGGGGCTGTTCATCTGATCTCAGCATCCCACAGCCACGTCTCCTCCGTTGGCCAGAGCGTTCCGTCCGGCTTCCATGCGTGATACGACTTGTGCATGTCGGCGTTATCTCCCGAACCTCCAGGAATCCCATCCCGTCCGAAGCTGCTCAAACTGAGAATCCCGTTGGTGTCAATCGTGTAGCGGAGAGGCCGTTTCCATCCATCCGAAGTCTGATTCACGTATCCCCTTCGCATGGGGAGGTCTGACAGGGCAACAGGCAATCTCTTGTTCGCCTGAGCATACCGAACGATTCTTACGGACGTCTCCATGATCGCTGTCCTGGTCGAATCTTGGGGCGAAATGCGATCGACGCAGAAAACCCACAGCATTATGCATAGTCCAACTCCGATGACTGCAGTCGCTATGAGTCGCTTGATCATCATGCGGCCCCAACACGTGCATTTTAGACATACATGTCGCAAATGCTGTAGACTGGATCAAGAGGACGTCACCCGGCTGCTATACCGATGCAGAAGGCTGCCGGAGCACGCCCCTGAATCCATTTTGAGCATACTCATCCTGACCGGGAAGGGTGTCAATCGGCAAAACCAGGCGAAAAATCCGGCGCGATGCCGGGTGATGGGCGGCAGAGGGTAGTATCCGACTATCGGAAGGGCGTCGGACGGCGTTTTGGCAGGGGCAAAAGCAGCTAGCCTGATTTGAGCGCCGGCGCCCGCAAGGCAAGGAAGCGGTCGCTGATCCGGCTCTTCATCTGCGCATGGTATTCGCGGACTCCGTTCGCGAGCTCCGAAAACGGCAGCGCAAGGAGCGAGGGAGGCGAGGCGAGGAGGTCCGAAGCCTCCGGCACGCAGGCGATGGAGTCCGGGGTGGCCCGCGGAGCCCCGGCAAACGCGCTGTTCGGCTCCGGCGGCGCCATGGTGCCCGCGGGGGCAAACCGCGGCCTGTCGAGGGGGCTGACGGCGCCGGCTGGCGGTGAGTACCGTTCGTAGCGCATCGTTGTCTGAACCCGCTGGTGCCCGAGCCGCTCCTGTAGCGTTCGAACGTCCGCGCCTTCTCGCAGCAGTGAGACGGCGTACCCGTGCCGCATGGTCATGCAGCACACCGGCTTCTCCAGCCCGGCCTCGCGGGCTGCCCGCCGGATCACCCGCTGCGCCATGCGTGCGCTCAACGGCACGTGCGGCCCCCTGTCTCCGGCGAAGACGTAGGTGTCCGGCTCGCAGCGCGCCCGACCCGCCTCCAGCACCGGCAGCAGGGCCTCAGGCAACTCCACCTTGCGCTGCCGCGTTCCCCCGGCGTAATGGACCGCCAGGCACTGGTTCGCCACGTCCACGTCCGCCCAACGCAGCCGGCAGGCCTCGCTGACCTTGAGCCCGCAGCCGTAGAGCAGGCCAATCAAGAGCCGGTCGCGGGCCGTCGGCGAAACCGCGAGCATGCGCGCAACGTCCGGCCCGGACACCACTTCGCCCAGGTGCTGCGGCCGCTTGGGCGTTCGCAGACGGGCAGTTGTTTGCAGACCGCCCAGCTTGTCGAATGCCGTTCGCAGCACGGAGATGTTGACGCTTACCCAGGACCAGGACGCATGTCGATCGTTCATGGCCGACAGGTAGTCATGCGCGGCGGCCGCGGTCAGCGCGCCGGGTTGGCTCCGGGCAGAAGCCTCGCCGTATTGCAGCTCCAGGTGGTGACGCAGCGAACGCAGCACCTGCCGGTAGACGACCAGGGTGCTGGGCTGGAAACCCGCCTGCCGCAGCTCGCGCTGCACCAGGCCCCAGAACCCCGGCCAATCGATCATTCGCCCCCACAAGGCCAGCACGGGCGGCAACGTCCGCCGGATTCGCGCCCCTTCCGTCACCGGGAAGCGGGCGCGCGGCGGCCGGTCCCGCCGTTGTGAGCGGCGCGGCTTCCGCGTGCGCCAGCTTGTGGAATGGCAGGCGGCTTGCATGGCCTCTCACCCTCCCGGCGATGTCGCGGTCTCCCACATCGCAAGGGCGCCGTGCGAGAGGATCGCCAGCAGGCCGCGCAGCGCCCCCCACAGCCGGACGCCGGCGGCGCGCTGCCGGGGCGGCGCGTCAAACACACCCACACCATCATGCGAACCATCCCGGACAACCCGACCGCTCTGTTCAGCGGCCGGTATGCAGCTCGGGGCGGTCGGTGCGACTTCCGCCTCGCGGTTCATCCGTTGCGCGATCGCGGGCCGGGCGCCGGCCACGGCCGCCACGCTCTCAGACGCCGGCGGGGCTTCGACCGCGGGGCTCGCGGCCTCCTCATCCAGTTTTGCCGGAACCACCTTGATGCGGTCGGCGGGGCTGACGACGCCGAGGGGCCCGGTCTTCATGAGGTGCGTGTAGATCATGGTCGTCGACACGTCCTTGTGCCCCAGCAGTTGCTGGATGGTGCGAATGTCCGTGCCGCCCGCCAGGAGGTGGCTCGCAAACGAGTGGCGCAGCGTGTGGGAGTGGACATCCTTCTCAATCCCGGCCTTTCGCGTCGCGGTGCGGATTGCGTTCTGCAGGACCGACTCATAGACATGGTGCCGCTGCCGGACCCCGGAGCGGGGATCGACCGAGAGCGTAGGAGACGGAAAGACGTACTTCCAGTGGAATGCCTTGTTTGTGTTCGGGTATTTTCGCTCCAGGGCATAGGGCAGGTGCACCGTGCCATAGCCGTCGCGCAGGTCCTGCTCGTGCAGTTCCCGGACCTTGGCGAGCTGGGCCCGCAGCGCCTCGACGGTGTTTTGCGGCAACGGCACGGCGCGGTCCTTCCCGCCCTTGCCGTCGCGTACGATGATCGCCCGCTGCTCGAACTCGATGTCTTTGACGCGCAGCCGCAGCACCTCCAGGATGCGCATGCCGGCGCCGTACAGCAAGAGCGCCATCAGCTTGTGCACGCCGCTCAGGTGCGAGAGCAGCCGCTCCGTTTCGGCTTCCGTCAGCACGACGGGCAGGCGCGCCGGCCGCTTGGCGCGCACGATCTCGCCCAGTTCGCCGACGTCCCGGTTCAGGACGGCCGTGTAGAGGAAGATCAGCGCGCACAGCGCCTGGTTCTGCGTGCTGGCCGCCACGTTGGCGTTGACGGCCAGGTGCGTGAGAAACTGGTTGATCTCCGGCGCGCCCATCTCGGACGGATGCCGCAGATTGTGGAACCGCACGTAGCGCACAACCCACTCCGTGTAGGCCTGCTCGGTGCGGATGGAGTAGTGGCGCAGGCGGATTGCGTTGCGCAACTGGTCGAGGAGTTTTGGCGTGCCCGCCGGTGCGGACGCGTCCGCTTGCGGGGCGGCTTCCGCCACCGACGGCCTTGACACGAGTGTATTCATGCAGGCACGGTAACAGGGTACGTGTGACATCTGGCGTCACACATTCGCGGGAACATGAAAAATCTTTCGCGCCCCCAACACCACCGGCTGCGGCGCATCCTGGAGCTGATCCGGGACGGGACCCGAACGGGCGCCTACGCGAACGCGCGGGGTTTCTGCACTGAATTGGGCGTCTGCCGCCGCACCATCCTGCGCGATCTGGACTTTCTGCGCGACGAGGAGCGGGCGCCGATCGCCTACGACGGGCAGCGCAAGGGCTACTACATGACCGACGCCACCTGGCGGCTGCCGCCGGTCGAGCTGAGCCGCGAGGAAGTTTTCTCCTTTGCCGTGGCGAGAAAACTGCTGGCGGCCTTCCGGGGCACGCCGATGGAAGTGGACATGCGGTCGGTGCTCTCCAAGATCGCCGGGGCACTGGACGGCAACGTCACCGTGGACCTCGACGCGCTGACCGAGCGCTTCACCGTCGTCGGGGACGACTATGCGGTGCAGGATCCGCGTATCTGGGGC
Source organism: Lentisphaerota bacterium (assembly GCA_021413965.1). GTDB lineage: Bacteria > Verrucomicrobiota > Kiritimatiellia > UBA8416 > JAIOPI01 > JAIOPI01. The sequence goes on along the minus strand of JAIOPI010000032.1, from coordinate 1,843 downwards.
GAGCTTGCCCGGCACATCGAGCGGCGCGAAACCGTGCGGATGGACTACGAGAAGTTCAACGGGCAGCGGGCGACCTACTGCCTGACGCCGTATCACCTGATCGCGTACCACGGCGACTGGTACGTGTTGGGCGCGCACACGGACCGGAACGAACCGGCGACGTTTGCCGTCTCGCGCATCCAGTCGCTGGCCGGCACGGGCGAGACCTTCTCGATCCCGAACACCTTCAGCGCGCGCGATCATGTAGACAAGGCCTTCGGCGTGGTGGGCGGGGCGCCCCTGATGCGGGTGCGGCTGTACTTCACGCCGGGCGTGAGCGGTTACATCAGGCACCGCATTTGGCATCCTTCACAACGCCTGCGCGAACGCCGCGACGGTGGGGTCGAACGGGCCTTCGAGACGACGGGATGGAAGGAACTTGTCCGTTGGATCCTCTCCTGGCAGCCGGACGTCCAGGTGTTGTCGCCGAAGGCGCTGCGCGAGCGGGTGCGGGACAAACTACGGCAGGCGCTTGCTCAGAAAGCGTAGCCATTTTGCCCGCTCGCTACCCCCCGCGCCCTGCGTTTGTCACAACTCCAGCTACGCCGCCTACTCACGCGCCACAGTAGCTCGCGCCCCCAGCGTGGCTCACAGCGCCCACCATCCTCGAACGCGCCAACGCTCACTCCGCCCGGATGCGCCTACGCACTGACACGCCCCATGCGGACGCGGCCATGGGGCGCGCCAGCGCTCCGGCTCCGGACTCGCCGCTTACGCGTCGAGAGGGTGTGCCGCCTACGGCGTCACCTCCCCACGGTGGCGAATCGAGTCGCTGCCGGTTCCTCTACGCTCCACCGTCATCGCCACGAATCGCCACCGCCCCCTTTGCCAGTACCCCCGCGGCGGCGTGACCGGCACGCGCCTGGCTCCTGGCGCCTCCACCGGGCGGGCGCCGATGATTCCGCCCCATTTGCCCCCTCCATCATCGACGCCCGCCACGGCTCCGTCGCCACTCACCAGCCGCTCGGCTGCCTGCGCACCTGTGAAGACACAGCAGCGCATGCTCCGGCGGGACTGAGCCCGGATGCTCGCCACTACGTTCTGAGCAACCGGGCTTGCCCACCGGACCGCCGTCCGGCCACACAGCCGCGCCCCCACAGATCGCTACGGGGCTGACACGCCGGCTGCGAAGACAAGGCCAGCCAGCGCGCCAGCCCCTCCGCTCCGGACGCGCTCTCCCGTTGGTCGGCGCGAGGGTGCGGCGCCTGCGGCGTCGCCTCCCCGCTACGCCGGACCGTGGCGCCTGAAGGCCCCAGTCACCACGGACCGGCTCCGCCCCTCGCTCGTTCGTACCTGGCCCCCGCGTCGCCGTGCCCGAGCCGCTTCCCGCGAGATCGTGGTGGACCACGAACTCGCGGGCTTCGGCGTGTCGGGCGGCCTCCGCCCAAGCGCGGATACCGCCCGCCCCGCCGGACCGCGGCCCGGTCACGCCGCCGCCCCCTTTCGGACCGCTACGCCCCTGTCACGGTGCATGCGGACGCGGCCATGCACCGCGCCAGGGGCTCCGCTCAGGCCGCGCCTACCTATCCAGTCGTCGCGACGGTGTGCGCGCGGACGCGCACGCTTCTACCGGAGCGCGGCGGGCGGCCCCGGGAACGCCTCTGCCCCCCCATCAGTTCCCCCCTTTGGAATCCCCCCTCCCGGCTACGCCGCCGGGCACCGTGCGGCACTGGTGCCCGGTGATCCCCCCCGCAACAATGAACACGCCAAAGGGGGGAACCGCAGGGGGGCTCCGGCCGGCCGCTCATTCCGGCGCGAGGACGCGCCCGGCCGCCCTATGAGGGTTCACGGGGCACACCCGCTG
>JAIOPI010000031.1 GCA_021413965.1 Lentisphaerota bacterium | reverse complement strand
GCAACCACAGAGGAGCGTTGGCAACGGTTCGGGGCTGGCTGCTTCACGAAAAACATCGCATCGTGCGATTTTTTCTTGGCGACCGCAGGTCGCTGGTGCTGCGCATGGCATCCTGCCATGCCATCCAAGGGGGGCGGGCTCCCCGGACACCGAAGCGAGCGTCAGGCGCCTCGGCGCATATCGCACACCATCATCCCCAACGCCTTCGCCGCGCCGCCGGGCGAGCGCAGCGTGTTCGGGGAGCCCGACCGGCACTCACGAGAACCGGGCAAGTTGAAAACTTGCCCCCACGGGAAGCCCGACCGAGGCGGTGGCGGCACACTGGATGACGCCCGGGCTCAGAAGATGCCCAGCGCTTCGAGGCTGTACCGCACAACGAGGCCGGCCACCACCACGCTCACCATGCTCATGAGCTTGACGAGAATATTGAGGCTCGGGCCGCTCGTGTCCTTGAAGGGATCGCCCACGGTGTCGCCCACCACGGCAGCCTTGTGGGCGTCGCTGCCCTTGCCACCGTGCACACCCGACTCGATGTGCTTCTTGGCATTGTCCCAGGCGCCGCCCGCGTTGGCCATGAACACGGCCACACAAAAGCCGGTCGTCAGGCCGCCCACGAGCAGTCCCATCACGCCGCCCACGCCGAGCAGCAGGCCCGTGACCACGGGCACCGCGAGCGCGAGCACCGACGGCAGGATCATCTCCCGCTGTGCCGCCTTCGTGCTGATCGCGACCGGTGCGGCGTAGTCAGGGGTCTCGGTGCCCTCCATGATGCCCGGCTTTTCGCGGAACTGCCGGCGCACTTCTTCCACCATCGCGCCCGCCGCACGGCCCACGGCCTTCATCGCCATCGAACAGAACACAAACGCCATCATCGCCCCCAGGAACATGCCGCCGATCATGAAGGGGTTGAGGATGTTCAGCTTGTAGCTCTCGAGGTAGTAGTCCAGCTTGTTGACAAAGGAATCGTAGTGGATCTGGTCGAAGGCCATCGTCCCGGCCGCGGCCAGCTTCTTCGTCCACACGTCCAGTTCCTGCACCTGCGCGGCCAGCAAGGCCAGCGCCGTCAGGGCCGCCGAGCCGATGGCGAAGCCCTTGCCCGTGGCCGCCGTCGTGTTGCCCAGCATGTCCAACGCGTCCGTACGGTGCCGCACCTGCTCCGGGAGCCCGGACATCTCCGCATTGCCGCCCGCATTGTCTGCGATCGGGCCATACGCGTCCGTCGCCAGCGTGATGCCCAGTGTGGCCAGCATACCGACTGCCGCGAAGCCGATGCCATAGAGGCCGTGCATGGGCTCGCTGAATCCGCCCGCAAAGCCGTAGGCCGCGATGATGGCCGCCACCGTGGTTATCACCGGTACGCCCGCCGACTGCATGCCCACCGCCAGACCTTCGATGATCACCGTGGCCGGCCCCGTGGACGAGGCATTCGCAATCGCCTGGGTCGACTCGTAGCTATCCGACGTATACCGCTCCGTGGAATAGCCGATGATCACGCCCGCCAGCAAGCCGGCCAACGACGCGCCGAACACACCCCACGAAATAACGTCCAACCAGGCCAGCACCGCCAGCGCCAGCACGATCAGCGCCGTGCTGCCCCATGTGCCGGTCCGGAGGGCCTGCAACAGCGTCATCATGTTCGCGTCTTCCTTGCAGCGCACCGCAAAGATGCCGATGATCGACAGGATGATGCCAATGCCGGCCACGACCATCGGAGCCGTCACAGCATTCGCCTGCTGAAGTCCGGTCAGCCCGGGAATGGCCGCGCCCAGTGCCGCCGTGGAGAGAATCGAGCCGCAATAGGACTCGTACAAGTCGGCACCCATGCCGGCCACGTCGCCCACATTGTCGCCCACGTTGTCCGCGATCGTCGCCGGGTTGCGCGGATCGTCTTCCGGAATGCCGGCTTCGACCTTGCCGACCAGATCGGCGCCGACATCCGCGGCCTTCGTGTAGATGCCGCCGCCCACGCGGGCAAACAGCGCCTGCGTCGAGGCACCCATGCCGAAGGTCAGCATCGTCGTGGTGATCTCGACCAGTTTGTGTTCGGGATTGAAGCCGGCCGGGACGAGGAACCACAGCCCGTTTGCCATGTGCTCGGGCGTGTAGACCAGCCGGTCCAGCACGAAATACCAGATCGAGATGTCGAGCAGGCCGAAGCCGACAACCACGAGGCCCATGACGGCGCCCGACCGGAACGCCACCTGCAACCCGCGGTTTAGCCCTTCACTGGCGCCCTGCGCTGTGCGGCTCGACGCCGACGTTGCCGTCTTCATGCCCAGGAACCCGCACAGGCCGGAGAAGAAGCCGCCGGTCAGAAAGGCCACCGGCACAAACGGGTTCTGCACGCCAACCACCGCCAGCCCGGCGAAGATCAGCACCAGCACGGCGAAAACGAGCCCGACGCGCGAGTACTGCTGCTTCAGGTACGCCATGGCGCCTTCGCGCACGTAGCCCGCGATTTCCTCCATGCGGGCGTTGCCCGTCGGGGCCGCCATCATGAGCTTGTAGCAAATCCAGGCGAAAATCAGCCCAATGACCGAGGCGATCGGCGCGATCCACCAGGCCGCCGTAATTCCGGATACACTGTCGCCCTCGGCCGCCAGCGTGTTCATCGCCGACGCCATCAAGGCAATCACTCCAGCCGACAGTCCCCACTTCATCCGCATAGCTAACCTCACCTTTCGTTTAGGCCGACCGCACCACGGAACTCCGCAAAATAAACAGCCGCTAGAGTACTCAGGTTGTATTCGTTAAATCAATAACTAATTGCAAGCGCTCCCCCGCCGCGCGTCCTCATCTCCATATTCTTGCACTCCCCCCCCAGTCGCGGGCGTCGCAAGCAACGCCCCTGCCCTCCCTACTCAACGCACCGCCGAGGTGGCCCGCGACCTCCAGGCGCGGGCGCCCTCGGTTCAGCGCCCAGAATGCAGGAGCCCGGAATACAGCGCCCGCGCCCGGAGGTCGCGGGCCACCTCGGATCGCCTCGTCGCGCAAGCCGTTCCGCCCCAGGCCGGGCAGCCGGCAATCAAATTGGCTTGCGCATCCGGGCCTCCCGCGCCATAAACCCAGCGCGGCGTGGGAGGCGCCCAACGACAATGAACTGGCTGGTCTGGCTCTCGGAAGCACATGTGGCGGGCATGCCCCTGTGGCGCGTCGGCGCCCTCTTCGCCTGCATTCTCGCCGCGCTCGCCGCGGGCCGCGTGATGCAGGTCATCCTCAGCCGCCTGGAAATCCGCGTCCAACGCGCCGAACGTCGCTTTGTGTCCATCGCCCTGCGCGCCCTGGACCGCTCCGCCGTCCTCCTCTTCTTCGCCTTCGGGCTCACCGCCGGCGTGCGCATGCTCGTCCTCAGCCCCACTATCCATGGCGTCGTCATCACCGCCACCAGCATGCTCACCATCGCGGCCGTTGGCTGGACCCTCTATTGCCTCGTCGATGTCGTCGATGCCTGGATTGCGCGGGCCGCGGCGAAGTCGGCCAGCAAGATGGACGACATGCTGGCACCCATGGTGCGCAAGAGCCTGCGCGTGACCATCGTTGTCCTGGTCCTCGTGCAGATGGCCCAGACCCTCAGCGACAAGCCGATTACTTCGATCCTGGCGGGGCTGGGCGTCGGCGGGCTCGCGGTGGCGCTCGCTGCCCAGGAAACCATCAAGAACTTCTTCGGCTCGCTCGTCATCCTCGGCGACAAACCCTTCGAACTCGGCGACCGTGTCGTTGTCGATGGCCACGACGGCAGCGTCGAGAGCGTCGGCTTTCGATCGACCCGCATTCGCACCCTCGAAGGGAACCTGGTGACCGTCCCCAACGGCGAACTTGCCAACAAGACCATCCTGAACATCGGCAAGCGCCCCCACATCCGCCGACTCTTCAACGTCACGCTCACCTACGACACCCCGCCCGAGAAGATCGAGCGGGCCATCGCCATCATCCGCGAGCTGTTGCAGAACCACGAGGGCCTGTCCCCCGATTTCCCCCCCCGGGTGGCGTTCAACGAGTTTAACAGCGCCTCCCTGAACATCGTCGTGATCTACTGGTATCACCCGCCCGACTACTGGGCCTATCTCGCCCACGCCGAGCGCTTGAACCTCGCCCTGCTGCGCCGCTTCAATACCGAAGGCATTGAGTTCGCCTTCCCCACCCAAACCCTGTTCATGGCCGGCGACCCCCGCCGTCCGCTCAACCCTTAATCAGGAACCATCCCATGGCCGGCGAATATGTCTACAGCATCGAACACCTGACCAAGCAGCACGGCACCAACACCGTCTTCGAGGATCTCACCCTTGCCTTCTTCTTTGGCGCCAAGATCGGCGTCATCGGCGCGAACGGCTCCGGCAAATCCTCGCTGCTGCGCATCATGGCCGGCATTGACAAGGAGTACTCCGGGACCGTCAACGTCGCCCCCCGCGCCCGCGTGGGCTACCTTGAGCAGGAACCCCAGATGGACCTCTCGAAGACCGTGGCCGAGGTCGTGGCCGAAGGCGTGGTCGCCCAGCAGGCCAAGCTGAACCGCTACGACGAACTCTGCGGCAAGCTCGGGGAATCGTTGTCCCCCGCCGAATCTGAGAAGGTCAACAAGGAGATGGCCGCCCTGCAGGACGAGATCGACCATCTCAACCTCTGGGAGCTCGACCACCAGGTCGAGATGGCGATGGACGCCCTCCGCCTCCCGCCCGCGGATATGCTGGCCAGCGTCCTGTCCGGTGGCGAGCGCCGCCGCGTGGCCCTCTGCCGCCTGCTGCTCAGCAACCCCGACGTCCTGCTGCTCGATGAACCCACCAACCACCTCGACGCCGACAGCGTGGCCTGGATCGAGGAGCACCTCAAGCGCTTCGCGGGCACGCTGATTGTCGTGACGCACGACCGCTACTTCCTGTCGAACGTCACGGAGTGGATCCTCGAGATGGATGGCGGGCGCGGGTATCCCTATAAGGGCAATTACGAGGCTTGGCTGGTGCAGAAGCAGGCCATGACGGAACGCCAGGCGGCCGTCAATGCGTCACGCCGCAAATTGCTGGAGCAGGAACTGCAGTGGGTCCGCCTCAACCCCGCCGGGCGGCAGGCGAAGAACAAGGCCCGTCTGCGCCGCTACGAGGAGATGGCCTCTCAGGAAGTCGACACGCGCGAAGAGAATCTCGTCATTCAGATCCCGCACGGGCGGCGGCTGGGCGACCTCGTGGTCGAGGCCGTGAACCTGAGCAAGGCCTACGGCGACCGGCTCCTCATGGACAAGGTGAAGTTCTCCCTGCCCCGCGGCGGGATCGTGGGCATCATCGGCGGCAACGGCGCCGGCAAGACGACATTGTTCCGCATGATCACGGGCCAGGAGAAGCCCACGTCCGGCGAGCTGCGCATCGGTGAATCCGTCGATCTGGCCTACGTCGACCAGAACCGGGACGCGTTGGATGCGAACCACAGCGTCTGGGAGGAGATCACGGGTGGCATGGAGACGATCGAGCTGGGCGGGCGCAAGATGAACAGCCGCGCGTACTGCAATCGCTTTAACTTCAAGGGCCAGGAACAGCAGAAGAAGGTCGGCCAGCTCTCCGGCGGCGAGCGCAACCGCGTCCACCTCGCCAAGCTGCTGAAAGGCGGCGGCAACCTGCTCCTGCTCGACGAACCCACCAACGACCTCGACGTCTCGACCCTCCGCTCGCTGGAAGAAGGCCTCGAAACCTTCGGCGGCTGCGCCGTGGTCATCAGCCACGATCGCTGGTTCCTAGACCGCGTCGCCACGCACATCCTCTCCTTCGAGGGCGACAGCGAGGTCGTCTGGTTCGAGGGCAACTATCAGGCCTACCACGAAGAACGCCGCAAGAAACTCGGCGACCGCGCCGACCAGCCCCATCGCCTCCGCTACCGGCCGCTGGCGCGGTGACCGCGTTGGAATTTCCGCCGTCCTGCGCTTACCCTGGCGCTACGGGATGCGATTACCCAGCGGACGCATCCACCGGCTCTCGGAAAGGTTCGCTTTGCAGGTGCGCGGTCAGATTGAGCCGGCGGTTGGCGATGCCGAGTTTGCGGCGGATGTGTTCGCGGTGGCGGTTGACGGTGGCCGGAGAAATGCCGCGCAGCCGCGCGATTTCCTTGGTGCGCAGCCCGCTGCGGATCATGCCGCACACGGAGATCTCGGTGGGCGTCAGCGCCAGGTGTGGGGCGGCGACATGGCGAGTGAACGGCGCCGTAAGCTCAAGCAGGTTGCGGCGCAGCAGATCGACGTACCCACGCCTGGGCGGCGCCAGTTCCAGCGACAGCACGTCCAGGATGGGCAGCAGGATTCTCTCGACATTGGCGTGGATGTCGCGGCACAGCTCGCGTCTCTCATCGCCGATACGGGCCAGCACCGCCCGCAGGGCCGTATTGCTCTCCTTCAGCGTTTCGCGCTCCACCGTGAGCATCCGGTTGGCCGCATGCAGCTCCCGCTCGGCGGCGACCCGGCGGGCGATCGTCCCGAGATACTCGGCGACGGCGTCGATGAGCGTGCGCTCCTCCCGCAGGAACGGGCCTTCGAATGCCATCGGCCGCTCCTCACGATAGCAAACCGAGACCTCCCCGACCGCCTGGCCGGAAACGCGAATGGGGGCGTACTGCCGCCAGGGGGCCTGGATGTAGCCCGGCGTCTCGTAGCGCGCAGCACCGAACACGATGCGGGCGCAGGCGGTCTCGGGATACTGCCACGCCGCCGGCAAGTTCTGCACCACGGCGGCGAGAAGATCCTCCAGCGACGACGGAAACCGCTCGGCGATCTGGGCGATTCCGTAGAGGCAGTTCAGTTCCTTCACGCGCTCGCGCAAGGCGTGAAGGAGTTTCGCCGGGTCGGATTCTGTGCTGGGTGTGATCTTCCACCGACCGGGGGTATCGTCCCGCGGGCGCGGTCGCTCGCTGCTGCCGGTTCCGGTCGTGTTCTCGGTGCGCTTCATGTTCCACCTGCCGCTGTGGCCCCGGCGCCACGGACGTGCGCTCGCGAGTTGCCTATTTGTGATAGGCATTCCATGGGCAGTTTCCGGTAATTTACGTCTCCGGAATGTAGGAGTACGGTCGGGGTCGTGTCAAGTTGTCGCCTGCAAGGCCGCAATCCGGCAGCCACAGGTGCGCTTCCACGGTTGCTGGCCGCCGGCAAGGATGCAGCCTGTTTCCGCGGCGCCGGCCAGATGGGTGATCGATGCGACCCACGGGTTTTGACAGCGAACGGTATCTGCGCGAGCAGTCCGAATTCATCGTCGAGCGCGCCCGACGTTTCAACAACAAGCTTTACCTGGAATTCGGCGGCAAGCTGGTGTTCGACTACCACGCCGCGCGGGTGCTCCCCGGATACGATCCGAACGCCAAGATTCAACTGTTGCAGCGACTGAAGGATCAGGCGGAGATCATTCTCTGCATCCACGCGGGCGATATCGAACGCAAGAAGCTGCGCGCGGACTTCGGCATCACCTACGATGCGGACGCGCTGCGGTTGATCGACGACCTGCGCGACTGGGAACTGCCCGTCTCGGGCGTGGTCATCACGCGGTTCAACGAGCAACCGGCCGCGCTCCAGTTCCGCAACCGCCTGGAGCGCCGCGGCATTCGCACCTACACGCACCGCGCCACGCCGGGCTATCCCACCGATGTCGACCTGATTGCCAGCGAGCGCGGCTATGGCGCCAACCCCAGGATCGAAACCTCCAAGCCGATCGTGGTGGTGACCGCGCCGGGCCCGGGCAGCGGCAAGATGGCCACCTGTCTCTCGCAGCTCTACCACGACCACCGGCAGGGCATCATCTCCGGCTACGCCAAGTTCGAGACCTTCCCGATCTGGAACCTTCCGCTGAAGCATCCGGTGAACGTCGCCTATGAGGCGGCCACCGCGGACCTGGGCGACGTCAACCTGATCGACCCGTTCCACCTGGAGTCCTGCCGCGAGACCGCAGTCAACTACAACCGCGACGTCGAGATCTTTCCGGTGCTGCGGCGGATTCTCGAGCGCATCACGGGGACCGAGGCGCCCTACCGCTCGCCCACGGACATGGGCGTCAATCGCGCCGGGTTTGCCATTACGGACGACGCCCTCGTGCGCGAGGCGGCGGTGCAGGAAGTGATCCGCCGCTACTTTCGCTACCAGTGCGAGTACGCCCTGGGGTCCGTGGAGCAGGACACGGTGCGGCGCACGGAGCGGCTGCTTCGCGAACTCGGCGTGCAGCCGGAGCATCGCCGGGTGGTGCCGTCTGCGCGGCAGGCGGCGGAGCGCGCCCAGGCGCACGGCAAGGGGCACGAGGGCATCTGCTGCGGGGCGGCCATCGAACTGGCCGACGGCCGGATCGTCACCGGCGGCAACTCGTCGTTGATGCACGCCGCCTCGAGCCTGGTGCTGAACGCCGTCAAGCAGCTGGCGCAGCTCCCCGACGCCATGCACGTTCTCGCGCCGAACGTGATCGAGTCCATCGCCGGCATGAAGCGCGGCGTCTTTCACCGCAAGGCCGTCAGCCTGAATCTCGAGGAGACGCTGATCGCGCTCAGCGTGAGCGCGGCAGGAAATCCAGCGGCGCAGCTGGCGATGGAGCAGCTTGCGGCCCTGCGCGGGCGCGACGTGCACCTGACGCACATCCCCGCGCCGGGCGACGAGGCCGGCCTGCGCCGTCTCGGCGTCAACATTACGAGCGACGCCGTGTTTCCCAGCCGCGACCTGTTTGCGACGTGACCCGCATCGCGGCGCCGCCACAATCGGAACGGACGGTTTTTGCGGCCAGGAGTTTCGCGGAACGACCGACTGATCAGCAGAACGCCGGGAGGAGAGACGCCATGCCGAAAATCAAAGGTATCGACAAGGTCATGATCATCGGCTCCGGGCCGATCGTCATCGGACAAGCCTGCGAATTCGACTATTCCGGCACCCAGGCGTGCAAGGCCCTGCGGGCGCTAGGCTACAAGATCGTGCTGGTGAATTCCAACCCGGCCACGATCATGACCGACCCCGGCATGGCCGACGCCACCTACATCGAGCCGCTCAACCTCGAGCGCATGACCCAGATTATCGAGAAGGAGCGGCCCAACGCGCTTCTGCCCAACCTCGGAGGCCAGACGGGACTGAATCTGTCCTCCGAACTCGCCAAGGCGGGCGTGCTGACGAAGTACGGGGTCGAGGTGATCGGTGTGAACGTGGACGCGATCGAGCGCGGCGAGGACCGTGAGGCGTTCAAGCGGACCATGCAGCAACTCGGCATCGACCTGCCCCGCAGTGAACTCGCGTATTCCGTGGAGCAGTCCGAGAACATCGCGTCGGACCTCGGCTACCCGGTGGTTGTGCGCCCCGCCTACACCATGGGCGGAACGGGCGGCGGGCTCGTGTACAACGTCGAGGAACTCCGCGCGGTCGCGGCGCGCGGCTTGTCGGCCAGCCTCATCGGGCAGCTGCTGATCGAAGAGGCGGTCGTCGGCTGGGAAGAACTCGAACTGGAGGTGGTCCGCGACGCGAAGAACCGGATGATCACGGTGTGCTTCATCGAGAATATCGACGCCATGGGCGTGCACACCGGCGACTCCTTCTGCGCGGCGCCGATGCTCACGATCGCCCCGGAGCTGCAGAAGAAGCTGCAGAAATGGTCCTACGACGTGGTCGAGGCCATCCAGGTCATCGGCGGCACGAACATCCAGTTTGCCCACGACCCGAAGACGGGGCGCGTGGTGATTATCGAGATCAACCCGCGCACGTCGCGCTCGTCGGCCCTGGCGTCGAAGGCCACGGGGTTTCCGATCGCCCTGGTGTCGGCCAAGCTGGCCGGCGGGATGTCGCTCGACGAAATCCCCTACTGGCGGGAGGGCACGCTCGACAAGTACACGCCGTGGGGCGACTACGTGGTCATCAAGTTCGCGCGCTGGGCCTTCGAGAAGTTCAAGGGCTCGGAGGACAAGCTCGGCACGCAGATGAAGGCCGTGGGCGAGGTGATGAGCATCGGCAAGACCTACAAGGAAGCGTTTCAGAAGGCCATCCGTTCGCTGGAATCCGGGCGCTTCGGGCTGGGGTTTGCCAAGGACTTCCACCGCAAGTCCCTGCCGGAGCTGATGGACCTGCTGCGCTGGCCCACCAGCGAGCGGCAGTTCATCCTGTACGAGGCCCTGCGCAAGGGCGCCAGCATCGACGAGCTGTTTGCGCGCACCCACATCAAGGCTTGGTTCCTCCAGCAGATGAAGGAGCTGGTTGACCTCGAGGAGCAGATCCTGCAGCACAAGGGCCGCCCGCTTCCCGAGGCGCTGCTCCGCCAGGCGAAGGCGGACGGTTTTGCGGACCGCTACCTGGCAGGGCTGCTCGGGCTGACCGAGGCGTCCATCCGCGAGCAGCGCAAGCGTCTGGGGATTGTGCAGGGGTGGCACGCCGTCCCGGTCAGCGGTGTCGAAAACGCCGCGTACTACTACTCTACGTACAACGCGCCGGACCAGGTTCCCGTGACCGCCCGCCGCAAGGTGATGATCCTGGGCGGCGGACCGAACCGGATCGGACAGGGAATCGAGTTCGACTACTGCTGCGTGCACGCCGCCTTTGCGCTGCGCGATCTGGGCTACGAGACCATCATGGTCAACTGCAACCCCGAGACCGTCTCGACCGACTATGACACCTCCGACAAGCTGTACTTCGAGCCGCTGACCGTCGAAGACGTGTTGAGCATCTACGAGAAGGAGCGCCCCGAGGGGCTCATCGTGCAGTTTGGCGGGCAGACGCCGCTGAACATCGCGGCCGAGTTGGCCGAGGCGGGCGTGAAGATCCTGGGCACCAGTGTGTCGACGATCCACCTTGCCGAGGACCGGGACCTGTTCCGCAAGCGCATGGAGGCCATGGGCATTGCCATGCCCGAATCCGGAATGGCCGGGAGCCTGGACGACGCGCTGGTTCTGGCGCAGCGGATCGGCTACCCGTTGATGGTCCGCCCCTCGTTCGTCCTCGGTGGCCGCGGCATGGAGGTGGTGCACGACGAAGCCATGCTGCGCGAATACGTGCGCAAGGCCGTGGACGTGACGCCGGACCGCCCGATCCTGGTCGACCGCTTCCTGGTCAACGCCCTCGAATGCGAAGCGGACGCGCTGGCGGACGGGGTGGACGCCTTCGTGCCCGCCGTCATGGAGCACATCGAGGAAGCCGGCATCCACTCGGGCGACTCGGCCTGCGTCATTCCGCCGGTCAGCATCCCGGCGAAGCACCTGGAGGCCATCCGCGAGATCACGCGCCGGATCGCCTGCGACCTGAAGGTGGTCGGGCTGATCAACATCCAGTTCGCGATCGAGCAGGACAAGCTCTACGTGCTGGAAGCCAACCCGCGCGCGTCGCGAACGGTGCCGCTGGTGTCCAAGGTCTGCAACGTGCAGATGGCGCGGGCCGCCACGGAGCTCATGATGGGCAAGAAGATCCCGGACCTTGGCCTGGTGCTGCGCCACATTCCGCACTACGGCGTCAAGGAGTCCGTCTTCCCCTTCGACAAGATGCCGGAGGTGGATCCGCTGCTCGGGCCGGAGATGCGGTCAACGGGCGAAGTGATGGGCATGGCGGAGGACTTTGGCATGGCGTTCTACAAGGCGGAGGAAGCCACGCAGGCCAAGCTGCCGCTGTCCGGAACCGTGCTGATCAGTCTGGCCCACAAGAACGCCCAAGCGCTGGCGGTTGGGCGCGAGTTCGTTCGGCTCGGTTTCAAGATCAAGGCCACGGACGGCACTCACCGCTTCTTCCTGGAGAACGGCATTCCTTCCGAGCGCATCAACAAGGAGCATGAGGGGCGCCCCAACATCACGGACGGCATCAAGAACCGCGAGATCAACCTCGTCGTCAACACGCCGATCGGCAAGCGCGGCCAGGCGGACGACTCGTACATTCGCAAGGCGGCGATCCGCTTCAAGCTGCCGTACGTCACGACGCTGGCCGCCGCCCAGGCCTCGGTGAAGGGCATCGCGGCGCGCAGCCAGGGGAAGTCCGGCATCAAGTCGCTGCAGGAGTTTCACGCCGCGATTGTGCGGAACGCGTAGGGTCGGCGGGGCCAGGCCGAGAATGCCGACATGGCCGAAGTCGTCTACGACGTCACCTTCCGCTTCGCGCCGGAAATGCGGTGGACACTCGGCCACCAAAGAGCCAACATCTCTCCGGAACTGGGATTTCCTGCGCGCAGTGACTCCAGTCATGGAACAGGAGAAACCGCGATGAAGAGCACGATCCGCGCCTGCGCCGCTGCGGCGGCGATTCTGCCAAGCCTGCCGGCCGCTGGCGCGGTGACGATCTACAACGAGGCGATCGCACTGAAGTGGGACTTATCCTCGGAGGAGCAGGATGAATGCGGAGTCCAACCACGAGACGCTCGGCCTTGAGTTCCCGGCCGGCGGGGATCATTATCGGGCTTACGTGGGCCCGGCCTCCGACTATGATCTCGTCGCGGCCATGACGTTCAACCTGCTGACGACCCTCGGCCTGCGGCAGCATCACCGATTGTTGGACGTTGGATGCGGCTCCCTGCGCGTCGGACGCCTCCTGATTCCGTATCTGAATACGGGTCATTACACCGGCATTGAGCCGAACTCATGGCTGGTGGCGGAGGGCATCGAGCGAGAGACCGGTGCCGATCAGATCCGGATCAAGCAACCCGCCTTTCATTACGCGGCTTCGACCGACGGCCTGCCCGCGGGAACGCGCTATGACTTTGCGGTTGCGCAATCTGTCTTCAGCCACTGCGGTTCGGACCTGCTGAAGGGTTGGCTGGCGGGGCTGTCATCCCGGTTGTCAGCCAGGGGCGCCCTCGTGGCGACTTACCAGACAGGGGAATCCGACTGCGAAGAGAAAGGCTGGATTTACCCGCGCTGCGTGGGGTACCGGCGGGTGACAATGTGTGCGCACGCCGAGCGCGCCGGATTCGCGTTTCAAATCCTGGACTGGAAGCATCCGCACCAGACCTGGGCGCTGTTCGCCAAGCCCTCCTTCGACGCAAGCTGGCTTCGCGGCCGGCGGCTTAGCTGGAACACGTGGATGGAGTTCGGGCGAAGGTGATCACGCCGATGCCGCGCTGGCACACCAAGCAGCTCGGCGAGAAGGCGCCGCACCCCTATCGGGTCCGGTACCGGCCCCTGGCGCGGTGAGCCGTGGAGCAGGTGGTACTGCCAGAAGTAGTGCCGGCTCTTGACTCCATTTTTGTTCCACATGCTCATGGTTTGAAACACGGTGAGCGCCTTGCCGGAGGTGCCGCAGCGCAGAATCCCTGAAAGCGGATGGACGTGTTGCCGTTCCCGGTATACCGTCCCATACAACCTCCTTGGGAGCATGATGATGAGGTCCATGATCGTGGTCGCGGTGCTCGCGCTTTGCCTGGGATCTCAGAGCCGGACGTATGCGGATGCGCCACCCAGCCTGACGGTCGAACGAGTCCACGGGCTGCCGCCCAAGATCGACGGCGTGCTTGATGACGACGCTTGGCAGACCGCCGCCATCGCAGACCGATTCGTGCGGGTCGACGGCACCGCGGCATCGGGCGACGCGTGCCTGCGCGTAACCTATGACGAGACCAACGTGTATGCCGCCACGGAATGCTTCGCCACGCCCCGACAGTTGCAGGAGCTGAAGTCGACCGCAACCTGGCACGATAGCGATGACATCTGGGACGACGATGAAGTCGAGCTCTTCCTTGACCCCGCGGGCGGCGGCGACTCGTATTACCAGCTTATCGTCAACGCGCGGGGCGTGACCTGGGATGCCTATGCGCCCCGTGTTCGCGCGAGCGACAAGTCCTGGGAACCGCTCTATACGGTCAAGACCCATGTGGGGGCGGAGAGTTGGACCGTGGAAGTTGCGATTCCGTGGAGCAGTTTCAGTCGTACGGCGCAACTGACGAACACGTGGCGGTTCGAGTGTGTGGTTGGCCGGAGCGCCGGCGAACCGCTGTACTGGGCGCCCACGTTTGGACGTGATACCCACGTGCCGGCGCGGTTCGGATTCCTGAGGGGACTTCCATCCATGGCACCGCAATCGGCGCCGCGCGTCGCCCGAAAGGCCATGAACATTCACGTCTCCCCGCATGGTGACGATCGCTGTACGGGTGAGACTGACGAGGTGAATGCCACGTGCGGTCCGGTGGCCACGCTGGAGCGGGCGCGCGCGCTGATCCGTGCGGCCAGACAGAAGGCCGGGCTGCAGGTGGCCGCAACGGTCTTCCTTCACGGCGGCAAGTATTTTCTTCCGGAAACACTCGTACTCGGCGAAAAGGACGCCGGAGCGCCTGGCAACCCGATCACGTGGTGCGCGGCCCCGGGCGAGCAGCCGGTGCTGAGCGGTGGGCGCCCCGTCAGCGGCTGGCGACCTCACACGAACCAAATTCTCCAGGCGAATCTGCCAGGCCCCCGGACGCTTCAACCCAAGTTCCGCCAACTGTATTGCGATGGCCGGCGCATGATCCGCGCGCGTTGGCCGAACTACGAACCCGAAAATCCGCTCTACGGCGGCTGGGCGTTGCCCGCAGGCGCCGACGAGGACCAGCCCTATCAGGCCTTCACGGTGCGCAACGGATTCTTCCGGCAGCCCTGGGCCCACCCCGAGGATGCGGAAGTCAACATGATGATCGGCCTGGGATGGCTTAACCAGGTCATGCCCGTTGCGTCCGTCGATCCGTCACGCCGCCTGATCGTGCTGCAGCAACCGGTGAAGGATTTTGACCGTCTGCCCTGGTACTGGCCCGTACCCATCACGAAGGATTGCCGGTTCTACGTCGAAAACGTATTGGAGGAACTCGACCAGCCCGGGGAATGGTGCGCTGACTACGAAGCAGGGCGCCTCTATTTCTGGCCCACATCGGACGTGGCCAAGGCGCAGGTGGTGGTGCCACGGCTGGCGACCCTGATCGATTTGCGCCAAACGTCCTGGGTCAATCTCCGGGGGCTGACGTTCACGGAAACGATGGATGGCGACAACTACCATCGTCCCGGACTCGACGTCGGCGCCATGTTCAACATCGACGGACTGGCGTACGGCGGCGAGGCCGTTCACCTGCGAAACGCCCTGCATTGCCGCGTGGAATACTGCACATTTCGTGCCGTGGGCGGCAACGGGATCTACCTCGAGTTGGAGAACGCCCGCAACGTGATTGCCCGCAACGAGTTTGACGCCTGCGGGGCCAATTCGATCGTGCTGGCCGGCGACCGCTTCCATCACCCGATGTTCAACCGGGTGGAGCACAACGCGATCCATGACGGCGGCGTGCTCAACAAGTACACGGCGGGCGTCTTTCTCGGGATCAGCGACGGCAATTTCGTCCGTCACAATCGGATCGAGCGCATGCCCCATCATGCCGTCAATCTGGCGGAGAATCCGCATGGCCGCAATGTGGTCGAATATAATTGGATCCAGCACGCCGACCAGGAGATATCCGACAGTGCCGCGATCAATTGCTGGATGGAGAAGCCAGTGGATCCCGACGCCGAGCGGACCGGCCATATCATCCGGTTCAACTTCATTGCGGACACGCACGGATGTGAGACCAAGGACGGCCGGATCGGCCCCACGCGCGACAGTCCCGCCTTCGGCATCTACCTGGACAACGAGACCAGTCAGTGTTTCGTGTACGGAAATGTGATCGTGCGCGCCGGCTCCGCCGGGATCCTGGTACACATGGGCAAGAACAACCTGATCGAAAACAACATCATCGTGGAATGCCCCGTCGGCATCCGGTTCCAGGAGCCGGTGGCACGGTCCCTGGAGTACTACAGGCGATTCCTGGGTTTCATGACGGGGAACGCCGTCTCGCGGAACATCCTCAGTCTGGGCGAGCACCAGCCGGTCTTTCTCTATCTCGACGGCTGGACGGATCGCGTCCTCGCCGAGTGTGACGGCAATATCTTGTTCACGCCCCGCGGCGGTGCCCAGCCCCAAGTTGCGCTTGAGCCGGCCAAACCGAGCGAAAGCCGGATGTTGTCGATCGCAGAATGGCGTGACATGGGCTATGACGAACACTCTGTGGTGGCTGATCCCGGGTTCGTCGATGCCCCACATGATGACTACCGGCTACTGCCTGACTCACCGGCCCTCGCGCTCGGCTTCCAGCCCATTCCCTTCGATCAGATTGGCATCCGCACCGAAGCTGACCGCCAATGAGCGCGCGTTTGAGGCTATTTCAGCCGCTAAGCCGTCAGCATCTGGCGGCGGACCAGGGAAACGGCTGTCACGTCTTGGATCAACCTGGCTACGACTGCATGCTGGGAAACACCCAACCTACCGCGCCAACACGTCGCGCAGGACGCCGTCGAGATCACGCAACGCCTGCGCGCAATCACCACGGAAGCTCGACCCGTGCATCGTTGCCAACAACGCCGGCTTCAGGTCGGCAAGCGCGCCCATGACGACGCTGGTTCGCGCATTGTATGGAATGTAATAGGCAAACGGCGACCGCTGCATGTTCTCGAGCGACTCGCGGGCGCGGCCCACAATGTCGCTGCTCGTCAACGGTTCAACTGTCCCGAAGTGCGTGAAGAGATCGGAACACAGCAGCGTCCGGTCGGTCTCCTCGAACAAAACGCCCGCATCCCAACCATGCGGGACGTGAGCCGTCGCGACGTACCGGAACCGCCGCTTGCCGGTTGTAAACGACTCGCCGTCCTGCAGCATGCGCGGCGGACGCGATGCATAATCGTTCACGCTGACCATCGCTCCGAGGGCGCCGCACACCGCCTGCGCGGTGGGGATGGCGCCGAGCCACTCATTCAGCGCACCGCATTCGTCCGACTCGAAATGGCTCCACCCTATCCAGCGAATGTCCTTCGGGGTCATCAGCCGCTTCACCGCCGCACTCAGTTCCGGGAAAGTCGACCGCAGGCCGGTATGGTAGAGCAACGGTTCGTCGTCCTTGATCAGAAAATGGTTGAACTGCAGCCCAATCGCCTCGTTCAAGATGGAAAGGCGGTACACGTCCGGGGCAATCTCGGTGATCGTCGTCATGGTGGAACCCTCCTCTGTTGGTTTGTGACGGCTTGGATACGCGGCACCGCCGGCATCCAGCCGATCGCCCAGCCCTCCCAAGCTGGTCGTAACGGCCGTGCGAATAGCATAGCAATCCGTCCGGTTTCGTCCAGCAATTCGCCGTCACAATTTTGTGCAGCATGGGGCAAAGGACCGATGCCGTGCGCGCATATGGATGAAGGAAGTCAGCGGGATCTGTCCAATCGGACCCCGGGGACGAACGTCCCGCGCGCTACCGGATCAGCAAATCCAACAGGCTGCTGTAGCTGTCCGTCCACGCCACCTCGCGGCCTGCCACAGCCTGCTGATCGGCCCGGCTGGCGAACGGCTCGTGCTGAAAAACGTCGGGATGCCGCGCAAACAGCACCCAGTCCGAACGCATCGATGCCGGTTCGTCGGCAACGCTCTTGGTGATCACCGCCATTGCAAGCCCGAACTGCCGCGCATTCGCACGGGCCACGGGCAGCAAATCAAGCACGCGATTCGAGGCATGCATGGCGATCACGCCATCCGGTTCCCGAATCTGTTTCAGATACAGGGCAAACGCTTCGCGCGTCAGCAAGTGCACCGGAATGGCGTCGCTGCTGAAAGCATCCAGCACGAGCACATCGAACTTGGCCGGCCCCTCGGTGGCCAAATCGTGTTCCAGTTCCAGCCGGGCGTCCCCCAGGCGGGACTCGATGTGGCCCGGTGCATCGCGCAGGAACGTGAAGTACGGTTGCGGCCCTTCCGACAGCGCCAAGACCATCGGGTTGATCTCATAGAAGCGCAGCCAGTCGTTCGTCCCGACATAGGCGGCCAGCGTCCCCGCGCCCAGTCCGACGACGCCCACGCGCAGCCGCCCGTCACCCCTCGAACGCTGCGGATGATTCCGCAAGAGGAGCCCCACGCCGCTATCTTCGGAAAAGTAGCTGGTCGGGCGACGGGCGAGCGCGAGGTCCTTGAACTGGACGCCGTGAATCACCCGGCCGTGCACCAAAACACGCACAGGCAGATGGGCGCCGCCACCGCTATCCAACTCGCGGACACGGAGCAGGCCGTAGAAATTGCGGTCGTAGAATTCGGTGTCCTCACCGAATGTGGCCACGTGGTGGGCAAGCGTTAATTCAATGGCGAAGAACGCCACGGCCAACGCAGCGCGGGCCCACCCGGGCCGCTGCCAGTGCCAGCGCGAACCGGCGGGACGGCGGACCAGCATCCACAGCAGCAGGAGTCCGGCCACCCCGGCCGCGCCGTAATAAAGTCCGGGAGACAACACGCCCCACGCGTCCCGCCGTCCTGGCAGCACAAACGGGGCAAAGACCCACGCCACCAGCGGGCTGGCTCCGGCCAGTAACGCCACCGTGGCCAACCGCGATCCGCGGTGCAGGGCGGACTGGGAGTCCCGCAACAAGGCACCCAGCACGAGCAGCCAGCAGAGCATGAGGCTGCCATGAAACTCCCAGAAGCCGCGGAAGCAAGCCGGGGCCAGCAGCCCGACAAAGAGTCCGCCGAGTGCCCCGCCCGCGGAAATCCACAGGTAGTATCCCGTCAGATGGCGGGTGGCGGGGCGCAGGCGCGACAGCTCCCCATGGCAGAACATGCAGCCGCTGAAGAGCAGGCCGCCGAGTATCGCGACCTGGCCCGGCAGGTTGAATCGAAAGGCATTCAGCAGCGTGAGTACCGCCAGTAACGTGGTCACGCTGAGGCCGCCAAGCCAGAGAGGGCGATACGCCCAAGGCCCCGTGCTGAAACTGAGCATGAACGTGATAAGGTACAGGGCCAGCGGGACGACCCACAACAACGGCACCACGGCGACTTCTGCACAGAGCTGATTGGTAACCGCCAGCAGCAGCGCTGATCCGCACATGGCGAGAAGAACCCATAGCACACGCGTGCCAAACGTGGGTGGCGCCTCATGCAGGATGCCAGCTTGCACGGAAGGTGCACCCCCGGCGACTCGTTCGGCACCCCCACCCCCTTCCTGTCGCCACGCACAGGTGAGGCACAGCGCACCGTACGTGACAAACGCCGCCGCCACCATCCAGGCCTGGGCGGGAATCGACAGCCACCGCTCGACGGCCAGCGGGTATCCCAGTAGCCCGAGCAGCGATCCCAAATTCGACAGCGCATACAAGGGATAGGGGGAGCGATTCGGACGGGCCAGCGTGAACCATTTCTGCAGCAGCGGGTTGGTCGTGGCGAGCACGAAATACGGCAAGCCCACGCTGCACAGCAAAAGCAGCAGGAGATGCCCTTGCGGCCGCGCCGCGGAGAACACTTTCCAGTTATCGCCCGGCAGCAGCGGCGTTCCCCACAGGCGCCACTGAAGAACCATGAGTCCGATCGCAGCCAGCACGACTATCGTGTGGATGGAGGCCTGTCGTCGCGGAGCGCCGTGCCGGGTCACCTGGTCGGCATAGGCATAGCCCCCCAGCAGCAATGCCTGGAAGAAGAGCATGCACGTGGTCCAGACCGCGGGTGTCGACCCGAACCACGGCAACATGAACTTGGCGATCATCGGCTGCACATGAAACAGCAGAAAAGCGCCCAGAAAGATGACAACGGCAAACATGACGGGCGTACCGTACGGAGTTTCGGCCCCGGCGGCAACCTTTCGGGAGACCGGAGCCGCGATGCCATCACAGGCGAGCGCGACGCGCCGGCCTCCTGCATCGCTCCGGCTCAGGCCCCGTTCAATTCCGTCAGTGCCAGCACGTGCTGTCCGGCCGCGGAAGCAAGCCCGGGGAGCCCATAGCCGCCTTCGAGCGCGGAAACCACGCGGCCATGAGCCGAGCGGTCCGCAATGCCCATGACCACGCGCGTGAGCGTGGCGAAATCGGCATCCTCGAGCGCCATGTTGCTGATGGGATCATCCTTGCGCGCATCGAAGCCGGCGGAAATAAGTACCAGTTCGGGCTCGAACTCATCCATCGCCGGAACGAGCCTCTCGCGGAAGGCAAAGATGACGTCACTCCCATCGGTACCCGCCGGGAAGATGCAATTCATCGTCGTGCCCTTGCCCGCCCCCTGCCCGCGCTCGAGCGGCGCCCCGGTCCCCGGATACAGCGGCCACTCGTGGCTGCTGAAATAGAAGACCGTCGGATCCTCGTAGAAGATGTCCTGCGTCCCATTCCCGTGATGCACGTCCCAATCCACAATCAGCACCCGTCCGATGCCATAGCGCACCTGGGCATAGCGGGCCGCAATCGCCACATTATTGAAGATGCAAAATCCCATGCCGCGGTCGCCCGAGGCGTGATGCCCGGGGGGGCGCAACGCGCAGAAGGCATTTTTCACCTTCCCCGCAAACACCGCATCCACGGCCGCCAACGTTCCGCCGACGGCTCGCAGCGCCACGTCATAGGACATCCGGCCCACATCCGTATCGCCCGTGCTGAGCGTCCCGTAGCCGGCCGCGATTTCCTCCTGCACCAGTTCCACATAGGAGGAGGAGTGGCAGAGTTGGAGGTCATCGATCGTCGCCGCACGCGCGTCAATGGGCAGCAGTCGCTCCGCCGGCACGACGCGCGCGATGCCCTCCTGCACCGCCTGCAGACGCGCCGGGCACTCGGGGTGCCAGCTCTGCGGGTTGTGCTCCGCGTAGGACGGGTCGGTCATCAGGCCGGTGGGCAATACGGGCGTCCCGGAAAGTGTCATAGCGTGCAAGGTCCAATCAGTGTCCCGAAATTGCAAGCCGCATTTCCCTCAACAGGCTGCAAAAAGGTGGCCGCGAGTCGCACTCGTCTTTTGACGCCTCCCCGATTACCCCCTATGATGCGCGCGCCAAGGTGGGCAAATCGCGCCACGGCACCCAACTCGCAGCAGGAGGACCGACACATGCAGGACAGCAATACGATCCGCGCCTTTGTGCACCAGCATTACCGCCATTTCAACGCCGCCGCGCTGGTGGACGCCACCGAGGCGTACCGCAAGTTTCTTGCCGACGGCAACCACATGCTGCTGGCCATGGCCGGGGCCATGAGTACCGCGGAGCTTGGGGTCTCGCTTGCGGAGATGATCCGTAAGGGCAAGATCCATGCGGTGAGTTGCACGGGCGCCAATCTCGAGGAAGACATCTACAATCTCGTCGCCCACAACCACTACGAGCGCGTGCCCCACTATCGCAGCCTGACCCCCGCAGACGAACAGGTGCTGCTGGAGCGCCATCTCAACCGCGTCACGGACACCTGCATCCCGGAGGAGGAAGCCATCCGCCGCATCGAAGGCGCGCTGCTCGGAGCCTGGACCGATGCGGATCGCAAGGGCGAACGCTATTTCCCGCACGAGTTTCTCTACCGCATCATCCGCAGCGGCGTCCTCAAGCAGCACTACCAGATCGATCCGAAGGACAGTTGGATGGTGGCGGCGGCCGAGAAGAACATCCCGATTTTCGTGCCGGGCTGGGAAGATTCAACCTGTGGCAACATCTACGCCTCGCATTGCATCACGGGCGAAATCAAGAACGTGCACACCGTTCGAACGGGCATCGAGTACATGGTCGCACTCACGGCGTGGTACGAAGCGCAGGCCAAGGCGCGACGCGTCGGGTTCTTCCAGATCGGCGGCGGCATCGCCGGTGACTTCCCCATCTGCGTGGTTCCGATGATGCGCCAGGATCTCCAGCGTGAGGACATCCCGCTCTGGGGATATTTCTGCCAGATCAGCGACTCCACCACGAGCTACGGATCCTACTCCGGTGCCGTCCCGAACGAGAAGATTACGTGGGAGAAGCTTTCGATCGACACGCCACGCTTCATCATCGAGTCGGATGCCACGATCGTCGCACCGCTGGTCTTCGCCTGCGTGCTGGCGGACTGAGAGAGCCGGCGTGTACCAAACCCTCTCGTCTTGACTGTGTTCAACGCGCTCACCGCGGCCGGGCTCGCGCTGATCCCGGTCGCGGGATGAATTAAGCTGGCAACTATGCCCGTCTACGACATTGCCTATCGCGCCGATCACGATCGCGGGACGCTCGACGTGTTTGCACCCGCGGGGAGTGGCCCCTTCGCCGTCGTCGTCGTCCTCCATGGCGGTGGCTGGGTCGAGGGCCAGAAGGACCACCTGCGGCCCTACGCTGAAATCCTGAACGCGCTGGGCTACGTCGCCGTGTTGCCCAATTACCGTCTGGCCACTACCGCCCCCCACCCCGCCCAGTGCGACGATACCCTCGCCGCTCTTGATTGGGTCGGCGCTCACGGCCCCGAGTTCGGCGCCGATCCGCAGCGACTTGGACTGACTGGAACCTCGGCGGGAGGTCACTTGGCGGCGCTGGCCGGCCTGATCGCCACGCGGGAACCGTCTCCCGCCTATTCACTGCGCGCCGTCCTCCCGGTCTGCGGCGTCTACGATGTTCCGCAGTGGCTGCGGGATTGCCCGCAGTATCGCCGAAATGTCTCGGCTCTGGTCGGCGGCATTCCCGAAGAGATGGCGCATGCCATGCGGGATTCCTCACCCATCACACACATTCACGGCAACGCACCGCCCTTCTGCCTGACACATGGCGAAATGGACGTCGTGGTCCCTCCCAACCAAAGCCTGCTCTTCCGTAACGCCTTGGCGGCGGCCGGCGTCTCCGTGGAGTGCCACATCGTACCCGACGAACCGCACACCGGCCTGGAGAGGGTGACCCGCCCCGGCGAGCCACTCGGTGGCCTTGACGCCTTTCACGGATTCTTCCGTCGCCACCTGGGCTAACGGCGACACGCCCGGCCCATACCGGTGGAAGAGCGCGACATTCGCGATTCCCGTTGCACGCACGCCGCAGTCACGCTTTAATCCGAAGGGGGGCGGGCAACCATGGCAGCCTTGAATGGTCTCACACCGGAACAGGTGCGCGCGTACCGCGAAGAAGGTTATCTGATTGGGCTGCCGGCCGTTTTCGACGCGGCCGAAACCCGCAAACTTAATGCCGATCTCGGCGAGTTGATGCACCTCCTGGAGCCCGGCGAAGGCGCCAAGGAGATTCGCGAATGGCACGAGGCCAGCCGTTGGCTCTACGACGTCTGCATGCACCCGCAGATCCTCAACTACGTCGAGGATCTCATCGGCCCCGATTTCTACTTGTGGGCATCGAACTTTTTCATCAAGGAGCCGCAATCCCGCGACATCGTGGGCTGGCACCAGGATGCCTACTACTGGCCGCTTGCCCCTCACAACACGGTGACGGTCTGGCTGGCGTTCCTCGACAGTGACCGCACCAACGCGGCCATGCAGGTCATCCCCAGATCCCATCTCGCCGGACTCATGCAGCACAAGCGCTCCACGCAAACCGATTCCGTGCTCACGCTGGAACTCGAGCGCGGCCAGTTTCGCGAAGATGTCGCCGTGCCGCTGGAACTCAAGGCTGGCCACATGTCGCTGCATGATGACCGCATCGTGCATGGGTCCGGGGCCAACCATTCGGACCGACGGCGCGTGGGGTTGACCATGCGCTATTCCGGAACAAATGTGAAATGCGACCTCTCCGTAAATCCTCACTTCCGGATTTACATGTGCCGCGGCGCCGACCGTTTTCATCATAATCCCCACGGGATGCTGCCCACCGCCCGGTTCGGCCGCCTTAATCGTCAACACCTCAGCGTCGAAGAGGCCGGACCGGAAGCCGAAAGGAAGTTGGGATTCTAGCACCATGACGATCACCACGACGGTCGCCCGCGTGATCAAAACCGACGTGCTCGTGTGCGGTGCCGGCTGCGCCGGACTTGCCGCGGCCCTGGCCGCCGCGCGACAAGGCGCCCACACGACCCTCGTCGAACGCGCCCCCTTTGCCGGGGGCATCATGACGTGCGTGGGCCTGCCCTTCCTGGACGGCATCGCGGACTCCGTGTCCGGCAAACTGGTTACGACCGGCGTCGCGCGCGAACTGGCCGCGACAATGCGCATCTGCCCGCCGGATGCACAAACCATTTTCGACTTCGATCCCACGTGCGTCTACTGGCCCCACAAGACCGCCTTCGTGCGCAACATCGAAGCGCTGAAGGTGATTCTGGACCGCGCTCTGCTCGCGGCCGGCGTCCATGTGCTCTATCACTCGTCCGTCTGCGAAGCCTCCGTCAAGAGCGGTCGCATACAGCGCGTGCTGGTCGCCAACAAGGACGGGCTCGTGGCCATTCAGGCCAGGCAGGTTATCGACGCCACCGGAGACGCGGATGTGGCGCATTTCGCCGGTGCACGGACGGAACTGACGGCACCGACGCAGCCCATGACCCTGCATTTTCGCATTGGCAACGTGGCACGCTGGACAGCCGCCGCTGAGCAGGCGGCGCGGCGGGAGTGCCGGCGTGCACTCGACCGCGGCGAACTGCCGGTTTTCTACGGCCCTGGCTTTTCACACCCCTTTGCGCCCAACGAAGCCTACGTCCACGCCGTGCGCGTCCCTGGCAACGGCGCGGATGCCGCGGATCTCACCCGCGCCGAAATCCAGGGGCGTGCCGACGCCCAGGTCATGTTCGAACGCTGGAAGGAGAAGGTGCCCGCGTTTCGCAAGGCATACCTGATCACGAGCGGCCCGTACATCGGCGTGCGCGAAACGCGTCGCATCGTGGGACGCTACGTGCTGACCGCGAACGATATTCAGGCGCAGCGGCGATTCGACGATGCCATCGCCACGGGCGCCTGGTACCTCGACCTTCACTCCAACCGCGCGACAGAAGGATCTGCCAGCCGCGAACCGCCCCTGTATCCCGGCCCGTATGACATCCCTTACCGCGCCTTGCTCCCGCGCCGCGTGCTGAACCTGCTCGTGGCCGGGCGCTGCCTGTCGGGAACCCAGCGCGCCGCCAGTTCCTTCCGCGTCACGGCCACGGCCATGGCCGTGGGCGAAGCCGCCGGCATGGCCGCCGCCCTCGCCGCCAAACGCCGCTGCACCGCTCCCGACCTTCCTGTCGCCATCCTGCAAGCTGCGCTGCGCTACGTCTCGGCCGGTGCCATGGCCCGCTAGGACACCCCACGCGCGATCCCCCTAGAACCGATTCTTAGTGTCCTGGCACCGCGCTTCATCCATATTGCCGCCATGGAATTGCCGCTTGCATGGACACAATTGCGTAGGGTGTGTGCCGAGCAGCGCTTTGCTGTGCTGGCAACCCAAGGGCTGGGCCACCCCTACACCAGTCTCGTCGCCTTTGTCGCGCTGCCGGACCTGCGACAGATCCTCTTCCCGACACGCGCCGGGACCCGCAAGTTCGACAATCTGAAGGCCAACCCTCACGTATCCTTGCTGATCGACAACCGGTCGAACTCCATCGCCGACTATCGGGACGCCATTGCCATTACGGTCATAGGCTCGGCGTCCGTGGCAACCAGTCATCCCGCCCCAGATTCGCGCGCCCGACTGCTCGACCGACATCCGTCTCTCGAGGTGTTTTTGTCGGACGTGGATTGCCGATTCGCAACTGTCGACGTCAGCGAGTATCGCCTCGTGACGCGTTTCGAAGAGGTCACCATCTTGAAGCCCACCACCGGACCGGCCTGAGACCCTCCCCGTACGCCGTGGCAACTGCGGGCGTTCGATTCCGGAAAAGCAAAAAGCCAAGAATCGCAAGCGACTCCTGGCTTTCCGCCTTCACTCGGCCTTCGACTAGTAAGGTTTCTTTGGTTACCCCGCCAGTATTATCGGCGTGGGACCTCTCCTACCAAACCGGTCTCGGTCAGTGATCTGTAGTAAGCAGCAGACGTGCCAAGTCCAAAGCCGCATGTGCTGCCTGGCGCTCGAACTTCCGCAAGCACTTCATAGTGAGCGGAATGTATCGGCAGAAGGATGTCTGCGCCCCGCCAGCCGCACCCCCTTGTCTCGCCCCGGTCTCGCCCCTTGTCACGGTCGCGAGACAAAGAGCCCGGCCGTGCGCCAATCTGGAGGCACATCCGCATACAGACCCGGTGGCGGGACTCCCCGCCCTGAGAACACGTTCAGCGCGGGCTGCAGCACGGCAGTTGCCTGCATCATACCCAGGGCCTGCAAACGGGCACCAAGCGGGCGCGTGATCGTGACACGGCGCGGTGCGATGCTTGCCAGCGCCAGTGGCACATCCCCTGCGCCCAGGATGTCGAATACATAGGCCGACATCGGGAAGTCCTGTTCGTCCTCCTCCACCAGCAGCTGATAGCTCGGGAGCAGACGATCCAACACAAGGCAATTGATGGTGTCGCTCAGGGCGGCGGCGTAAAGGGCAACCAGGCTGCACGCCGGCCCCGACCCCACCAGCGTGACCGGCGCGTCTGGCGCCAACCCGCCAGCATACCGCACGGCATGCAGGATATCTCGCACCCGCAACCCAAGCAACGGACGGCCAAGCATGATCGCATCCGTGGCTGCCTCAAACTCCAGTGTGTCACCCGGTTGCGTGTCTCGCATGATGAGCGTGCCTTCCACCGTCGCCACGGTCTGCTGTGGCGGTGGCAGGGGCGTCACGTCGCCCACGCCACGCACATCCACCGCGAGTGCCAGCATGCCATTCGCCGCCGCCTCGGTGGCCACCTCACTCCACAGCCCATCCACCATCCCCTCATCCGCCATATGTATCAGCACGCCGCTCGCAGGCGCCGTCGGACGCACCACAAACGCCGGCGTCACGATTCCCGGCTCCGGAGCCAGGAGGTGCCGTTCCGCCCTCCCCGCCTCGGCCTCGCGCGTCCCGTGGCAAACCGCCGCCTCGAGGACATGACCATCCAGTCCCAGGCAGTCCGCCAGTCGCGAGCGAAAGGCCATCACGGCACCAGCCCCTGACCCGGATAACAGTATCGGATCAGAACCGCTTGCCTTCACCCGCTCGCTCCCGCGCGTCCTGGCCAACGCGCGAATGGCGTTCCACGAGCGGATGTGCTGCCCGCCGCGGAAGCAGCGCAGGGAGGCGGACTCCGGCGGCGTCGTCACGACGTCGCCCTCCGAAACCGGGCTGCCGTCCCCACCCCCCGCGAGCCAGCGGCTGAACCAGCCATACGCGGCCTCCCGCATGGCGCGGTCATATCCGTGCCCCGCCTTCACCGCGGCCAGGCGCAAGCGCGCCGCGGACTCCCCGGCGTAGAGCCCACGCACCGACGCGACCACCTGCTCGGCACCATCGACCGGGAATTGCGGATCCTCCGTGCCGTTGATGATCAACAGCGGGCGGGGATGAATCAACCCGCACAATCCGCCCGTCTCCAAATCACGCACCACATTCGGCACCTGGTTGCACAGGTCATTCACGTTGTTCCAATTGAGGCCGCGCATGGCGAGCAGGAAACGGCTGAACGATGTCACGTAGCAGACCGGCACGCTGACCGCAATGCGCTCATCCGCCGCACAGGTGTACAGGGTATTGAGTCCCCCGCCAGACGCGCCCGTCATCCCGATCCGCGCACCATCCACGTCCGGGCGACTCAGCAGGTAATCCACCGCACGCATGCTCTCCCAAACCATGAGCCCCTCCTGGGACAGTCCCAGCAGAAGCAAATCGCGCCGCCCATGGTCGACAAAGGTGGCGCCGCGCTCGCCTTGTCCAATGGGATCGAACGTCATCACGACAAACCCCAAACGGGCCAGTCCGATGCAAAAACTCTGAATCATCAGTTCCGTCTTGCCGTGTACCATCCAGTGACCGGGTGAATACAACACGGCCGGAAATGGGCCGGCCCCCGTAAGCGGCGAATAGACGTGTACCGGCATCCGAAAGCCCGGGCGAGGCTCCAGCACCAGCCGCTCGAGGCGGTAGGCCGCGGCATCCGTGCCCCCCACGTGCTCGGTCACGAGGGGGGTCGTTCGAGCAGGCAGCGGCTCCAGGCCCAGCGATATCATCAATCGACGGCGCGACTCGCGACAAACGTCCGGCCAGCGCTCCGGGGCCAGGCGGGCGAGCGCCAGCGCACCGGCCGCGTCCACCGCTCCCTCCATCCAGTCAAGCAACTGATGCTGATACGTCCGGCTCCCGCGCACCTCGTGACTCGTCGCGTGACACCAGTCCAAGGCCTGAACGATCGTCTGATCACGTCTTTGCATGTCTCCCGATCCCCCGCCAGCAGGCCGCAACTCCCGACGCGCGCCCGGGGCCCCCTCCGGCTCCCTGATCCTGCGCCGCCATGACCCCCGTTGTCCCTTCCAGCCTGCCGCAGTTGCACCGCCCTGTCAACGCACCCGCGAGCGTTCGCCCCACGTGTCGCGCCCGCTGGACATCGTCGTGCAATTTCCGACAAGTCAAATTGGCTGTGACACCCCAATCATCTGCGCTAGTCTCCCCGTCCACACGACGTGGCGCCACCAAGCAGGCACCGCCTGGCATAAGGAGTTTGTGCACATGCAGTCCAAATCTCCGAGATTCCTCTGGGGAACGGCCACCGCCGCCTTCCAGATTGAGGGTGCGCCCGCGGCGGACGGCAAGCGTGAAAGCAATTGGGATCGGTTCTCGCACACGCCCGGAAAAATCACGGACGGTCACACCGCCGATGTGACCTGCGACCACTACCACCGCTGGCACGAGGATCTCAAGCTCATGGAGTGGCTGGGCGTCAATGCCTACCGCTTCTCCATCTGCTGGTCGCGCGTCCTCCCGCGTGGCAAGGGGCGCGTCAATCAAGCCGGGCTGGACTTCTACCAGCACCTGATCGACGGCCTGCTGGATCGCGGCATCACCCCGCTGGTGACGATCTGGCATGGCGACCATCCCCAGGAACTGGAGAGCGCCGGGGGCTGGCTCAATCGTGACATGATCGCGCACTACGCGGATTATGCCGGCGTTCTGTTTGAGCGGCTCGGCGACCGCGTGCGCCATTGGATCACGTTGAACGAGCCCAACTGCTTCCTGTACCAGGGGTATGGCGACGGGCTTTGCCCACCCGGACACACCGATTGGAAGCTCGCGTACCAGGCGGTGCACCACGCCCTCGTCGGTCATGGCGAAGCCGTCCGCCGCTTTCGTGACATGCGGATGCCCGGCGACATCGGCATCACCATGAGTTGCATGCAATGGTCCCCGGCCACTGACAGCGCCAAGGACCAGCGCGCCGCGGAACTCGCCGACCACCAGAACAATCTCTGGCTGCTCGATCCCCTCCACGGCCGCGGCTATCCCGAACTCTACCGGACCTTCCTCGGCGAACTGGCGCCCGCCGTGCGTGATGGCGACCAGGATGTCATCGCCAGCCCCACCGATTTTCTGGGCGTGAATTACTACCAGAACATGCACGTGGCCGCCGGCACGCTGCAGCCGGATCGGGCCGGCCCCATCCAGGCCTACACCACCGTGCACAAGGAGAACAGCCCGGCGGCTTTTCTGGCCGGACTCAAGCGCCTCAACCAACGCTATGGGCCGCGCACCTTCATCGTCACCGAGAATGGGCTCTACAAGAAGGATGAGACCCTCGCGGAGGACGGCACCTGCGATGATCACGACCGCGTCGACTACTTGCGCACGCACGTCGCCGCCCTGCAGGACGCCATCGCCTCCGGCGTCGACATCCGGGGCTACTGCATCTGGTCGCTCATGGACAACTTTGAGTGGTCCGCAGGATTCACCGCCCGCTACGGCCTGTTCTTCACCGACTACCCCACGCAAAAGCGCGTCGCGAAGAGCAGCGCACGCTGGTATCGTGACTTCCTCAAGGAGGGACGATTGTGACCAAGCCGCTAGCGTGCTCCGCCGTCACGCACGCCCACATTAAGCCCCTCATACACCCGCGCCTCGGCGTCACGGTTGACGGGCGCGCCACGGTGCGCTACCTGCGCTTTCGTCGCCGCGTTCGCATCGACCACCTGGAACTCCTCCGCCTGGCCGCAGGCCGTTGGGAACCTTCGGTGCCGACCCACCCCGCGCACGTCACGGTCAGCGTCCTCGAAGGCGCCACCTGGCGCGTCGTCAAGGATGTCGAATTCCCTCCCGACCCACGCGTGTCCGGCGACGGCATCGACCGCACCACCAGTCCCGAGGAGATGAACCGGCGTTTCGCGCCCACCTTGACGGAACCGCTGCGCATCGACCTTGCCGGACTTGAGACGGACCACCTGCGCGTCGAGTGCGACCGCGAGCACCCCGTCTGGCCAAACCACGGGGACTGCGCCACCGGTGCCGCCGGTCATGCGGTGCCTTTCGCCATCCTGAACAAACTGACCGCTCACGGTGAAGAGCTGGAAGCCGCCCCGGACTCCTCCATCTACTATCAGCCGGTCCTCAAGGTCCGCGGTTGCACGCCGCGGGCGCCGCGGGGCATGCGTGTTCGACGCCATCTGCATAGCGTCGTGTTCGAGGGCAAACACCTCTCCGTGGCATTCTCCTTGCGCCGCCCCATCCTGACTCAACTGGGATGGGATGCAGGGGGATTCGGACAGGCCGGCCGCAACCGGATCGTCACCCGCCGGCTCGACGCGTTCCTCTCTCCGAATTCGGCCACGGGTGCCAGCGGCCCCGTCGTTCGAACGTCGGCAATTGACTGCAGCGCCAGCCACTGGACCGGCGAGGTGGGCATTCGCGGCAATCGGGTGTCTTATCGCAACCTGGCCTGCTCCGCGGGCGTCCGGCTTGATGCCGTGTTCACCATCGAGCCCAAACGCATCGTCATGGAACTCACGCAATACGCCGATCGCGACACCGTCGTGCTGGAAGCCGAGGCGTGGCGGCTGGCGTGGGACCTGAAAAAGGGAATGACCGCCACCGCCGCCGTACCCACCCGGCGCACGGGCCGGGCCGGGGATGTTCAACTCCCGGCCATGTTCGCGAGTGACGCGGTGGGATGCCTGAGCTGCCGCGTGCTCGAAGGACCTGCGCGACTTCAGGTGGAAAGCTATCGCGACGGGGCCGTGAACATCGACGGCATTGTCCTCGCGTCCGTTGCCGGCCCCCACGCTCCACTGGTCGTCTCGCGTAAGCCCGTTCGCGCGGTCGTCGAGCTGACCGTCTCAAACCTCCAACCGGCCGTCACGAACACGCGCGCCACCATCCCGCCCGCGCTGCGCAAACACTGGGCCTCGCTGTATTCGAATTTCCGGGCCGAGTACGCCGGCTTCTCCAATCACGGGGCGTCAACCAACTGCCACGTCAATCAGCATGGGTGCATCGACCTGTGCGCGTTTACGGCCCGCCCGAAGATCGGCCCCAATCCACTGGACCTCGCCCGCTTCACGATTGAGCGCGGGCTGCTCGACGGCAGCGGCTACGGCTACTGGCGCAATCTGTATCTCGACGCCGATCCGATCCTGCTGTCCGCGGTCGGGCGTATTCATCAGGCCGATCCGGATGCGACCTGGCTGAAGCATGTCCGCCCCGGTCTTGTCGAAACGGCCCAACGGCTGCTCGCCACGATCGGCCCGGAAGGGCTCGCCGTGTGTCACGATCTGTCGGGCAACTCGGGTACCCACCGGTGGAGCTCGAACGCCTGCGACGTCGTGGGCTTCGGACACCTCGATGCCTACGTCAATGCCTGGACCTACCGGGCGCTGCGCAATGGCGCCGCCTTGCTTAAGGAAACCGGGGATGCCGAACTCGCCGCTCGGTGCCGCACAACCGCCGATGGCATGCCCCGGCCATTCGCGGAACTCCTGGTGAATCCGAAAACCGGCTGGGTCGCCGGCTGGCGAAGCCGTGACGGCCAGTTGCACGATGCCGCCTATGTCTGGGTCAACGGATTCGCCTGTGCGTTCGGCGTCCTGGAGCCCCGATTCGCCAGGCGTGCACTTGCGCGCCTCGAGGCGCTGCGGATCAAAATGGGCCTCACAGACTGCCCGCTCGGCGTGCCGATCAATCTCTGGCCGATCCCGGAGGCGGACCAGCCACGCAACGTCAGCGAAGGCGCGACGGCGGCCCAGCTCGAACTCTTCTGCAACGGCTCCGTATGGCCGGGGAGCATGCATTACTACCTGCGCGCGCTGTCATCCCACGGGTTCAAGGCCAATGCGCGCAAGTTGTCCCGCGACCTTGAGGAAGGATTCCTGACCGACGTCATGTCGCCCGGCATGTCGGAGGGCGCCGAGTTCTTCTCGTGGGACGGCATGGCCTGTGGCTACGAGGGCACATTCGTGATGAACTTCTCGGTCATGGCGGCCCTCGCCATCCAGCGCGGGCTGATCACACCACCGGACCCGGAATGGTGGCCCGCGGGCGGGTGAAACGTACAGATTACCTGGCCGATGCCGCCGGTGGTGTGCGACAACCGAATGGACGTGAGGCATTGCGTGACGCATCCGAAACGAAACGGTGGATAAAGAACAAGTGGAGAGCACGATGTTACTGACCAACGGCCTCGTTCGATTCGATTTTGATGACGCCACCGGCAGCCTTCGCCAAATCACCAACGTGAAGAACGGACAGCGCTGGCTCCAGGATCCGCGCGGGAGTCGCCTCGCCAAACTGATCGCCCCCACCCCCGGCCACGTGTCCCGCCCACTCTTCTCACACGAGGCCGGACGACCTGAAATCTCCCGCGCCGGCGACACGCTGCAGATTCAGTTCCCTGAGTTGAGAGACGGCGGCGGGCGAGCCGGCATTTTCATGACCGCCCGCGTGCGCCTGCCGGCAGGCAGCCAGGAGGCCTTCTTCTCGCTGACCATCCATAACGCCAGCTCCTATCGCGTCAACGAAATGTGGTTCCCATGGATTGGCGGCCGAGCCGGCGTCCCCGGGAAAACGAAGGATCGCGTCACCACCAGCAAACGCATGGACTATGACGTCTTTGCACGTTTTGCCCGGGGCCGCGAGGAGACCCATACCTTCGGTCACCATCTCCAACGCTGGGGCGACGATGGCATCAGCCAGCTCCCCATGATGGACCTCAGCAACCCGGCCGGGGGTCTATCGTACATCAAGTACGAGCAGCGCCCCTCGCCCCACAATCTCGTGTTCGAAAACATGCTGCAGCCCGTCGATGGCTATTGCCTGACGTGGGCCTGGGCGACGGGGTGCTTTGTCGAACCGGGCCAGACTTGGACCAGCGCCGAAGTCGGCGTGGGCGTTCACGACGGCGACTGGCATGCCACCGCCGACCGCCTTCGCCAGTGGGCCATGACCTGGTGGAAGCCCTGCGACACACCGCGCGCCGTGCGCGAGAAGATCGGCCTGCTGCACATCCACACCGAGGGCTTCTCCGGCAAACACGACCATGCGCTTTCCGAACTGCCCGCCGTCGCCCGTGATGCACAACGCTTCGGCGTGCACGACCTCATGTTCTGGGACTACGCCGCCTCCGTCTACTACCGCCCTGACCGCGGCGATTTCTGGGAAATGCCACCGGCCCGCTTGCGCGAAATGAAGCGCGCCCTGCGCGACACGCGCGGCCTCGGCACCTCCGTCTCCGCCTTTGTGAACTGGCGCCTCGCCTGCCGGCGAAATCGATCCTGGCGCGCCATGAAGCCGATGCTCCAGGAAAGCCTTTTCGGCCAGGGCATGTACGGATTCCCCCCCGGTTCAATGGACGGCGGCGTGTACGTTGATGCCGCCTACGAAATGGGCTCCTACTCGGTTTGCTGCGGCTCCGACCAGTTCCAACCGTTTGCGAGAAAACTTCTCAAGCAGACACTCGACCTGGGCTTCGATGTCATCGCCGTGGACCAGGCTGCGGAGTGGAATTACTGCCTGTCGCGCAAGCATGGGCACGCCTCCCCTTGGGACGCCTGGGAACGCACATACGCGTGGTTCCGGGATGCCACGCGCGCCACGCGCACCCGCAACCCCGCCGCCTACACCGTGGCCGAACTCCCTGACCTCTACAACACCCAGCACATTGACCTGTGGTGGAACTGGGGCTGGCGGCAAAATCAGTGGGTGAGCGCCCCCGTCTTCCGCTATGTACTGCCGCCCATGATTCCCTGCTGGTGCATCGACGAGAATCAGCGCGACGTCATCGCCGAAGCCTTTGCCATCGGCAGCTTCATGGCCATCGCCACTCGCGACATGACCGGGCTGCTGTCGGAGGCTCCCGCGCTGGCCGAGCAGGTGGCGCGCTTGGCCAAGCTGCGCAAGGCCACGGCCGCCTATGTCAATCATGGGATCTTCCGCGACACCATCGGGCTCGACGTCAAGGGCGGCAAGGGATTCGTTTACACGTCGAAACGCGGGCTGGCCGTGACGCTCGCCAACAGTTCGCCGCGCGCGGCGCGACTCAAAGTGCAACTGGCACCGGATACCCACGGTTTCCAGACCCGCTCGCCCGGCGTCTTGCATGTGGAAGGAGCGGCCCCCATGCCCGCCAAGACCACGCGGCGCAATGGGCGTCTGATTGTCGACGTGCAGATCCCGCCCTATGCGGCAGGCGTCCTGACGTGGGACACCGGCAAATAGCGACTGGCGCCAGCCTCGCCCACCATGGCCGCTCCGCGGCTGGCGGGCGGGCCGGCCCCCGGTTCGTCCGAGGGGCGCAGACAGCGTGCGCAAACGGCCCGCAACACCGGGACCGGGCGAGAACGGCGCCCGCACTCACTCCTTGCCGCCCTTCGCCGCCACCGGTACTCTGTTCACTCATTCGATTGCGTGTGCGAAAGGAATCTCCATGCTCGCGAGTCTGGCCAGACGCATCCCCCGCTTCCGCTTCACCGCTGCCCTCATCGCGCTCCTCCTGCTGGCCGCCGGCTGCCGGCACTCCACCGTCTTCAGTAGCGATGTCTCCACCGATGCCAAACCCTGGACACACCTGCAGTTCAACAATGATCCCGAGAACTTTCAGTTCGCCATCGTGGCCGATCGCACTGGCGGCGCGCGCCCCGGCATCTTCGAATCCGCCGTCGACAAGCTCAACCTCCTGCAGCCCGAGTTCGTTATCACGGTCGGCGACATGATCGAGGGCTACACCGATGACGAAACCACTCTTCACCATCAGTGGGACGAGTTCACCGGCTTCGTCCACCGCCTCCAGATGCCCTTCTTCTTCCTGCCAGGCAACCATGACGACGTCAGTCCCGTCATGCGTCGCGTCTACCGCGAGCGTTTTGGTCAAACCTACTATTCCTTTGTCTACCGCAAGGTGTTGTTTCTCGCCTTGGACTCGCAGGATGCCGATCCCGGCCTGAGTCCGGAACAAGTCACATGGGCGCTGAACACCCTGCGCGCCAATCCCAACGTTCGATGGACCCTGGTCTTCATGCATCAGCCCCTCTGGGTCTATGAAGAAGGTCACCTCCACACGTCTCGAAAAGTCATCAATGCCGGACAGCACACCGGATTCGGGGACATACAGGCCGTCCTCGCCTCACGCCCGCACACGGTGTTTGCCGGCCATTTCCATCAGTACGCCAAGTTCGAACGCCAGTCGCGGAACTACTACATCCTGGGAACGACGGGCGGTCAGAGTGATCTGCTCGGCCCCGGATTCGGTGAATTCGACCATGCCGTCTGGGTCACGCTCACCACCAATGGCCCCGTGCAGGCCAACCTGAAGTTGGATGGAATTCTGCCCGATGACGTTCACACCGAGGCGCATATTCAACTCGAGAACGGACTCGCCCTGACGGCTACCGACCCGTTTGAACCCGCGCTCGGCGCCCGCATGCAGTTGCCCTTATTCAATCCATTTAGTCACCAGATGCACGCCGAAATTGTCTGGAGATTGCCTACGGACGGAGACTGGTCGGTCACGCCCGCCGTCACCAATGTCGACGTTCCCAGCCACAGGACGAATACGGTGGATTTCACGCTGCGCTACACCGGCACGGCCGCACTGCCCACACCGCCCGCGTGCACCGTCTTGGCTACCGCCGGCAGTGCGTATATGCCGGCGTCTCCGCTCTCCGTCGCGTTTCCTCTCGACGCCCTGTTCACACGATACCGGCCGACAACCCTTGCTACGCGCACCGCCTCACCCCCTGTGATCGACGGATGTTTGGATGATGCCGCCTGGCAACGCCCCGCCCAAGTGGTGGATTTTCGCAGGCCGGACGGCCGCGTCCCGACCGTCGATACCCAGGCGTCCGTCGCCTATACACCCGACGCACTCTTTGTCGCGCTGCGCTGCGGAGAGCCGAATCTCAATGCCCTGCGCACCAGTGTCACCAACCGGGATGGCAACGTTTGGGAAGATGACGCCGTGGAACTGCTCATCGGAACGGCAGACGGCGGTTACCGCCATATCGCCGTGAATGCCATCGGCACCCTCTATGATGCGGCCGGAGCCGATCGCGCGGCATTCGACGGCACCGAGCAGGCGGCCACGACCCGTGAGACCGCGGCCTGGACCGCCGAGTTCGCCATTCCGTGGACGGACCTCGGTGGCATTCCCGACGGCCGTACGGTGTCGTTTGAAGTCGTCCGTTACCGCACCGCCGATCGTGCCTTGCTGCAGTTCCCGCCCCTAAACGGCGGCAATCACCGCGTCGAAATGCATGGGCGCCTTGCGTTGGCGCCGTAGGGAGTCGATCATCATGAGTACAATAGGAACCTTGGGCGTCAGTATCCTCTCCGGCGCTCAGGATTGGCAGATCTTTCAACAGTCGCCGACCGGCACGGCGGCCATCAGCCTCGCGGGGCAATGGCGAACGGAGAACCCCTTCACGCGCGTGCAGGTCATGGTGCGGCTTGTGCTCGAAGACACGGGATCTGCGGTACGGCGCACGCTGGAATGGCGCCCCGCCGACACACAGTTGGATGGCAGGTGGTCCTATACGCTGATCGACGTCCCCCGAGGCGGACTCTACCGCATCGAGACCGGGCTGCAGCTTGATGACGGCCCGGTGGAATGGATCCAGCGCGGGGACATGATTCACCACCTCGGCGTGGGTGACGTCTGGATCATTGCCGGCCAGAGCAATGCCGCCGGATATGGACGCAACCCCACTCTGGACGGGCCCGAACTCGGGGTGCATATGTTTCATGCCCGCGGGCAGTGGGCCCTGGCCACGCACCCGCTGGCTGATTCAACGTCCACGCGCTACCCCGCTAACCGCGAGTTCGCCAATGCGGCTCAGTCGCCGTTCCTTCACTTTGCGCGCGTTCTCAAACATGCCCTGGGTTATCCCATCGGGCTGATTCCCACCGCCTTGGGAGGCTCCGCACTTGACCAATGGTTGCCGAGCAAATCGGGCGCCCTGTTCACGAATATGCTGGCCTACGTGCGGGACTCCGGTGGCCAATGCCGCGGCATGGTGTGGTACCAGGGCGAATCCGATGCGAACGAAACCAAGGGCCCGACCTACCTCCAGCGCTTCACCGAATTCGTCGCGGAATGCCGGACCGCGCTCGCCACCCCCGCCCTACCCATCATCACCGCCCAACTCAACCGATGGACAGCATCCGACCCGATGACGCCGGGCATCCACGCCGGCTGGGACATCGTGCGCGAAGCACAGCGCCAGGCCGCCCGGACCATTCCCGGAGTTCACGTCATGGCCACCCTCGATTGCGGCCTGTCGGATCTCATTCACAATGGCGCGGACGCCAACCGCGTCATTGCCGAACGCATGGCCGCCATCGTGCTCGGCGCCGTGTGCGGGCACGACATCAAGCATCGTCACCCCGACCTCGAGAGCGCGCGCGCCGACGGACCGCGACGAGTCGTGCTGACCTTTGCCGACGTCGATCTGCGACTGAGCTTCGACAACAACATCCAGGCGCAGATCCCGTTCGCCGTGCGCGATGCCACGGGCATGGTGCCGCTGACGTCTTGCCGCATCGAGCCGCCTAACCGCGTCGTGCTGGAACTCCATCGCGACGCCGGTCCCGCGGCCGTGGTGGTCGGCGCCCCCTCGGCTTGCCCGCCCTACCAGGTCCCCTTCGACGTCAGCGGCTATCGCCCCATCCTCGCCTTCACCGCGACGATCACCTGACCCCGAGGACGCGGCCAACTCGCGCCGCCTGCCGTCAACGTCGCCATGCTAGCGTGGCACGCACGCCAGCAGGATCCGCTCCATCCAGTAGGCTAGCAGCGCCGTTACGGGAATGGTCAGCACCCACGCCCAGGCAATGCGTCCAACGAGCCCCCATTTCACGGCGCTGAACCGTTTCACGGCTCCGACACCCATGATCGATGTGGAAATAATGTGCGTCGTGGATAACGGAATCCCCCAGTGGCTGGCAACCGCGATGATCGTGGCGGCCGTGGTCTCCGCCGCAAAGCCATGGATGGGCTGCAGGCGAACCATCTTGTGGCCCATGGTCCGGATGATCCGCCACCCGCCCGCGGCCGTGCCTGCCGCCATCACCAAGGCACACAACACCTTGACCCATGCCGCCACGGAAAAGTCCGGTGTGTACAGGAATCGCATGCAGGCCGGCAGATGGTCAAACGTGCCGCCTTTCGTCGCCGTGAACAGGATCAGTGCGATCATGCCCATCGTCTTCTGCGCGTCGTTTGTGCCGTGACTGAATCCCATCGCCGCCGCGCTCACGAGTTGCAGCTTGCCGAAGATCAGGTTGATCAAACGCGGCGTAATCCGGCGCAGCACAATCAAAAGCAACGCCATGATCAGGCAGCCGCCGAGAATCCCGACCGCCGGCGACACGAACATGGGCATGACAACTTTCGGCCACAACCCTTCGTGCTTTCCCGTCGCGACATTGACCACCGACCACCGGATCACAGACCAGTTCCCGTGGGCTGACGCCAGCGTCGCGCCGCAAAGGCCCCCGATCAGCGCGTGACTCGAACTCGAGGGCAACCCCAGCCACCAGGTCAGCAGGTTCCACACGATGGCGGCCAGAAGGGCGCACAGAATCGTCTCCGTGACCACGTACTGCGTGTCGACCAACCCCTTCCCGATCGTCGTTGCCACTGACACGCCAGCCAGCGCACCCAGCAGATTGAAACCGGCCGCCATCATGATGGCCTGGCGCGGGGACAGGACTTTTGTCGACACCGTCGTGGCAATGGAATTCGCCGTGTCGTGGAACCCGTTGACGTACTCGAAGGCCAGGGCCAGCACCAGAACGCAAAGAATGAGGACCATAAGCCTACCGGGGCGGGTTACGAGTACTTAAGGACCACTTGGAAGATCACGTTGCCGACATCCCGGCACCGGTCGATGATCTTCTCGATCGTTTCGTACAGATCAAGAATGATGATCACCCGCAACGTGTCATGCCGGCCGCCGTAAAGGTCCTTGATCAGCTCCAGCATGAGCTTGTCGGCTTCATGCTCATAATAGTGCATGCGGTCGTTCAGCACCTTCATGTCTTCCAGATTGGACCGCTTGCGCAAGCCCTGCACCATCTTCAGCACCGTCGCCGTCGTCTGCTCCATGATGTCCGTCTGCCGGAAGAACTCGACATCCTGAATCTGGTCGCGGCAGAGCGCAAACCGCTCGCTGAATTTTTCGGCCATCTTCGGGATCTTGTACAAGGCCGAGGACAGGGCCTCGATGTCTTCGCGCTCCAGCGGCGTCACGAAGGTCTTGCAGAGTTCCTCCGTGATACTCTCCGAGATGCGCTTGTGCTTCTGGCGCGTCTGGATGAACTCGGTAAGCGTCGGTTCATGGTTCGGTTGGCGCAGGAGCCTGACCAGCAGCGCAATGCTGGTCTGCGCCTCCGCGGCGCTCCCCTCGAGGAGCGTGAAGAACTTGTCGTCGTACCCCAGTAGCCGGCGAATAGCATTGAACATGGCATACGTTATCGCAAATGTTGCGACCGGATTCACGCCAAAACTGCGTGACCCGCCGATCTGCATAAGCTCCTTGAGGCAGCCGCACCTGCAGGCTACACTCCCGCCCATGTCAATGACTCCTACTCACGCCTGCGCATGAACACCCCGGAGTCCAGCACGCAGTCCAAGGCCCTTCAAATCAATCTGGACGCCGCGCGCTACGGCACCTTCGCCGAAATTGGCGCCGGCCAGGAGGTGGCCCGCTGGTTCTTTCACGTGGGTGGCGCGGCGGGCACCGTCGCCAAGACCATGTCGGCCTATGACATGGAAGTCTCGGACGCCATTTATGGGCCATCCGAACGCTACGTCAGCCGCCATCGCCTCCAGGCCATGCTCGACCACGAGTGGTCCCTGCTCCTCCAGCGCCTGGACACCAGTCGCGGGGCCCACACCATGTTCTTCGTCTTTGCCAACACGGTCGCCACACGCAGCTTCACCCGCCCCGAGGATGGACGTGGCTGGCTCGGCATTCGCTTCCAGACGGCCCCCCGCGGAGCGCCATCCGAGATCCTCATTCACACCCGGCTCTGGGACCACGAAAACCCGCGCCAGCAGGACGCCCTCGGCGTGCTGGGCGTCAATCTGGTCCATGGCGCGTTTTACCACCATCCGGAACCCG
Organism: Lentisphaerota bacterium; assembly: GCA_021413965.1. Classification (GTDB taxonomy): domain Bacteria; phylum Verrucomicrobiota; class Kiritimatiellia; order UBA8416; family JAIOPI01; genus JAIOPI01. The sequence continues at coordinate 166,651 of JAIOPI010000031.1, read as the reverse complement.
CGCGGCTGATCGGCGCCCTCATGGACCAACTCACGCGCGACCGCGTCGAAGTCGACCTCATCAAGTTCAGCGGCCCCGCCTTTGCCGGCGTTGATGGGCGCCTGATGAGCCTGCAACTCGTCCACCAACGCCTCACCAATGCGGCATTCATCACGTCCGCCGGTGAAGTGGTCGAACCCGCTGAGATCCTCCACCAAAAGCCGATCCTCCTGGAGCGCGGCAGCTTCCGCCCCGTCACCAACATCACCCTCGATATGCAGGCCCGCGCGCTGGCGCACATGCAGACCGACCCCGCCATCCGCCATCAGGCCCCCGTGGTGATCATGGAAATGACGTTGCGCCATTTGCTCGGAACCCATCCGGACATCAATCACGCGGACTTCCTGGCCCGCGCCGACAGCCTCAGCGTGCTGGGCAAAACCGTGATGATCTCGAACTACTCGCGCTTCCACAGCGTTGCCGCCTATCTGCGACGCTACACGCAGAACCGCATCGTCATGACCATGGGCATTCCGACCCTCGCCGCGCTCTTTGAGGAACGGCACTACAGCGATCTGGACGGCGGCATCCTGGAAGCGTTCGGCCGGCTTTTCAAAGGCGCCGTCAAGCTGCACATCTACCCCTGGCGGGGCACGGATGGAGGCGAACTCGTGACCGCCAGAAGCTTCAAGGCGCCGCCCCAACTCCGGCACCTCTACGCACACCTGTTTGACAACGGCTTTGTTGAGGCGATCGACGGCGCCGACGTGCCCCAGCGGGATTTGCTTCCGCGTGACGTGCTGGCGCTGATCCAGCGTGGCGATCCCGCCTGGGAGTCCGTGGTGCCCGCCGCCGTCGTCGCCCGCATCAAGCGCGATAAGCTATTCGGGTGGGCAGGATGACCGTCCGACCTCCCTCCTCGCCTAACGCGGGAATCGCCGCCGCAGGCCCCCGCCACCGCATCCGCGTTCGGTGCGCCAGTCGCCCCTTACCCAACTGCCGGAGGTTGCACGTTCATGTCGCATATTGTCGGCCTTGAATGGATTGCCGCCATCATGGGGGCGCTGCTGATCGGCATTTCGAAAACGGGACTGCCAGGCGTCGGCATTCTCGCCGTGCCGCTGTTTGCGTCCATTCTCCCCGCCCGCGCCTCCACCGGGGCCGTGCTCCCCATGCTCATCCTGGCCGACATCTGCGCCGTCACCTGGTATCGCCGCCACGCCGTCTGGCCCCACCTGTTCCGCATCATGCCATGGACCGTTCTGGGCGTCGTGATCGGCTACCTGCTCCTCGATCACGTCAGCGACCGCCAGCTGCGACCCATGATCGGCTTCGTCGTACTCGCCATGCTCGCCTTGAACGAATGGCGCACCCGTCGCCCCGGCGCCGCCGCCCATATTCCCACCAACGTCGGATTCGCGGCCCTTATCGGCATCCTCGCCGGCGCCACCACGATGATGGCGAACGCCGCCGGGCCCATCATGATTATCTATCTCCTCGCCATGCGGCTTCCAAAAAACGAGTTCGTCGGCACGGGCGCGTGGTATTTCTGCGTCCTCAACCTCTTCAAAGTTCCATTCAGCGTTCACCTCGGGCTCATCAACGCAGACTCCCTGCTCCTCAATGCCACGCTCGCCATTCCCATTCTCGCCGGCGCCGCCCTCGGACTCTGGCTCGTCCACCGCATTCCGGAAAAACCCTTCACGCTCGCCGTCCAGGCCCTCGCCATCTGCGGCGCCGTCCGTCTGCTATTCTGGTGACACCATGGCATCTCCCGCCTACCAACGACTGCTGGCGCCATTCCTCGAGAACGCCGCCAGCCGCCCCGCTACGCTGGAAATCGATCTGCTCCGCAGTTGGATGCGCACCCCCACATCGCCGGGAACGGCAACGCTCCAGCCGGTCGATGCTGGAGGCGTGCCTGCCGAGTGGGTCTGCAGCCCCGGCGCCGATCCGGACCTCCGGCTGCTTTATCTGCATGGAGGCGGCTACATCAGTGGCAGCGCCGCCACCTACCGGAGCCTGACGTCGCGCCTTTCCGCGGCCAGCGGATGCGCCGTGCTCGCCGCCGACTACCGCCTTGGCCCCGAACACCCGTTCCCCGCCGCCCTGGATGACGCCGTCGCCGCTTATCGATGGATGCGAGCGCAGAGCCCCCACAAGCCCCACCCCGCCGCGGCGTCCTTCATCGCCGGCGACTCCGCCGGTGGCGGACTCACCCTGGCCACGCTTGTCGCCTTGCGCGATGGCGGTGCCGCCATGCCTCAAGCCGCCGTTGCCATCTCCGCTTACACCGACCTCGCGCACACCGGGGCGTCGGTCATCACCCGTGCCGACGCAGACCCCATCAACCGGCCCGCCTGGCTGTCCACCTACGCGGCCAACTACCTTGGGCACACCGATCCCCGCCATCCGCTCGCCTCACCCCTCTACGCATCCCTGAAGGGTCTGCCCCCGCTCCTGATCCAGGCTGGGGACGCCGAGATTCTGCGCGACGACAGCGCCCGCTTCGCCGAGCGGGCACGCGCCGCAGGTGTCGAGGTCACCTTGGAGATCTGGCCTGAGATGATCCACGTCTGGCACGTGCATGAACCAGAATTCCCCGAAGCGCGCGACGCCATCCACCGCATCGGGACCTTCATCCGCTCACACTGCGCACCGAATCCCTGACGCGCGCGCGCCCACCCCCAGCGCCATGTCAGTGCACGTGTACGTCGTGCCCGGCTTCAGCTGGCGCCTCGTGAGGCGTGTCGCCGCCATGCGCATGCCCGCCGGACGCCGCAATGGCCGCGTGAACGCCCTCGACATAATGCATGTAGGTCACGTACGCGGCGACGTACTCACGCCCCGCCGATACGCTCTCGTCCTTGTGAGCTGCCGCCTCCTGCACGCGCGCAAACTTTTCACGAATGCTCGCCGCCATATGGCCGCTGATCGCGTGAACCATGTCCTCCACCGAGCCCTCGGCCAGAGACGCGTCCGCCATCGCCACAATCGGATCGACCGGCTCATCCTTGATGCCCGTGAACGGGGCCCCCTCGCCGGCGCGGTGAACGCGCACCAATTCTTCCAGGAAGCGCTGCTCAGCCTGCGCCGGCACATCGCCGCCGCCCCCGCGCGCCGCCAGCGCCGTGGCAAACGCCGCCTTGATTTGAGCTTCATCGGCCGGCTGCACCCACTTCAGGACCGGCGTCACATCGCCCGACTCCAGAGCCTCCTTGGCCTCCGGTATCACGGGGCCATTGGCCGTATCGCAGTGAGCCAGAACCTGCCCCGCCAGCCAACACGCACCCCATGCCCCCAACATCAAACCTCGCCACATCTCCACTCCAACTGGGACTCTCATCTTACTCCTCCCCGGCGCCGCTGACCGCGACGCCCGCCGCGTCGGCCCGTCCACCGATCCGCACACGCCACCTCGCGTCGCCCAACCGCATCCCACACCCCCACGAGAACTCTAGGCTCGCCCCTAATCCTGCGCAAGGCTAAGCAGGTCCAAATCCTCCCCTCAGCAGGCTTGACGCACCAACCGCCCCGCGCCACAATAAACCCTTTGGAAATCCCTTATGGAGGAGCGCTTCATGACCGTGCCGAGCAACGCCCCTGAGTTCGCCAGCGACCTGATCTCCTACCGCCCCGACATCAAGGTCCTCGACTGCACGGTCCGCGATGGCGGTCTCTGCAACGACCACCAGTTCGACGACACGTTCGTCAAACGCATCTTCAACACAGACGTGGCCGCCGGTGTCGATTACATCGAACTCGGCTACAAATGCTCCAAGCGCATTTACGCACCGGCCGATTTCGGCCGCTGGAAGTTCTGCGACGAAAACGATCTGCGGCGCATCGTCGGCGACACCCCCGCGCCAATCAAGATCGCCGTCATGGCCGATGCCGAACGCACCGATTACCACACCGACATTCTCCCCAAGGATAAGAGCGTCATCGATTGCGTCCGCGTCGCCTGCTACATCAACCAGATCCCCACCGCCATGGACATGATCAAGGATGCCCATGACAAGGGATACGAGACCATGATGCAACTCATGGCCGTGTCGATCGTGCCCGAAGACCAGATCAAGGCCGCGCTGGACATCATCGCCAAGAGCCCAGCCGCTGGCGTCTATCTCGTCGACAGTTTCGGCGCCCTCTACTCGGAGCAGGTCCGCAAGTTCACCAAAATGTACCTGGCCGCGATGGAAGGCACCGGCAAGGACGTCGGCTTCCACGGGCATAACAACCTGCAGCTCGGATTTGCCAACACGATTGAAGCCATCGTCAGCGGCGCCAACCGGGTCGATGCCACAATCAGCGGTCTCGGGCGCGGGGCCGGCAACTGCCAACTGGAACTCATTCTCGGATTCCTGCGCAACCCGAAATTCAACCTGCGCCCCGTCCTGGAATGCTGCCGCGACGTGTTCGTCCCGCTCTCGAAGAAGATGGACTGGGGCTACAGCATCCCCTACGCGATCACGGGCCGCCTCAACCGCCACCCGCGCGATGCCATGAAGTGGCGTGCCGGCAAAACCCCCGACGACGGCGTCGCCTTCTACGACCTGATGATGGAAGAGCCGGGCTGAGTGGCCATGCCAACCACCGATGTCGCGGATGTCAGGAGCCCTCCCCGACATCCGTGGCGTCCCGTTGCCCCATGCCGCTAGAGGTGCCGGCTGTCGTTCTCGTCCTTGACCTCATAGCCGGTCTTCTGGCGGTTCTGATTGACTTCGTGCTTCTTCACGTAGAGCGCGAAGATGTCGTCCGCGCTCATCCCCAGCACCTGCGCCGAGGAAATCAGAAAGTGCAGCAAATCAACCACTTCGACCCGGGCGTTCTGAATGTCAAACTTCTGGTACTTCGCCCACCACTTCCAGGGAACGCTGTCCGTTAATTCGGCCAGTTCCTGCGTCATCGCACGGCAGTAATTCAGCAACCACTTGATCTGGTCCGACTCGGTCATGTCGACCGTGTTGACCCCGATGACCTGGTTCAGCTCGCCCTGTTTCCGGAAAAGCTCCCGCAGCATGTCGTCTTTTTGCATCAATCGTCCCCCTCCCATGGTGACCGGCGCCCCGCGCATCGGGTGGGCCCAGCTGGGCTCGAACCAGCGACCCGAAGATTATGAGTCTCCTGCTCTGACCAACTGAGCTATGGGCCCACCCGATCCGCGCGGCAGGCCCACACGCTATCATGCACCAGCCGCCGGGGCGACACTGAATCGCGCCAGCCTTTCGCTCGCCCCATAATCAAAATTGCGGGCGCCTCCGGGATGTCCTATGCTCACTCCTCGCGATGCGATACCGCACCAAACATCTGGTCGAATACGGCGCCCTGAGGGCCCTCGCGGGGCTTGTCAATGCGCTGCCCTACCGGGCGGCCCTGGCCATCGGCTGGGGCGTCGCGCGGCTCGGCTATCTGCTCTTCCGTCCGCGCGTCCGCGAGGCGAAGCGGCGCATCCGGTCCGTGTTTGGCGATGGACCGAACGCACCGGACCCCGCACGGATCGCGTGGCTCTCCTGGCGCAATCTCGCATTCGATATCGTCGAGATCCTGCGCATCGCAAAGGCCACGCCCGCCTGGCTCAGGACCACCACCAACTCCGACGACGTCATCGCGCCTGTACTTGCTCATGCACGCACCGGACAGGGCGCCATCATCGCGGTGCCCCACATGGGGAATTGGGAAACCGCCGCACTCGCCTGCCACCACGCTGGAATCCCGATCTTCAGCATCGCCGCCACGCAGAAAAATCCGCTCGTCGACGATTACCTCAACCGCCTCCGTCGACAGCCGGGCATCCATACCCTTGCGCGCGGATCCGGTCTTATGCGCGACGTGCTGCGCCGTCTGCTCGATGGCGGCTTCCTTGCCATCCTGCCTGACGTGCGCGTGCGGACACCTGATATCTCCGCCCCCTTCCTCGGCGGTGTTGCCAACGTGGGCTCCGGAATGGCCCGTTTCGCCCGCCAGGCCGAAATCCCCATTTTCGCCTGCCTGGTGCTGCGCCAAGGATGGACGCAGCAACGCATGCATGTCTCCCCGCCGATCTGGCCCGACCCCTCCCTTCCCCGGCAGGTCGATATCGAGCGCATGACCCGCGACGTTCTTCAGCGCATTGACAACTGGATCCGGGCATCCCCCGACCAATGGTTCTGGTTCAACCGTCGATGGATTCTCGACCCCTTGGAACCGGACGCAGCCACCGTGGAAAACGCCTCGACACAGCAAGCCCATGCCGCCGCGGCGGAGCCCACGCCATGACGCCTCAACAAACCGGCGGCGCACCATCCCCATCCGCCGCCCACACACGCCCCTGGTTCGTTTTCTTCGCCGCGCTCGCCGTCCGTCTCCTTTACCTCTGGGAATCCTCCGACACGCCGACCTTCTTCGCCCCCATTATTGATGCCGAAACCTATGTCGATCTCGCCCGCAGCGCGCTCCAGACCGGCCATTTCAGCCCGGCCTTCTTCTGGCAGCCCTTCTTCTATCCGGCGTTCCTGACCGCCGCTCTTGCCTTCGGGCATGGCTCCCTCATCGTGGCCAAACTCCTGCAGGCCATCCTGGGCGCCGGAACCTGCGTCCTCACCTTCGATCTGGCGCGCCGCTTTCTCCCCCGCCCCTGGCCGCTCGTCGCCGGCCTCGCGACCGCATTCTATGGCCCCATGATCTTCTACGACGGCGAGCTGCTTGGCACTGGCTGGGAGGCCTTCTGGGCACCAGCCTTGATACTCTGCCTGCTCGATGCCGCAACCCGCCCGTCTCTCCGCCGTTGGTTTACACTTGGCCTCGCCGCCGCGCTCAGCAGCCTGTCCCGCCCAACCTTCATTCCCTTCCTTGCCGTCGCCACAGCCTGGGCCGCCTGGTCCCTCTGGCGCCAGTCGGCCATCCCCCTGCGCCGCCTTTCCCACGTGGTGCTCGCCCTCACCGCCGGCCTCCTGCTCCCCCTCCTTCCCGTTTCCCTTCTCAGCCATCACGTCACCGGCAGCCTCTCCATCCTGCCCTACTCGGGCGGCCTCAATCTTTACATCGGCAATAATCCTGATTCTGATCACACGGTGGCAATCCGCCCCGGCTATGAATGGGATAACCTCACCCTGCTCCCGGCGCGCTACGGCATCGCGCCCGGTCGCGAAACGTCAGACTTCTTTTCGCACCAGGCACTCGCATACGCCAAATCTCAACCCCTCCCGTTCATCCGCGGCATGTTCCGCAAGACCGTTCAGTTCCTGTCCCCGCGCGAGCTGCCTCGCAACGAAGACCTCTACCTCTATCGCGACTGGTCCCTCATCCTGAAAACCCTCGTCTGGCGTGCCGGCCCCGTCGGCTTCCCCTTCGCCTTGCTGCTCCCCCTCGCCGCCTACGGACTCTACCGCCGCTGGCGCGACATCCCCGCCCCCATCCGGCTGTTCCTCGCTCTCTACCCCGCCGCCGTCATCCTGGTCTTTGTCTCAGCCCGCTACCGGATCCCCGTCATTCCCGTGTTGGCCGTGTGCGCCACCGCCGGTGCCGCCGCGTTAGTCAATGATTACCGCGCCACTCCCCGCCGCCTGCGCGTGATCGCGCCCCTGATGCTGATCCTCGTCATCGTCACCAGTGTCCCCGGCCCCTTCCCGCAGGAGCGCGGCCCCTACCGCGCCGAAATGTATTACTGCCTCGGCGCACGCCAGTCCCGACTCGGAAACAACGAGGAGGCGTGCCGGCTGCTCAAGCAGGCCGTCGCCCTGCAGCCTGGCTACGACGATGCACTCAACAGTCTGGGCGTGGCATTCGAACGGCTGGAGCGTGACCCCGATGCCATCGCCAACTATCGCCTCGCCATCGATGCCAACCCGCGCAACGTCACGGCGCGCAGTAACCTCGCCAGTGCCCTCTACCGCACCGGAAACTTCCCCGGAGCAACCACGCAGTTCCGTGTGCTGTCGGCGCTGACTCCACGCAACGCCGCCGTCCGCAACCAACTGGCCATGTCACTCATTCGCCAGAACCAGTCCGAGGCCGCAATTCCCATTTTCTATGAGGCCCTCGAGATTGATCCCAACGACGCCGCGGTTCACAACAACCTCGGGTCTGCCCTCAACGGCCAGGGCCGCGCGGAAGAAGCCATCCAGCACTTTGAGGCTGCCATTGTCCTGAACCCGGACCTCGATCTCGCCATTCAAAATCTCGGGGCCATGCTCGTCGGGCATGGCCATCCCGAGCAGGCCCGCATCCTCTATCGCGCGGCACTGGAGCGCGCCGCCAATCGCCACGATCCCGCCCGCACCGCCTTCTACCGCCGCCAGCTTGCCTCCCTCGGCGTGACCGATCCGTAAAACACATCCTCCCGCTTTGACATCCCACGGCACGCCCCTATAATGCCCGCTCACGTTGACCAGATTTAGCGGAGTTGCACATGGATATTCAGACCCTCTTTGCCGAACGCATCGGCGGTGCCGCCTTTGGCACCACCAACGCCATTTACAAATTCGAAAAGATCAAACGCGCCAAAGCCGACGCCCGCAGCCGGAAGCCCGGCATCGAGTTGCTGGATTTCGGCGTCGGCGAACCGGACCAGATGGCCCCCATGGCCATCCGCCAAGCCCTCAAGCGCGCGGTCGACGATCCCGCCAACCGCGGCTACGCCGACAACGGCATCGATGCGTTCAAGCAGGCGGCCGCCGACTACATGCGGACGTTCTTCGGCGTCGCCGATCTCGACCCCCAGACCGAAATCAACCACAGCATCGGCTCCAAACCCGCGCTCGCCATCATGCCGCTGTGCTTTGTGAATCCCGGCGATGTCGTCCTGACCACTGTGCCCGGTTATCCGGTCATGGCCACCCACGCCGCCTACCTCGGCGGCCAGGTCGTCAAGCTCCCGCTCCTGCCGCAAAACCAGTTCTATCCCGACTTGTCGTCCATTGACGCCGACACCGCGCGCCGCGCCAAGCTGTTCTACGTGAATTACCCGAACAACCCCACGGGCGCGCCGCCGTCCGAGGCGTTCTTCGACGCGCTGATCGCGTTCGCGAAGCGGCATAACATCCTGATCGTCCAGGACGCCGCCTACGCCACCCTGGTCTTCGGACGTTCCGGCCTTTCCATCATGAGCCGCCCAGGCGGCAAGGACGTGGCCGTGGAGTTGCACTCCATGAGCAAGAGTTACAACATGACCGGCTGGCGTCTCGGATTTGTCTGCGGGTCGGCGCGCGCCGTAAAGGCCTATGCCGAGGTCAAGGACAACATTGATTCCGGACAGTTCAAGGCCATCCAGGTCGCCGCCTGCGCCGGCATCGCGGACCGTGCACTGGCCGACAGCATCCGTGCTCATTACGAACAGCGCATGCGGCGCCTCGTCGAAACGCTGCGCGCAGCCGGCGCCAACGCCAGTATGCCGGGCGGCACCTTCTACCTCTACGTCGCCGCGCCGCGCGGCGCCGGCGACCGCACGTTTGCCAATGCCGAGGAAGCCTCGCAATTCCTCATCCGCGAACAGTTGGTCTCCACCGTGCCGTGGGACGATGCGGGTGCCTTCCTGCGCTTCTCCGCAACATTTGAGTCCGCCGGTGACCAGGACGACGAGCGTGTGTTCACGGAACTGGGCCGTCGCCTCCAAGCGGCCAAACTCCGCTGGTAACACCGCGATACTCAACCACGCTGGTTGCGGAATCGCATGGCGGATGTGTCCGGCCTCACGCCACCGGAGCGCTGTCCGTCAAGGCCAGGCGACTCTACGTCGGTGCCGGCGCGTGTCCGCGCTACGCCCCGCAAAGCGATTCCAACTGCCGAACCTGCTCCGTCAGCTTGCCCAGCCCGGCGCGTGCCTGATCCGCCTGCGCCGATGGCATGGCCGCCTCGGCACGAATCCGGCGCACTTCCATGGCGACGATTTCCTCCCATGTGCCCTTGCGCCCGTCCCGGCAATGTGTGATCGGTTTACCCGCCGCCAGGACGCCATCCGCCATCAGGTGACGTACCGCAAACACGTTCACCGGTCCATACGCGCTATCGTCCGCCAACGTCACCATCCACTCCAGCCCCAGTCCGGCAACACGCTCCACCGGTTCCCAGGTCTTTCGATCCCTGGAAATGGAATGCCCCGGCCCCAGCCGGCATTCCGCCGCCCACTCGTAAAGCATGTCCAGCGACACCGGGCCAAAGATATTGCCTCCGTCCAACATGACGTACCACTCGATCGGCGCCACCCCGGTCAGAACGCCCAGCCGCGCCTCCGCATCCTGCCTCGCGCTCTGCAACGCGTTGCGCACCGACGCCAGACGCTCCGCCTGCTCGCGTGAAGACCGCTGCAACTCATCCAGGCGCCGCGCATCCTGCGCCTGCGCCTCGGCCAGGCGCTTGGCCTGCCTGTCAGCGTCGGCACGCGCCGCCACCACCGTCGACAGTCGCTGCTCCATATCCTTCGTGGTCGACGCCAGCCGCTCTTCCAGCTTCCGCCGCTCCACATCCCAGGCCGCTGACTGGCCCTGCAGATTCAAATCCGCAGCCGACATCACCTGCACCTGTTGGGCCGCTTCCGCCAGTTCCGCTTTGAGCCCCGCCACTTCCTTGCGCATGGAGGTCAAGTGTCGCTCCTGCTCTGCCCCGCGCTTGGTGGACTCCTTCTGCGCCGCGTGCAGTCGCTCAACCTCCTTCTCGAGCCGGTCAAGCTCTTCGCGATGGCGCAACCCGTCCTGCTTCAGCACCGCCTCGCGTTTGGCCGCTGCTTCCAGAGCCCGCTTATCCTTCGCGACCGTCTCGACGGCTGCCGCCAGATCCCGCTTCAGCGCCTCCATCGCGGCTGCCCACGTGGCGCGCTCGGCAGCCAGCGTCGCACCGGTCGCTGTCTGCTGCCCCAGTTGAGCCTCGAGTGCGGCCGCGCGCTCGGCCCCGACCTTTGCCACGGCCAGCGTCAGCCGCACCTCGGCCAGTTCGCTCTCGCGCCCCGCGGCAACCCGCTCGGCTTCTTTCACCCGCGACTCGAGAGACTTACAGGCCTTCTGGACTTCTACGGTTTCCTCCCGCGCCCGCGCCAACGCCGCGGCAGCCTCCGCCTCGCGCGCCGTCGCCTCCTGCTTCAACGCACCAACGCTCCGCGCCTGGGCGGCTTCTGCCGTCACCAGCCTGCCCTGCAACTCGGCCATGACTTTCGCGTGCTCCGCATCCCTCTGCCTGGCCGCCGCCAGTTCGGACTCGGACTCACGCTGCACCCGCTCCGCCCGCTGAGCCGCCATCTGCGCCTCTGCCAGTACCGACTTGAGCGCCGCCGACTGCTCACCCGCGCACTGCACGTCGGCCACCGCGTGCGCCGCCTCCTCCTCCAACGAGACAATCCTCGCGGCCGCCGACGCCTCCCGCTTGGCAGTCTCATCCTTCAGCGACGCCACGGCCTGAGCGTGCGCGGCCTGTTCCGCCGCGAGGCGCTGCGTCCAGTCGGCGGTCACCTTGGCGCGCTCCGCCTCCACCTGCGCCCGCGCCGCCGCCAGCTCCGATTCCAAGGCGTTCCGCGCCTCGACGGTGCGCTTCGCCGACGCTTCAGCGCCCACAACCTGCCCCCTGAGCGCCGCCGACGCCTCAGCCGCGCGTTGCGCGTCCGCCGCCGCCCGCGCCGCCGCCTCCTCCAACGAGGCGATCCTCGCGGCCGCCGACGCCTCCCTCTTGGCAGCCTCATCCTTCAGCGACGCCACGGCCTGAGCGTGCGAGGCCTGTTCCGCCGCGAGGCGTTGCGTCCAGTCCGCGGTCACCTTGGCGCGCTCCGCCTCCACTTCCGCCCGCGCCGCCGCCAACTCTCCTTCGATCGCTTTACGGATGGCTTCCGCACGACCTGCGGCCTCCTGCGCGCCATTCACTTGCGCTTTGAACGCCATGGCGTCCTGATTCGCGCGCTGCCAATCCGCCGCCGCCCGCGCCGCGACCGCTTCCAGGTTCGCCGCCTTGGCAACGGCCGCCGCCTCGCGGTCAGCCGCGTCCTGCAGGATCTTGGCCCGCGCCACGAGCGCCGCCTCCCGCTGCCCGGCATCATGCTTCAGAGCCGCGACACTTTGGGCGTGCGCCGTGGCCAGCCGTGCCACCTCCGCCTCTGCCTGCTCAACCCGCCGCTGCCACCCGGTCACCGCCTGCGCCAGCAGCGCCTCTGCCGATTGCCGCGCCTCCGCCAGCTCGGCCGCAACAGCCTTCTCGGCATCCTGCGCGCGCCGCACCTCCTCCTGAGCCGCCAGCAGCTGTCCCCGCTGCGTCTCCATCTCCTCGGCCAGGTGCCGATGCTCAGCCGCCCCGCGCACGACGGTCGCCTCCAGCGCCTTGATCTTGCCCGCCAACGCGGCATTCCGTCCGTCAGCTTCGGCCTTGAATGCCGCCACTACCCGGGAACGCTCCTCGTCCGCCGCATGCCGGCTGACTTCCAGCTCGTGCGCCAGGTCGGCCGAACGTGATTCCAACTCCTTGACCTTCTCCGGGCTCGCCTGCCCCGCGAGCGCCTGCATCTGTTCCTGCCAGTGCGCCTCGTGGTGCTTGTACTCGAATTCCTGCGTTTGCAGCCGCAGCCGCAATTCCGCGCTCTGCTCACGCTCGGCCCGCAGCCCCTCCCGGGCTTCCGCCAGCAGCGCCTCGCTCCTGGCCGCCAACGCCTCAAATTCGCGCACGCGCACGTCCAGCGCTTCGGCCTTCTGGGCCATGTCGCGGCGCGTCAACTCCGTGGACTCTGTGGCACGCTGGCGATCCCGCAGCAGACTCTCCAGATCGTTGACCTGCCGTGTCAGCTTCAGCTCCACCTGGCGCTGTTCCGTCACCGCTTCGTCACGCTCGCGCTGCGCCTGCGCCACCAGCCGCCGCGCGTCTTCCAACGCGCGTTCCTGAATCTGCGCGGTCGTCTTCGTCTCCGACTCGGCGCGGTTCCGCTCGGACTGGAGGGCCGCCAGCCGCATGCTCAGCTCGGCTATGCGCTCCTTGGCAATGTGAAGATGGCGCGAAATATCCGCCGCCGGCACCAGCTCGCGCGGAACGGCGTCCGCCGTCGGCGTGTCGCGCTCGTCTGCCGTGCCCCGCTCCACCGCTCCCGCACCCGTCCCGCCGACCACGGCGGGCCCCGTCTCCGGCGAGGCCGGGACCGGCGTTGGCGCCGCCCCCCCCGGCTTCTTCAGGCCTTTGAGCAGTTCAATCGCCGGGATCTTCCGGTGCGTGATTTTGTGCTCCAGAACGGCGGTGCGGTCGATGATCCCCCGCCGGAACAGCCCGGGCACGGCCAGGAGATTGACCGGCCCGTAGTTCATGCCGCTCTTCAGCGACACAAACCAATCCATCTTCAGGTCGGCAACGGTCTCGGCCCTCACCCAGTCCCGGCCATTGCGCGACACTTCGCTGTCGGGCGTGATGCGCCCCTGCTCAGCCCACTGGGCCAGAACGCCCAGCGCCAGTTCACCGTAGATCGTCTCCGGCCCCGTCCGCAGAACCCACTTCTCCTGCACGTCCTGCGCTTTGCCTATGGTGCCGTTTTCCATGTTCTGTCTGCAGTCGTCAGCGCTGATAGCGGCGGATCAACTCCTCGATCACCTCAACCGCATCGGGCGCAAGATCAACAAACTGAAACCCGACGTCGAACAAGTCTGGATTGCTCGACACCCCGGCCCAGGCGCACCGCCCCCTGACGTCCAGCAGGCTGGCGCCATTGATCGCCGCGGGCAGCGCCAGCCGCAGCGCGTAATGCTGCTGCACCTGCATCTTCTCCCGCACGCGCACCCCGACCCCTTCCACCGTGATGTCGTTCACCACGCCCAGGAGCTGGCTGCTGGCCGGATCGAACACCTGCAGCGCGGTGATGAGCTGAATCCGCCTTAACTTCCGCTGACTTGCCATGCCGTATCCTGCCGGTCACACGAAGGCTCGCCGCCAGCCGCTCAATACGGCCGCACGCCTTCCGCCCCCCACCTGCCCGCACAGACGCTATTTCGGCTGACGTACCCCGGCCAGGTCGAGCCGCAGCGCATTCGTCATGCGCGCGTGAACCGGCCGCGTGTCCGCTTCGAAGGCTCGCCCCGTCACCACTTCATACGCCTGAATGTAACGACGCGCCGCCTCCACCCGCACCTCGTCCGTCAGCACCGGCGGCGGCCCGTCGCCGCGAAAGCCCTGATCCGCCAGCCACTGCCGCACGTACTCCTTGTCCAGCTTGCGCTGCTCTTCCCCCGCCGCAAACCGCTCCGCGTACGTGTCCGCAAACCAGTAGCGCGAGGAATCCGGCGTGTTGATCTCGTCGCTCACCACGATCTCGCCGTCAATCAGCCCCAGCTCGTACTTCGTGTCCACGAAGATCAGGCCGCGCGACGCCGCATGCTCAACGGCCCGGTTGTAAAGCTTCAAGCAGATCGCGGCGGCTTTGTCGAAGGTCGCACCGTCAATCAGCCCCTCCGCAATCGCCTCCTCCCGCGAAATGTTCCGGTCGTGCTTCTCGTGCTTCGTCGTCGGCGTGATGATCGGTCGCTCCAGCTTCTGATCCTTGCGCAATCCGTCGGGCAGCACGTTGCCGCACAGATTCCGCACACCGCGCTCGTAGTTGTACCAGGCCGACGTCTTCGTCACCCCCGTAATGTACCCGCGCACGACAAACTCCAGCGGCAGCTGCGCGCACTCGCGCACGACCATCACGTTCGGATCCGGCACCGAAATCACGTGATTGGGTGCAATATCCTTGGTTTGCTCAAACCAGAAAGCCGCCAGCTGGTTGAGCACCTGCCCCTTGAACGGGATCGTGCCAAGCACGCAGTCAAAGGCCGAGATGCGGTCCGTCACGATCAGCACCCGTCGGTCGCCAATCCGGTAACTGTCCCGCACCTTGCCCTGTTGCCGCTCGCCCAGCCCCTCGATATGCGTCGACTCCAGCACATTCTGAAGTTGCTGCCGGATGACCTCAGTCGAAATCATTGCGCTCCTCACCCTTTCCCTAGTCCCTCTACCCTCATGCCCCGCGCCCTACATCCTCAGCCGTGCAGGTCCAGTGCGATCACGGCGGGCTTCCGCGCCCACCCCCGGCGCCTGCCGATGGCCGCCAGACGCGTGCCGCAGGCCGACATAATCTCATCCGCCCACGCCGGGCGGCCGCCATGCCGCCGCCCCGGACGCCGAAACGCATCCAGGTGCAACAGCCCCAGCACCCCGCCGCCGTCGGCATCGTCCCAGACGTCCGACATGCAATCCAGAATCAAATCCAGGTGGCCGATCAGCTGCATCTCCAGCACGTTGCCGGGATCCTTGGCCAGCGGCTGAACATCGAGCACCCACATGGGCGCATCCCCGGCCACATTCCACTCGGCCTGCCGCATCATCCCCGTCGCCAGCAGGCCCAGACGCCGCGCGGCGCGCGTCTCGCCAATCGCCCACAAGGCCTTCGACGCCAGCGTCACAACCACCTTGGGATCCGGGGGCGAGTCGCCGGGCTCCGACTCCAGCGTGGCCGTCACCGCCAGCACCACCTCCTCCAGCTGGCGTCCGTCACCGCTCAGGGTCTGCCCGCAAAGAGCCCCCAACTCGTCCACGAGATCGACCACCGGTGGGGTCAGGGAGCGCAAGTCGGGATGGTAAGGATTCCAGATCATTCCTTGGTCATCATCCCCCGGATGGCACTCAGGAACTGGTTCACGTCGCGGAACCGGCGGTACACCGAAGCAAAGCGCACGAACGCCACTTCATCAATCTTCTCCAGCCGCTCCATCACCTTGGCCCCGATGGCGTCGCTCGGCACCTCGCGCTCGTACTCCGCCTCGAGCGCCTCGATGATCTCGTCGACCAGCCGCTCCACTTGCTCCGGGCCGATCGGACGCTTCTCGCACGCCCGCGCAATCCCGTTCATCATCTTCTGGCGGCTCAAATCCTCGCGCCGCCCGTCGCGCTTGATCACTCGCAGCTTGGCCTTCACCACCTCTTCATACGTGGTGAAGCGGTAGCTGCACCCCAGGCACATCCGCCGCCGCCGAATCACCGCGCCATTCCCCGCGGAACGACTGTCGATGACCTTGTCTTCGAGGTTCCCGCACTTCGGACAACGCATCGTATTGCCTCGTCAGCGGCACCCACCACCGACCTCCTGCCCCCGGCCTGCCGACTCAGGCCTTCCCGCGCTTCTCCAGCACGTCACGCACCGCGGCCAACAGGTCGCTGGGGTTGTTCGTGCTGACAAAGCGATCCGCCACGGCGCTCGGCACGCGATACTTGATGGCACTGACCGCCCCGCCACTGTCGTCGTACAGCACAATCGGAACGTTGGCAGTCTTCGGCATGCCCCGCAGAATGCCCGCCAGCGTGTCGCCGTTCATGTTCTCGAAAATCAGCTTCAACACCACCACGTCCGGCGTGTCCAGCACCGCCGTCTGGATGATGTCAGGCCCCCGCTCCACCCCCGTCACCTCAAACCCGGCCAGCGCGAACGCGTGCGCCAGGCTCTCGCGCACTCGGTCCTCGTCCTCGCCAATCAGGATGCGCCGCCCCAGCCCCACCAGCCCGGCACTCTCGCGCGCCTGGTCGCTGCGCAGAAACACGATGCGGCTGACTTCCATCAGCAGATCCTGCGGGTCGCATGGCTTCGCGATGAACCCGTCCACCGCCACCGTGGCGAAAAATTCCGCCATGTTCGCGCGCGCCGTGAGCACCAGCACAGGATGCCGTAGCTTCCCGCCTTCCTCCGTTATGGCCTTGAGGAACCCCACCCCTCCCATCCCCGGCATGCCCATGTCCAGGATGATCAGGTCGGGCGTCAAGCCCTGCAGGCACCGCAGCCCTGCCTCGCCGCTGTCGGCGGTCGTCACGTCGTAGCCCTCAAACTTCAGAAAATCACCCAACGTCACAAGCAGACTTGTGTCGTCGTCGATCAATAGCACTTGCTTCTTGGATTTACGATTCATGGAGCCCTGCTCTCGTCCGTTTTCTGCCGTGCGATCTTGAGCACTTTCTCGTTGGGCCGTCGGATCGCCGAGACGGTCCCGAGGAAAGCCGTTTCAACCTGGTCGCGTAATTCGTCTTCCGCCCACGGCTTGGATAGCGTCGGTATGCCGAAATTGCCCAGCACGCGCTGCTGCTTCTCATTCAGCCGCAGCCCGGTCAGCACAATCACCGGCTTTCGCATCATCTCAAGATTCGCCTTCAGCTTCAAGATTACTTCCGTGCCTTCTACCCCCGGCAACTGGAGGTCCAGCAGGATCAAATCCGGACGCTCCCGCTTGATCGTTTCCAGCGCCGCATTGCCGTCCCCCACGCTCACCGCCCGGAACCCCCAATCCGATAACTGCGCGGCGATCGTCTCGCGCACCAGGTCGTCGTCCTCGACCACCATCACCAGCGGCGGATCGGCCGTCGGGAGGAAGACGCTCACCCGCGTGCCCGACGCCCCCCCCCCCGGCGGCGGGCTCTCCACGCGCAACTCACCCCCGTGCAACTGCACAATCTCCTTCGAAATCGCCAGCCCCAGCCCCGTCCCCGTGGGCTGCTGACCAATGGTGAAATAGCGCTCCGTAATGCGCGGGATGAGCGCGGCGGGTATGCCGATCCCCGTGTCCTCCACGCTGAGCTCACACCGCCCCTTGCGCTCCGAACCCCGCGTCCACCGCACCTCGACCCGCCCACCCGACGGCGTGAACTTGATGGCGTTGCCCACCAGGTTGAGCACCACGCGCTCCAGCTTCGGAGGGTCGCACTCCACAAACAGGTTGCCCACCTCCCCGCGCACCGCCAGTTCGATGTTCTTCTGCTTGGCCTGGAGCCGCAGCGAGTCCAGCGCCCAGCGCACCAGCCGCCCCAGCGGCACGCGGTGCATATCCAGCTTCAACGTCTGGCTGTCGATGCGGCGCAAATCCAGGATGTCGTTCACCGTCGCCAGCATCCGCCGGCAGTCGCCATCCAACATCAGGAGGTAGCGGCGCACCCGCGCCGGCAGCGGCCCCACCACCCCGTTGAGCATGTTGAAAATCGCGTACAGCATCGACGTCAGCGGGGTCTTCAACTCGTGCGACACGTTGGACACGAACTGCGCACGCGATCGGTCGTGCTCCTGAAGCCGGCGCACCGCGTCCTTCAGCCCGTCCTGGGCGCGCTTCCGCTCCGTGATGTTGCGCACGAAAAAGCACAGGCGCGCCTCGTTCCCCCGCGTCAGACGGCTGACGGCAATTTCCGCCGGAAAGGTCTTGCGATCCGATCGCAGGCACTGCCCTTCAATCAACGTGTAGCGATGATCCCGCAGGTTGTTGAGAATGGACACGAGAAGCGATTCGTTGGCTCCCGCCAGCAGGCTGACGACGTTCAGCTGCCGGAGCTCCTGCATGGATCGGCGGAAAAACTCCTGGGCACGGCTGTTCGTCTCCAGTATCTGCCCGCCCATGGATACCACCAGGACCCCATCGTAGATGCTGTGAAGCAAATTGGCATACTCCGACCCGGCCTCGTAAGGGGCCGCGCCCGGCGCCTCCGCCACATCCAGCGGTCCCGATGCCGATAACTTCCATGGCAGCCCCTTCAACTGGCGGGGCTTGCGCGAACGCGTCGTGTGGCGCCGCGCATCGGCCGACAATCCCGGTATCGCATCCTCGTCCTCGGACATGCTCCCTCGCTCCCCGCATCCGGCAACGCCGGCGCGAATCGGTCTCAACGGTCGCTCACGACTCCACCCCACCACGGCCTGGCGCGCCTTCACGCGGACGGGCGCCACGGCGCCGCCCTTCCCGCCCGCACCACCACCGGCACCCTCCCGGCGCCACGCTTGGCAGATCCTAACAAGCCGGGGGCCCCGTAGCAAAAACAACCGCGACCGCCCCTTGCATTTTGCCTTTGCTTTCGGCACCATCCCCAGCCGTGCGAACATGCGGTTCGCGCAGCCGGGGATTCGCGATGAAACTTGAAGCGCTTGAACGGTGGACCGTCCAGCAGTCTATTGACCTCTACGGAACGCGCAATTGGGGCGCCGGCTTCTTCGACGTGAATGCCGCCGGCGAAGTCGTCGTGAAACTGCAGAACGGCGTCGGCACCGTCGACGTCAGCCTCATGGACGTCGTCGCCGGACTGAAGGAACGCGGACTCGCCATGCCCGTGCTCCTGCGCTTCCGCGACATCCTCGACCGCACGATCTCCCGCATCAATGAAAGCTTCGCCGAAGCCATCGCCTCCGCCGGCTACCAGAATGTCTACCGCGGCGTCTATCCAATCAAGGTCAACCAGCAACAGCAAGTCGTGGAAGAAGTCGCCACCTTTGGCAAGCGCTACCACCACGGTCTCGAAGCCGGAAGCAAGGCCGAACTCCTCATCGCCCTCGCCTACATGCAGGACCCCGAGTCCTACATCGTCTGCAACGGTTACAAGGATAACGAATTTATCGACCTCGCCCTCTCCAGCCTGAAAATGGGCGCCCAGACCCTGATCGTGCTCGAAATGTTCAGCGAGCTCGAGCAGGTCCTCGAACGCGCCGCCCTCATGGGCGTGCGCCCCCGCATCGGCGTCCGACTCAAGCTCTTCTCCAAGGTCAACGGCCGGTGGAGCGATTCCAGCGGCGACCGCAGCGCCTTCGGCCTGAACATGGCCGAAACCATCCGCGTGGTCGATACCCTGCGCGAAAAGGGCATGCTCGACTGCCTCCAGATGGTCCACTACCACATGGGCAGCCAGATCCCCAACATCGGCTCCATCCGCTCCGCCGTCACCGAGGCCGTCCGCGTCTACATTGACCTGACCAAGGAAGGCGCCGCCATGGGCATCCTCGACATCGGCGGCGGACTTGCCGTGGATTACGATGGGTCCCACACCAATTTCTCCTCAAGCCGGAACTACGACATCAAGGAGTTCTGCGCCGACGTCATCGAAACCGTGATGAATGCCTGCGACAAGGCCGGCATCGCCCACCCCACCATCATCAGTGAGTCCGGCCGCGCACTCGTCGCCTACCAGTCCGTGCTGATCTTCAATATCCTCGACGTCGGACGCTTCGACCCTGCCGAAACACCCCATGAGGATGTCCCGTCCGATTCCCCGGAACTGCTCCGCAACCTCCAGGAAATCGCCAAAAGCATCAGCCCGAAGAATATCCAGGAGTGCTTCAATGATGCCGTCTTTCACCGTGATGAAATCCGCACGGCTTTCCTCCACGGCGGGCTGACCCTGCGCCAGCGTGCACAGGGCGAGCAGCTGTTCTGGCGTACCGTCGGGCAAATCGCGCGCGAATGCCGGTCCGCCAAGTACGTGCCCGAGGACTTGAAAGACCTCTCCATCGATCTGTGTGATATCTACTACGCCAACTTCAGCGTGTTTCAGTCCCTCCCCGACTCCTGGGCCATCGGACAGCTCTTCCCCATCCAACCCATTCACCGGCTCGCGGAATTCCCCTCCCGCCAGGCCACCCTGTTCGATATCACCTGCGACTGCGACGGCAAGATCGATAAATTCATCGACCTGCACGACGTAAAGAAAACGCTGTCGCTGCACGAACCGAAACCCGGCGAAGACTATCTGCTTGGCGCCTTTCTCGTCGGCGCCTACCAGGAAACCCTCGGCGACTTGCATAACCTGTTCGGCGACACCAACATCGTCAGCGTACGACTCGACGGCGATGGCCGCATTGACTTCACCAACGAAATCAAGGGCGATTCGGTGGCCGATGTGCTGGGCTACGTCGAGTATGACCCCAAGGACCTCGTGGCGATGTTCCGCGACCGCGCCGAACGTGCCGTGCGCGAAAACCGGATCAATCCCAGCGAACGCCGTCAGATCGTCGAAGCCTACGCGACCGGTATCCAGGGATATACGTATTTCGAAGCGTGAGCCCGGGCGGCGGCCATTGGCGATGATGAAGCAGGCAGGCCCGCCTGGCACCGATAGGCGAACCGTCGTGATGGTTTGGCAGGGCGCGATGCCCCTTTGAGGACAAGTCCATGGCCCGGAACGTACTCGGTAGTGAACTGCAGTGCTGCTGCAATGACCCCGTCACCGGCTTCTTCCGTAACGGCAAGTGCGATACTAACGGCCAGGACACCGGGATGCACACCGTCTGCGTCGAGATGACTCAGGAGTTTCTCCAGTTCGCAAAAGATCAGGGCAATGACCTGATCACGCCCAGCCCGGACCATGATTTCCCCGGCCTGAAGCCCGGCGACCGCTGGTGCGTCTGCGTCGGCACCGTCGTCGATGCCATCGAGAATCAAAAGCCCCCGCGCATCGTGCTCAACGCCACGCACGCCTCCGTACTCGAATTTGTGACCAAGGACACCCTCATGTCCATGGCCATCGATGCCTGAAGCCGCGCGCCGCCCCTCACCGCACGCCGTTTGCATGCCAGGACAGGCCACGCACGGCCAGTCACACGCCAGCGCTTGCCTCCCCGCACACTCCACGCCGCCGATTGGCGTTCGACGCGGGCTGCGCGTTGTGCTATCAGTGTCCTCGGCGATGGCGGCGTGATCGAGACGCGGAGACTCACCATGCATCTGATTGATTCACTCAAGGGACGGCGCCTGCGACATATCGGGGAACTCACGGCCGACGAAGTCAACGGCCTCCTCGATCTGGCGCAGTGGTTTCGCGATCACAAGCGCGACCGCAAGTACCTGCAGCTCTGCGCCGGCCTGACGCAAGGCCTGCTGTTCGTCTACGAATCCACACGCACCCGCATGGGATTCGAAACCGCCATGAACGAACTCGGCGGCGGTAGCATGTACATGCCGGCCAACCTCGCCATGACCAACAAGGGCGAAACTTGGGCCGACACCGCCCGCGCCTACAACCGCATGGTGCACCTCGCCACGCTGCGGCTCTGGGATCAGGCCCACGTTGATGAAATGGCGGCGCAGCTCGAGATCCCGTTGATCAATGCCTGTACCCCGCAGGATCACACGACCCAGGTGCTGGCCCAGTTACTGACCATGCGCCAGAGCCATGGGCACCTGAAGGGGCTCAATGTCGTCTACGTCGGAATGACCCGCGGCGTCGTCCACTCGCTCATGCGCGTTTGCCCCCTCATGGGCATGAACCTCACCACCGCCTGCCCCGCCGCCTACACCTTCGACCCCATCGTCCTCGCGGATGCCCGCAACCGGGTCGAAGCCGCCGGCACCTCGCTCAACCTCACGCACAATCTGCGCGAAGCCGTCAAAACCGCCGATGTGATCGAAGGGGGCGTCCTCTTGCGCAGCAAACTTGCCGGCGAAAAACTGCCCGAAGAGCAGCGCGTCATCGTCCAGGAGTTTCAGGTCAACCGGGACCTCATGCAGATCGCCAAGCGCGGCTGCACGTTCCAGCATTCGGGGCCCATCTTCCGCGGCTACGAGATGACCGATGACATCCTCGACGACCCCAAATCACTCGTCTGGGAAGAAGCCGAGAATGCCAAGTGGGTGAAAAAAGCCCTCATCGCCAGCATGCTCCAGGCGTAAGCACACCCGAGACTCCCGATGACGCCCACCCCCTGCATCTATCGAATTGACGCCTCGTACCGCATCGTGGCCGTGGGCGGGTCCTGGGCCGAGTTTGCCCTGGCCAACGGGGGCGACAACCTGCTGCCGGACGATGTCCTGGGCCGCCCCCTCTGGGAGTTCGTGACCGACGACAACACGCGTCACCTGTATCGCATGTTGATCGACCGCGTCGTGCACACGCGCGTGGCCGTGAGCATCCCATTCCGCTGCGATTCACCGGACAAGAGGCGCTTCATGCAGATGAGTATCGCCCCCCACGCGACGGCCTTGTGCGAGTTCACGTCGCGGATGGTTCGTGTGGAAACGCGCCCCCCCCAGGTCCTCCTGGCGGACCAGGAGCGCCCGCGCATGGGAACCATCCGCATTTGCAGTTGGTGCAAGAGCGTCGAAGTGGCGGCATCACGCTGGGAAGAAATCGAAGAGGCCGCCCGCCAGATGGAGTTCTTTGCCGCCGCAAGCCTCCCGTTCGTCACCCACACGATTTGCCCCAAATGCAACGAGCGAATCACGGGACAGCTCAATGAACCGCTCCCACCCACCGCCCCGGAACCCGATCCCCGGCCGATTGACTGATCGGCTATGAAACCCGCCGCGCCTCCCGGTAAGGAAACCATGAAACACCTCCCGCTCCCCAATGGCCTGCACCTCGACGTCCTGCTCGACACCCCACACGTGCTCGCCGTAAACAAGCCCGAAGGCATCGCCGCCATTCCCGAGCGCGCCGGCGACCAGGACTGCTTGCGCGCCCAGATGGAAGCCGCCCTTGGCGTGACGCTTTTTGTCGTGCACCGCCTCGACAAGGAAGTCAGCGGCGCCATCGTCTTCGCGCGCGACGCCGAGTCGCACCGGTTCTTGAATCTGCAGTTCTCCGAGCGCCGGGTTCATAAATGCTACCTCGCCCTCGTTCATGGACGCCCCCCGCGCGATACCGGCGACATCCACGCCCCCCTGCGCGAATTCGGCTCCGGCCGGATGGGCGTCGATGCCAAGGGCGGAAAGCCCTCGCTCACCCGTTACCGTGTGCTTGACCGGCTGCCCCGCTACACGCTGCTGGAGGCGCAACCCGTGACCGGGCGTCGCCACCAAATCCGGGTCCACCTCTACAGCCTTGGGAATCCGCTGGTCGGTGACCGCAAGTATGGCGACCGCGCCAGGCAGCTGGCTTATCCGCGACTCATGCTCCATGCCGCCACGCTGCGAATCCCACTGCCCACGGGACAGACCGCCCGCCTCGAAGCCTCGCTCCCCGCTTCGTTCAAGGAACTCCTCGAAACCCTGCGCACCGAAACGTGAGGGAACACATATGCCGTCTATCCCTCCCCCGGCGAGGCGTCCTGTGCGCGCATGCCCCATGCGCTATCCCCTGCTCATGATCGCCTTCGCCCTGGCGACCCCACGCCTGGCGGACGCCGGTCCACTCTTCACCATCCGCGCCGAGACCGAGAGGACCGGCACCTCGGCGTCCCGCGATCCGTATTCGGACCGCGTCAGCCTGAGTTCCGTCTCCATCACCACGATCCGGTACACGTTTCAAATCCGCGCGTCCGCTCTCGCCCCTGCCACCGCCCAGGCCGAGTGGGTGCTGATGGCTGATGACAACGATGGCGAGCCCTACGAAACCGCGCGGGGACAGGCCTCTCTCACGTTCCCCCGCAATGCCCGCCATGATGAAATCCACACCCCGCCCGTCACCCTCTCCTCCTACCCCGGCGCCTCATCCCAAGGCAGCCTCGTCGGGTACGCCATCCGGCTCACGGACGAGGCCGGTCAGCTGCTCGCCGAGAAGTACAGCCCAGCCAATCTCCGCAGCCGCATCGTGTGGACCGCCCCCGCCCATGCCCCCGCGCCACCCCCGCCGCGGCCCACCGTGCCCATGCCCATGGTCTTCTGACGCCCCCGCTCGCCCCGCCCCGCGCGGTTCCCTTCCCGTGCGAGGTCGCCACCGCAACCGCTTTTCGCTTGGATGGCTGGTTCGGTTGCGGTATGCATGATGCCGCATGGGTCGCGCGGTATCCTCGACGGCGGTGCCCCCGCGCGAGTGACAACGTGTGTCCCGTGTTCAAGCGGAGGAAGCGGTGGCGGCGTTTCTTGAACTGCGCGGCGTAACCAAGAAGTTCGGCGATTTCACCGCCCTCAACGACGTATCGCTTGAGATCCGGCGCGGTGAAATCTTCTCCCTCCTCGGGCCTAGCGGCTGCGGCAAAACCACCCTGCTGCGCGTCTGTGCCGGATTCGAACAGCCCGATGCCGGCCGCGTCATTCTCGATGGCCACGACATCACCGATCTCCCCCCCAACCGCCGCCGCCTCAATACGATCTTCCAAAGCTACGCCCTCTTCCCCCATCTCACCGTCCGCGAAAATATCGCCTTCGGCTTGCGCGTTGCCCGCCGCCCGGCCGCCGAGATCAAGCGCGAGGTCGGCCAAACCCTCGCCCTGATGCAACTCGAGGAACATGCGGACAAGCGCCCCGCCCTTCTCAGCGGCGGCCAGAAGCAGCGCGTGGCCGTGGCCAGGGCGCTGATCAACAAGCCGGAAATCCTCCTGCTCGACGAACCCCTTGCCGCCCTCGACCTCAAGCTCCGCCAGCGCATGCTCGTGGAACTCGACAACATCCACGACGAGGTCGGCATCACCTTTATTTTCGTGACCCACGACCAGGGCGAAGCCATGAGCATCAGCGATCGCATCGCCGTGATGCACGAGGGCCGCGTGGAACAAATCGGGACCGCCGCCGAAATCTACGAGGCCCCGCGCACCAGCTTCGTGGCCGCCTTTATCGGCGATACCAACTTCTTCGATGGCCAGGTCCTCGGTCCCGACACCAATCCCGACTACTGCCAGCTCGCCATCGAGGGATTCACGGACATCATCAGCTTCAACGATAAACGCCTGCCCACGGGACAGCTTGCCCATCTCAGCATTCGCCCGGAAAAGTTCCGCATCAGCCGCAATCCACCACCGCCGGATCCCTTCCTCAACCGCATCAGTGGCACGGTCGAGGAAATCATCTACCAGGGCACCCATACCAATTTCTGGGTGCGCGCCGGGGAATACCGCGTCGCCGTTCGCCAGCCGCACAGCCGCTTCAAACTGGATCAGGAAATCATCACATGGAAAGACGCCGTCTGGCTGTCCTGGCACGCCGATGACGGCTGCATGCTCGAGCAGTACCGGGCGGATGATGAGAGCCTGCTGTCGCTCCCGGACCCGGACGACGCGCATCCCGCCCCCGGCGGAACCACCGGCACCACGCCTCCCGCCGCCTCGGGAAGGCAGAGAGGAATCGCCACGTGAGCGCCGCCTCCGGCCTGCCGGCCGGGCAGCCAACGGCCGTCGACAACGGTGCGCAGATCGCGCGCCGTCGCCAACGCCAGGAATGGTGGATCTCCCTTCCCTCGGTCCTCTGGTTGCTCGCGTTCTTTCTCACACCCACCCTGATTGTGCTGGCCATCACCTTCAAACCCGCCGACCCCTACGGCAATATCGGCGCAGGCTGGACCCTGGACACCATTCGCTCCCTCGGCAACCCCAACTACCCCAGCATCGTCTGGCGCACCATCTGGATCAGCGTCGTCGCCACCGTGATCTGCCTCGTCACGGCCGTGCCCTTCGGCTACTACATGGCGCGGGCCCCGGAAAAACGCAAGGCCCTCCTCGTCATGCTTGTCATGGTCCCCTTCTGGACCAGCTTCCTCATCCGCATCTTCGCGTGGAAAGTCCTGTTGCACCCGGAGGGCTATATCCACCGATTCCTGCGCCTGTTCGGCATCGTGAATGAAGGCGATCTCCTGCTCTACAACCCAGAGGCCGTCCTGCTCGTCCTCGTCTACACCTACCTCCCGTTTGCCATCCTGCCCGTCTATGCCGCCGCCGAGAAATTTGACTTTCACCTCTTCGAGGCCGCGCTGGACCTGGGGTGCAACCGCTTCTCCGCGTTCAGCCGCGTCTTCCTGCCCAGCATCCGCCGCGCGCTCGTCACCGCCGCCCTCGTCGTCTTCATCCCCGCGCTCGGCTCCTACGTGATCCCCGACATCGTCGGCGGCAACGCCAGCGAAATGATCGGCAACAAGATCGCCCAGCGAACCTTCATCGATCGCAATCTTCCCCATGCCGCGGGCCTGGCCGGCATCCTCACCCTCTCCACCGTCATTCCCATGCTCATCGTCCTGGGCGTGCAGCGTCGCCAGGCGCGCGTAACCGTCCCGCGCCGGAAACGGGGCGCCACGTGAGGCGCAGCCGCTTCCCCCTCATCGTCTGCATCCTGGGCATGCTGTTCTTCTACCTGCCCATCCTCGTCCTGATCGTGAACTCCTTCAACGCCTCGCGCTTCAGCACCGTCTGGGGCGGCTTCTCCCTGAAGTGGTATGCCCTGCTGTTTCAGCAGGACGATGTGTGGCACGCCCTGCGCAACACCATGCTCATCGCCGTGTCGGCCACGACCGTCTCCATGGTGCTCGGAACCCTCGCCGCCTTCGCCCTGCACCGATTCCACAGCCGCCTGCAGGATGCCCACTACACGTTGGTCTATACGCCTCTCGTCATGCCCGACATCCTCATGGGCATCGGCCTCCTGCTGTTCTTCGCCGCCCTGCGCATCCCTCTCGGCCTCGGCACCATCTTCATCGCGCACGTGACCTTCTGCGTCAGCTACGTGGCCATGGTCGTGCTCGCCCGGTTGCAGGATTTCGATTTCTCGATCGTCGAGGCCGCCCAGGACCTCGGCGCCGGCCCCTGGACCATCCTCTGGCGCATCCTCCTCCCCCTGCTTGCCCCCGGCATCCTCGCGGGCGGCCTGCTCGCGTTCTCGCTCTCCGTCGATGACTTCGTGATCACGTTCTTTGTCTCGGGCCCCGGTTCCACCACCCTCCCCATCAAGATCTACAGCATGATCAAGTACGGAAAGCCCCCGCTGATTAATGCACTTTCTACCTTGATTCTTTGCGTCACTTTCCTACTCATATGGGTCAGTCAACGCCTACGGGAGAAACGCGCATGAAGAAACTCCACCTCCGCATGCTCACAACCGTGCTGGCCGGCGTCCTGATGCTCGGCTGCGCCAAGAAACCCCTCACGCTTCACGTGTTCATCTGGTCGGACTACATCAAGCCCGAGATCGTGCAGTCCTTCGAACAGAAGTTCGGCTGCAAGATCGTCCTCGATTACTACGACTCGAACGAGTCCATGTATGCCAAGCTCAAGGCTGGCGGAGGCGGCTATGACCTGGTCTTCCCCAGCAGCTACATGGTCAACATCATGCAGCGCCAGGATATGCTGCAGCCGCTCGACCACGCCAAGATCCCCAACATCCAGCATCTGGACCCCGCTGCCAACCGCTTTACCATGGATTCCAATCATGTGTTCAGCGTCCCCTACATGCTCGGCAGCTCCGGCATCGGCTACCTGACCAGCAAGGTGCCCGATTTCAAGCCGACCTGGCGCATGTTCGGCGATCCCGCCTACAAGGGACGCATGACGCTCATGAACGACTACCGCGAAGCCATCGGCGCCGCCCTCAAGGCCCTCGGGTACAGCCTCAACACCCTGGATACAAATGAGCTCGTGCAGGCGCGCGATCTCCTCATCCAGTGGAAAGCCAACATCGCCAAGTTCGAGTCCGAACAGTACAAGAACGGACTCATCTCTGCCGAGTTCCTGCTCGTGCACGGTTACAGCGGCGATATCATGCAGATCATGGAGGAGAACGCGGACATCGCCTACGTCGTCCCCGAAGAGGGCACGTCCGTTGCCCTCGATGAAATCGTCCTCCTGAAGCAGGCCCCCCAGCCCGAACTGGCGCATGCCTTCATCAACTTCCTGCATGAGCCCGAAATCGCCGCCCAGAACATCGAGTTCGTCTACTATCTCTGCCCGAATCTCGCGGCCTATGAGTTGGTCAGCGATGAAGTGCGCAACGATCCCGCCGTGTTCCTCCCCCAAAACATCATGGATAAGAGCGAAGTGGTCTGGGACCTCGGCGAAAACAACGCCCTCTACTCGCACATCTGGGACGAGGTCAAGGGCGCGGAATAGCCGCGGCTTCCGCCGACCCATGCGCCACCGGCGGGGAAGAGACGCCGAGAATTGCCTCCCCCCGCCGCGCCCCCTGTGCTATACACGCCGTTTTCAACCAGGGGGAAATGATGTCGGCAAAAGTTCTGCGCGGTGGCGTCTTCGGCTTCGGGGGCATGGGTCAGGAATTCACAACCCGCATCAATTTCGACCGTTGGTACGGCGATGATGTGCAGATTGTCGGCGTCTGCAACCGCGGCGCCGACAAGCGCCAGCTCGCGGAACAGCGCTATGGCCTCAAAGCCTTCGTCGACCCGAGCGACCTGATCAAGGAAGGCCTCGATTTTGCCATCGTCACCTCCACCACCGTCGCGCACGTTGAACACGGCTGCCTCCTCGCCGCGGCCGGCGTCCCCATGCTGATGGAGAAACCCCTCGCCCTGGCCAGCGCTCCGGCAAAAAAACTCGTCGAAGCCGTCGACCGTGCCGGCATTCCCACCGTCGTTAACTTCTTGTACCGCTACCAGCCCGCCTTCCAGATGATCCACAGCCTCATCCAGGACGGAAAGATCGGAGCCGTCATGGGGCTCGACACCAGCATCGTCCGCGGTTACGGCATGTATGCGGACGGCACCCGCCACCGCGCGGTCGTCGAGCCGGAAGAGTCCGGCGGCTGGATCATGCACCACGCCTGCCACATGGTGGACATCGCCTGCTGGTTCGCCGGCGAAGTCACCGAAGTCAGTACCGTGACCCGCAGCACCGTGCCCGACAAGTTCTCCGAAGAGGTGCTCGATGGACGCCTCATCTTCAAGAATGGCGCCCTCGGGCACGCGTCCGATGCCGTCGGCGGTGTCCCGTCCCGCACCGTCAATATCATTGGTTCACACGGTGGGCTCTCCATCGTCAACGGCCCCGGTATGGACCTGGTGGCGATCCGCCTGCCCAAGGACCGCAAGACCGGTCCCGCCCGCATGCTCGACCCGCGCGAAACCCACCCCTACATCGACCCCATCAACAATCTGCTCGAATCCATTCGCGGCAAGGCCAAGCCCTTCGCCACCATCAAGGACGCCTACTATTCGCTTCCCGTGACGGAAGCAATGCGCGAGTCCGCCCGCCAGAATGGCGCCACCATCAAGGTGCAGGCGTAACCGCTAACCGATGAAGCGCCGTCACCCCCATCCCCTGGTCCCCGGCCACGCGGCCGGGGACGTCACGGTCGTCCTGGTGCGCCACGGCCAGGCCCTCGCCGAAGATGGGTCGCCCCTGGGGCCACCGCTGTCACGCCTCGGCCGCCGGCAAGCCCGCTACGTGGCGCGACGCCTTCAGCCTCAGCGCTTCACCCGCATCATGGCCAGCGACCTCGCGCGCGCGTCTGAAACCGCCGCGTTCATACGCGCGCACCATCCACACACGCCGTTCTCCTTCGATCCACGCTTGCGTGAAGTGCAGATGGATCATCACGGTCACGCACCCATCCCGCGCCAGCCCGCGCTTCTCACACGGTTGAAGGCGGAACGTCGGCGTGTTGCCGCCTGCTGCCGCGCCCTCGCCCGCGAGGCCATGCCCGGCGATCAAGTCCTCGTGGTTGCCCATGGAAACCTGATTCGACTCGCGGTCGCCCTGCTCTGTCGCACCGACCCGCGCCAGTCGTTCTTCTTCCGCACCTATAACACGTCCGTTACCATCCTCACCTTCAAGGCCGGCGGACGATCCGATCACAAGCTTATCCTCGCCGACTGCGTGCGCCATCTGCCCGCAGACTGCATCACGAACTGGGCCGCGTCCGAGCGAACGCGTCCGTGACGCCATCGTGCCTCATGCGGCAGCGGGGCTCCTGGCCTGCCAAACCGCGTGGACGTGAGCGCCTCCACCATGGGGCTTCTTCTGCAGAACCAGGCCCCTCGGTCAGGGTCGAAACCGCTGGACACTGCGGGGGACCGTTCGTAAGGTGCGATCTCTGATACGGGGGGAACACGAGCATGCCCGCGGAAGCGCCCGCACCATCCGCCGCGACCGGTGAGCCGCCCACCCGGCGGTCCCCGGCACTGCTGCGCATTTTCGCGGCCATCGCCAGCGCGATCGGCATCGCCGGTCTCGCCGCCACCGCCTTCGTGGCCCACCGCTGCTTCGCCGTCGACCCCGACGTCGACCTCATCGCCCGCCTCACGCGGGACCATGCCACGGTCCGGCTCTGGCTCCTGATTCTCCTGCCGCTCGCCACCGTCACCTTCGCCGTCTTCGCCGTCGCGGGCTGGGGCCTCTTCCGCGCGCGCCGCTGGGCCCTCAACCTGGCCATCGGCCAGGCCATTACCGGCCTCGCCGGTGTCCTCCTCGGCGCCATCATCGTCTTCTCGCACTTCGGGGAGACCCTGAAGACGCCCACCGGATTCACGCGCGCCGACTTCCCCGTGACGCTCTCCCATGCCGCCAAACACGACGTCTCCGTCCGCTTTGAAACCCATGGCGGACTCGCATGGCCCGGCACGGATTTTATCGCGACGAACGGGACTCTCACCATTCCTGCCGGCACGATGAATGCCACCATCGCCGTCAACGTGGTCGGCGACCCTTCTCCGGAACCCGCAACCGAAGCCTTCTCACTCAACCTCACGAACGCCGTGGGCGCACCGCTCGCCCAAGCCACGGCGATCGGAACGATCCGTGATGACGATGGCCCCCCCTCCATCACCCTCGCAGACGCCACGGTGCGCGAGCGCAATTACGGACATATCGATGCGGTCTTCGTTCTCGAACTTTCCCACCCCGTGGACCATCCGGTCTCCGTGGATTTTGCCACCGCCGATGTAACCGCCACCGAAGGTGCCGACTATCTGCGAACCAACGGCACCATCAGTATCCCCGCCTGGCAGCGCAAGGCAGACATCGTCGTCCCGGTCCTGGGCGACATCGTGGCCGAAACGCCGGTCGAATCCTTCACCGTCGCGCTCTCAAATCCGCGGAACGCCGTGCTCTCGGATGCCGCCGTCGCCACCGGACGCATTCTGGACAACGAAGGCACCCCGCTGGTGACGGTCGCGGATGCGGTCGTGACGGAAACGGATCGCGATACCGTGCAAGCCGCCTTTCTCGTCACTGTGTCGAGACCCTACCCGGATTTCATCGATCTCACCTACGCCACCACCAACCTCACCGCCCGCTCGCCCAAGGACTACACGGAAACGTCCGGCAAGATTCGCTTCCGCCCCCGCCTGACCAACATCGTCGTCAACGTGGACGTCCAGCCGGATTACCTCCCCGAAGGCACCGCCGAGACGTTTGGCTTTCATCTCCAGATGGTCGATGGCGCCACGCTCGTCGACAGTAATGCCGTCGGCACGATTGTGGACGACGATTCGCCCCCGCTGCTGTCCGTCGGCAGCGTCACCGTCGTCGAAGGCAACCCCGCAGACGATCCCGTCGTTGCGGCCCTCGCCGAGATGCGCCGCGTCGGCACCTGGTTTGGCGTCATCCTGCTCCTGGTCGCCCCGCTCGGCGCACTGGTCCTGGGCAGTCGCAAGCCTGTCCTTAACGCGGTCGGTATCGATCCTGAGTCTCCCACCTTTACGGCGGGCACGCTCGTTTACACGAAACTGGGGCTCACCGCCCTGTTCGCCTGGCTGCTCTGGGGCGAATTCTGCTGGACCATCATGGAGGCGGTCGTGCCGTCCGTGCTCCCCTTCAAGCTGAAGGCCCTCGGCGCGTCCAACACGCTCATGGTCGTGATTCTCAACACCCTCCCGTCCATTCTCAACCTCACCATTTGCCCCTGGGTCAGCTTCAAGAGCGACCGCTACCGCAGCCGCTGGGGCCGCCGCATTCCCTTCATCCTCTGGACGATGCCCTTCCTCACCATCAGCCTCATCCTGCTCGGCGCGAGTGAACCCATCGCCGCCTGGATCCGTGACGTCGTCCCCGCCGCCCAAACCGTCGCGCCCAATACCATGGCCATCATCGTCATCGCCGTGCTCATGGTCACCTTCCAGTTCTTCAATATGTTTGTGAATTCCGTCTTCTGGTACCTGTTCAACGACGTCGTCCCGCCCCAGTTCCTCGGCCGCTTCATGGGGCTGTTCCGCCTCGTCGGAACCGCGGCCGGCGCCGTCTACAATGCGTTCATCTTCGGATATGCCGAAACCCATATGCAGGAAATCCTCTCCGGCGCCGCCCTGCTCTATTTCCTCGGCTTCGGCATCGTCTGCCTGCGCGTCAAGGAGGGCGAGTATCCCCCCATCACCGGCGAGGAGGGGCCGCGCCGCGGTCGCATGTCGGCGGATATCAGGCTCTTCATCAAGGAGTCATTCTCCGTCCGCTTCTACTGGTACCTCTACCTCACGGGCGCCTTCGGCCGAGTCACCTATGCCCTCGCCATCTTCGGCGTGTTCATGAGCAAGGAAATGGGCCTGACCGTGGACCAGATGGGCAAGCTGGCGGCGGTCGGCAGCATCGCGGGCATCCTCGCCACCTACTTTACCGCCGTCCTGGTCGATCGATGGCACCCCATGCGCATCACCGTGTATGAGAAAATCTTTACCTGCATGGCCGGTTATGGCGGCTGGATCTGGCTCTACGTCACGCTGCCCGGGGACCTCTACTTCTGGCTGAGCATGGGCGGCACCGTCGTCTACATGTTCAATTACCAGCTCACCGACGCCGCCGGAATCCCCCTGCTCATGCGCATTCTGCCCAAGTCGCGCTATGGCCAGTTCAGCTCGGCCGCCGCCATGATCCGCTCGTTCGCCATGATCGTCGGCGGCATCCTCGCGGGCCTCTACATGGATCTCCTGCGCTGGTTCTGCGATGGCGCGGACTTCGCCTATCGCCTCACCTTCACCTGGGTGTGGCCTTTCAATATCATCACCACCATCCTCACCGTCCTGGTCTATCAGGAATGGAAGCGCTACGGCGGCGACACGTACTATCGCCCGCCAGCCCCTTGGAGCCCGGACGGGTTTGAGGAAGTCGTAGACAAGGTTAAATCCGCACCCATGCGGCCACGCGCCGTGATGCTCGCCCTCTACCTCGGCCTCGCCGCCTCCGTGCTGAATATCGGAATCGTGCTGGGGTTCATGAACTACATGCATCAGCACGGTATGGTCCGCGCCATCTGGTGGTACGGCTGGGTGCTGGTACCCGTGATGGCGGCCCTGACCGCCATCTCCTGCTGGCAGATCGTCAGCGTCAAGCGCGACATCCAGGCCACGGAATCCGGCCTCGTTCCGCGCTTCGGCGTGCCCCACCACGGCGTGTTCCTGGTGCAGGCCGTGACCGCCCTCGTGTCGTTCCCCGTGAACTGGATGCAAACACTGTGGATGATCAAGATCGATTATGAAACCGAGCTGATCCTTTTCGGCGTGAATACGCTCTTCAGTGGACTCGCCGGCATCGCGGCCCTGCAGTTGATCCGCTGGATCGAGCGCGTGCAGCCGGCTCTTCCCCAGGAAACCCCGGCCGCCGCGCCGGTCACCGTCTAGCACGCGACGCCCCCGCAAGCGCTCGACCGCGCCGGCGCCTACCGCCGCGCCACCCAGACCTTCACGCTACGTGCCTGTCGCCCCCAGCGCAGCGCGTCGTTGTGCGTGTAGAAGTACAGATCGATGTGCTGCCCCTTGACCCGGCCGCCGGTGTCTTCCACCCGCCCGTAGCCATACCCATCGATGTACATGATGGTACCCAGCGGATACAGCTTCAGGTCGGCCGCAATCGTCCCATGCTTGGCCATCGAGCCGCTGGCCGTCATCCCCACCTGCTTGTACTTCCCCTTGTTCGGGCCGCTTGTGAAGACCGGCCGGCCGAACCAGTTGCGCCGCCACCCGCAGCAATCACCGCACTTGCAGTAGCCCGTCACGGCCATCCGCTGCTCCACCACCGGCACCCCGTCCGGCGGCCGGATCGTGGCGCACCCCGAGATTGACACCAACCCAACGATGACCAGCAGCCCCAGCAAGTGCCTCAACATGCGCGCAGTATATCGGCCACCCCCAGCCCCCTCAAGCCGCTTCCGCCACCCGCTTCCGGCCCACCCTGCCTTGACTTTCCAGCCCCCCTTGCCTAATCTCCGCCTGCCTGATGACTGAAAAGCGACCCTCCGGAGGGGTGGCAGAGTCCGGCTGAATGCGCATGACTCGAAATCATGTTTACCCGCAAGGGTAACGGGGGTTCAAATCCCTCCCCCTCCGCCATCCACGGTCAGCATGTCGGCAACGTGAACCAGAACGTGCTGCCTTCACCCAGCGTACTCTCGACGCCGATGCAGCCGCCGTGCGCCTCAATGGCCATCTTGCAGAACGTCAGCCCCAGCCCCGATGAGTAGCGATACCGCTGCGGCTGCTGGTCCACCTGGGCGAATTTGTCGAAAATCCGACCCTGGTCTTCGGCCGGAATTCCAGGCCCGTTGTCACGCACCTGCACGCAGACGCCCGCGCCCCGTGGAACCAGGCGCAGGACCACCTCACCACCGGTCTCCGGGACAAACTTCAAGGCGTTTCCCACCAGATTCTCAAGCACCCGACTGATGAGGACGGCATCAATCATCACCTGGAAGGACTGTTCGCAGGGTTCCATCAGCAGCGACGTGCAGCCCTTCAGCGGCAACGCCTTTCGCTCCACATCCCGCAGCAGATGCTCCATGTCGCAGGCCGCCAACGTCAATTTCATGGCCCCGGACTCTATCTTGCTCACGTCCAGAATCGAACTGATCATGGCGATCAACGTCCCCGTGGCCACGTTCGCCTCCCGCAGGTAGTTTCGCCCCGCCTCGCTCAAGCGCGGTCCCTCGGCATCACGAAGCAACTCCATATACCCCTGGATCGCGGTCAGCGGACTGCGCAGATCGTGAACGACCATGTGCACCAGATTATCGCGCATGTGCTCCAAGACGCGAATCTGTCGGAGATCCTCGCGCGTCTGGTCGTGCAGACGCTTCATATGCACCGCATTGCGCACCCGCAGGATCACTTCCTCCGTGTCCATCGGCTTCGTGATGAATTCGTCCGCCCCCGCCTCGATCCCCCGCAGCCGATCCGAACGCCCCCCCAGGGCCGTCACGAGCAGGACCGGAGTTGACGCGCTCTTGGAATTCGACTTCACACGCCGGCAGACCTCATAGCCATCCAGCTTGGGCATCATCACATCCAACAGCACCAGGTCAGGCGCATCCTGCAAGATGCACGCCAAGGCCTCCTCCCCATCTTTCGCCTGCAGCACGCGGTACCCCCGCGCCCCCAGTATATCCGCCAGTAATCTCCGATTCCGCTCTTCGTCATCAACCACCAGTACGCAACTCTTGTCGGCCCCGGCCCCGCTGGGCCCGGACTGGCCTTCCCGCGCATCCTTCCACCCGTTCATCGTCCCCCCTCCCACACCGCCGCAATATTCAAGCAACCCGCTGAACCATGCGTCCCACCTCTCACCCGGACCGACCATTCCCGAACCATCACGGACCGCCCAAAACCGCCCGGTGCCATCCCTGCCGATTCGCCCTGCGCGTGGGCGAGCGATTACGCTTCCAGTTCCATCGGCGCGGCGTCTCGCACAGCCGCCGCCCCTTGCGGCAGCGTGAACGTGAAACAACTCCCGCACCCCTTGCCGTCACTCTCCGCCCAAACGTCCCCCCCGTGCTGCCGAACCAACCGCCGGACCAGGGCCAACCCCATGCCCACACCCGGCGTCTTGTCCCGGCGCCCCGACTCCACCTGGAAGAATTCGCTGAATATGTCTTCGAGGTGCTCCGGTGCAATCCCAATGCCGGAGTCGGCCACCCGCACGATCAGCGTGCTCCGCTCCAAGGCGGCTGAAACGCTGATGCGCCCCACACCCGGCGTGAATTTTACGGCGTTCGTTAACAGCATGTGCATGATCTGCTTCAGCTTCACAATGTCCACGTGAACCTGCCGCGTGGCAATGCCCGGCGGAATCTCCAGCGTCAACTCGATGCCGCGCCTCTGGCACAAATCACGCGCCATGAGCATGCTCCCGTCCAGCGCCTCCGACAGCGGCAGCGGGACAAGCGATATCGTGTCGTGCTCCGTTCCTATGTTCGCGATGTTCAAGACCACATCGATCAACTCCAGGAGATGCGTCCCCCCGGCCATGATCTCCAGGATGTACTCCCGCTGCTTGTCGTTCAGGGGACCAAAATGACATTGCTCCAGCACCTGTGAGAACCCCAGCACCGCATTCAGCGGCGTGCGCAGCTCATGCGACATGCCCGCCAGCAGCACCGACTTCGCGTAGTGCGCCTGCTCGGCCGACGCGTTGGCCTTGAGTAAGTCCTCCTCCGCGCGGCGCAACCGCTGAATCAGGACCTCCTGCTCCTTGACCACCGTGCGCAGGTGAAAGTCAAAGGCCTGCGCACGCAAGATGGCCCGCACCTGGGCATACAACTCCTCGGGCTGAAACGGCTTGCAGAGGAAGCCGTCCGCGCCGCTTTCCAGCACATCCATCCGGTCACGATCAAGCTCGCCGTAGCCCGTGTACACAATGACCGGAGCCCGCGCCGTCTCCGGATCGCCGCGCACCTGCTTGAGAAACTCAATGCCGCTCATGCCTGGCATCTTCACGTCCAGCAGCACGAGGTCCGGCTGTTCCTTCGCCACCACCCGCAAGCCGTCGCTCCCATTTGCCGCCTCCAGGATCAGGCACTCCCGGAATCGACGCTCCAGCAGAATCCGGATCAGCTGCCGCCCGTCCGCTTCGTCATCCACGATGAGTATTTTCGTTCGCACCTAGGCTCCCTCTCCTAAACCGCGGCAAAGTGTTTTTCAACCCTCAGCAGGAAGGCGCGCGTGTCAATCGGCTTGGTGATGTAGGCATCACAGCCAATGTCGCGGATCTTCTTCTCGTCGCCCGGCATGGCGTAGGAGGTCAGGGCCCAGACGGGTATCGCCCGGGTTCGCGCGCTCCCCTTGAGCATCTGGGCCGCCTCGTACCCATCCATGATCGGCATCTGGATGTCCATCAGGATCAAGTCAGGCAGGCGGACGTCCACCATGGCCAGCGCGTCCTTGCCGTTCGCAGCCTCCGCCACTTCGTACCCCTTCACGTCCAGCAGGTCGCGGATCAACTTCCGATTACGGCTGTCATCCTCAACCACAAGAATGAACTTCTTCATGTCGGGCCGTCCCTTCTTTCGCGCAATTTACGAATCAGCGCCGGCGCCGTCCGCCCGTCACCCGGGAACGTCACCGTCGTACAGGATACCGCCGCCCCCAGCGCCGAGCGCAGCCGCCCCTCCAGGCGCTTGGAAATGGCCGGACAGAGCGCCTCTGCACAATCCAGCAGCACCACCGAACTCCAGCCATCGTCCCCGCCAATGACAATGTCCGTGCCGCGCTTGACCTGGTGCAGAACGTCCAGCAGACGTGCCGTCACGTCACCGTTGCCGTCGCCCGCCAACCGGATCGCGCAAACCCCGAAAGCCCATCCCACGGCCTCCGCCACGCCAATCGCATTCGCCAGCGCCGCACTCAGCGAACTCTCGCGGGACAGCGCCGTCGTCAGCCGCTCGTGTTCCCGGCGCCACTGCGCCGACTGTGCCGCGCTCGCGTCCACCGGAATCACAAACAGGAAACGGCTGCCTTGCCCCAGCCCCTCGCTCTCGGCCCACACCCGCCCGCCGTGCATCGCCACCATGCGTTTCACCAGCGACAGACCCAGCCCCGTCCCCGGGGTCTTGTCCAGGGACCCGCGCCGAACCTGGTAGAACTCCTCGAAGATCCGCTCCTGATCCTCTGCCGATATCCCGATGCCCGAATCGGTCACGCTGATCTGCACGGACGGCACCCCCGGCCCGGGATCCGCCGGCGCCTCGCCGCTCCCCGTGCGCTCCGCCTTCACGCATATCGTCCCGCCATCCGGCGTGAACTTCGCCGCGTTCGACAGCAGGTTGAACATGATCTGCTTCAGCCGACGCTCGTCGCCAATGACCGCCAGCCCCTTGACCGACTCTGCAACCTCGAGCCCCAGCCTGATGCCGTGCTTGAAGCAACGCTCTTTCACCATCACCAGCGTGTCCGCCAGCAAGTCGCCGATCACGACACGCGACCACTGCGGCTCCATCCGGCCTGCTTCAATCTTCGACAGGTCGAGAATATCGTTGATCAGGCTCAGCAGGTGACGCCCGCTTTCGCTGATGTCGCCGACATACTCCCGCTGCTTCTCATTCAGCGTCCCGAACAGCTCCTGCTCCAGCACCTCCGAAAACCCGATGACGGCATTTAGCGGCGTGCGCAGCTCGTGACTCATGTTCGACAGGAACTCGCTCTTGGCCTGGTTGGCCGACTCCGCCAGCAGCCGGGCTTCCTCCAGTTGCGCCGTGCGTTCACGCACGCGCTGATCGAGCTCCGCATTCAGCCGGCGTGTCTGATCCTCGGAAGCCTTGCGATCCGTGATGTCCATCGACAAGACGAAGATCCCTTCGGGAACTGGTTCGATGCTCAATTCAAACCATCGCGGACTCCCGCCCGGCGACGTAAACTCATTGTCCATGTGTACCGGCAGCCGTTGCTCCATGCACAGCCGAAGGGCCTTGAACACCTCGGACTGATCAAACCCCGGATACGCCTCCATCATCGTTCGGCCGAGCAGATCCGACGGATTGCGCCCACCTTGCCTCGCCGCCGTCCCATTGATGTATCGGTACCGCCAGTCAAAGTCGATTATCTGGCATCCCTCCAGCATGTTATCGAGGGTCTGGTGGTAACGCTCCATGCTGACACGCAGCGCCACCTCGACCCGCTCCCGCGCGGCCCGAGCTCGGATCGTCGTAATGCCGAACGACAGGTCGCCCGCAAGTTCCATCAGCAAGTCCATCTCGGCCCCGCCAAAGACCGCCGGATCCGCCCCGTGGATGACCAGCACGCCGGAGTCCGGCCCCCCCAGCGCAAACGGCAACGCCACCCCGGCGCACGTCCCGTTGGCCAAATCCGGCCACAGCTCAAGCTCCGGAAGCAACGAGGCGTCGCCGCTCACCATGGGCTTGCCTGATCGAATCGACTGAACCACGAGGGCCTCCGGAGACTGTCCCCCCGCCCACGTCAGGCGACACGTCGCCAGGCGCTCCGACTTCGCACCAGCCCAAGCCATGGGACTCAGCGTCTTCGCCTCGTCCTGCCGCGCATATCCCACCCAGCAGATCCGGTACCCGCCTTCCTGCACCACGAGGTTGCAGATCGCTTGCAACAGGTGCATCTCGTCCGTCGCACGAATCAGCATCTGATTGCAGTCACTCAGCATCCGCAGCGAACGGTTCGCGCGCTGCAGATCCTCTGTGCGCGCCTGGACGCGCCGTTCCAACTCGGCATTCGCCTGCTGAAGCGCCGACTCCACGTTCTGCCGCAGCCGAATCTCGCGCCGCATCATTATGAAAACCGTGGCCAACCCGCTCAGGCTGACCAGCAGTCCCAACCCCATCGTCAGCAACGTCTTTGACGTGCTGGATTCCGCGCGCAGTTGCCGCTCAGCCAGCAGCCGGCGCTCGACTTGAACCATCGCGCGCACGTCGGCGCGAATGGCATCCATGACCTTCCTGCCTTCGCCGCTCACCGCGACGGTCGGCGGGCCCGATGGGTGGGCTTTCCGCAGCTGCACGCTGCGCTCCGCCAGAATGCGGCGCACCTCCAGCCGCTTCCGCAGCCGCTCCAGGCGGTCCTGCTGCACGGCGTTGTCCGCCATCAGGCGCCGCAGTTCCAGCACGTCCCGATTGATCGCGTTCACGGCGGGGTCATAGTACTCCAGGTAGCTCGGATCCCCGGTCAGAACGTAACCGCGCGCCGCGGTCTCGACATCCTTCGTGGCCGACAGCACCTCTTGTAGCGTGCCGATGACCACCAGGGTGCGCGACACCTCGCGACTGTTCCTGATCAGGCCGGCTGTGTTGTGCATGACCGAACCGCCCAACACCAGCAGCAGCAGGACCGCCGCCGAAAATCCGAGCGGCACGACCTGGGTCCCCAGCCGCGCGACCAGGCGGCCATGGTCTGCCAACAGCAGTCCAACGCCATACACCAGCAACGTGAGCGCGGTCGGCGCCGCGATCGGCGTGAGGGGGCCCAGTCCCATGAGCACGCCAATATCAAACAGGTACCCCATGAGCGCCATGGCCGCCAACGTCATGGCCGTCACAATCAATCCCCGCGCCACCCGGTGGCCTCGGCGGTCGTTCAGAAACACAACGGCAAAGCCGTAGAGAAAGAAACTCACGGCCGTGGGCACCGCCATGCGGCCGGGAAACGCCGTGTCGATCGCGCCGGATGAATCCCGGATGAACACCTGGTCGATGCCCAGGTCCCAGCCATATTGGTACTCGCACAGGGTCAGAAACCCGACGACGGCGGTCAGGCTTCCGAATGCATTCGCGAGTACCGCCAGCACCGATCGCAGCCCCCCGCCCCCCTCAGGCCCCCCGTCAGGCCCCTCATGACTTGCCTTCAGCACCAGGGCGGTACCAAGCAGAATGAAACCCAGCGCGGTATTCACCTTCACCGTGACCAAGCCGGGTAGAATGCTCTTCAGCAGGGAAATGTCGGCGATCCAGCCGAACAGGATCAGCCCCCCGACGCCAATCGTCGCGTAGCCATGTAGCCGACTCAGGAATGCGGTACTGCCCGTGGAGTTCATGCGCTCGACTCTGCTCTCGTTCGGGAGCTCACCTGCCGTGGGGATGCGTCCTGAACCCCGCGAGACTCTTCTTGCTCCGCCAGCAAATTCTATCGTGGCGGGAAGGGTATATCAACAGCGACGGGGAAGACGAGCGAACTTCAGGACGCAATTCGCACGCGCTCCAAGAACCGCGTCACCGTGCCTGGCCGAAACGGTGCACGCCTCTCCGCCCGCACCTGTCTCAGGGCCAAGACCCACACAGGCCGCGAACTCGCGCCATGACCTGCGCCGCTTAGGCGCTAACCCGCTGGCGCGCCTCCGGCATGCTGACGCGATCCGAGTCCGCCCCACCGTCGGCTGTCGGTCGGCTCGCGCACACCGCATTCAGCTTGTCCAGAAACTCGTTGATCGCGTCCACGGCGACACAACAATTGGCGATGACGTCCTGAATCATGGGAGGCGAATCCTGCCGCTTCATGATCTCAAGCGAGCCGGTCACAACGGAAACGGGCTCGGCCAGACGCCGACACGCCGCGCCCAGGCTTTCGACCATCAGGCGGTGCTGATCGGCGAATCGCAGAAGCTCCCGCTGGCGCTCCAGCTGTGCCCGCATCTGCACCTTCTCAACTGCCGATCTGATCGACTTTTCCAGCAGCTCCGAACTGATGCGCCCCTTCACCAGGTAATCCACCGCCCCCCCCTGCATCGCCTTTACCGCCGTCGCCTCATCCCCATTGCCGGTCACCATTACCACCGCCAGTGCCGGTTGCACCTGGAGAAAGCGCGTCAGCCATTCCAACCCGAGCCCTCCCGGCATGAGGTTGTCCAGCAGCAGGCAGTCCACCGGTGCGGCTTGCGTCAGGCACGCCAGGGTGGCGGCACCGTCAGCCGCCTCGCGGACTCGCGTCTTAAACGTGTCGCGCCGAAGCTGCAGCAGCCGCCGCGTCGCGCTCCGAAAGGCGGCATCATCGTCCGCTATCACAATCTCATAGACGTTCACAATGCGCCTCCTCGGGAACGTTCCGCCGATGGCGGACCACCGCTCCGTCAACTTCACGAACGAGCTCGTCCAGCCCAAAGGGCTTTCGCAGCACACGAAACGCCCCGTCGATCGGAAACCCTTCCGCGCCCGGCTCGGTCCCCGACATCAAGAGGCACGCCGTGACCGGCGAAATGGTCGCGATGGTCTGCACAAGCTCCACCCCGTTCATGTCCGGAAGCCCCACGTCCGAAATCACCACGTCGAAGTGGTTCCGCAGGACCAGCTCGATGGCGCGCTTCGGATGCTCCGCAAACGTCAGCGTCCACTCGGCTTCCTTGAAGCGCAATCCCGTCCGCAGACACGTCAGGATCAGCGGACAATCGTCGACAAGCAGAATCTGGCAGGCCCTGGACGATCTCATGGGGATGTGCTCCTTTGCAGCGGCAGGACGATGGTGAATGTGGTGCCCTGATTATTTTGGCTGTCGAAAAAGATGCGCCCGCCGTGCCGGTTGACAATCGAGGAATGCAGCCGCGCCAGTGCCTGCCCCTGCCCCTGCCCGACCTCGCGCGTGGTAAAGAAGGGATCGAAGATTCGATTCTGAATCGCCTGCGGTATCCCCACCCCGGTATCGCGCACCTGCAACGTGACCGCCGCTCCCGTCAACTGCGTGCTGATTTGAATGACGCCCTTGTGCGACCGGTCCCCACGCTCCGCCACCGCACGCGTGGCATTGAGAATGAGATCGGTCAGCCCCTGCTTGATGTCGCTGGCATAGCACTCCACCAGCGGGATATCCGGCGCCAAATCCGTTTCCACGTTCACCACGTGCTTCCACTCGTTATGCGTGATGGTCAGGGCTTGCATGATCGTCGCGTTCAAATCCATGCGCACCGCCGTGCCACTCTTGCCATGGCTGGCAAATGACTGCATGGCCGTCACAATCCCGGCCACCCGCTCGACGGCCGCCTCGGTCTCCTGGGCTGCCGACGTGACGTCGATCAGCGTGTTCTGCGCCCACCTCCAGCGTCGATCCGCCGGTCCCGCCGCCCCGCCCGGAGGGGACTGATCAACCAGTTCCAGGACCTGGCAAAGCACCGCCGACGTGAATTCCGTGTGGCTCCGGATGATCTGCAGTGGCGTGTTGATCTCGTGGGCGATGCCCCCCGCCAGCGTGCCAATCGCCCGCAGCTTGTCCACGCGCACCAACTCCTCCTGCAGGAGCGCGTTCGCGCTTGAAACCGTGGCCACGTCTCCCTTGAGCTTCCGAAGGATCAGGTTCATCGAGTTCTCGATAGCCGAAAGATCGTCCTCAGACTTCACCAGCGCAATGCGCTCGGGCAACTCGCCGTGCAGCATATCCTGCAGATAGGCGCGCAAACGCACCGCCATGCGCGGATACCGGCTCAGAATCACGTACCCAAGGGCCGGGGAAACGCCATAGGTCAACGCAAGCAACAGGCCGGCATACGGAATGCGATCGAGGGACACGCTGGTCGCCCCCGCGAGGTAGAGCGTCACCAACGCGGGAATGACGGAAATCAACACCAGGGCAATGCGGAAGTGAACCACCGCGCCCTGTGCAATGAGCGATCGCCGTGTAAATGACCTCATGCCCCCTATCCTCGCCCCTGATCCATGGCGATACACTGATGCCGAAGGGAACCGCCACTGTGCACCATCGCAGCTGCCGTGCCAGGGCGGTCGATTGTCGCTAACATGCTGATCATGAACACATTGGATCACCGGCTGGTCGCGTGCCAGCCCATCCGCCAGTGTTCACTCCGTCTGCCAGCGAACACAATGAACGGTGCCGAGGCGAGAGCGGGGGCCTCATGCGAGGTCAAAGGGGTGAGTCGACTGGGATGGCGAACCGCACCTGCCACTGAGGAACGCCGGCGTGCCCTACTCGTGAGGCATCATGGCCAGCTTGCGATACAACTTCGTCCGGTTGATGCCCAGCAACCGGGCCGCCGCCGCCGTATTTCCGCCTGCCTCGACCATGGCCCGGCGAATCAGTTGCGCTTCCGCGCTCCTGAGATTCAGCGGTAACGCCTGCGCCACGGTCGTCTCGGCCCCCGGCGAAGTCGGTCCCGCCGCCGGAAAGGACACGGCATGGATGTGCGCCGGGCGAATGGGCCCGCCCCCACACTCAATCAGGGCCCGTTCCACCATGTTCTTCAGTTCGCGGACATTGCCAGGATACGGATGGCGCTCGAGCACGGCCATGGCCTCCGGCGTAAAGACCGGAACCGCCAGGCCCATTTCAGTCGACAACTTCAGCCCGAAATGCTGCACCAGCAGCGGAATGTCCCGCGGCCGCTCACGCAAAGGAGGCAACTTGATGTGCACATGAGCGAGCCGAAAGAACAAGTCCGCCCGGAACCCCTTCGCCGCGATTCGCTCCTCGAGATTGGAATTCGTCGCCGCCAGAACCCGCACATTCACGGAATGGGTTCGCGTGGCTCCAACCGGCGTGACCATCCCGTCCTCCAGCACC
Source organism: Lentisphaerota bacterium (assembly GCA_021413965.1). Taxonomy (GTDB): domain Bacteria; phylum Verrucomicrobiota; class Kiritimatiellia; order UBA8416; family JAIOPI01; genus JAIOPI01. The sequence goes on along the minus strand of JAIOPI010000031.1, from coordinate 122,170 downwards.
CGCAGCAGCTTGGCCTGCATGGCCGCCGGCATGTCACCAATCTCGTCGAGAAACAGCGTGCCCCCGTCCGCCAGATCGAAGGACCCCTTCTTGTCCGTCACCGCCCCCGTGAAGGCCCCCTTGACGTGCCCGAACAGAGTCGACTCCGCCAGTTCGGAAGGCACCGCGGAACAGTTCACCGGTACGAAAGGCCTTTCGCATCGCGTACTGCCGAAATGGATGGCACGCGCCACCAGCTCCTTGCCGGTGCCGCTTTCGCCCGTGATCAAAACCGAGGTGCCCGGCGCCTTAGCCAGCATGCGAACGTCGTCCAGGCAACGCGTGATGCACGGCTCCGTCCCCACAAACCCGTCCGCGCTCCAGCGTTCCGCCTCTCGCCCCGCCACATACGCAAGCTGCCCGGCCAGACGGTCTCGCTCGGCCAGCAACTCGCGATATCGCACCGTCCGCCGGATCGTCTCCACCAGCTCGGTCCCGTCCACAGGCTTCTCGAAGAAGTCGAACGCCCCCTCTTTCAGCGCCTCAATCGCACTCTTCTTGTCCGCGGCACCCGTGACAATGATGACGTCTGTCGTCGGCGACCGCGCCTTCACCCGCCGCAGCACGGTCAGCCCGTCATAGCCCGGCATCTGAAGATCGGAAATGACGATGTCGACGGGGCTCTTGTCAAAATCGGTCAGAAAGATGGCCGGATCAAAGTAGACGCGCGTGCTGCCCCCAAGCGTGCGCAGCAAGGCTGCCATGGTTGTTGCCACCCGGCGATCGTCATCCAACACGGCAATCTGCAGCGTCGACTCTGACTTCGAGTTCTCCACCATGGCAACCTCTCTTGGACCGCACCCGCCCTTGTCGCATGCTTAACGCTCCTTAGCCACGAGCCATGCGTACACGTCGATGCATAACACTGTTGACCGCGCGGCGCAATTCCTCCCGCGTCACAGGTTTGCTCAAGATGAAATCAACCCCAGCCACCGGGTGTTCCATCAACTTCAGCAAGTCCCCGAGTCCGGTCAACAAGATGACCGGCACATCCGGCGCGCGCTCCTTGACCCGGCGCGCCACCTCCTCTCCCGACATGCCCGGCATGGCCTTGTCAGTCACCACCAGATCGTATGGATGTTCGCGCAGGCGCGATAGCCCCGCGTCCCCGCTGATTTCCGTGTCCACGCGGTGGCCATCCCGGGTCAAACACCGCGACACCATCTCGGTTGACCAGACGTCATCGTCAATGACGAGTATCCGCAGGCACCCGGCGCTCACCTCGACGTCCGGGACTCGCTCCGGCAAGGCGGGAGGACTTTGCAGAGGCAGCAGGATGCAGATCGCCGTGCCCTTCCCGGGCGCACTGTCCACCTGGATGCGACCGCCGTGACGCTGCACGATGCCGTGACACACGGCCAGTCCCAACCCCGACCCGTGCTCCCCCTTGGTTGAGAAGAACGGCTCAAAGCAGCGCGCCTTCACCTCATCCGACATGCCGCTTCCCGTATCTCGAACCTCCACGTTCAGACACCCATCCACCACGCGCGTCGACAGCGTCAGCTTGCCGCCCTGCGGCATCGCATCCACCGCATTCATGATCAGGTTCGTGAGGACCTCGCGCATCTGTGGTTCGTTCAAGAAAATCTTGGGAACCAGCGTGTAGTCGCGAACCAGTTCGATCACCCGCCCCGACGCGGTGGGCTGCACCCGCCACGCCGGCTCCGTCAAGTCCACAACGCGATCCAGCACAACCCGGATGTCCGCCGGACTTAGCGCAAGTTGCTCGTCTGGGCGGTAGAACTCGCGCAACCGCCGCACCAGGCTCCTCGCGTCTTCCGCCGCCGAGCGGATGCTCTTCAATATCTCAAGCGTTTCGCCCCGGTTCTCCAGCGTGGCCGGGTCGGTGACCAGAAAATCCGACAGGCCCAGTATCGGCATCAGGATGTTGTTGAAGTCATGCGCAATCCCGCTGACCATCTGGCCGAGCGCGTTGAGCCGCTCGCGCTGGACCAACTGCTGCTGCGCCTTGGTAACTTGCTCCAGGGCCTGCGACAGCCGGTGGTTGCTCTCGTTGAGATCCACCGTCCGCTCCTGTACCAGCCGCTCCAGTTCCCGCTGGTGGGTTCGGTTCTCCTCCAGCAGGCGCCGCCGCTCCTGATCCAGGTCGTGGATGCGAACCGCCGTTTGGACGGCGTGAAGCAAATCCGCTTTGGCAAACGGCTTGGTCAGGTAGTCGACCGCACCCGCGCGCACCGCCTCCGCCGCCGTCTCCACCGTCGGTTCACCCGTAATCAGGATCACCTGGGCGTCGGACGCCAGGCGCCGGATCGTGAGCAGCAAGTCGACGCCGCTCTGCCCCGGCATATAGATGTCGGTTATAACGACGGCGAACGGCACCTGCCCCATTTTGCTCTGCGCACTATCGGCATTGCTCGCCACCGTGACGTCGTATCCCGCACTCCGCAACACGTCCTGAAGCGTAAGGCGTATGCCCAAATCGTCGTCTACCACCAGTACCCTGTGCATGGTACGCCTCCTGTTCCAACGTATGGGGTCCGTCGGCACCCTCGTCCGGGCACGCGTGATCAGCCAACCCAACCCGCCCGGTGGACATTCCCCACCGGACCCCGCCCCACACCCGCGCTTGCCTATTACCAGCACCCGCCCCCTGTCGCGATACAAAAAACCCGCGCCGCCAACCAGGCTTGTACCGCATCGCACCCGCAGATATGCTTGACCGACAGCGCGTTTGGACTGACATTGCGCGCGTCCCGGCGCCATCATGCACATCACCTCAGGTATACCATGAGCAACGACACAGCGAATGACCAGACCGTCGGCCTTCCTCTAATCCCCAGTGGCGATCTTGTCGGGTCGCGCTTCGGCCATTACCAGATCCTCAGCGAACTCGGACGCGGCGGCATGGCCACCGTGTACAAGGCCGATGAGGAGTCCCTCAATCGCGTGGTGGCCCTCAAAATCATGAGTCCGAAAATTTCCCAGGACCCGACCATGATCAAGCGCTTCCAGCGCGAAGCCCAGGCCGCGGCCCAGTTGAACCACCCCGGCATCGTCCACATCTACGCCATTGGTGAAGAGCAAGGCATCCATTACTTCACGATGGAGTACGTCAAGGGCCAGAGCCTCGCCCAACTGAAAAAAGCCCGGACTCGCATCCCGCCCGCCGAGGCCGCCAACTACATTCTGCAGACAGCCGAAGCCCTCGGCGAAGCCCATCGCAACGGCATGGTCCACCGCGATATCAAGCCCGCCAATATCATGATCGACCCCGCGGGACGCGTGCGCGTCACGGACTTCGGCATCGCCCGCGTCGCCTCAGCCAACACGCAGCTGACCGTGGATGGCTCGTTCCTCGGCACCCCGCAGTACATGTCCCCCGAACAGTGCGAGGGCAAGGACATCGACGGTCGCAGCGATCTGTACTCCCTCGGCCTCACCTTCTACGAACTCGTCAGCGGGCGAAAACCCTTTGATGCCGAAACCCCCGGAAGCATCATCGTGAAAATCGTCAACGGGGACCTCCTGTCCATCCGAACCGCATCGCCAGACTTGCCGGGGCCGGTCTGCGACGTCATCGACAAGATGCTCCAGCGCGACCCGGCACAGCGCTACCAGAGCGCGGACGAACTGGCGGCAGATCTGCGGCCCATCGCGGCCCAGCACACCGAAACCGAGGCCCCCACGCGCGCCTACGTGGCACCGGTCACGGCGCCGCGGCCAAAGCCGCGCGCGGCATCGGTCACCTCCGCCAAACCGCCACCCATGCCTGCGGCACCTGCCTCAAGCACGCCCCCCGCCGCATCTCCCGCCAAAGCCGAACCCAACGTGATGCTCATCGTCGCGGGCGTGATCGTCGTCGTGGCCCTCCTCGGAACGGGCGTCTGCTATGGCCTCTATACCCTCTGGCAGCGCGCCGCCGCCGAAAAACGTGCCGCGGCCACCGACGCGGAGGCCATGTCGCTCGCGCACGCCGCCGCAACGGCTGAGACCACCGCAGGCGCCGGTCACGAGGCCACGGAGGCCGCACACACCATTGAGGCTGCCGCCGTCGCGGCCCTCCCGCCAACCGCGCCCGTCGAGACCACCGAACCTTCCACGCCCGTGGAAGCCCCTGCGGACGCCCCCACCGGAAGCTCCGCTCCGGACGTAGCGTCCGAGGAAGTCGCCGCGAGCGTGCAGGCACCGGACGAGGCGGCGGCGCCGGCCCCCGTCGCCAATGCCTCGGCCACTGAACCCGTCCAGCCTGACCTCAGCAAGGTGGCCATGCTCTCCCCGCCCCCCGCCCAGCGCCCCGCCCCCCCGGCAAACTCCCTCGCCATCTCCATCACCGGCGACGACAGCCGTGCCGGCCTGCTCGCCTCCTCCGCCCAGTCGGCGCTCCGCAGCAGCACGTACCAGGTGGTGGAACCGCTCTCGGCTGGAGCCGAAATCAGCGCCGTCGCCGAGTATCTGCTCGTCATCGATGTCAGCCCACTCGGCTCACGCTCCCTGCAGTATCTCGGACGCGTCACCGAGCAGCGCAGCGATTCCATCACGCTCAAACTGATCCACACGGCGGACGGTCGCATCACCGCCGGCCCGGTCAGCCGCACCGTGGAGTACACCGTCTTCAACGCCGATGCGAAGCTGCGCGATGTCATGCTCGCCCTCTGCGACGATTTGCAGCATCCCGCCCCGAACTGAAGGCAAGCAGCGCCTGTTCTGAAACCCCACTCGGCGGCCCCCCCCCGCGGGTGACGGCGCTGCCCGTCGATGCGGGCAGGATCAGTAGTCCCGGTCCCGCAGGGCGCGAACCCCCAACACCAGGGGGGCCGCCGTCGCCGCCGCCGTCAACAGCAGGCACCACGCCGCGCTGAACCCCAGACTGCGGTGCAGAAACGTCTCATCGATCAGGTCTGCCGCGCGCAGGTGGAACGCCAACCCGAAAGGGACAATCGCGGCCAGCATGTACCCCAGGCTCAGCACGAGATTCACCGTCCCCCCAAACCCGCCCACGATCGCAGCAGGATTACGCTGCCGCAAATCCATGAAGATGGCCCCAAGCCCTGTCGACAACCCGCAGACCGCCAGCACCACGCAGCCCACGAGCGCCACCGACACCACCACCTGCACCCCTCCCACCTTGAGCATGGACGATGACAGGCCGATCAGGAACACGCTCACGACTCCCGTGCAGACAATCGCGAGCGCAAACTTGCTCAGCAGGATCCGCCGCATATTCGTGGGTGCCAGTCCCAACAGCCAGAACCCCTGCCCCTCCAGGCTCAACTGCGGATAGATGAACCGCGCCCCGAGTGAACAGAGCACGGCGGACACGCTGAAGACATTCAGAAAGCACACCATGTTGCGCCAGGTCGGGCTGTAGGTGTCGTAGTGAAAGGTCCGCAGATTCGCAAAGTACATCCCCAGGAGCCCGAAAAAGATCAGCACTTGCGACCATTGCATGGCGTCCCGGAAGAAGGTGCGCACGTCTTTCATGATCATGGCGCGAACGTCGCCCGGCAGAAACCCGAGCACACGGTCGCCCCAGGCGAAAATGGCGGCTGGTCGACCGCGCCGGCCGCCGCCTTCGCTCACGCTTTCCCAGGCGGTCTGAAACGTTGCCCGTCCGAGCCCTTCCACCACGAGCGTGAGCACCGCCGCGGTCGTCACGACCACCGCCAGCAGCAGGCTGCCACGCGCCCACTCGCCGCGCGTGAACGCCTGGATCCCGTCCGCCGTCCATGCGCTGGGCATCAGCATGTTACCGGACAGCCGCATCCCCGGAATCAGCGCCGAAAGTGCAAACCGCGTCCCTTCACCAGCCTCCACCTTGTCCTTGGCCAGCCACAACCCCAGGCCCAGGGCCGTGCCAGCAGCCAGCAGCAGCGGCTTGTGCCCCACCCGCCGCGGCCACCAGCGCACAACACATTGGATGACGATGGTCCCCAGCCCTGAGCAGATGACCAAAAATGGCAGCGAGAAGACGGCCGTCCACAGTCCGAACCGGAAACCCAGATGCAAATGCACGGCGTAGGCGCCCACGAAGGGAAGAATGATAAACAGGAAGGCCCACGAGGACAGGTAGGCCGATTCGAAGAATTTGTAGACGACCACCAGCTTGACCGGCAACGGACGCACGAGCAAATACGCCATTTCATCGGAGCGAAAGAGCGTGGCGTACGACGTCACGATGCCTGACATGACCAGCATCATGAACATGCCCATGTAGAACAGCGAAAAGAGGCGGGCCATGATCATGCCCGCGACGCCGCCGAAGCGCTCCAGGAAATCAAATCCATCCGCAAACAGTTTCCAGAGCCCGATCTCGCACGCCGTGGCGAAGACCAGAATGAACAGCACCTTGAATCGCGGCTGCGAACGGAGCAGGCGCCACCCGTTCACCACGTGCGCCACATGCTTCCGCCGAATGGCTGCGGCAACGCTCATGGGCGGCCCTCCGGTCGTGTGAGCCCGAGAAAGACGTCCTCCAGCGTTCGCCCCCCGTGCCGCCGGCGCAGCTCGTCAAGCGTTCCCAACGCGCAAAGATCGCCGTCCCGGATGATGCCGATGCGGTCCCCGATGTCTTCCGCCAGCGCCAGGATGTGCGTCGTCAGGAAGACGGTAATCCCCCCGCGCGCCTTCTCGCGCAGCAGATCCTTGATCAGGCGGATGGTGTAGGGATCCAGCCCGATCAGCGGCTCGTCGACGAACAGCACGGCCGGATCATGGAGGAATGTGCAGGCATAGATCAGCCGCTGCCGCATGCCATGCGACAGATCGTGCACCAGCACGTCCCGGTGCTCAAGCAGCGCAAACAGGTCGAAGTACCGCATCAGCGCCTGCTCCGTCTCGCCAGACGCAACGCCGTAGAGATCTCCGGTAAAACGAAAAACCTCCTCCACCGTCATCCGCTCGTAGAGGAACGGCATGTCCGGGATGTAGCCCATGATGCGTTTGGCCTCCAGGGGTGAAGTCTGCACGTCCAGGCCCCCCACTCGCACGCGCCCGCTGCTCGGCCGCATCAACCCGGTCAGAATCTTGATGGTCGTGGTCTTGCCCGCGCCGTTTGGCCCCAGGAAGCAGAACACTTCGCCCTTCGGCACGCTCAGGTTGATCCCCCGGACGGCGTGCACGCTTCCATAGTATTTGTGAAGTGCCTGGATCTCGATCATTCCGCCTCCTCCAACACGGTGATCCGCAGGCGACCAACCAGTTTGATGATGTCCATTTGCTGGCTGATCTCGCCTTCCACCATCCGAATGTGCGTGGCGTCGACGACCTCCTGGCCCCAGGTCGGATCCACCTCCACCCACTCGCCAACATACGCCGCCGGCCACGCGTGATAGTAGAAGGCGCCCTCATGATACGCCAGCCCCACCATGATCTTGGCCGGAATGCCCACGGCGCGCGCCAGGGCGGTGAACAGGTACGTGTGCTCGTTGCAATCCCCCGCCATGGTCTTGAGCACATCCAGGGCCGACGGCAGGCTCACCGTCATTTCCTTCCTCACGCTGGCATTCACCCAATGCGTCAGCGCCTTCACGCGCTCGGCGTCATTGGTCAGACCGCCCACCACGCGCTCCGCCATGGCCACCATCTCGGGCGCGTCGGACTGCACAAACGCGGTGGCCGCCAGCGCGGCCGCGCGCTCCGCTTTCCCCAACTCTCTCGCGCCGCCGGCGCCTCTCGGAAAGCGCCCGCGGCGTACACGCAGAACCACGTCCTTCTCCCCGGCGACGTCTATGCTCTGACGATTCGTCTCAAGCTCCCTGGGCTTGAAGCTGACGCCGGACAGGCGCAGCCGCAGCAACCGGCAGCTCGCCGGTCGATGAATCGTGCCAATAACCGGTACAGCCACGTCGGCCAGCATGTCGCCGCCACCGCGGGACTGGCGAATCGTCGCCAGCGCTTCATCCGCGGTACACGACTCGATGCTCCACCCGAGCGGCGTGTCCTGCCGCAGCAGTGTCCCATCCTTCGCCAGCCACGAATGAACGGCCATCCCCTGGTACTCCGTCTCCAGCACCGTGACCGTCTGGGTCGCCCCCTGGCGCTCAAACGGCTCCTCGCGCAGGGCGCGCACGGTCATGCGCGACGGCGACAGCGACGCCGGATCAAAGGTCCGCATGGTCAATTCGCCGCCCGGGCGCAGCCGCTTCAGCGCCATCTCCGTCATCGGGGAGTACAGGATGACGTCGTCCGGAATCTCCACGTCCAACGTCTGAGTGTTGAGCGCCGACTTCATGGTCACGGCAAAGTGGCTGCCCTCCCCCCGCCGGCCGCTAATCTCCATCCGCGTGTCCCGGGTGGACAGCGTAAAAGAAAACCGCTGCAGGCGGTGCGTGACGTCCACGTGCGCCACGGTGTCCACATCAATGCGCTGCTCGGTGCCCAGCGCCTTCAAACGCACGAAGACGTGACTTTGCAGGGCGTAGTGTTGGAGCGGGTTCGCCTGGTCAATCGCCAGCTCCGTGTGGCTGTACCCGATCGGCTGTCCCTGGTGGAGAATGCGCGACCAGCTGTCTTCCAGCAGCACGTCATCGCTCAGCAAGCTGCGATACCCGGGCATGGTCCGGGTGAAGTACTCGGGAAACGCCTCGAAGCGCACCAGCAAGGCCATGCAGACGAGCCAGGCCAGCACGACCGACGCGCGAAGGATAACGTTGCGTGACACGCGCGGCAAACCCGCTCAGGCCGTCGCCCGCACCCAAGCCTTGATCTCGTCCGTCAGCGGCAGGATCGCCAGCACGCGGCTCATCTGTCCCTCGGGATCGCCCGGCAGCGTGATCTCGGTCCCCGCCGTGGCGCCCTCCAGCCGCTTCGCCAGCTCGCTCTTGTTCGAGATGATGTTCAGGATCTCGTCCCGATCCCACTCGCCCAGCACCCAGTAGATGTGAACCTCGCCGTTGGCGTGCTGCAGGCTGACGCCCACCCCCATGCCCGCAACCTGCGTCGGCATGCCCGCGAAATCCGTGCCCTTCACTTCACCAAGGTCCTGTTCCAGCTCGCCCTGGCGCCGCATCAGCAGCCGTTGCTCGTCCTTCGCCGCCTGGTACTCGAAGTTCTCCCGCAGATCGCCGTACCCGCGCGCATGGGCAATCGCCTTGCTGTTCTCCGGAATCTTGATTTCCACGAGCTCCCGCAGTTGCTTCTGCCGCTCGCGGTAGCTGCGCCACGAACTGAAGCGTGCATCCTTCTTCTCTTCCGGCTTGCGATCCACCCGTGCCACCACGGTCTCCAGATCCGGATACAGCTTGATGATGCGCCCCATCAGGGACCGCCGCGCCGTCTCTTCCCAGCCGCGCGACTGGCGGATGCGCCCCAGCAGCTGGCTGCGCTCGCGCGCGTCCAGCGCGGCCAGCACCGGCTCCAGCCAGGCCCGATCTTCGAACCGCTCGCGCAGTGCCTTCTGCGTGCGATAGCGCTCGCCCGACACCGTCGCCTCCAGGGCCACAATCACTTGCAGCAGCAGGTCGCTCAGGCTGCCGAGCTGCCACTCCGACAACAGCTCGCGGTGCTCGCACAGGTAGTCCATCACCTCCGTGCTCACCGTTCGCGAAAGCAGGCCTTCACGCGCCATCTGCGCCACGGCGTCGCTGCGGCCCGCCGCGCGCAGGCTGTCGATCACCACGCGCGCCGCGTGGATGGGCAGCCGGGGCACGAGCCGCGCCAGCCGGTCGCCCGCGTCCGACAGGTGCTGCTCCAGCAGGCGCAGCAGGGAATCCACCTCGCGCGCCGGCAGATTCATGCAGCCCAGCAACCGGTCCCGCTCGGTCAACTTCTGCGCGGCCGACGCCAGATCGAAGCCGGCATTGGCCAGGTTCATCCGCTCCGCGGTCAGCACCAGGCGCGCCGCCAGCTCGGGATGCCGGTCTTCGGCCCCCATCACGCCAAAGGCCACACGCTCCGCCAACGCCTTCCGGAACTCCGGATCCAACCCCTCGGCCTCGCCCGACTTCTCCAGCTCAACGGCGCGCTCCAGAATCGTCTTCGCATCGCGCTCCTTCTGCAGCGCCGCAAACCAGTCCGCGTCGTACGCCTTGCGCGCCTGGAGCAGCCGCAACGGCTCGCTGCGACGCGTGGGAACTTCCACCAGCGGGTCGCTCTTCAACGCCTTGCGCGCGCGGTCCCAGAACCCCTTCCAGTCGCCGCCGTCAATCCCCTCCTGGCCAATCAGTTCCTGCAGTTGCACGACCGTCAACGGTCCGTAGCTGGCCAGCGCCACGTGCACGATTTCCCCGGCGTTCTCCCGGGCAAGCGCCGCCAGTTCGGCCGGCTTCGTGTGCTTGCGCGCCAGCAGGTGGTCCGGACCGACCAGCTGCAGCGACTCCGCCGCGTACGCAAAGGTCATCACGTGCCCCGGCTTGCGCGAGAAGTCGATCGTCACCTTCTTGTAGAAGTCGTCCACGCGCTGCACAACCCCGAAGCCCCAGGTCTTGTCCATGCAGAAGGCGCCGTCCTTCAGCCCCATCAGCACGCCCAACCGGCGCAGGGACTCAATCGGAGACAAGTTGGTATCAAAGCCGACGCTTTCCAGAAACGCCGCGTGCCTGCGATCCGTGAACAGGATGCTCAGCCACGGCCGGCAGGCCAGGCGGAAGGAAACCAGGTCCTCGGCGGCCCGCGCGCCGATGTTCAATACCCGCACCAGCCCGGATGCATCCCCGCGCTCCGTGACGGCCTCGCGCAGCATCTCGGCCCACTCGCGGCACAGCTTGCGGCGGCCATCGCGCTGCAGCGCATCCAGCACCCCCAGCAGATGGTCGAGCGGCAGCGGGTCGGCGCTGAGCGCACCGACGAACCATTCGGACAACGCGTTCACATCCTTCGTGCTCGTCAGATCCACTGCCATGTTTACGCTCCCTGCCCTGCGGTGACGCCATTGGCCGTGCCCGCGGAGCTTGCTTCACAATCCGTTGCTGCACATTTCGCGGCCCATCCCTATACTCGGGGCCAGCAGCAAATTACGGCTCCCTGAACCAAGCGACCGGGTAGCCTAGCACAAACCAAACCGTGACAAAAGCCTTACCATGAGCAGAAACGAACGAAAATCTCCACGCGCGGGACGCCGCCGCGGAGCCGGTCCGCGTGACAAGGGCCGCTCAACCTCCGGACCGGGTGCGCCCTGGGCGCGCGACCGATCACGCCCGCCAGCCTATCCCGCTCGCCATGCCCCGCTCCCCAAGGTCGACCTCGGGAATATGAGCGAATTCAAGGTGGAGCGCCCCGATGCCGGCACCCGCCTGCGCGATTACCTCGCCAAATGCCTCAGCGTGTCCGGAAACCGCGCCAAATCCCTGCTCGATAACCGCCAGGTCTTCGTCAATGGCCAGCGCGTCTGGATGGCGGGACACACACTTACCGGTGGTGACACCGTGCGCGTCCTTCAGCCGCCAGCCCCCACGGCCCCGCGCCGCGTTCCCATCCGCGTTCTGCACGAGGATGCGGAGTACCTTATCGTCGACAAGCCCGCGGGCATGCTGACCAATGGGCCCGCGAGTGTCGAACTCCAGTTGCGCGACGAGCGCAGTGACTCGACCCTCATCGTCGCCCATCGCCTCGATCAGGACACCTCCGGTTGCCTGCTCGTGGCACGCGGTCCCGCCGCGTTCGCCGCCGCCATTGAGCTGTTCCGCACCCATGCCGTCGAAAAGGAATACACGGCACTCGTCATGGGCCGCCCCCATCCACCCGCGCAGACCATCGATGCCAATATCGACGGGCTGACGGCTGTCACCAGGATGCGAACGCTCAAGGCGACGCCTGCCGCCAGCCACGTCGCGCTGCAGACCTTGACCGGACGCACACACCAGATCCGACGTCACCTGGCCGACATCGGGCACCCGGTGCTCGGGGACCGCCAGTATGGCCCGCAACACGGCCTGTCTCCCGCCTTCATGCAGGTTCCCCGCCAGATGCTGCACGCCACCTTGCTGCAATTCCCCCACCCCACGGCGGGCAAGCTCGTCACCGCCCGCTCGACCCCCCCACCCGATTTCCGCACCTGCCTGAAGGCGTTTGGACTGGACCGCGAACCGGGGTGACTTACTTTAGCTTGGGATCGTGGCCGCGATGGTACACGGAGACCGTCGAATGACGATGCGTTGCACCAGCATCTTGCGACCTGTTGTCATGCTCATGGGCGTGATGGCATGGTCGACGGTCAGCGTGTGGGCACGCTCTTCACCTGCCAAGACGGCTGCACCGCCGCCACACGTCTATCCGTTTGGGGCATTTCCAGACCCATATACCCAGACGCTTCAGGATCAGTCGCCCCCGAGGCTTTACGTGGATGATGTGCCGTGGCAGCAGGATGGCCCAGCTCCCACGAACACCTACCTGCGCGGGTTTACCGCCGGCGGTTTGGCCTGGCTGCAACTGGTCACGCCGCGAGGGCCCAACGGCGCGTCAACCTGGGCCCTCCGACACGTCGACGGCACAACGTGGGAAGCGTGGAACGCCGCCGCCCTGCTCCTGACGGCATGGCGCAGCGATGTCTACGAAGTTCGCGTCTCGCTCCCGCCTCCCGCTTCACAAACGCCTCCCTCCTTCTGGATCGCATGGCCCACCAATGCCGTACGCCCCGATCGCCACCCGCCCGCCGGAGCCGTACACGGCAAGATCGATGCCGCCATCCCGTTTCCCATCATGCGCGTCTGGGGCCATGTGTGGGATGCCATGCAGGCTGGGCTTCTCGGCAGCAGCGGCGTCTCCCGCGCCCACGTCGATGTCGATGGCTTGCGGCTGCCTGTTGCCATCGATGAAACTGGTAACTTCTCCCTGCAGACCCCCATCCTGCACCGGCAGAATGGCGTCCATGCCCTCGCCCTGTATGCCGCGGACTTCGCGCACAAGGGTCTCGTATGCGTGGATACTGAATTTGTCAGCGAATATGGCTGGCTCCTGGTCGACGCCCCGCCACCAAATCCATCTCTCTGGGACCTGGGCTTCCGGTTCCAGTATATCGATGCCGCCGATAACACCTTCTCGTTCGACAGCGACGTTCCCGTCCTCGTCGCGAAACCACGCCTCGATGCCCAGGGCCTGCTGATGCTGGACGCGCGGGAATCGACGGCATTAGGCGAGTTCCACTGGGTAATCGAAAACCTGTCCGCCGGCACGGCCGACGCGCGCGATGGCGACACCGTGCACACGGAGGACCTTCCGCCCGGCTTCTATCGCGTGTCGTGCACGGCGCAGACCTACCACAGGGGCGAATACGTAGACTTGGCGGCGCGCTTCTGCCTGGTCATCCCGCCGCGCATCAGCCTCATGGCCCGCGAAGCGGTCGGGGCCCTCCACCTGCGCTGGGTTCCGGAAGTCGTCAGGCGTCAATGGGTTTGGAGCCTCTATGCAAGCGGGCACGTCTTCGATGAAATTGGAACGTCCCTCTATAGGCACGGGCCGGAGAACCTGAGGACATCCTTCTCGATCGACGGCGCAGGCGAAACCGTGGGCGTCGATGCGGCCGGGTCATTCCTCACGCGGCGGATCATGACGTATCCGTTCCAACCCGAGATGGACATGACACTGCAGGTTAGGCCGCGCGACACCAACGTCATGTTCACGGTCGACGGCTTGACGGAAACAAGCCTGACTATTTTCCCGCCTTGGGACGCCTTCTACCCGCAACCGTGAAGGAGGCCACGTCCGGCAGGACGGGCGTGTGTCGGGAGCAACCAACCGGCACAGGCCGTATAAGGCCATCAGCCGGATTCGGAGCGCGCAAGCGCAGAACATCAACACCGCCGTCAGAACCTCAGGTCTTGTGGCGGTAGGTGATGCGACCCTTGGTCAGGTCGTAGGGCGAGATCTGCAGGGTGACTTTGTCCCCCGCCGTGATGCGGATGAAGTTTTTCCGCATCTTGCCGGAAATGTGCGCGAGCACCTCGTGGCCGTTCTCCAGCTTCACCGTATACATGGTCGCCGGCAGCACCTTCACCACGGTTCCGACAATTTCAATAGAGTCGTCTTTTGGCATGCATCCCCACCAGCAGGCACGCGCCACACAAGGCGCAAAACCGCATCACCATACTAGCCATTACCCGCCGCAGGCAAGCGAATTCAAGATGCGCACGCCCGACGCGCTTCAATGTCCGCCAGGATCACCTGCACGACGTCATCCACGCCCATGCCCGTCGAATCGATCACCCTGGCGTCGGCCGCCACTTTCAGCGGATCCATCTGGCGGCGACTGTCGATCAGGTCGCGCCGCTTGAGCGATTCTCCCACCTCCGCCGCGCTGACCTGGCCCGCCATCTCCTCGTGCCGGCGACGGGCCCGCTCCTCGGGCGCCGCGTCCAGGTAGAATTTGAAGGGCGACGCCGGGAAAACTTTGGTGCCAATATCCCGCCCTTCCATCACCAGGGAGCCGAACCGCACCAGGCTGCGCAGCCATTCGACCACCTGCACACGCACCTCGGGTACGGCCGCCACCGGGCTGACATTTCGGTTCACCGTCTCCGTGCGCAACTGGCCCACCGGGCGAAAACCATCAATCGTAAAGACCACCGCCCCATCCGCCACCTCGAAGGCGAACCGGCATGCCGCCATGCAGCTCAGCACGCGCGCCGTGTCGGTTCCCGGAATACCCTGCTCCAGCGCCGCCCATGTCACGCCGCGATACAGCGCGCCCGAATCCACATACAAGTACCCCAGCGCGCCCGCCAGGCGCCGCGATACCGTGGACTTTCCCGATGCCGCCGGCCCGTCGATCGCCACCACCACGGAGGCCGCCCCCTCATCTGCCTTCATGCTGCCTCCACGCGCTGGCCACCCGCCACGAGTTTTACCAGATCCGTCCAATATGCCGGATACGAGGTTGCCACGCAGGCCACATCGCGAATGCGCACCGGGGCGTCCGCCGCCAGCGCCAGCACCGCCCCCGACATGGCAATGCGATGGTCGCCGAAACTGGTCACCTCGCCCCCGCCCCGTATCCGCGCCCCGCCCTCTACCACCATGCCATCCGGCCGCTCCTCGCCCTTCACGCCGAAGGCGCTCAGGCAACGCAGCATCGCCGTGATGCGGTCCGTTTCCTTGACGCGCAGCTCCTCGGCGTCGCGAATCACCGTCCGCCCCTTCGCCAGCGCACCGAGAACTGCCACCATCGGCAATTCGTCGATCAAGTTGGGGATCTCCTCCCCCGCCACCTCTGTGCCCTGAAGCTCGCCGCCTTCGATTGACACCGCGCCCGCCGGCTCCCAGCTGTTCTGCGTGTCGGTGGGGAAGATCTCGATGCGCGCCCCCATCCGCTTCAGCACATCCAAGAACGCCGTACGCCGCGGATTCAGGCCAACATTGGTCAGCAGCACCTGCGACCCGGGCAGCATGGCCGCCGCCCCGAGCCAGAACGCCGCCGCCGAAAAATCACCCGGCACGGACCACGCCTGCGACCGCGGCCGCGGCAGCCGGTCGCCGGTCCCATCAACCGTGATCTCCAGGCCGTTGGACTCGCACCGCACGCCCAACGCCCGCAGCAACCGCTCCGTGTGATCACGCGTCGCCTTCGGCTCCACCACCGTCGTCCGCCCCTCCGCCAGCAACCCCGCCAGCAACACGCAGGACTTGACCTGCGCCGAGGCCATCGGCAACACGTACGTCACGTGCTTCAGCCGCGCCCCATGCACGCGGATCGGCGCGCACCCGCGCGGACCGAGCAGTTCCAGCCGCGCCCCCATCTGCTCCAGCGGCTCCTGGATGCGCTTCATCGGCCGCGAGCGCAACGAGGCGTCGCCCGTCAGCTCGGCTGGAAACGGATGCCCCGCCAGCAACCCGGTCAGCAGCCGCATGCCCGTGCCGGAATTGCCCATGTCGAGCACGCGCATCGGCGACCGGTAGCGCCCGCCTGTTCCCGTGATCGTCACGGTGGCCCCGTCCTGCGTGGCCTGCGCCCCCAGGTCGCGCATCGCCTGCACGGTATGCAGGCAATCCTCGCTCGCCAGGAACCCATCGATGGTCGACGTCCCGTCCAGCAGCGCCGCCAGCATGGCCACGCGGTGCGACATGCTCTTGTCGCCCGGCACCTGCAGCGTCCCCCGAATGCGCGGGTGCGGCGTGACGATGCGATCGTCCCCGTCCACCTGCACCGCTCCCGTCTTCTTGTCACCCGCCGGACCGCTCATGCTGCCCATCACTTTCCTTTGGGAAGCGCCCGCCGCCTCGCCCGCGCCTGCGCCAGATACTCCCGGATCCCGTCAAAATTGTCGTCCGCCAGCAGGGCGCGCAAGCGCTCCAACTCCGCCGCAAATGCGCCGAGTTCCGCCCGCACCGCCCCGCGATTCGTCTTCACAATGTCGTGCCAGATCGCTTCTGAACCGCCCGCGACCCGCGTCGTGTCACGAAACCCGCTGCCGCAGAAGCGCGCCACCCGGTCCGCCTCCTGCCCCAGCACCGTGCGCACCAGCGCCGAGGCCACCAGGTGCGGCAGATGGCTCGTGCGCGCCACCACCTCGTCATGCGCCTCCGGCGTCATCAACTCCACCAGCGCCCCCACGCCTTCCCATAGCACACGCACCGCCTCCACGCCGGGCGCCCTCGCTCCCCCGGCAGGCGTCACCACGACCACCGCCTTCTCGTAAAGATCGACGCGTGCCGCGTCCAGCCCCGTCTCGTCCGACCCCGCAATCGGATGGCTGCCGACAAAGATCGCTCCCGTGCCCGCCAGCACCGCCTCAACCGCCTGCCCGAGTTCGGCCTTGGTACTGCCCACGTCCGTCACCACCGCCCCGTCTCCAAACGCGCCCCGACAGTCCCGCGCCACGTCCGGCATCGACAAAACCGGGACACAGAGCACCACCATGTCCGCCCCGCGCACGGCCTCCGCCGCCTGCGCGCACGCCTCGTCGACCATGCCGAGCCGCAGGGCCTCCGCGCGCGTCTCCGCCCGGCGGGCATAGCCAACCACGCGGCGCGCCACGCGGCGCTGCTTCGCCGCCAGCCCCAGCGAACCGCCCATCAGCCCGAGCCCAATGATCGCCAGCCGTTCGAACGGCTTCACAGGCCGCTCCTGCCGGGCCCCGTCCCCAGCACCTCGCGCAGCCCCCGCACCAGTCGCTCGTTCTCCGCCGCCGTGCCCACCGTCACGCGCACATGGTGCGGCAGGCCGTAGCCATCCATCGGCCGCACGATAACCCCCAGGCGCATCAGGGATTCAAACACCGCGCGCCCCTGCCCCACGTGCACCAGGATGAAATTCGCGCTCGCCGGAACATACTCCCGCTCCATCGCCTCGAACTCGCGCTGCAAATACGCCAGCCCATCCGCCACCATGCGCCGCGTGCGCTCGACATGCTCCACGTCCTCCAGCGCGGCCACCGCCGCCACCTGGGCCATCGCGCTGACGTTGAACGGCTGTCGGATCCGGTTCAAAAGCGCAATGCAGGCCGGCGGAGCCGCCGCGTAGCCCACCCGCAGGCCGGCCAGCCCGTACGTCTTGGAAAACGTCCGCAGCACCACCACCTTGCGCCCCTCCCGCACGTAGTGCAGCGTGTTCGGCTGGCGCGACGGCGGCAACAACTCCACGTAGGCCTCGTCGAAACAGACAATCACATCCGGCGAAATGCGCGCCATGAACGCGTCGATCTCGGCCGGGCTTACGCACGTGCTCGTGGGATTGTTCGGGTTCGCGACAAACACCAGCCGCGTGTCCGGCCTCACGGCCGCCGCCAGCGCGGGCAGATGGTGGGTGTGCTGCCGCATCGGTACCGCGATCACCTGTGCACCGAACATGGCCGCCACCAGGCGGTACACGACGAAGGCGCAATCCGCCATGACCAGGCTGGTTCCCGGCCCCAGGAAGACATGCCCCAGCAACTCGATCAGCTCGTTGCTCCCATTCCCCGGCAGAATGGACTCCGGCACCAGATCCAAATGCCGCGCCAGCGCATCGCGCAACGCGAACGTCCCCCCGTCGGGATACAGATGCATCTGACCGGCCGCTGCCCGCATCGCCAGCACGGCGCGCGGCGACGGCCCCAGCGCGTTCTCGTTCGACGCCAGTTTGATGATCTGGTCCGGGTCCGTGAACCCGAATTCCCGCGCCACGTCTTCAATCGGGCGCCCGGGTTCGTAATTCGCGAGCGTGGCCACGCCCAGACGTGCGAGATCATGCCATTCCGTCATGTGATTCCTTGCCCCCGCCCCGGACCTCATCCACCCGGGCGCTGACGCGACTCCACCGCCAGCGGGAGCGCTACGCGGAAGGCCCGCGCCCCCCCCGCGCCTCTCCGCCTGCGCCGGTCCCGGAGGACGCCTTCGGTCCCGGAACATTCTCCTGCAATCGCGTGCAGGCCGCCATGATATCCCGAAAAAGCCGGCGGACATCCTCGCTGCGCAGCGGGCCGCGATTGAGCGCGCTGACATGCTTCAAGACGGCCTCCTCGCGATCCGGATCATGGATCGCCGTGCCCTGCCGCTGCTTCTCACGGCCGATCTTCAGCGCCGTCTCCGCGCGCCGGCACAACAGGTCCATCAGATCGCGGTCGATGTCGTCCACCTGCTGTCGCAGTTCATCCAGGTTCATGGGTCTCCGTTACCCCTTCCGAAGGCTCCGCGCCCTTGGTCGGCGCCGGAACGGGCGCCTCGCCCGCCGCCGGCTCCGCCGGTGCCGCCGCCTCCTCCACCGGGGGCTCCGTCACATCCGCCGCGGCCTCCGCCACCGTCGGCTTGCGCGCCTGTAACTTCATCCCCGTGAGATCGCCCAGGCTGTCGATGCTCTTCAACCCGAAATGATCCAGGAACACTTGCGTCGTCCCATACAGGAACGGACGCCCCGGCAGCTCGCTGCGCCCGACGATGCGCACCAGCTGCACCTCCATCAGCGCCTTGATCACGTGGTCGACACTCACGCCGCGAATGCCCTCGATCTCCGTGCGGCTGACGGGCTGTCGGCACGCGATGATCGCCAGGGTCTCCAGGCTCGGCTGCGAAAGCCGGTTGGTCTTGCGCATGTCCAGCAGGTGCTTCAGCCACGTGCCGCAGGCCTCGTCGCTCTGCAGCCGGTACCCCGTCGCCACCTCGGCCAGCCGGAACCCGTTCCGGTGCGTGTCCAGATCGCTCGTCAGCTCCGCCAGCGCGGAACGGATGTCCGCATCCTTGACCTCGGCAAACACCTTCGTGTGGTCGCCCACGGTCTCGGCCACCTCGACCAGGCAGCCGCGCATCTCGCGCACAGTCAGCGGCCGGTTGGCCGCAAAGATCATGGCGCCCAGCACTTCCTTCAAATTCGGTACGCGGTTCGCAACTGACATAAATGCCCGCTCTCTGTTTCTGCACCACGCCGCCGCGCCCGCCCGGCCGGCACGCCCACGCCACTCACTCCGCCACCATCACCTGCCCGACGCACCTCACACCGCTGCCGGCTGCGCATCCAGGCGGTGAATGGTGATTTCCGCAAACGGCCCGTCCTGCGCCGCGGTGATCTGCCGGAGTCGAAGCAGTTCCAGCACGGCCAGAAACGTGCAGACGATCTCGTGCCGGGGGCTCATTTCACCAAAAAGCTTCGTAAAGGCAACGGTTTTCTCGGTCTTCAGCCGGGACAGGATCGCATCGATCTTGTCCGACACCGTGAACTGCTCGCCCCGGATCTCGCCGAGCTGCTCCGGGCGCGCCTTCTTAAGCACTTCCTTGAACGCCGAAATCAAATCGAACAGGCTGATGTCCTGGATCGGCAGGCCGGCGTTGTCAGTCTCCACCACCACGGCCTCGGCACCGAACTGAAAGATGTTTTCCTGGCGCAGCTCGTGCTCCTGCAGCACCGCCGCCGCATCCTTGAACTTCTTGTACTCCACCAGCTGCCGCACCAGCTCCCATCGCGGATCTTCGCCCTCTTCCTCTTCCAGCTCGGGCCGCTCCTCCACCGGCAGCAGCATCCGGCTCTTGATCATCATCAGCGTCGCCGCCATGACGATGAACTCGCCCGCGATGTTCAGGTCGAGCATCCGCATCAGGTTCAGATATTCCATGTACTGCGTGGTGATCTTCTCGATCGGAATATTGTAGATGTCGACCTCTTCCTTCTTGATCAAATACAGAAGGAGATCGAGCGGCCCCTCGAAGACATCCAGATCGACTTTATATTCCTCTTGAACCATAAAACTTTCTGACCGGCACGGGCGGGGGTCAGGGTTCAGGGGTCAGGGTTCAGAAGGAGGGCCAATGGTGCCCCTGCCTCCCACCCCCGAACCCTGAACCCTTCCTCCCGCCTCCAGCCCCCTCCCCCTTAATCCAATCCCATCGCCCGGCGTGCCGCATTCAGCGTCCGCCGCGCTTCGCTGCGCGCGCGCTCCGCCCCGCGCGCCAGGATCGCCTCCACGCCCGCCACATCCTGCTCCAACGCCTGGCGCCGCGCACGAAACGGAGCCAGGGTCTCCCACACCAGCGCGAAAAGCGCCTTCTTCGCCTCCCCGTACCCCATGCCCCCCGCCCGGTAACGCGCCGCCAGCTCAGCCGCCTGTGCCTCGCTCGCGAACAGGCGGTACAGGGCAAACACGTTGCACGTGTCCGGGTTCTTCGGAGACTCCAGCGGCGTGCTGTCTGTCACAATCCGCATGATCCGCGCCTTGGTCTCCTTCTCCGCGCCGAATAGCTCGATGTGGTTGTCGTACGACTTGGACATCTTCTGCCCGTCAATCCCCGGCACCACGGCCACATCGTCGCGAATCGACGGCTCGGGAATCGTGAAGGTCGCACCAAACTCGTTGTTGAACTTGATCGCGATGTCCCGCGTGACCTCCACATGCTGCTTCTGGTCCCGACCCACCGGCACCACGTTGGACTGGTAGGCCAAGATGTCGCTCGCCATCAGGACCGGATACGCAAATAGCGCGTGATTGGCCGGAATGCCCCGCGCCGTCTTGTCCTTGTACGAGTGGCACCGCTCCAGCAACCCCATGGGCGTCACGGTCGACAGCAGCCAGGTGAGTTCCGTGACTTCCGGCACGTCGCTCTGCTTGAAGAACACGGCTTTCGCCGGGTCGAGCCCGCAGGCCAGGAAGTCCAACGCCACGTCAAGCGTGGCCCGGCGCAGCTGCTCCGGATCCGTCACCGTGGTCAACGCGTGGTAATTGGCAATGAAGAGGAACGCCTCGCCCCTGTCTTGAAGCTCGATGGCCGGCTTCATCATCCCAAAGTAATTGCCCAGGTGCAGTTTCCCGGACGGCTGAATTCCCGACAAGACTCTCATGGCCTGATGATCTCCCGTAAACACACGCCGTGGACCATACCGGAGGGGCCCCACGGCTTAAAGCAAAAAGGCGGCCGCCAACCGGATGCAACTCCTTTGCCCAGCGTGATTGACACCCCACCCGCCCCTCTGGCAATCTTCCGGCCCATGAGCGCCCGCAAAACCATCGTTTTCCTCGGCGACGGCATGGCCGATGAACCCCTCGCCGACCTCGGCGGCCGGACCCCCCTGCAGGCCGCCCGCACCCCGGGTATGGACGCTATCGCTCGCGACGGCATCAGCGGCACCCTGCTGACGCTGCCAGCCGGATTTCCGACCAGCAGCGACGTCGCCAACATGTCTGTCCTTGGATGCGATCTGGCCTCCGAAATGTGCGGCCGCGGCCCCCTTGAAGCCGCCGGACGCAACCTCCCGCTGGGCCCCCAGGACATCGCCTTCCGCGTCAACCTGACCACCCAGGCCGATGGCGTGCTCAAGGATTTCTCCGGCGGCCATGTGGCGCCAGACGTGGCACGCGACTTGGTGGACGTCCTGAACGCCCACTTCGGAACCCCCACCATCAAGTTTCATCCCGGCGTCAGCTACCGCAATATCCTCGTGCTGTCGGGGGCCGAGTACTCCGATCGCGTCAAGACCGAAAAGCCCGACGATAATCAGGGCGAATGTGTCGCCGAACACCTTCCCAAGGCCATGGAGCCCGCTGCCGATCGCACGGTCGCCTTTCTCCGCCGCCTCATCGCGGAAGCCCCGGCGGTCCTGGAAGCCAGCCCCGCCAACCGCAAACTGCGCGCCGCCGGTCATGCGCTCGCCAATGGCGTGTGGCCGTGGAGCGGCGGCCGGGCCGGCGCCATTCGCAAACTCTCGGACAAATACGGCATCCGATCCAGCGCCGTCATCTCCGCCGTCGATGTCATCATGGGGCTCGGGCGCTGCCTCGGCATGACCCCCATCGCCGTCCCCGGGGCCACCGGCTACATCGACACGAACTACGAAGGCAAGGCCAAGGCCGCCATCGAGGCGCTGCAGTCACACGACTTCGTCTATATCCACGTCGAGGCCATTGACGAAGTCTCGCACGAACAGAATCTGAAACTGAAATTGCAGGCGATCGAGGACTTTGATTCGCGCATCGTGGTGCCGGTGCTCAAGGCTGTCGGCCCCGACGTGAATGTCGCCGTGCTGCCCGACCACCCGGTGCCCATCGCCCTGGGCAAGCACACGCGCACCCCCGTCCCCGTATCCATTCGCATGGCCGGCGTCGCGCCGGACCGCGTGCAGACCTTCGATGAATCCGCCTGCCAGGCCGGCACCCTCGGCGCCCTCGCCAATGGCGAGTTCATGGCCAGGCTCTTCGGCCCGCCCCGAAAGTAGTCAGCGCCGAACGTCGCGAGGAATATCCGTCCCGCCGCCCCCATCCGCCGGAACCAGCACGCCCTGCTCCAGGCGCAGCACGCGGTCGCAGCGCAATGCCGTCTCGCGGTGATGCGTAACCAGGACCAGGGCGTGACCGTCCCGCCGCGTCAGCGTGAACAGCAGGTCCAGAATCTGCCGGCCCGTGCCGTCGTCCAGGTTGCCCGTCGGTTCATCCGCCAGCACCAGCCGCGGCTGGTTCATCAGCGCCCGGGCCAGCGCCACGCGCTGCTGCTCGCCACCCGAAAGCTCCATCGGCCGGTGCTCGCAACGATCCGCCAGCCCCACGGACTCCAGCAACTCCATCCCGCGCTTGCGCCGCTGGGCCTCGCTCAGCCCGCCCGCCAGCGCCATCGCCGGCAGGATGACATTCTCCAGCACGTCCATTTCCGGCAGCAGGTGATAAGACTGAAACACAAATCCGATCTGGGTCGCCCGCAGCCGCGTGCGCTTGCGCGAGGAAATGCCGTACAGCGGATCATCGCCCAGCCACACCTGTCCCGACTCCGGCCGGTCCAGCCCTCCCAGGATGTGCAGCAACGTGCTCTTGCCCGCGCCGCTGACCCCGATCACCGCCAGCGATTCCTGATCCCCCACCGACAGGCTCGCGCCGCGCAGAATGTGCAGCCCCTTGCGCGCCATCGTGTACGTCTTGTGTACGTTGTCCGCCTTCAGAATCATGGGGTCCCCTGCACGCGCGCCGCCGCACGCACCCGCGCCTCGTCGCCCGTCGCGCTGCGTCCGCTTGCGTTCCTGCCCGCCCTATTCATTGCGCAGCGCCTCCACCGGATCCAGGCGCGCGGCGCGATACGCGGGCAGCACGCTGGACAGCGTGCAAAACACCAGCACGAACAGTGCAATCCGGAAAATCTCGCCGGGCGACGTGCTCCACGGAATCTCGCTCAGCCCGTAAATCTCCTTCGGGAAGACCTCCACGTTCATGTGCCGCAGGAGCTCCACCAGGTTGGGAAGGTTGTGCAGAACCAGCAGCCCCACCCCGATTCCCGACAGCGTCCCGAGCAGGCACTGGATCCAGCCATGCCACACGAACGCCGCCATGATCTTGCCCGACGGAAAGCCCAGCGCCTTGAGCAGGCCGATTTCGTTGGTCTTCTGCACCGTGATCACGATCAGCGTGTTCGTGACGCAAAAGATCGCCACGATCGTGATGAACACGAGCAGCAGGAACATCATCGTCTTCTCGTGGCTCAGCGCCTCGAACAGCACGCTGTCGACCTCGCGCCACGTACGCACCATGTAGTCGGGCCCGATGGCGGCCTGCACGCGCTGCGCATACTCCGCAAAGCGGAAGGCGTCGTCCGTCATCACGTAGATGGCGTGGACCCCGGTCTCCAGCCCCACCAGGTCCCGCGCCACATCCAGCGACGTCAGCAGGAACGAGCCGTCGAAGTCGCGCATCCCCATGTTGAAGATGCCCGATAACTCCAGTTCCTCGGGCAGGTACAGTTCGTCGCGGTCCAGCACATTGAGGGGCGAATACGCCAGCATCGTGTCCCCGACCGCCGCCTGCATGCTGAAGGCCAGATCCGCCCCCAGGATGGCCCGCCGGTCCTCCAGGTAGAAGTGCCCGCTCGTCATGTGCTCGGGGATCCGCGTCACGCTGGACGCGCGCGCGGGATCGAGCCCGACCACGATGGGCGCCGCCGTGCGCCCGTCCACCTGCAGCAGAATGCGCGTCTCGATCGCCGGCGAAACGCCCGTGATGCCCGGAACCTTCGCCACCTTCTCGCAAATCGCATCCTCGTCCTCCAGCACCCCGTACGGCGCCGTAATCATCAGGTGCGGCTTGAAGCTCAGGATCTTCGTGCGCCACATGTTGTCGAAGCCGGTCATCACCGACAACACGATCAGCAGGATGGCCACCCCCAAGAGGACGCCCACCACGGAGATCACCGTCACCACCGAAATAAACGACCGCTGCGGCCGCAGATACTTCAGGGCGAGATAAAGTGAGAACGGAACCATGGTTACCTGGCCGCGCGCGACCGCGACTTCACGTCCATCGCCATCGCTATTCCGATTTCTGCCGGAGTTGAGGAAAGAGGATCACGTCGCGAAGCGACTCGGCGCCGGACAGGATCATGACCAGCCGGTCGATGCCGACCCCCATGCCGCCCGCCGGCGGCATGCCGTGCTCCAGCGCCGTCAAAAACGCCTCATCCATCTTGCTGGCGTCGCCGCCGGACTGCGCCATCAGCCGCCGCCGCTGCTCCAGCGGATCGTTGAGCTCGGAATAGGCCGGGGCAATCTCCGTGCCGCCGATGACCAGTTCAAAGACGTCCGCGCACGTCGGATCATCCTCGCACGTCTTGGCCAGCGGGATCAGCGCCGCCGGCAGCCGCGTCACAAATGTCGGCTGGATCAACGTCTTCTCGATCAGCTTCTCGTAGACCTCGTGCGTGACCATCAGCAGGTCCCACGCCGGATCGATGTGCAGACCCGCGGCGTCCCCCCGCCGCTGCGCCTCGCCCAGCGGCAGGCTGTACCAGTCTGCCCCCATGCGCTCGACAATCAGGTCCCGGTACGCCCGCTCGCGCCACGGCAGCGTCAGGTCGATCCGTCGCTCCCCCTCGCCCACCGCCAGCGTGCCGTAGACCCCCTGCGCCACCGTCGTGATCAGGTCCTGGATCAGGCGCTGCATGCCCCGCAGGTCCGTGTAGGCCTCGTAGATTTCCAGCATCGTGAACTCAGGATTGTGCGTGCGCGACAACCCCTCGTTGCGGAAGCACCGGTTCAGCTCAAACACCTTGTCGAAGCCCCCCACCAGCAGCTGCTTCAAGTAGAGCTCCGGCGCAATGCGCAGGTACATGCTGGCCGCCAGCGCTTCGTACCGCGTGACAAACGGATTGGCCGCCGCGCCGCCCGCCTGCGCCTGGATCATCGGGGTCTCGACTTCCGCAAACCCCCGCTCGCGCAGGAAGCCGCGAATCGCCTCCACGCACCGGATGCGCCGGTCAAACAGCAACCTGACCTCGTGGTTGGACAACAGGTCCAGGTAGCGCTGGCGGTACCGGGCTTCCACGTCCTGCAGCCCATGGAACTTCTCCGGGGGCGGCAGTAGCGCCTTCGACAGCAGCGTCCACGTCCCCACCTTGACCGTCTGCTCACCCATCCGCGTCGTGAACAGGGCCCCCGACACGCCGACGTGGTCGCCAAGATCGAGCAACTTGAACGCATCAAACGCGGCGTCGCCAATCGCCGACTTCTGCACGTAAATCTGGAACCGATCCGTGCCGTCATACAGGTGGGCAAAGATGCTCTTGCCCATGTCACGGATCGTCAACAGCCGCCCGGCGGCCGACACGGCCCCGTCTTCCTGAAAGCCCGCGCGAATGGCGGACAGCGTGCCCGTGCGTGCGAAGGCAGCCCCAAAGGGCGTGTACCCCAGCTGCCGCAGCGCGTCCAGATGCTGCAGGCGCTGGGCCCGATACTCGTTTTGATCGCTACTCATCGCTCCCCTCCGGATGCCAACATGGCAAGCGCGTGAACATGCACGAATTCCCGGTGAATTGCCAGCCCCATTCGCCCGCCCGGCTGCACGCCGGAGGCCGCCGGACACCGGCACGGCCCCGGCCCTATACGTTAAGCTTTGTTGAATAGGCTTCCCAGGATCGACGACGGCTTGTATACTGTGGCCGACAGAAAGGAGACGGAGAACCGCCGGCCGCCAACGGGCGCAAAGGTTGTCACTCATAGTCTGTTGTTAGCCGTTCCCTCACCTGCCTACAGTGCTCTTGCGGATGGATTTGAGGAGGACCGGTCACGAAAATGCGCGCACAATTCGGGAGCCTGATTCGACTCCGGCGGCACCAGCTTGGGATTTCCCAGGAGGAACTGGCCGGGCGGGCCGGGCTGCATCGCACCTATGTGGCCGATATCGAGCGCGGCGCCCGCAATCCGACGCTCATCAGCATCGAGAAACTGGCCACCGCCTTCAACGTCTCCATCGCCTCGCTCTTCGCCTCCCTGTCAGCCGAAGCCGGCGCCCCCCTCCTGCCGGTTGCCGCGCCACCCGAGCCGGTCATGGACATCGTCCTCGTGGAAGATAATGCGCACGACGCTTCACTCGCCCAGCGCGCCTTCCAGAAGGCCAGGCTGGCCAACCGGGTATACGTCATCGCCTCCGGCGAGGCCGCGCTGATCCACGTGTTCGGCAGACTGGAGCCGGCTCACCCGCCTGCCGCACGAACCATGCTGATTCTCCTCGATCTGAATCTGCCCGGCATGAGCGGCCAGGAGGTCTTGAAGCGACTGAAGAGCGACGCGCGCACCCGCGATATTCCGGTCGTCGTGCTCACGGCAACCCAGGCCTGCCGTGACGCGCTCTCGTGCCTCGAAATGGGCGCCGAGGCCTTTCTCGTCAAGCCCCTCGATTTTATACGACTCTGCGAAGTAACCCCGCAGCTGAACGTCTCGTGGGCGCTGTGCGGTCATGCCGTCCAGGGCGCTTGACCGGCTTCAGCGAGCAGGGCGAAGCGCGCCTGCACAGACCCAGGACGGACATCCAGGATGTTCGGCACCGGCGCCGAAATGCGCGAGGATCGGTACATATGAGCAAGCCCGATGCCGCTGTTCTGGACGGTTTTCTCAGCGCCACGACCGATGCACTCGTCGCCATCGCGTCGGACGGCTGCGTGCGGCATTGGAGCCCCGGCGCCGAACGCATGTTCGGCTACAGCAGCTCCGAAGCGCTCAACCACACGATCGAGGAACTGATCATTCCGGCCCCGCGCCTGGACGAAGAGCGCCGCCACCTCGAATCCCATCCCGTCGACGGTTTCCTGACCTACGAATCCGAACGACGGCGCAAGGACGGCACGCTCATCTTCGTGAATGTCTCCAGCACGGCCGTACGCGACCCACAGGGCCGCCTCCTCCACTTCCTCACGTCGACGCGGGACGTCACGCACCTGAAGGTGCTCCATGATGCGCAGCTGCTCGAAGCCAAGTACCGCGACCTCCTTGACTCCACACCGGATGCCATCATCATGGTGAATCGCACCGGGCGCATGGTGCTGGTCAACAGCCACGCCGAGCGCCTGTTCGGCTACACGCGCCAGGAACTCGTCGGAAACGTCGTCGAGTTTCTCCTCCCGCCACGCTTTCGCGACATGCACGCCGGCCACCGCGCGCATTTCGTCACCCAGCCGCGCACCCGCTCCATGGGCGCCGGATTGGAACTCTACGGCCTCCGCCGGGACGGAACCGAGTTCCCCGTGGAAGTCAGCTTGAGCCCGCTCGAATTCGAGCATGGCACCCTCGTCATGAGCGCCATTCGCGACGTGACCGAGCGCAAGAAGTCCGAAAAGGCCCTGCAGGATGCCAATGCCGAACTGGAATCCTTCGCCTACTCCGTCTCGCACGACCTGCGCGCCCCCCTGCGCGCCATCGATGGCTTCTCCCGCGCCGTGCTGGAAGACTACGGCCCGCAACTGCCACCCGAAGCCCAGCATGACTTGCGCAACGTCTGCGAAGGCGCCCAGCAGATGGCGCGCCTGATCGACGATTTGCTGACCTTCTCCCGCCTGAGCCGGCAGCCGCTGCGCAAACAGGTGGTCCTCCCCCGCCCCCTGCTGGATGCCGCCTGGGATGATCTCGCCCGCGAGCGGGGCAACCGCTGTGTCACGTTGCGCGTGGGCGATCTCCCCCCCTGCCTGGCGGACCCGGCCCTGCTCAAGCATGTCTGGATGAATCTCCTGTCCAACGCCCTGAAGTACAGCCGTGCGCGCGACGAGGCGATCATCGAGGTCATGGCCATGACCAGTCAGGACCTTGCCGCCGCCACGGCCCACGCCGCGCACCAGGCGGCGAACCAGCCCCCGACCGCCGTGATGCCGCCCGGCCAGATCGGCTACGTCGTGCGGGACAACGGCGTGGGCTTCGATATGCAGTACGCCCACAAGCTCTTCGGCGTCTTCCAACGCCTCCATCGCGCCGAAGACTACGAAGGCACCGGCGTCGGCCTCGCCATTGTGCAACGCATCATCCACCGCCATGGTGGCACCGTCTGGGCCTGGGCCGAACTGAACCAGTATGCCCTCTTCGGCTTCAGCCTCGCCCCCGGAGCGCCGTCATGAACGAGTCACCCGTCACGGGGATTCTGCTCGTCGAGGACAACCCCAAGGACCTCGAACTGACCCTGCGCGTGCTGCGCAAGGCCGGCCTGGCGGCCGCCACCCGGGTCGCACGCGACGGCGCCGAGGCGCTCGCTTATCTCGCCGACGCGGATTCCCCCGCAGCCCTTCCCGGACGCCCCATCCCGCGGTTGATCCTCCTCGATCTCAAGCTTCCCAAGGCTGACGGACACGAGGTCCTGGCCAAAATCAAGGGCGATGCACGCACCCGCTCCATCCCGGTTGTCATCCTGACGTCCTCGCGCGAACCGCGCGACATTGCCAGCAGCTACCAGGCGGGCGCCAACAGCTATATCGTCAAACCCGTCAACTACGAGCAATTTGCAGCCACCCTGATGCTGGCGGCCCAGTACTGGCTACAGTTGAATGAATCATCGCGCCCGGAGGGCTGAAGCCATGGCCATTCCACTCCGCCTGCTGATCCTGGAGGATCGCCCGTCCGACGCGGAACTCATTCTGCGCGAACTCCGCCTCGCCGGCTATGCCCCAAACTGGGAACGCATCGACACCGAGCCCGACTTCATCAGCCGCCTCGATCCCGCCTTGGACGTCATCCTGGCCGACTACTCCATGCCGCATTTCAACGCCCCTCGCGCGCTCGAACTCCTGCAGGCACAGGGCCTCGACATTCCCTTTATCATCGTGTCCGGAACGGTGGGCGAGGACGCCGCCGTCGCCGCCATCAAGCAAGGCGCCACCGACTACCTGCTCAAAGATCGCCTGCGCCGGATCGGCTCCGCCGTCCAGCAGGCCATCGCCCAGCGCCGCCAGAGACACATTCAGCGCCGACTGACCCACCTGGATACGGAAATCAGCCAGGCCCTCATCAGCTACGGTCGCCTGGCCGATACGTTGCGGAACTGCTGCGAAGCCCTCGTCAAACACTTGGATATTGCCTGCGCCCGCATCTGGACGATCACCGCCCCCGATCAGCCGTTGACCCTCGCCGCCCGCGCCGGCACCCTCGATGGCCCCATCACCGGGTTCCCCGATCAGGTCGCCGTCGGCATCGACACGCTCGGCCGCATCGCCGCCCAGCGGCAACCCCGACTCCTGCAAACCGCGGATCCCCCGGACGCCCTGGCCGATGTCGACTGGCCGCGCGACCCCCTCATCAATGCCGCCGCCGTCTTTCCCCTCGTCATCGAGAACAAACTCATCGGAGTCCTCGCGCTGCTGGCGCGCCAGCCGTTGTCCGATCTGGTCTTTGTCACCGCCCGGGCCGTGGCCAACCAGCTGGCACTCGCCATCCAGCACCGCCGCGCCCTCGAAGCCCTGGCCGACAGCGAAGAGCGCTTCCGCCAGATCGCCGAGAACATCGACGAAGTCTTCTGGCTCTCGAATCCCGAGACCACGGACATGCTCTACGTGAGCCCCGCCTACGAATCCGTGTGGGGGCGCTCCCGGGAAAGCGTCTACGAAAACGCCCGCGCGTTTACCGAAGCCGTGCATCCCGCCGATCGCCACCACCTCGAAACCGCCATTCGCCAGAAACACACGGACGGCCACTTCGAGAGTGAATACCGCATCCTGCGCCCCGACGGGTCGGAGCGCTGGATCCGCGACCGCGCCTTCCCCATCGTGGACGACCAGGGGCGCATCTACCGCATCGCCGGCATCGCCCAGGATATTACCGAACGCAAGGAGCTCGAACGCCAGCTGATCCAGGCCCAGAAGATGGAAGCCATGGGGCAGCTCGCCGGAGGCGTCGCGCACGACTTCAACAACCTGCTGCTCGTCATCACCCTCGCCGGCGACCTGCTGCTGTCTTCGCGCGCGCCGGACAACCCGGACAACGGCTATGTCGATGAAATCCTCAGGGCCTGCAATCGCGCCTCCCAACTCACCCGCCAACTGCTGGCCTTCAGCCGCAAGCAGGTCATGGAACTGCGCGTTATCGACCTGAATGACGTGGTCGCCACCACCGAGAAAATGCTGAGGCGCCTGATCGGCGCCAACATCGAACTGTCCAGCCACTACGCGCCGGCACTCGGACGCGTGCGCGCGGATGCCGGCCAGATCGAGCAGGTCATCATCAACATTGTCGTCAATGCCCGCGATGCCATGCCCAATGGCGGCACGCTCACCATCGAGACCGATAATGTGAATCTGCCCGAATGCCCGGCACGCCATGGCGATGCGCCCCCGCCAGGCGAGTATGTCAGGCTGACCATCCGTGATACCGGCACCGGCATGTCGCCAGAGGTCATGGCCCGCCTCTTCGAGCCCTTCTTCACCACCAAACCCGCCGGCAAGGGCACCGGGCTGGGCTTGGCCACCTGCTTCGGCATCATCCGCCAGAGCGGCGGACTCATTGCCGTCGAGTCCGCGCCGGGCAAGGGGAGCGCCTTCATGATCTACCTGCCCCGGGACCAGGCCCACCTGGCCCCCCCCCTGCATGCGCCGTCCCCCGATGCCCGGCCAAGGGGCAGCGAAACCGTGCTGCTGGTGGAGGACGAGGCCGCCGTTCGAAAGCTCGCGGCCCGTGCGCTGCGCCAACAGGGCTACAAGGTGCTGGAAGCCGCCGATGGCGCCGACGGTCTACGGACCGCACGGGAACTTGGTGAGCACCTTCATCTGCTGGTGACAGACCTGGTCATGCCACATCTGGGCGGCAAGGCCATGAGCGATCAAATCCTCGCCTTCAGCCCCGCCACCCGCGTGCTCTACTGTTCAGGCTACATGGATGCCACGATCGCACCGCCCCGGCTGAGCTGGCCGGCCACCGCCTTCCTCCAGAAGCCCTTCACCTTCGGCGAGCTGATCCGCAAAGTGCGCGACATCCTGGATGGCTGACGCTACATCACCGCGCCGAATGCCTTCCGGTGGCGCGCCGTCCCCCAGGTGCCGCCAGGCTCCGCATCCCGCACGAGCATGCTGAAAAACCCGCGCGGCGGATTCCACGCGGATTCGGATCACGCGCCGGTCCCGCTCGCGAAACTGGACAGGCGGGCTTGCCCCGGCTCACCATACAGGTCCGTCCGCCGGTCCCGCAGATGCGCCGTGTCCCCCGCCCGCACGCCATCCACCAGCGTGAGGTCCACCGTCGACACGACATGGCGGATCTCCGGCCGCTCCTCATCCACCACGATCTCACCCCCCGGGCCGGTCAACAACGCCTGTTCCGGGTGCGTGAACGCCACATACACTTCACTCTCGTAGGACCGCGTCCGCATCATGCAGCGATTCAAGTCCCCATGCATGCCGTGCGTCGGGTTGAAGACGATCCGCGCGCCCTGCAAGGCCAGCGACCGTATCGTTTCCGGCCAGCGTCGATCCGCACAAATGACCACGCCGAAGGGCCCGAAATCCGAGTCAAACGTGCGCAGGTGATCGCCCGGCTGATATTTCTGATCGTGCGCCTGGCAGTGAATCTTGTCATGGACGCCCCGCAGCCTACCCGCCCGATCCACCACCAGCGCCGAGTTGTAAACGCCGGCCTCCCCCAGGCGCGAACAGCCAAGGATGACCCAGCATGCCTGCGCCCTCGCCCACGCCGACACGTCGCGGACCAGCGGCGACCGCGCCGGATCTATGGCGTAGGCGCGCAGATCAGCCGCGCTCACGCGGGCGTCCGTGGCCACGTACCCGTCCAGAAAGCATTCCGGCGTCACCACCACGTCGACCCGCTCACCGGCAAGCGCCTGCAGACACGACTTGAGCGTCGCCGCATTGGCCTCCAGCGCCCCCTTTCCCGCCAGCACTTTGAGCTGCGCCACGCGAATGGTCGACGTCATCGCCAATCCTCAACTCCCCGGCCCTGCCGCCTCACGACGGCCACAGCGCCTGGATGGCATGCACCGTTTCTTCGACGAGCTTCTGCCCGCCCGCGGAGCCCACCTCATTGCAGTACAGGCAGGCGCTGTAGCTCTCGCCGGCCTCGGCCCGCGCCGTCGGCAGGTACGACGCGCGCCCGCCTGCCGCCAGTTGCACCAGGAACGTCTGCACCGCCGGACTGCGCGCGACAATGCGATGCCCGTAGTCCATGAACAGCTCGAAGGCGTTCGTGGCGAACACCACGTCACCCACGCGCATAACGTGCATCTCCATCGGCAGCTCCGGCTGCGCCTGCTGCTCGGCATGGCGTTCGACAATCCGACGGCAGCGATAGCCGCGGGAAAAGCACACGTCCGGCTGCTCCCAGTAGCCCGGTGGCACCGTGGCCGCCGCTTGCCTGGCCCGCA
The DNA here is from genome assembly GCA_021413965.1 of Lentisphaerota bacterium. Classification (GTDB taxonomy): domain Bacteria; phylum Verrucomicrobiota; class Kiritimatiellia; order UBA8416; family JAIOPI01; genus JAIOPI01. The sequence continues at coordinate 89,252 of JAIOPI010000031.1, read as the reverse complement.
GCGCCTCCAGTTCGCGCACGCCCTCCTCCGCCGCCCGGTACTCCTCGTCCGTTATCCGGCGGCGCGGCAGCGATATCTCCCGGACCTCGTGCTTGAAGACCGGCGCCGCGTGCCGGTCGCCGCCCGCCGCCGCGTACACATCGTCAAATGCCGCCGCCAGCCGCGCGGCAATCTCCTGCCGCGTCGTGCGTTTTCGAAGCTCCAGCATCCGCCGCTCGGCCTTCTGATTGACCATGACGTGCGGCGAAAGATCCCCCGCCGGCGCACACTGCGGCAACAGGAACAGATGCTCGCCATGGCGGCGGCGCAATTCCACCCGCACCTCATGCCAAAAATCGGCGGAAATCACCGTCAGCTGTTCGGTTTCCTGCGACGGACACGGCAGATTGTAGACCGCCCCCGTGAGCCGGCTTGCCGCGTCAAACGTGAACAGCAGGTTGACGGCGTGCTCCGCGCCACCCTCCAGCCCGCTGAACGCGCAATCGTTGACGTTGCCGTACATGCGCGCGTGCTTCTCCGTCTTCGTCCCCACCAGGCGCTCGAAGTCGGCCCGCTGCGACAAGTCGTCGAAATAGACCGCGCGGCGGTTGTGCCCCACCACGGCGTAGCCGAACCCCCAGCTCACCGATCCGGGCTGGCGCGTCCCCCAACTCTCCGCCGCCGCCTCCGCCACCCGCCCGGCGACGAACGACGCATACGCCGCAGGCTGCATGACGCCCTCCGGCAGCGGTGGATACCACCCGCCCTTGGCATCCGGCGCCGTGTGGGTGTGCGTCACGTTCATCACCAGCTTCTCCACCGGAAACTGCGGCAGCCGCTGCCGCAGGCATTCGCGGCACTCCGCCAGCAACGCCACCGTGACCCCCACCAGGTCGCACGAGACCCAGATGCAAACATCCGCCCCGCTCGCCAGGCACAAGGCCGTCACCGTGATCGGATCCCGGACGCCCTGCGAAAGGCGCACGTGGAATTGCCCCGCCAGACTGACCGGTTGATCCGGCGTAATGTCCCGGGACGCCCACCCAATCTGCAGTCCATCGCTTGCCGTCATCACGAGCCTCCTGATCAACGTCGCACGCCGCGCCCACCCTGTCTCCCGTCAATCTACCCAGCCCGCGCCGCGCCGTCCATGAACACGTTGCCGGCAGCACGCCCAGTCGCTCGGGAAAAAATGGACCTTTGGCCGCCGCCCGACTAGTATTCCCCATGCCCATGATCGATACGGCGCTGTTCTCGGAACCCGGACTCTTTCTCGTATGGCCCGACGGACACCGCTTGGACCTCACACGCGCCCGAATCGAATCCCATGCGCGCGCCATGCTCGACGATCCCTCCCGCATCCCCGCCAACGTCAAGGCCGCCGCCGACTACCAGGCCTGCGACATCTGCCCCCAGCGCGATACCGCCGAAATCTGCCACTCCATCATGACCGCCCTGCCGTTCATGGACGAAATCGACCGCTACATGTCCTATGACGCCGTCGTGGCGGTCTTCCGGGGAGAGGAAAGCGATTATCTCCACGTGATCGAAACCACCATGCAGGAAGCGCTGAAGTACGTGTCGATCCTGGCGCTGACCCACTACTGCGAGGTCGGCCGGAAATACGGACGCTATTTCGTCGGGGTCGATCCGCTCATGCCGCCCCCCACGATTGCCGCCGCGCTCTACCGCAACATTTACGTGGATGCGCTCGGCAACATGCCGGAGATTGAGTCAATCATCCGCACCATGCAGGACGAAATCCTGCACACCACCCGCTGCCAGACCAAGCGCCTGCGCCTCATCAGCAAGCGCGACGCCTTCCTCAATGCCTTCGTCGCCACCCACACCACGGCCGAACTCCTCTTCATGGAACTGCGCCGCCGACTCGCCCAACGCCCCACCCTGACCGCCTGACGCCTGGCCTGGCCGGCAAACGCCCCTACACCCGCGGTGGCAACGCCCGCAGGCGTTCCAGCACCGCCTTCGCCCCGTCGCGGGTGCCATCGCCGACGTGTGCGACAAAACGCGTCCCCGGTGGCGCCTGTGTGATCAAAGCCGTCAGCGTCCCCTCCTCGATCCCTCCCAGGCAATGCACCGGTCCGTCAGCCCGTGCCATCGCGGCGGATCGTCGGCGGTCGCCACGAACGCATGCCCCCGAAAGGGGCCGCGCCGGTACAGGTTGCGAAGATGCTCCCGGTTGCTCTCCAGTCTCGTCGGCATGCTGTATCTCCTGCGTGGTCGTCCCCGGGACGGCCGGCTCCAGAGCTTGGAGGCGGCGGTCTCCGCCGTTAACACCCTCCCGTAACTGGCCCTTACTCAGCCCCGCGGGTCCGCAATTCCCGCCACGCCTCGGGCGGGCGGCGCGCGCGACGTCACATCGCACCGGCAGCGTGTCGCGCCTGCCCGCCATCTCCCTGCGCCGCAACCCCGCGTCATGCCTGCCGGCGCTGCCCCTCCTGGAAGCACGCCTCCGCCAGCCGCGTCAACGCCAGGGCATCCAGCCACCGATCGCTGGCCTCCCGATACGTTCCGTCGGACTGGCGGAATGTCTGGGCGTAGTTGATCGCCGGCGCCAGCAGCTCCGGGTTGAAGCTCAGGAAATCCCCCGGGCCCGCCGTCTTGATGAACCCGGCCATGCTGCGCGTCCACATCTCCCGGAAATGCCCCAGCGCCTTCTCCATGCTGGGATGGTCCAGCGCCACCTGGATGTGGCTGCTGTTGCCGCAGCGCGCGTGCATGAACCGCACGCGCTCGAACACCGGCTGCAGGAAGGCCAGCTTCTCCTCCCAGTTGCCGTACGGCATCTCCAGCCCGGAGTACCAGTGCGAGAAGTCGGCGTTGAAACGCACCTCCGGAATACGCTCCACCAGCCGCACCGTCCGCCACGTGTCCTGCGTGATGGTGGCGCGATGCGTCTCGATGTACAGCGGCAAATCCTCCTGCGCCGACGCGCGGATGATCTCGTGCACCAGCCGGTCGACCTCGGCATCGCTCTCGTGCCCCCATCCCACGTGCAGCGTCGCGGCCTCGTACCCCGCCCGCTTCCAGGCCGCCGCCAGCCCCGCAATCTCGCCCGGCTTGTTGACGCGCCCGCCGCTCGTACACCCCAGCCCCAGCTCCCGCGACAGGGCCGGATCCCCGCCCTGCGTGCCGCGATAACCCGCGGCCTTGATCGCCGACAGCACCGCCCGCGCATCACCCCTCGGCCCCGCCGACCACCCCGGCAAATCCGTCAGCCCCCCCAGATTGAAGTCCGTCCTCAGATACGGCGCCGCACGCGTGCCGTCGTTCATGTTCCGAATCGCCACCATCACACACCCCCCTGCCCGTCCGCCTCCATCCGTATGGAATCCCCTCATGCTTGCCGTCCCTAATCGAACACATGGATGATGTTGTCAGAATCATACAGGTTGGGGCCAACCCGGTTTGGCCCGAACGAGCCGATGGTGATGTAGAATACGCCACTTCCATCCGTCCGGTAGTAGTCTGGATCGAAAAAATATGACCGCCCCCATGGATCCGGGTCAATGTGCGATAGGTAAGGCCCCTTCCACCCGACGTAAAGCGATGTCGCCGACAGCAACCCCGCATTCGCGCTGCCCAGGTTCCACACCTCCTGGGCGCCGGGGTTGTTGACCGGGGCACCGTTCGGCCAGCGCCCGGTATCGAGCTTGAGCTGCTCAATGGCGGCCGCAATCGTTTGCAGGTCCTGGCGCACCTTCGTCTGCGCGGCCAGCAGCTCTTCATGGGTCACGGCGTACGTCTCATCCTCCAGCCTCACGGTCAGGCTGTAGCCCGGACGTGAGAAGAACTGAAAGGGAAACTGCATGCCCTTCAGCAATCCGTTCTGCCGGTAGCCACCATAAAACAGGATGCAGGCGTCATCATCAAAAACGAGATGGTCCGCGAAGCGATCATCCCACGCCCATTGAAAGGGGGCCGACAGCTGCCAGGTCTGGGACGTCGTCGCCGGGGCCAGGTTGCTGACCGCGACATGCCCCCAGCAGATGTCCAGCGTGATGTCCGTCACGGGGGACGTGCTGGCATTCACAAACACGACGTAGTTCGTGATCAGGAACGCGGAGGACGAGGCTGGAGCTGGCGAGGTGACGATCCGGTAGAATGCCCGCGTCGAATCGAACTGTCCGCCGGTTATCAGTTCGGCGACGGCCGTCACGCCAGAGGCTGATGACAGATGGGTTCCGCAGACATCCAGGTCCGAGGTTGCCAGCCGGTTGTACCACACCGGAAACCACTGATCCGTCAGGTCCCACGTGAAGTAGAGTGCGGTGTAGCCGCTCGGCGTGGCATTGGTCCATGCGATGTCGCCGGCAGGCGTGAAGCCAAGAATCTCAGCCTGCTGCGCGTGCAACGGGCTGAGCCTCGCAAGCGCCGCAACCGCGATGCAGATTCCGCCCCACGCGCCGCGACGATTCATCCGGCCAGCTTTCTCAGCATCTGTTCCACGGCCTTCGGATCCCGGATCCCCAGGAACCCCAAGTCCTGCGTCTGTTGCCCGCCCTCTGATCCCGACCATAATCGCTGTCCGAGCACGACGTCCCCCGTCCCGTCCCGCCGCTCCTTCCGATGCATGTTCTGAAGCTTGTCCGGCGGGTAGCTGCGAATCGTCGTCGTCCATCCCGCATCAAAGGTGATGGCCCGGCGATCGGTAATGACGTAGACCGTCTTGAATGACTTTCGGTATGCCCACAGAGGGGCGGACAGCATGCCGATGCCGATCAGGACGAAGGGGACACCGAAGAGCGGAAAGAGACTGAATCCACCCTTGCCGAAGTCAGGCAGCTTGAACCCCGATGCCCCGCAAATCCAGAAAATCGCAAAGGCCGTCCACGGAATAGCAAACACAAAGGCACTGGTTGACATCGCCGTGAAGTAGCGCGGGATGGGCTGCTCCATCCACAAAACCCGCTCGCCCGAATCCAACTCACGTTTGACTCTGTCCTCAAGTTCCCGTGGGATCGCTGCTGCCTGCATCATCACGCCGCCTCCTTCTCGTCGTCATGTGACTGACTTCGCACCATGTCACCGATCCGAACGGTGAGGACGCCCCATGTTTGGTGCCAAAGCCTAAAGTCCAGGAGCGGGGCGGACAAGCGAATACAGGCTGCGCGCGGCGCGGCGCAACTTCGCCATTGCGAAGCGCGCGGGCGGCGGCGTATGGTTGCCGCCATCGCCGCCCACCTCGAAGGATGCTGCATGCAAAATTCCCGCGACGCCGTTGACAGCCTGCTGCGCAAACGCCCGGCCGATTACACCCCGCTGCACGACCACATCTGGGGCGACACCCTGCGGCAGTGGCACACCCAGGGCCTCCCGTCCGATGCTGATGGCAATCCCGTGGACCCCGTCGACCACTTCGATTTCGACATCGCCGAGACCGGCGGCTGGTTCGACTGGCACGCCAATCCGGGCGTCAGCGAAATCGTCGAGGAAACCAGCGAGTGGAAAGTCGTGCGCAACGGCTCCGGCGCCCTGCTCAAGTGGTGGAAGCACAAGTCCGGCACCCCTGAGCATGTCGATTTCCAGCTCACCGGCCGCGACGTCTGGGACCGTGATTTCCGCCCCAGGCTGCTCACCTTCGACCGGTGCCGGCTCGGCAACCTCGACGACGCCCGGAAGAAGCTCGCCCGCCGCCGCGCACAGGGCAAGTGGACCCAGTTCGGCCACCAGTTCATCTGGGAAAACATGCGCGCCAGCATGGGCGACTACGTCATGTACACGTCGCTGATCTCGGACCCCGACTGGCTGCATGATTTCAACCGCGTCTACACCGATCTGTACAAGACCGCCTTCCGCATCCTGTTCGACGAGGTGGGCAAACCGGACGGCGTCTGGCTCTACGAGGATCTCGGCTATCGCGACCGGCTCTTCTGCAGCCCCGCCGTGCTCGAGGAGTTGATCTTCCCCTACTACAAGGAGATGGTGGACTTCTTCCACGGCTACGATCTGCCCGTCGTCCTGCACTCGTGCGGCTGCCAGCGTCCCGCCCTGCCCCTGATCGTGCAGACCGGCTTCGACGGCCTCAACCCCATGGAAGCCAAGGCCGGCAACGATCTGTTTGCCTACGCCGAACAGTATGGCGACCAGCTCGCCTTCATCGGTGGCCTCGACGCCCGCGTGCTGGAGACCGGCGATCGCGATCAGATCCGCTTGCGCGTGACCGAGCTCGTGGACGGCATGCGCGAGCGCGGCGCCCGCTTTGTCTACGGCTCCGACCACTCCGTCTCCACCAACGTCGCCTACGCCGACTTCGCCTACGCCATCGACATCTACCGCTCCCGCCGCCTCCCCCCGCGGTGAGCCACGCACGCCCTCTCCCTTCAGGGGAGAGGGTTGGGGTGAGGGTGAGCATTCAGCACGTTCCCCCCCCTTCGTGCTCCCCTTCGTGCCTCCGTGCCTTCGTGGTTCCCCGCGCTCCTCCCCCCACCAGCGTAAAGCGCCACGCATGAATCTCCGATGTAGCCGCCGGCGCTAGCCGGTGGCCAGCCGGCGCACCCGACACCACGCTCTGGCGAGCGCGGCTACACGGGGGCGTATCGCCGTCTGTGACTGCGCGAATCCGCGGTCGTGGGGGCGGGCGTCTCGCCCGTCCATCCCCGGCAGGCGAGACGCCTGCCCCCATCCTCCTCATCCGCGCCATCCGCAGGCACCCCCGCCACACTCCCCCCCTCTTGTGGGCGGGCGACACCGCTCGCCCGCGTCCGCCCCCCCCTTCGTGCTCCCCTTCGTGCTCCCCTTCGTGCCTCCGAGCCTTCGTGGTAAATCCTCTCCTCCCCTCCGCCCGTCCCGCTTTCCCCCAAAATCCCCTTGCCCTCCCCGCCCTTCATTCCTACATTCCCCCAATCGGCCCCGCCGCACGACCGGCCAAGCCGACACAACCGCCGCGTGGCCCGAACAACCCGGACCACCCGCAAATAGTGAGCCGCCCATGACAATAACGCCCCCCGCCCCAATCCCCCGCGATAGGCCAACGTCCGCCCATCCCGCCAACGCCAATACTCGAATAGGCCAACGTTGCCTTTCCCAGCTATTGCGAATACCCAGATAGACAAACGTTGAACTATGTGGAGTTAGCGCAGAAAGGAACTATGGACACTGCGACAATTACCCCCAAGCAGAGAGACGCAATACTGGCCCTCGAAGAGGGGCATTTCCTCGACCTAAAGTCTTGTGACGTAAAACCCGGAAAGCTTACCGAAGCTGTGTCGGCATTCGCGAACACGAGCGGGGGCGAGCTGTATGTTGGAATTGATGAAATCGACCCCAAGATAAGAATGCGTCGTTGGCGTGGCTTTGCACGGATAGAAGATGCCAATGCGCACATTCAGGAAGTCGAAAAGTTGGCGCCACTTGCACGGCACTACGCGGCATCATTTCTGACTTGTCCGGGGGAAGACGGGTTCGTCCTTCTGGTTCAGGTGTTCAAGACAAAAGACATTCTCCTGGCATCGGACGGCCAGGCCTATATTCGCCGCTCTGCACAACGATTAGCAGTCAAGGGTGAGGACGCAATCGCGCGACTGAGGATGGATAAGGGCATCGTTTCGTTTGAAGACCAAACCGCAAACGCGCCCAAGACGGACATCACGAACTCCATCGTGACGCTGGAGTTCCTTATCAATGTTATTCCGACGGCTGAGCCCGAGGCGTGGCTTACCAAGCAGCAACTCATTGTAGGAGACAAACCAACGGTTGCAGGGTGTCTTCTCTTTGCCGAAGAGCCGCAGGCGGTCCTGCCCAAACGATCTGCAGTAAAGCTCTTTCGATACAAGACAGACGCCGACGTTGGCGAGCGCGACACACTGGCGTTTGACCCCCTCACTGTAGAAGGCGACACCTATTCGCTGATTTATCGTACCGTTGAGCAAACGAAGAAGGTTGTGGAGGATGTAAAGCGCCTCGGACATCACGGACTCGAAGAAGTGAGCTATCCACACGAGACGCTTCACGAGATTCTGACCAACGCGGTGCTGCACCGCGACTACAGCATCGCTGCAGACATTCAAGTGCGGGTATTTGACAATCGCGTGGAGGTGGAAAGCCCCGGTAGACTTCCCGGCCATGTGACCCAGCGAAATATTCTGACTGAGCAGTTCGCCCGTAATCCCAAACTCGTCAGACTCGTCAATAAGTTTCCTAATCCACCGAATAAGGACGTGGGCGAAGGGCTGAACACGGCATTTGACGCAATGCGACGACTCAGATTAAAGGACCCGGAGATAGTCGAGCGGGACAATTCGGTTCTTGTTCTCATCCGTCATCAGAAGCTGGCGTCTCCAGAGGAAGCCGTAATGGAATTCCTTGAGACAAACGAGGAAATCACTAATCGTGCGGGTCGACAAAAGACTGGGATCAAGTCCGAAAACTCCATGAAGAACGTGTTCATCAGGATGCATCGCAAGGCGATGATCGAACCGGTTCCGGACAAAAAAGGGTTTGCATCAGCGTGGAGAAGGAAGCGCTAACACGCTGAACTGTACGGCTTCCCGCGGCACGGAGGCTGCGGCAAGATGAGGAGCAGCCTCCACGCCGCGGGAAGCCGCAAGTTAGCGTGGCGATATGCGGGAGAAGAAGGATGAAAATACTTGGTGTCCGATGCAGCAACAGTGATTACACAACGTGCCTCCTTTCTGGCGATGCAGCGGCCCCCAAGGTCGAGGAGATGAAGCACGTCAACTATCCGAACGGCTATGGTGAGGCCGAGACGCTCAGATGGCTGCGGCAGGAGTTCCAAAGGCTATGCAACGGGCAGGCGCTCGACGAGGTATGCATTAAGCGAGCCGAAACGAATGTCAAGCGATCCAACTCCTTGGAGGCGCGTATCCAAGCAGAGGCAATCGTGGCCCTTGCGGCAGCCGAGAGCGGTTGCGGCAAAGTCCAGCGAAAAGTAGGATCGACTGTCGCAAAGGACCTAGGCCTGAAAGGGAAAGCCAAGTACCTGCAAACGAAGTTGGACACGTCGGCGATTCCGGACTTTGGCGACTACTCGGCAAAAGAGCAGGAAGCGATTTTGGTCGCATGGAGCTGCATGGAGTAGTCATGGCTGTATCATTTGATTTCAGGCAGCGTCTTGGGTCCGGCTACTTCGGTGAAGTCTGGCGTGCGGTTGAGACCGGGCTGGGACACGAAGTGGCCCTCAAGTGCATCCCCCCAGACAAGATTGTCAATCAGGGCAACTTCTTCCAAGAAGCCCAAACCCTCAAGGCGTCAGAACACGCCAATATTGTGCGCGTTCATGACACAGGAACTCTGGCAGACGGGCGCATCTACGTGTCCATGGAGTTCCTGAGACGCGGAAGTGTTGAGGATGAGGCCAGGGGCGCGCCTTTGCCCCTGTCGCGTGCTAAGCGTCTGATGGTGGATGTCCTTCGTGCGCTCACTCATGCGCACGACCAGCAGATTGTACATCGTGACATTAAGCCTGCGAATATCCTTATTGGGGACGCGGGGGAGGGCAAACTCTCCGATTTCGGCTTGGCCTTGCCCGATGTGACCGGACTCAATATGGCACAGGTCAAACAGTACCAGTACGTCCTGCATCTTGCGCCAGAAGTAAGACGCATTCAGGACTACACACCGCTCTCTGACATCTACGCATGCGGCGTCACGCTATTCCGACTTGTCAATGGCGACAACGCCGTGCCGGCGATTCCGCCGGCTCAAGCGCATCAGCTTGCAAGGCGGGGAGAGTTCCCGCCCAGAGACGGCTACAGGGACTTCGTTCCACAAGCCCTTAAGAGGATGATTAACATGGCCATGAGTGTTGATCCTGCGTCCCGGCACCAATCGGCTGAAGCCATGCGTCACGCCTTGGAGCAGCAATCGCTCTGTGTCGATTGGGTGGAAACACAAACGGCCGGTCGCTGCACGTGGACGGGCCACGGTCAGGACGGACTTCACTACGAGGTTACCAAGCGGCAGCAGCCAGACCGACGATGGACGGTTCTCACCAGGAAAGGCCCGACACTGAACGCGTTGCGCCGCATGGGTGCATTGTGTTCAACCAACATGAGGAAGCCAGACGCAGACAAGCGTGCCCGGAGGATACTTCAGGACTTCACGAAAGGCAGAGCATAACCACGGCGTCGTCCGTACGTCGCTACGCACCGCCGGGCACGCCGGTCGTTGGTCAAAATAGGAATGGGTCGGAGGGGTCAGGGCTATTCATTCAACAATTTGGCCGCACGATGCGCGGACGGTTGCTGGCAGTTAGTTGAATATATGACCTGGGCTGAAGCCGGCGCACACAGGGCGCTTGCACTCTGATTGCCGCGCGCCCATAGTGGGCGTACACAACACGCCGGAGGGTGTTTGCGGTTCCGCTTCGCGGCACGGCGAAATCCTCGCGTGGGCGTTCGGCTTGCAGAGAAAGATGAAACGGACCACACACTGAACCCGAGACAGCCCCCGGGAGGAACCATGCACAGGATGGTAGCCTTTTTCACACTGGCGATCCTTGCCTGCGTCGCCTGGGCGACGGAACTCATTCCTTGCCCCGACTGCGAGCAACCGGTGTCGCCGCGAGCAGTCATGTGTCCCCGATGCGGTTGTCCGGGTGACGTGATAACGGAGGCCGCGGCGCTCCGATCGCAGACGCAGGAACCCGCCCCGAGCTTCCCGATCGTCCATGCCATCACTGAACGCTCTCGCGGTTTTGCCATCGCCTACGCAGAGGGCGACGCCCGCTTTCTCGTGGTAGATGCCAACCTCGTGGCGGACGCATCCAGCCTGGAAATCCTACCACTTGGCACAAACACGCCTGTTGCCTACCAACGCATGCAGGTAGCCAAAGACGCGGGACTTGTCCGGTTCGAGACGCCCGAAACGAATCTGCTCTTCCTTGCCCGCGCCGCAACCTCGTCGGCAGATGCCGCCGGCGCAAACTGGCTCATGCCGGATGGAGGGATTCTGGCGGCGGCACCAGGAACAACCGTGCCTGACGGCGCACTCGCTTCCGTGGACTCGAGTACAAATCTCGTCGGCATACTCTGTCGGGACAGCCGAGAGACTTCGCTTGCGCCCCTCCCCCTCGATCGCACATGGCTCGATGTGGCGCCAAACGCCTTCAGACTACAGATGGGGCTTCTCGCCAAGGCCGAGGAGGAGACAGCGACGGCGCGGATTTCGGATGAGACCGCCAAGATGCTGGAGGAAACGCAGTGGTTGAGTGCGTATTTTGCGAAGCGCGCTCGCTCAGTCATCGCCAGATCTAAGGAGGATCGGAAGCCATGAGAAATGCATGGGTATGGGTTATGGTCATGCTGGCCGCCACATCCGCCAGTCTCAACGCTGCCGTTCCGGTGGTTACCAACGTCGTTGCCCAGCAGAGGGCGACCACGAAACTCGTAGACATTCACTACGATGTCTTCGATGCCGACGGAGACACGCTCAAGATTCGCGTCGAAGTCTCTGACAACGGCGGGAATCGCTATTCCGTTCCAGCCTTCAGCCTCACCGGGGACATCGGCGAGAATGTCACCACCGGCGCAAACAAGCATATCGTGTGGGATGCCGGGATTGACTGGGACGGCGAGTACTCGGACGAGATGCGCGTAAAAGTTCTCGCCGTTGACACCAAAGGCTTCCCCGGCCTGGCGTGGGGCAACGAGGTGCCGCCCGGCGGTTTTCTCATGGGGCAGGACGGCGGCGCGGAAGGAAGCGGCCCCTCCCGGCACGTCAACATCCCGTGGTCCTACTGGCTCAGTAAGTACGAGATTCGGAATGACCAATTCTGCGATTTCCTCAACACGACTCTCGTGGCCGAGGAGGTCTACCGCGAAGGCACGTCCGCCGTCCGTGCGGAAATGGGGCGATTCCCCGGCGTGCCGGGAAACGCCCGCCTGATCTACATCGGCGACACCAAGGATATCCGGTGGAACGTCAACAATTTCGAGGTCGTCGGGGGGCGCAGCAACTTCCCCGTGCGCGTCAGTTGGTACGGCGCAATGGCGTTTGCGCAGCACTACGGTTACGACCTGCCAACCGAAGCAGAGTGGGAGAAGGCCGCCCGCGGCCCCGACCATGACGACGAAGACGAGCACTTGGCCTATCCATGGGGCGACACCATCAATGGCGGTAACGCCAACTACTACAGCAGCGGCGACCCGTACTACTCCTCCGGTTGGGGACCAAGCCCCGTTGGCTATTTCGATGGCAACCAGACCCCTCTCGGCCCGGATATGGCAACCGGCTACAGCCTGTACGACGTAGCGGGCAACGTCGAGGAATGGTGCCGGTCCACCTGGCTGAGCACGGTAGAGAACTACTCGCAGCAGGAATCCATGTCGAATGCAGTCAACTACATCAGCACGTCGGCAAGCCGCGTGTTCAGGGGTGGGTCACACACTGACGGAACGGACTACCTGAAGTGCTATTCTCGCAACTCCACGGGCTCGATTGACTCAGACAACTCGAGCCAAGCTGGCTTCCGCGTTGCGCGTCGCGATCTAGACTACTCCGACCCGATGCCGATTGTCGCCGTTTCAGAGAACTTCGATGGCGCCGCTTGGGTTGCCAACGCCAGCGGGAGTTGGACAATTGTTGCGACGTCAGGCACCTGGACAGCCGGCAGCAAGACGTACATGCGTCGCGACGAGGCACTCGCAAGAACGGACACCGGCTGCATACAGTTGAGCCAAATGAGCTACTCATCAACGCTTTCGCTACCCAGCACCGTCGGAAATCCTGTTGGCATTTCGCTCTGGGCACGTGCAGTACAAAGCGATAACACGGGCTCCATCGATTTGCAGGAATATGACGGAACGGCCTGGCGGACAACGGACTCAGTGTCGGTCAGCGGGATCAGCTACCAGAAGATTCGTCTCAACGTCGTTCTGACCCAGCCTACGTCGGGTCAGAGTTTCCGCCTATCCGGAAGTCACGGCGTGTATCTGGACGACCTGCAGATATTCACAGTTCCACGTTGATTACGTCGGGGACGAAAATGGGACTGCCGCGCAAAGGATGCATGGTCGCGCTTGCCTGCGGGCTGACAGCTTGTTGGCAGGCAGTGAGCAGTGCCGACATATCGCCACCCTTTCGCCTGGATCTCTCATATCCCTTCGTGGACTTGGATCGAGACGGCATGCAGGACTCTTGGGAGGCCTCGGTCGGCCTCACCGTGGGCATTGACGACTCTGTCGGTGATCCCGACGAAGACGGCAGGAGTAACCTTGCGGAGTACAACGCCGGAACGGACCCCCTTGTGGCCGACTCCCACGCTCCGTTCGGGCTCTCCCCCGGCTTCACCCTGACCTTGGCCGAGCTGCTCGTTGACACGGACGGCGACGGCATGCCAGACGCGTGGGAGTCCGCCAACGGTCTAAGCCCGTCCAGTCCTGACGCCGTCCTTGACCCGGATCAGGACGGGCTATCTAACCTGGATGAGTACAACGGCGGCTGGAATCCCCGGGTTGCGGAAATCGCCTCTCGTTCACAGTCTGCCTCAGCCATGGTCACCTTTGACACCGGTGCATGTCCCTACGGCTTCGGCACGGACACTGACGATGATGGCGTTCCGGACTGGTGGGAAATCAAGTATGGACTGAACCGCCTCATTGACGATGCCGATGGGGACTTGGATCATGACGGTCTATCCAACCTCGTGGAGTACCGCCTTGGCATGTTGCCGAATCGTGACGACCTCTCCGGCATGGCATGGGCGATGTCGTTCGACTTCCTCCTCGACACAATCGGCATCTCCCCCGACACCGATGGCGATGGCATGCGCGACTGGTGGGAGAACCTGCACGGCCTCAACCGGCTGGTTCCCGACGCCCACCTCGATCCGGACAATGACGGACGCACGAACCTCGACGAGTACAGCGCGAACACCGATCCCTTTGTCAATGACTGGCTTGGCCCCAGCGCGGTGGCGTCCCTCGACTTCCCGACCGATACGGGAGGCTTTAACGGTGGGTATGCGGATGACACGGACAGTGACGGCATGCCGGACTGGTGGGAGATCAAGTACGCACTTCTGCCAACAGTGGATGACGCCGCCGGGAACCCGGACGGCGATGCCCTCAACAATGTGGAGGAGTACAACGCGGGCAGCGATCCGCGAGCCTTTGACTTCCTCGTCATCGACGATGGCGAAGGCAACCTCTTCCTGCTCGACACGGGCGGTAAGTTCCTCGACTCCGACGGCGATGGCATACCCAACTGGTGGGAACGGCAACACAGCGGCACGACCACAGGCCTCGTCGCCAGCGCCGACTCGGACGGGGACGGGCACTCAAACTGGCAGGAATACGTCAGTCGGTGCAACCCCGGCGATCCCGACTCCACGTTCCATGTCGCCAGCCTCACAGTTCCCGATCCCGCCCAGCCGTGGCAATGGGTGCTGACGTGGGACACGGCAGCGGAAAGGCTCTACAAGGTACACTGCCACACGAATCTGACGACCACGTGGCCGACCAATCCCGTCTATCAAGTCGAAGGCGACGGCACCCCCAAGAGCTACACCAACACGGTTGAGAGTGCACAGCCCCGGTTCTTCCGCATCACCGTGGATTTCTTGCCGGAACCGTGACGACGGGGAATCGTAGACCGCATAGGGGACGGATCTCAACATTCAACAATTGGCACGCACGATGCACGGGCTACTGCCGGCCGTATGTGGAGGCGTGATCCGAAGTCCGCTTGCTGTTTGAAAGGTCCTCATCACGGCATGCGCGCCCTGCCTGGCGCCTCCTCCCCGCCCCCCCTTCGTGCTCCGCTTCGTGCCTCCGTGACTTCGTGGTAAATCCCCTCCTCGGCCTACCCCCGCCGCCTGAGCGTCCCCGGCGGCATGCCGAATTCCCGCAGGAACGCCCGCGACATCGCCTGCGCACTGCCCAGCCCGCTGCGGCGCGCGATCTCCTTGAGGGGCATGCCGCTGCCCAGCACCTGGTCGCGCGCATACGCCAGCCGCAGCCGCCGCACATCCTGCATCGGCGTCTGCCCCGCCGCCGCCCGGTAGGTGCGCAAAAAATGAAACTTGCTCAGCTTCGCCCGCTGCGCCAGAACCCCGAGCGTGATCGGCTCCGCCACATGCTCCCGCACCCATTGATGCGTGCGCGCCACCAGTTCAGACTCCGGCCCGCTGCGCTGCAGCCGGTCCCACTCATCCAGAATCACCTGCAGCAACCCCGTGCGCACCGCCGCCGCGTCGGCATCCAGCCCCAGCCGGTCCTCAAACAGCCAGCGCATGGCCTGCCGGATGCGCCCCCGCCGATCCTCGACGCGCACCACCTCCCGGGTCGTGACGCGCCGCGAATAAAAGCCGATGAACAGCGTCTCGGCCGGGTCGGACGCGTCCGTCCGCTCCGCATGCTCGACGCGTGACGGGTACATCAGGATGTCGCCCGGGCCGGCCTCCAGCGTGCGCCCCGCCGACGTCACCCGCATGCGCCCGCCCACCACCGCAATCAGCTCGTGGTTGAAGTGGCGCTGCGCGGGCATGCCCCACGCGGGATCCGGATCGATCCGCCCCACGTGCAGCACCGCACCGTCCCTGTCTGCCGTCCCCATACAGCAACTCCTGGCAAAACATAGCAATTTTAACACCCTTTCCGCAATCGACGTTTTGCCCCCCTTGTTGCAGCCTTGTTGAGAAACGACGGGTTGGCGGGCATGTTTCGGGCGCCCCGATGTGGCGCAACAATGGGTAAGCGCGGAGGTTGACAATGGCCAAGATTGCAATGATCGGTGCAGGCAGCCTGGTGTTCTGCAAGACCCTCATGAGCGACTTCCTCGCCACCCCGGCCCTCGCCGGCAGCGAGTACCGTCTCATGGCCCTCAGCCACAAGCGCCTCGACAAGATGCAGGCCTTCGTCAAGCGCATGATCAAGGACAACCACGTCGACGCCACCGTCACCGCCACCACCAACCGCCGCGAAGCCCTCAAGGGCGCCGACTACGTCGTCATCATGATCCAGTCGGGCGGCGTCGACGAGTTCCGCGTCGACTACGAAGTCCCCATGAAGTACGGCGTGGACAACTGCATCGCCGACACCATGGGCCCCGGCGGCATCTTCCGCGCCCTGCGCCACATCCCCGCCCTGCTGGAAATCGCGCGCGACATGCAGGAGCTCTGCCCGAACGCCGTGCTCTTCAACTACGCCAACCCCATGGCCATGTGCTGCTGGGCCCTCGGGCGCGTGCCCGGCCTGCAGTTCGTCGGCCTCTGCCACGGCGTCCAGACCACCATGGACCTCATCGGCAGCTACGTCGGCGTCCCCAAGGACCAGATCGACTTCCTGGCCGCCGGCATCAACCACATGGCCTGGTTCCTGAAACTCGAGCACCAGGGGCGCGATCTCTACCCCGCCCTGAAAGCCAACTTCGAGAAGCCCGGCTACTACGTGAACGAGAAGGTCCGCGCCGAGGTCATGCGCCACTTCGGCTACTTCATGACCGAAAGCACGGGCCATCTCTCCGAATACCTCCCCTACTTCCGCAAGAACCAGAAGGCCCTGGACCTGTAT
This sequence comes from Lentisphaerota bacterium, assembly GCA_021413965.1. Classification (GTDB taxonomy): domain Bacteria; phylum Verrucomicrobiota; class Kiritimatiellia; order UBA8416; family JAIOPI01; genus JAIOPI01. Next base: position 72,780 of record JAIOPI010000031.1, on the reverse strand, counting down.
TGCGACGAGCCCGCCTTCGGCGGCGAGACCGGCGCCTACTACAAGTACTGCGCCATGCTCGCGAAGAAGTTCGCCAAGGCCGACCCGCTGGCCATCGAGTCCACCGCCCTCGGCCCGCGCAGCGCCGAGTACTGCTCGCACATCATCGAGGCCCTCGAAACCGGCGTGCCCTTCCGGCTCAACGGGAACATCCGCAACGACGGCTACATCACCAACCTGCCCAACGGCTGCTGCGTCGAAGTGCCCATCTTCGTCGACCGCCTCGGCCTGCACCCGACCGTCGTCGGCAACCTGCCGCCCCAGTGCGCCGCCCTGAACCTGTCCAATGTCACCGTGCAGGGGCTTGCGGTCGAAGCCAGCTTCACCGGCGACGTGGAAATGGTCATGCAGGCCGTCGCCATGGACCCGCTCACGGCCTCCGTGCTGACCCTCAAGGAGGCCCGCGAGATGACCGCCGAGATGCTCGCGGCCCAGCGCAAGTACCTCCCGCAGTTCGCCGGCAAGACGCTGCGCAAGGTCCCCACCATCAAGGTCCCGAAAAACGTCAAGCGCGCCGAAGTCCCGCTCGACCCGGCCCTGGCCATCGCCAACCGCTTCGGCAAACTGGCCAAGGCCTGAGCCCCCGCGCCATGGCGCGGCCGGCGCAAACGCCGGCCCGCCAGCGCGGTCCCATCGTTCAACAAGAAGGAGCCGTATATATGCCCATCAAGTGGCGCAAGCAGTGGATCTCGGATGAAACCTTCGAGTCGGCCGGCGTCTTCGATGTCGACGGCGACGGGGTGCTGGACATCGTCAGCGGCGGCTTCTGGTACCAGGGGCCGGATTACCGCAAGAAGAGCGGCATCTACGAGGTCAAGCCGGCCGGCGAGTATTTCGACGACTTCTCGACCATCCCCATGGACGTGAACGGGGACGGGCGCATGGACTTCATCACCGGCGGCTGGTGGGGCGGCACCGTGCGCTGGGCCGAGAACACCGGCAACAAGGACAAGCCCTGGATCATCCACGACATCGGCGTCACCTCGGCCATCGAAACGACGCGCGCGTGGGACATTGACGGCGACGGGTGCCCGGAAATCATTCCGAACAACCCGATGGCGAACTGCATTCACATCTTCAAGCTGAAGCGGGACCCCAAGACAGGCAAGGGCCTCGGATCCTTCGAACATCACAAGATCGCGAACTTCCCCGAAGGCATGACGCAGGGCCACGGCCTCGGCTGCGGCGACATCGCGGGCAACGGGCGCATGGACATCGTGCTCAAGACGGGCTGGTTCGAAGCCCCGGCGGATCCCTACCACGGCGAGTGGATCTGGCACCCCGAGTTCAACCTCGGCCCCTGCCCCAGCGTCCCCATCCTCGTGGAGGACATCAATGGCGACGGCCTGAATGAGCTGGTCGTGGGCTACGCGCACAACTACGGGCTGGAGTGGTGGCAGCAGACCCGCACGGCCGGCGGCCAGCGCGCCTGGACCAAGCACCCGATCGACCCCTTCAACGCCCAGTACCACGACCTGATCTGGGCCGACATCGATGGCGACGGGAAGAAGGAGCTGGTCACGGGCAAGCGCCACCGCGCCCATTGCGGCAACGAAGCCGGCGAGTGGGACGACTACGGCATCTACTACTTCAAGTGGACCGGCGAGAACTTCGCCAAGCAGGTGATCAGCTACGCCGCGTTCGACGAGGCCAAGGGCTGCGGCATCCACTTCCAGCTCGCCGACCTGCGCGGAACCGGCCGCCTCGACCTCGTGGCGCCCGGCAAGGATGGCCTCTACGTGTTCTTCAACGAGGGCATTCCCCACCTGGGTAAGTGAAGTCCAAATGCCACCGATGCCACGGACCAGGCGGGCGCGGCCCTGCCGTCCGTGTCATCCGTGGCCAGCCGTCGATCGTGTGTGAGACCAGACGAATCAGCAGGAGAAGGAAGTTCGATGAGTGCAAAGATCAAGATCGGGTTTGTTGGCGTGGGCGGCATGGGACAATGCGCGCACCTGAAGAATTATGTGACCGTGCCGGAGTGCGAAGTCGTCGCCCTGGCAGAACTGCGCCCCGCGCTGCGCGACGCCGTGGCGAAGAAGTATAACGTGCCCCGCACCTACCCCACCGCCGAAGCCATGCTCGCGGCGGAAAAACTGGATGGCATCGTGGCCTCCCAGCCGTTTAACAAGCACGGCCAGATCATCATCCCGCTGTACAAATCCCGCATCCCGGTCTTCACCGAGAAACCCCTGGCCGCCTCCCTCGATGTCGCCAGGAAGATGCTGGCCGCACTGAAGAAGAGCGGCACCTGGCACATGGTGGGCTACCACAAGCGCAGCGACCCCGCCACGATGTATGCCAAGGCTGAAATCGACCGGCTCAAGAAGACCGGCGAGCTCGGCAAGCTCAAGTACGTCCGCCTCACCATGCCCGCCGGCGACTGGGTGGCCAGCGGTTTCATCGACTTGATCCGCACCGACGATCCCATCGCCGCCATGGCCAATGACCCTGCCGCCAAGGACATGAACAAGGCAACCTGGGACGCCTATGTCGGCTTCGTGAACTACTACATCCACCAGGTCAACCTCCTGCGCCATCTGTTGGGTGCGCCGTACAAGGTGACGCACGCGGACGCCGGCGGCGTGCTCCTCGTGGCGGAAAGCACCGAGGGCGCCACGGGGCTGATCGAAATGTCGCCCTTCACGACCACGATCGACTGGCAGGAGTCCGCGCTGGTCTGCTTCGAGCACGGCTGGATTCGCCTCGAACTGCCCGCCCCGCTGGCCAGCAACCGCCCGGGCCGGGTCGTCATCATGCGCGATCCCGGCAAGGGCGCGACGCCCCAGACCATCGAGCCCACGCTGCCCTGGGTGCACGCCATGCGCCAGCAGGCCATCAACTTCGTCCGCGCCATCAAGGGCGAAATCAAGCCGCTCTGCGATGCCAACGAAGCCATTGAAGATCTAAAGGTGGCGCGCGACTACATGCGTTTCCGCCGGGGAGCCTGAAGGCGCGTTCTCAGGCCGGCCGAACCACGGATGGCACGACTCTCGCCGATGCCGAGCGCACCGGCGCGATCGGGCCATCCGGGTTTCGGCGTTCCGCCGAAACATGAATCGAGCACGCCTATGACTGCCCTGTCGTGCGGTGAACGGCTTGTCCGCTGTCTGATCGGGGAACCGGTCGACCGTCCCCCTTTCGGCGTCGGCCTCGGCTGGTACCCGTGGGGCGAAACCGCGCAGCGCTGGCGCCGTGAAAGCGGCAACCCCAACCTCGACCACGGCCGCGAACTTGCCTACGAGCCGGACTTCGCCGTGACGCGCTGGAGCGACGGCAAGGAGTGCCTGCAACCCGGGATCTTCCCCCACTTCGAGCGCGTCGTCATCCGGGAAGACGCGGACACGATCACTGTCCGTGATGAGCGAGGCATCACCAAGCGCGATCGCCGCGACGGCGGGTCCATGCCCGAGTTCCTCGACTACCCCGTCAAGACGCCCGACGACTGGCAACGGCTCAAGGCCGAGCGCCTCAATCCCCACACGCCCGGACGCATCACCATGGACTGGGATGCCTTCCGCGCGCGGATCAAGGCCACCGGCCAGGCCGTTCAAGTCGGCTGGTTCCCCTATGGTGTCTTCGGCACACCCCGCGATTTCATGGGCGCCGAGGAAGTCCTCATCGCCTTCTGCACCGAACCGGCCATGATCAAGGACATGATGCAGCACCTGACGACGCTCTGGCTGCATCTCTGGGAGCAGGTGGCGCGCGATGTGCAGATCGACCACATCCACATCTGGGAGGACATGTCGGGACGCCAGGGGTCCCTGATTTCCCCCGCCATGGTCGAGTCCTTCATGATGCCCTGCTATGACCGCATCGTGGACTTCGCCCGCGCCCATGGCATCCGCATCGTGTCGGTGGACACGGACGGCGATTGCCGCCAGCTGGTGCCCATCATGATGAAACACGGCATCAACATGATGTTCCCGTTTGAAGTGCAGGCCGGCAATGACGTTCGCGAATTCCGCCGGCAGTACCCGGCGCTGGGCATGATGGGCGGCCTGGACAAGCGCGCCCTGGCCGGCACGCATGCCGATATCGACGCCGAAGTCGACAAGGCGGCCTGGGTCATCGCCAACGGCGGCCGCTACGTCCCGGCCTTCGACCATCTCATCCCGCCCGACGTGCCCTGGGAGAACATGCAGTACGCCGCCCGCGCCTTGCGCAAGCTCTGCCTGTCTGCCGCCTCCTGAGCCCCCGCGTCCTCAGCCGCGGGTCCAGTTGGCTTGCAGGTGCGCCAGGTATCGGCTGCAGGTCTCGTCCGTCACGTTGGCCGGAATGTGGTTACCCACGGCCAGCATGATTCCCGGCATGCCGCGGGTGAGCGCCAGCGTGGTGTCGACCTGCTTCTGAACCTGCTCCCACGGATCGAAGGCCATCGTCCGGCAGTCCACCGCGCTGCCAATCAGGCAGCGCTTGCCCCCAAATCGCTTCACGACCGACGCGTAGTCGTTGCAGGGTTCAAAAATCATGCCGTCCGCACCCGCGGCCACAATGTCGTCCATGAACATGTCGTAGGTTCCGTCCGAGCAGTAGATCACTTTCTTGCCGCGCTGCTTGAGGTGCGTCCACAAGCGCCGGTAGATGGGAAAAATAACCTGCCGGTAGATCGTGGGATTCATGAACGGGCCGGCTGTCCACACCATGTCGTCGTGCTGGATGAACACCTCGATATCGGTCTCCGCCCACGCCCTGACATAGAACTCCGTGTAGGCGCCAAACCGTTCCAGCACCCTCGAAAACTGCGCCGCGTCCGCGGCCGCCACCAGCAGCATGTCCCAGCCAAACGTGGCAATGGCGCCCGAGACCACCGTCTTGTAGTAGCCGCCACCCGACACCTGGTTCGGAAACTGGCCCTGCAGCTTGTCGTACTGCGCCTGGTAGGCTCGCACCTGCTCGCCAAACTCGGGGAATCCGTATTCCTTCGCCGGGTCAAACGCCCACACCTCCTCCGGCGATTCGAACGGCGACACCTGCGGCGCGCGCTGATCGGCCCCATCGGTGGCATAGACGGCGTGGCCCATGTCCGTGACCCGCCCCACCTTCCCCCAGTCAATCATGCCGTCGTTCGTGTTCCACAGAAAATCGAAATCCCACGCGTCATACAGGGCGCGGCGGATCTTCGCATCCCAGATCGCATAGTCCGACGCTTCCTTCGACTCGCCGCGCGCCACGCCCGCCGCCCCCGCCAGCTGGCGGACCAGCGCCACGTGATACTCCATCGAGTATTCCGTGTGTCCCGGACGCGACGTCGGCTTCAGGTTGATGATATCCATCCCGATCGCTCTGCTCATGTCAATGCCCCCACGACGCCATACACCCGCGCAATCTCCTCACGCGCGATCTCCACCCAGCGCGCAAAGCGCCACGGTTCGTTCGATACGGTGTGCACATCCTTCAGGATCAGCTGCACGCTCAAGCCCTTGGTCGCCTCGATCGTCCGGCGCAAATCCTTGCGGATGACGTCCTCGTCCCAGCCGGCGCTGATGTATGCCGGATTCGGCTTGCGGCAGAACACATACTGACGCCCCAGAAACTCGGCCATCTTCTCGACGTTGGACCACGGCGAAACCGATACCGCCCGCAGGTTGGCGATCTGCTTGATCACCTCCCACCGCTTGTCCACCGGCTCGCAGCAACCGTAGTACGCCAAGCCAAACCGCTCGATGATCGGCTTCTGATACGGGAACACGAATTCCGCGAACATCGGCGTCGACACGCTGACCGTCTCCTGTGATTCCGACAGCCCCCACATGTCCTTCACCCGGTACGGCGCGCCCGGCACATGGTCCTTCGCCGGCAGGTCGTCCGTCCACCCGCAACCGCCTGAACCGACATACTCATCCCGGTTGTTCGAGAACAGCACGCCCGCCTGCTCATGCCAGTCGAGCATGTGCATCGTCTCATCGCGCAGGAACCGCATCAGGGCATGCAGGCCCTCGGGATTGTCGTACATGGTGAGCATGAACGTCTCCAGCCCGATCAGGTCGATCGCGGTAATGGTCAGGCCCTGTGTCCACCAGAGGAACGGGCGCCACCGGGGCTGGAGCAAATCCCCGACCAGCTCGCCCACCCGCGCCAGTTCGGCCGCAATCGCGGCAGGATCATAGGAAAACTCGCGGAAGCGCAGCTTGGCGAGATCGTCGGGCAGCACCTTGAGCGGCGCCTCCCAGCAGATGCTCCCCATCTTGTCACCCGTGTCGCCGCGGTGCTTGACGGATTCCACGCCGAGGCCCGTGTTGGTAATCCGGGTTCCGACGTTCAGCGTGGGCTCAAGGATCACGTCGTCCTTGACGAAGTCGTAGTGGAACAGCTTCTCCCGCATCACCCCTTCGATGGTGCGCGCCCAGGGAGACTCGCACTGCAGCGCCAGCTCCGCTTTCAACTCCGTGTTCGCCCCAAACGTCTCGACCACGATCATCGGGCGCCCGCCGCGCAGGCCATTCACCCGCGCCCAGTCCGCCCGCCGCTGCGCCATGCCGGGGCTCGCGGCGATATCCGCCACGCGGCGGGCCAGCTGGCGCAACCGTTCACGATCGGCCGGGGGACACGGAAATTCATACGTCATGATTACGATCTCCTGATTCCACTCATGACATGTTGGCAGACGCCCCGCCCCGATGCCAAGCAGGGAGTTGTCGCGACCTCTCGCCACGGCGCCACGTCGACGCCGGCCGCGCCGGCTGGATGGCTGGCCCCGCGACCCGCACGCGCCCCGCGACCCGCGCGCACGCCGCTCACGCGCCTACTCCCGCAGCCGGATCAGGGGCTTGATCTGCCGGCGCAGGCGGACGGCCTCCAGCGCCTCGCCGATCGCGGACAGCGGCCAGGGATGCGCCATGTCCAGCCAAAGCCTGGCGTCCAACTGGCCGCCCTGCACCAGTTCGACGACGCGGCGATGCGTCTCCGCCTCGTCATAGCCGCCGTTATAGAACGTGAAGGATCCGCGCGCGCGGCTGACATTCACCGGGCACTTGCCGATGTCGTCCAGCCCGTACAGCCCCAGCGTCCCGCCCGGAGCGAGCAACCCCAGCACCTGATCCAGGCCACCCGTCTTCCCAACGGCGTCAATGATGACGTCATAGTCCCCCGTGACCCCACCCGCCCGGTAGTCGAAATACGCGTTCGCGCCAGCCTGGCGCGTGGCCGCCTCCCGATCAGCCGCTCCCACGCACGCAACGGTGGAAGCGCCCATGTGTCTGGCATGCGCCACAAACGCCAGCCCGTTGCCGCCCGATCCGATCACCAGCACGCGCTTCGCGCTCGACAGCCCGAGGCGCGTGGCGTAGCTCAACGTCTCGCGCCAGGTGACCATCATCGGCGCCGCGGCCGGATCAAACCCGGCTGGCAACACCTGGTTCACGCGGTACCCGCTCCACTGCTTGTCCGGCACCCCATCCGCGCGCATGGCCTCATGATCCCGTGCGATGCCGTACTCTGCAAAGCCGCCCCACGTCACGCTGTACGAGCCATCCGGCGCCGCCGGTGTGCCAACCCGCGTAATCAGGTCCCCCGCCTTGTACGTGCGAACCCTGGCCCCCACCTCGAGCACCCGCCCGACGCTCTCATGCCCCAGCACGGTCGGGTACGGATTGATCCAGGGAAACTGGCCCTGCACGATGTGTGAGTCCGTGCCTGCGCAGATGGTACCGAACGGCAACTCGCACAGCGCCTCGTACTCCCCGGCGACAGGCCGCGGAACCTCACGTAGGTGCAGCCGATTCGGGCCCTCCAGCATCGCCACCTTCATCACATCACACCCGGTATCTTGGCGGACGCATTGCCAAACAGCCATCCCATGCCCGCCGGCTCCTCAAACGGACGGAACGGGACCAGGCGCGCGATGGCGTTCAACTGCGCGAGCAGCGCAGGCGGCAGCGCCCCCTTGCCCGCCGCCTCCACATTCTGCTCCACCTCGCCCGCCGAACGCGCGCCCATCAGCACGCAGGAGACATCGGGATTCGACAGCACGAATCGCAGGCCCAGCTCCGGAAGCGCAAGGCCGCTCTCATCCGACACGCGGTAAAGCTCCTCGAACTGCTCGCGGCGCGGCTTGCTCAACCACGGCACGCTCAAGTCATGCCGCCGCGACAACGCGCCCTGCTGCAGGGGCGACCCGATGATCACCCCCATGCCCAGCTGCTTCGCAAGCGGCAACACTTCAATCTCCGCCTCGCGCCACAGCAGACTGTAATTGAAGGCCGTCAGCACGACATCGAACAGGCCGGTGCGCATCACCCGGCAGATCTCGTAGGCGGTGGTGCCGCCCAATCCCGCATAGCGCACCTTCCCCCGCGCCTTCAGGTCGGCCAGCACGTCAAGCACCGGCCCCGTGATCTCGGGCCAGCCGCTCCACCAATCGTATTGTCCCGGACGGTCCGGCTCGTGAATCATCAGGATGTCGATCACGTCGCGCCCCAGCAGCCGCAGGCTCTCGTCCACGCTCTGGTATAGGTGCTGCGGATTCTGCGGCTCGAACGGACGTGGACGTCCACCCAGTTTCGTCGAAAGCAGCAGAGGCGCCTTGATCCCCTGAAGAATCTGCCCCAGCACCGCCTCGCTGTTGGCATAGCCCGGGGCGGTATCAATGTAGTTGACCCCCAAGTCCACCGCCCGCTGAACCGCGGCGCGCGACTGCTCCAACTCGCCCCCGATGGCCGACACAAAGAGCCCGCCCAGCGACAGCTCGCTGACGGACAGGCCCGTCTTCCCCAGTTTGCGATGCTTCATCTGTTGCCTTTCCTCCGCCGTGAACCGCGGTCCCGGACCCGAAGCGGTGACCAAGCCACCGCGCGGTCCCTCAGCCATGATTCCGAATCGGGATACTCTATCCCCTTGGCCCCCACTTGCAAAGGCAACCGAGCGCCGACCTGCCTGCCGAATCCGGCCAGCTGGACAGTCGCGCGCTTACTCGGTAGTCTTTCACGTTTCGAATCAGGAGTTCGGGATAACACGCTGGAGTCTCGCATGTCTTCTGCAGACGTCACACCTGCCGTTGCCGACGGAATTCACGCCATGGTGCCCCGGGACAGGATGAGCCTCGGCGCCCGCAAACTGCGCGACACCTACGCGCGACGCCCGGGCGCCCCGCTCTTCCGCCGCGAATTCTACATCTGGCCCGAAGCGATCGAGCGCTGGCAGTCCGAGGGAATGCCCAAGGATGCCCTGGAAGATGAATACTTCGCCTATGACCCGCCCGGGAATTTCTCCCTCGGCCAGCTCGGCTGGTGCGAAGCCAAGTTCCTCCCCGTCTTCGAGACCCGCCAGCTCGAAGACCGTGGCGATCATGAACTCGTGCAGGACTTCGCCGGCCGGCATGTCCTCTACTTCAAGAACCGCCGCCACGGTTTCATGCCCGAATATGTCGACCACCCCGTGAAGAACATGCGCACCTGGGTGGACAACGTCAAATGGCGCATGGACCCCGCCAGCCCGGAGCGCTTCACCGATCTCGACACGCGCATGATCGCCGCCCGCGCGGCGGCCGCCCAGGGGCGCATCATCGTCCAGAACCTGATCGGCGGGTACATGTACCTGCGCAGCCTCATCGGGCCGGAAGGCTTGCTCTATGCCTTCGTCGATATGCCCGACGTCGTCCATGACTGCATGCAAACCTGGCTCAGGCTCGCCGACGCCGTCATCGCCCGCCACCAGCAGCATGTCACCATTGACGAAATCTTCATGGCCGAGGACATCTGCTATAACCACGGCGCGCTCATCTCCCCCGACATGATGCGCCGGTTCCTGCTGCCGTACTATCAGCAGCTCATCTCCAACCTGCGCGCCCGCCAACTCGATCGCGCCCGCCACCTGTTCGTCCAGATCGATACGGATGGCTTCGCCAATGACGTGATCCCGGTCTATCAGGCCAGCATTGGCATGGACGTCATGAGCCCCTTCGAAGTCGCCAGCGGCTCCGACGTCGTCGAAATCCGCAACCAGTATCCCGAGCTCATCATGGTTGGCGGCATCGACAAGCGCGTGCTGGCCGAATCCCCGGCTGCCATCGACCTCATGCTCGAACGCATTCTGCCTGCCATGCGCGAGCGCGGTGGCTACGTCCCCACCTGCGACCATGGCGTGCCGACGGAAGTCAGCTTCGCCAACTACATGCACTACCGCAAACGCTGCGTCGAACTCGGCGGCTGAACGCCCCACATCGAGTTGCCCCCGGTTGCGCGAGCCACCTCGCATCCCGATTGCATTTTGGCGCCGGTTGCCCCATCGTGCGGGCTTCGCCGCGTGCGGGGCGCGATGGATGCCCTCCTCGCAAGGAGATGATCAACATGCCAGGCAAACTCGGTTGGGGAATTCTCGGAACCGGCGGCATCGCGCACACCCTGGCCAAGGCCATCACGCAATCGCAGAGCAGTTGCCTGGTGGCCGTCGGCTCGCGCACCCAGGCCGCCGCCGATGCGTTCGGTAACGAGTTCCAGATCCCCCACCGCTACGGCGGCTACGACGGCGTGCTGGCCAATCCCGACGTCCAGGCCGTCTACATCTCCCTCCCCAACCACCTGCACGCCGAGTGGGCCATCGCCTGCGCGCGCGCCGGCAAGGCCATCCTGCTGGAAAAACCCTTCGCCCTGAACATCGGCGAAGCCATGGCCGTCGTCGAGGCCGCCCGCCACCACGGCGTCTTCCTCCTCGAAGCCTTCATGTACCGCTGTCATCCCCAAACGGCCAAGCTTGTCGATCTCCTCAAAAGCGGTGCCATTGGCGATGTCCGCGTCATCCAAGCCAACTTCGCCTACAACATGGGCCAGAATCTGGGCAACATCCGCCTTCAGAATGCAGCCGGCGGCGGCGCCCTCATGGATGTCGGCTGCTATTGCCTCTCCATGGCTCGACTCATCGCCGGCGCGGCGCAAGGGCGCGACGCCATCGAGCCCGTCGATCTGCGCGCGGTCGCCCACGTGGGCGACGCCTCCCGCGTCGACGAGTGGACCACCGCCGTCGTCAGATTCCCCGGCGACATCCTCGCCACGCTCACGTGCGGCAACCAGGTCAACATGGGCGCGCCCCTCACGATCTGGGGCTCCGCCGGCAGCATCACCGTGACCAACCCCTGGTTCCCGGGCGACCGCACCGCGCCACCCGTGATCGAACTGCGTCGCGATGGCCAGGACGTGGACGTCATTCACACGCCGAGCGACGTCCCCCTGTATACGCACGAAGTCGATACGGTGGCCCGCCACCTTGCGCACCAACAGGCACCCGCCCCCTGCATGACCTGGGCCGACTCCCTTGCCAACCAGAAGTGGCTCGATCAGTGGCGCCGCCAGGTCAAGCTCACGTTCGATCGCGAATCGCCGGAGCAGGTTGCCACCACCATCTTCGCGCATCCCACCGGCATCGGCCCGCGTGCCCCGATGCCCATGGGCCGCATCGGCGGAATCGACAAGCCGGTGTCGCGCATCGTGCTCGGCACCATGTGGCACGTCGTCGGGGATTTTCCCAAGACCTGTGCCATGCTCGACCAGTACGTGCAGATCGGGGGTAATGCCTTCGACTGCGCGCTCGTCTACGGCAGCCAGGATCGCGTCGGCCGATGGGTCGCCCTGCGCGGCAACCGCGAGCAGATCGTGATCGTCGGCAAAGGGGCCGCCGATTCCAGGGCCACGCCCGACATGGTCGACAGCCATCTCCGCCTCTCGCTGCAGCAGGCCGGGCTCGACTATTTCGACGCCTTCCTGATGCACCGCGACAACCCAGGCGTGCCCGTGGCGGAATTCGTCGACGTGCTGGAAAGCCATCGCGTGGCCGGACGCATCCGCGCCTATGGGGGATCCAACTGGACGCCCGCCCGGCTGGCGGAAGCGAACGCCTATGCCGCGCGCACCGGCAAGCAGGGCTTCACCGCCAGCAGCCCGAACTTCGCCCTCGCCCACTGGAATGAACCGATGTGGGGCGGATGCGTCAACGCCGTGGACCCCGACTCCATCACGTTCCACCGTAAGACCGGCATGGCCTTGCTCGCCTGGAGCGCCCAGGCCAACGGCTTCTTCACCGGCCGCTTCAGCCGCGCCGACAAGGGCCGCCCCGAACTGGCGGACATCGAGCGCGTGTGGTTCAACGATGGAAACTTCAGACGCCTCGACCGCGTTCACGAGCTGGCCGCCCTCAAGCACGTCCCGCCCGCCTTGATCTCCATGGCCTACGTCCTCTGCCAGCCAATCAATATCTTCGCCTTGATCGGGCCCGAGAACATCGACGAAATGCGCGCCAACATCGCCGCCCTGGACGTCACCCTCACGCCGGCGGAATTGGCCTGGTTGAATCTGGAGGCGTAAGCCTCACGTCCGGGTGAACCGTGCTCACACGAAACGCACGGACGTTGCCTTCAGGTGCCTGGATTCCAGCAGGGCCACCAGCCGCCGGATGATATTGCGCCGCAAATCCAGCTCCACCGGGACATTGGGGTCCTGGTGCGCCTCGTTGATGCGCGTCCCCACCACAAAGTCGACAATATCGCTCTGCAGCATGATGTCCATCAGCGCCCGTGCCGGATTGTCTGGCCACGGTTCGCCGTCGCCACGCTCCAGCATCTCCGCCACGCGCGCCAGGGTCATCGTGCCCTCCGTCACCAGATCGACCCCATCCATGCGCGCGCCCGGCGGGATGTCTGCATCCAGCCGGTCCAGACAGGTCTCCACCTCCCGCCGAAGCTGGCGCCCGACGATCGTGGCCGTCGTGCCCCCGCAGATGGCCTTGCGCCCCGGGTAATGGAGGACCAGCTCGGCCAGTTCCGCATCCCGCTCGCGCGCAAATGGGGGGCCCGTGATGACCAGCAGGCGGCGCGGCTGCCGGTAATACACCACGCCGCACGTCATGTCATCCAGCGGACCCGACTGGTCGTGGGCGAGCGCCTCCGCCACCACCTGCTGCGCCAGGTCATGCGACGACACATCGGCCGCGCGCGCCACCGCCTCACCGAGAAACGCATGCACCCGCGCGTCGCCCCAGCCAAAGGGCATCCCCGGACGCCCCAGCCCGGATTGCGTGATCCCGTCTGAGAAACAAACCAATCGGTCGTCGAGCTGAAGATCGAACTCGCTGTATCGCAGGTTGCGGTCCGACCAGCCTTCCAGCGTCAGCTCCTGGTGCGGCACCGACACCACCCGCCCGCCGCGCAGCAGCACGAACGGCGGATTTCCATGCTCGATCAGGCGTGCCCGGCCGCGCAGGTCCAGGTCCGTGATCGTGAAGGTGGAGTAGCTGATCTTGCGCACCTCGCAGATCGGCAGCGTGCTCATGATCGTGCCCGCGCTCTGCCGCACATCCACAAAGGCGGCCGTGTAGCGCAGGGCCATGGTGGCCGTCAGCTGGGCCAGCACCCCCGCTTTCACGCCGCTCCCCAACCCGTCGGAGAGCACCGTGATCACGCGCCCCTCCTCCTTGATGCGCCGCGACGCAAACACGTCCCCGGACACCAGCTGGCCCGCCTTGGCGCGCTGCGCGTGATCAACGTCGATAAAGCTTTCGCCAGTCATGCGTGGGTCGCGGCTCCTCCGGCCGGTCCGGCGTGAAGGACTCGATGATCGAATTGAGCGTAATCTCGGACTCCGCCACGCTCTCGCCCAGCAGGCACGCAATCTGTTGCGTCGTGGTCAGGCTGCGCTGGATCACCTCGCGGGCCTTGCGGATCACCTCGGCCTTGCGAACCGCCGGCTCCGTGACATCCTGCAAAATCGCCCCCACCACCGCGTGCGTCTCGATCGAGAAGATCGTGACGTGCAGGATCGTGCTGTGGTAGCGCAGGTCGCGATCGAGCAGGTCCTCGCCGGTCCGCATCACACTGTCAAACAGGTGCGCAAATGGCATCAGATCGCCCACCGCCAGACCTTCGGGCGACGACGCGCGCACCGCCTCGCCGTCCCCCCCGCGCGGCATGAACATCCTCGCAAACGCCTCGTTGGCCTCGATGACGCGCAGCCGGTCGTTGACGATCACCACCGCCGCCGGCATCTTCTGCAGCAGGGCGTTGGCCTTCTTCAATGCCAGCTTGCGCATGTACGTGACGCACATCTCCCGCTCCGCCTTGCGCTGTATCAGCGCCTCCGCAAACGCGCGGCAGGAGTCGTAGCCGCAGCCCGCACAGTTCAGCTCGTCAACCGGGCTGACCTTGCCCACCAGCCGCAGCGCGTCGCGAATCTGCCCGTCGGAATAGCGGGCAGCCGGCGCCGCGTCCGCCCCCAGCTCCGCCCGGATGTCCAGCACCGGGACCACCGGCCCGGGTGCCTCCGACGCCCGGCCATAGCCGAGGACGCACCGCCGCTTCGCCGCGGTCCCGCCACGCGAGGCGGCGCGCGGCCCGTTGACGCACCCCCCCTCACACGCCAGCAGCTCCAGAAACAGGCTCGCGTCCGGCACCGACTCCCCCAACCCGTCCAGCGCCTTCTCGATCGCGCGAAGGCCCGAAAAGGCCATGCAAGACGAGTCGTTCACCGCACATGACGCCTTCATCCCCGCAATCATGCCCCCATCCACCGGATACCAGGCCCCTTCGGCCGCACGATCCGGCACAAAGCGATCGTCCGGACCCGGCGTCAACCGCGACGGATCCAGCTGGGCCAACGCCAGCCAGCGGCGCAGGTCCTCGAAGGTCAGCACCACCTCGAGCAACTCGGGGTGCGCCTCGGCCTCCAGTTTCTTGGCAATGCACGGGCCGATGAACACGATGCCAATGTCGTTGCCGAAGGCCTCCCGCAGCAGGCGGCAGTGCGCCAGCAGCGGCGAGAGCAGCGCCGTCAGGTGCTTGGCGTCGTTCGGGCGGTGCTTCTGCAGGTAGCTCACCACGGTCGGACAGGCTGACGACACCAGCACGCGCCCGTCGTCCGCCCGCAAGGCCGCCGCCGCCTGCGCCGAAACCACCTGCGCCCCCAGTGCCGTCTCCGATACCCCGTGAAAGCCCAGCCCCCGCAACGCCTGGATGAGCTGCGCCGGCGCAATCCCCGGAAACTCACTCACGAACGAAGGGGCCAGCGAGACCAACACGCGCGGTCTTTTCGCCAGGAGCGCCCGCGCCCGGGGCAGGTCATCCCGCACCCGCTTCGCGTGGCTGGGGCACACCTCCACGCAATGCCCGCACAGCACGCACAGCTCCGGCATCACGGAGGCATAGCCGCCCTCCACCTTGATGGCCTTGACCGGACAATGGCGAACGCACTTGTAGCAGTCCTGGCACTCCCGCTTCTCCGTGTAGATCGGGTTCACGTCTTGCATGGCGGGCCCTCCTCCGCGCATCGGTCAATCAGGCCCGTGATCGCAACCGCGTCGACGCCGTGATAGAGCGTGCCGTTCATGGACACGTTGGGCCCCTGCTTGCAGTGCCCCATGCACAGGTGCCCGCTGACTTCCACGCCGGGCGGCAGCGGCAGCTGCTCCAGGTAGTCGCGCACCGCGGCCACATTGCGATTGTTGCCCCGCGCAAAACACGAACTCCCCATGCAAATGGTGATCCGGCTACCCGCTTCGCTCTGCATCATGCGCCTCCTCATGCACCACGGACGGTCGCCACCGGCCGTCTCACGCCACGCTCCACACCCCGCACATGCCGACCGCCCGGTCCGCGCCCGGGCCGGCGCCCGATGTTCAGCAGCCGCCGATTCAGGCAGCCGTGGCACGTTGTCGCGGATTCGTTTATGCACGCCTTGTCAGGATAAATGGCGTACAGCCGACGGTAAGGCACCGGGGTGAGATTCGGCATGACCACGTTTGCGCCGCGCTGCAGCCCCTGTTCGCGGCCATCCCGCCTGTTGATCGTCGCCAGGGCTGACGTGCTGGGCATGTTCACGTCCGGGCACAGAAGTCGCGTGAGGGCCATCGCCTTGTAGACCATCAGCTCCGAGTTCGGCACCTGCTCGTCCGCCGCGGCCCTGGGCACCTCGCGCCCGCCCAACGGCGTGTCGGGATGCGGAATGAACGGACCGATCCCGATCATGTCGAAGTCGTAGTCGCGGAACACCCTCAGATCCTCCAGTACGCTGGCGTAGGTCTGCCCCGGCACCCCCATCATGATGCCACTCCCGGTCTCGTAGCCCAGGCCCTGAATCTCGCGAAGCAACGCGAGGCGGTCCGACGGTTGCCCGCGCCGCCCGGGGTGTATGAATTGAAACAGCTTCCGGTCCGAGGTCTCAAAGCGCAGCAGGTAGCGATCCGCGCCAGCCTCCCGCCAGGCACGCAGGTCGTCACGGTCACGCTCGCCCAGGCTCAACGTGACCGCCAGCCCGGTCTCCCGCTTGATGCGCATCACCACGTCAGCCACCCAGGCCCCGGTCAACGCCGGATCCTCCCCCGCTTGCATGACCACCGTTCCATAGCCGCATGCGTAAGCCTGCCGCGCAGCCTCCAGCACCTCGTCTGCAGACATGCGATAGCGCGTGAGCCCGCGATTTTCCCCGCGCAATCCGCAATACCCGCACTGCCGGGTGCAGTGATTGGAGACTTCAATCAATCCCCGCAGGTGCACGTCATCGCCAACGTGCGTGCGCCGGGTCTCATCGGCCAGCGTCCACAGCTGCGCCAGCCTTGCCGCGTCGGTCTCGCGCAGCCAGCCCATCAAGTCGTCATCCGTCAGTGATCCGCGCATGGTCTCGTCCTCACGGCCGCGCAACGGCGGCACCGCAACCCGCGCGCCAGGCCTCCAGCGCCGCGGGAAAAGGCTCCAACGCCCTGGCAAAGATGCCCAGGCTGTAGGCGATGGTGAGGCCGTAATTCGTGATCGGCACGCCTGACGCTTCGCAGCGCAAGATGCGCGTGAGCATCGCGCGGCGGTTCCACATGCAGGCCCCGCAATGAATCACGATCCGGTACGGGCTCACATCCTCAGGAAAATCCCGCCCCTGCACATGCTCGAAGTCCAGGCGCCCTCCGACGTACTGCGTCAACCAGCGCGGGATCTTCACCCGCCCGATGTCCTCCCCGACGGGATGGTGCGAGCAGGCCTCCGCCACCAGCACGCGATCGCCGGTGCGCAGCCGGTCAATGGCCATCGCCCCGCGCACCTGCGCCAGCAAGTCACCCTTGTAGCGCGACATGAGGATCGAGAAGCTGGTCATCGGCACCTCGCGCGGCGTGTCTGCCGCCACCTTGAGAAACGCCTGCGAGTCGGTAACCACCAGGCGCGGCGGCGCGCGCAGCCTCTCCAGCGCCCCGCGCAATTCCCGCTCCTTGACCACCAGGCACGCCGCATCCCGGTCCAGCAGGTCGCGAATCGCCTGCACCTGCGGGAGTATCAGCCTTCCTTGCGGCGCCTCCTTGTCGATCGGGACCACGAGGACCGCCAGGTCTCCCGGACCCACCAGATCCCCAAGCAGCGCAGGCGCCTCCACCGCATCCGCCGGCATCGCCAGCAGCAGCGCCTCGCGCAGGGCCGCCAACCCCTGCCCGCTCATCGCCGACACGGCCACGGCCGGCAGCTTAAGCGCCTCCACACGCGCCAGGTGATCCGCTCCAGCGGGCGCCTGATCCGCCTTGTTGAAGACCACCACCAGCGGAACCCCGCGCGACCGCAAGTCCCGCACGATCTCCTCCTCCACGCTCCCCCACACGCCCGCCTCCGCCACAAGGATGCCCAGATCCGTGCGATCGAAAACCGCGCGCGTCTTCAGCACCCGCTGCTCGCCAAGCTCGCCAGTATCGTCGACACCCGCCGTGTCGATGAACAGCACCGGCCCGAGCGGTTGAAGCTCCATCGGCTTCTCGACAGGATCCGCCGTCGTCCCCGCCACCGGCGACACAATCGCCACTGGCTGGCGCACCAGGGCATTCAGCAGGCTGGATTTGCCGACGTTGCGACGCCCGAAAAGCCCGATATGAAGGCGAAGCCCGCGCGGTGCCGTCTCATGCATGCGCCACCTCCGCCCCGGGTGGCATGCCGAGCCGGCACACCGCTTCGGCATTGGTCAACGCCGCGAACGCCGCCGCGTCCATCCAGCCGCGCGCGATCACGACGTCACGGACGCTGCAGCCCCCCGCCGCCGCCCCTTGCACCGCTTCACAGGCACGCTCGTAACCGAGCGACGGAACCAACGCGGTGGCAGCCGCCGTGGAGCCGTCGACCCAACGCCGGCAGCGCGACTCGTCCGCCACCATCCCGTCCACCGTGTACTCCCGCAGGATGCGGTTGGCGTGCGCCAGTAGCTCAAGGCTCTCGAGCAGGCAGGAGGCCACGAGTGGCAGAAATGGATTCAGCTCCAGGCTGCCGGCCGCACAGGCCGCCGCGATGGCCCCGTCGTTCGCCATCACCAGCATGGCCACCTGGCTGACCGCCTCCGGGATCACCGGGTTCACCTTCCCCGGCATGATGGACGATCCCGCCTGGCGGGCCGGAAGCCGCAGTTCGCCAAGCCCCGCCTCGGGCCCCGAGCTCATCAGCCGCAGATCGCTGCAGATCTTCAGCAGCGTCACGGCATGCGCCTTAAGCATCCCGGACACCTCGACAAACACGTCCGCGTTCTGCGTTGCATCCACCAGGTTCTCCGCCCGCGCGAAGCCAATGCCGGTCACGTCCCGCAGGGCATCGACCACGCTGAAGATGTACGCCCGTGGCGCGCCAAGGCCCGTCCCCACCGCCGTCCCACCCAGGTTCACCACCCGCAGCCGCTCCTCGGCCTTGTAAATCCGCCACCGGTCGCGCCCGAGCGCATCGGCATACGCACTCATCTCGCGCCCGAGTGTCGTCAACACCGCATCCTGCCATTGCGTGCGCCCGACCTTTACCACATGGCCAAACCGCTTCTCCGCACCTTGAAACGATTCCTGCAGTTCCACCACGCGGCGCTCCAGCCGCCGCAACAGCACGATCGCGGCCACATGCAGTGCCGTCGGATACGTATCATTGGTGGATTGATGCCGGTTGATGTCGTCAAGCGGCGACACGCGATCGTAGCGGCCCAGCGGCAGCCCCAGCAGTTCCAGCGCGCGATTCGCCAGCACCTCGTTGACATTCATGTTCGTGCTGGTTCCCGCGCCGCCCTGCAGGCGGTCCACCACGATATGCGACACGAGCATGCCGTCGGCCAGCTCCCCGCAGGCGCGCACGATGGCGTCCGCCTTCGCCGGATCTCCCGCCCATGCGCCCAGCGACCGATTCGTCTGCGCACAGGCCCGCTTCACCATCCCGTACGCGCGCGCAAGTTCCGGATGAACCGGCTGATGCGTCAGGGCGAAGTTCTCCAGCGCCCGGGCCGTATGAATGCCGTGCAGGGCCCCCGCCGGAACCCGGGCTTCGCCCAACTGATCTCGCTCCAGTCGATAGTCCTGCATATCCCGCTCGTCCATGCCGGCCCCGCCCGAAGTCCCATGACCTCTCGCCTCCCGGGCACCGCCGGCCGCACCGCACCCTACACCAGCGCGTCCCGCTTCCCCTCCCGCACCGCGGTCACCAGCTTCAGCGCAATCTCGCGCACTGCCGGCTCCATGCTCGCCAGCTCGCGCACCACAAAGGCCTCACCCTCCCGCCGCGTCGGCGGCGACGCGTGGTCCAGCAGGTATTCCATGCACGTCGAGAGCGCGTTCGGGGCGCAATGCAGCTTGATCAGCCCCGGCTTCGCCAGGTCCATGAAGTCCGCACCCGTGCGGCCCAGCCGGTAGCAGGCCGTGCAGAACGACGGCGTGTACCCCAGCGACGCCAGGTCGCGAACCACCTCATCCAGCGCGCGGTGGTCGCCAAGCTGGAACTGCTCCAATTGGCGCCCGTCCCCGCCCGTGTAGCCGCCCGGGTCGCAGCGACTCCCGGCCGATATCTGGGAGACGCCCAGCGCAAACGTGGCGCGCCGCGTCTCCGCATTCTCCCGCGTGGACATGATGATGCCCGTGTACGGCACGGCCAGTCTCAGGATCGCCACCAGCTTCTGAAAATCGGCGTCGGACACCGGCTGCGGCGGTTGCGCCGCCAGCGGCGAGCCGACGGCCGGCTCCATGCGGGGCACGCTGATCGTGTGCGGGCCGACGCCAAACGTGCGCTCGAGATGGCGGATGTGCTGCAGCAGCGCCAGCATCTCGAACTTCCAGTGGTACAGCCCGAAGAGGATCCCCACGCCAAGGTCGTCAATCCCCGCCTCCATCGCCCGGTCGGGAGCCGTGATCCGCCAATCGTAGTCGCGCTTCGGGCCACACCGGTGCACGCGCGCATAGGTCTGGCGGTGATACGTCTCCTGGAAAATCTGGTATGTGCCGATGCCCACGGCCTTCAGCCGCCGAAAATCCGCCACCGACAACGGAGCCACATTCACGTTCACCCGCCGAATCTCACCCCGCGCCCCCCGTGTCTGGTAAATGGTCTCGATCGACCGCAGCACGTAGTCGAACCCCTCCGCCGGGTACGCCTCACCCGCGACAACCAGCAGCCGCTTGTGCCCCTGGTCGATCAGCGCCCGCGCCTCGCGCGCAATCTCCTCCTGCGTCAGCGCCCGCCGCGTGAGCTCCGTGTTGCCGACGCGAAAGGCGCAGTAGGTGCATTCGTTGCCGCACAGGTTCGAGATGTACAGCGGGGCGAACAGCACCAGGCGGTTTCCGTAAATCGTCTCCTTGACCCACCGCGCCGTCTCAAACAGCTCCGCCATCAGCGCCGGATGCGTGACGTTCATCAGCACCGCCACGTCGTCCGCCTCGAGCCCCTTCAACGCCCGCGCACGCGCCAGGATCTCCCGCACGCGCACGGGGTCGGCGTCGCCTGTCGCCGCCAGTGTGGCCGCGATGCCGGCCTCGTCAATGAACCGCGCCGGGGCCGCGCGGACCTCCATCGTCATCGTGCTATTCATATCGCAGGCTCCTCCGACCGAAGCGCGACCTGTGGGCACGTCGCGTGTGCCGCGCAGCCCTCGCTGGCGCAACGCCGGCTGGCGTAGTGCGTGTGCAACACCTGGTGCGCACGCGGTCCCCCGATGTCGCCCAGGTGACGCCGGTAGCTTTCCCGGACATAGTGATTGTCCTGCGACTTGTGCAGGTCGAGACGCTTGTCCACCTCGTACAGGCTGCGCGTGCGCTGACGCCGCGCCTGTCCATCTGCCGTCACCGGCTGCCCCGCCCCGCCCACGCACCCTCCCGGGCACGCCATGACCTCCACGAGATCCACCGCCAGCTCACCGTTCCGAATGCGATTCACCAGCGTGCGCGCCTGCCGCAGCCCGTAGACAACCGCCAGCTTCAGGACCACGTCCCCGATCTCCACGGATGCAAACCGCATCCCCTCCTCGCCGCGCGTCATGCACAACTCCGACACCGGCACCGGATGGCCCGCCACCACCTCCGACGCGTGCCGTAGCACCGCTTCGCTCACGCCGCCTGAGTTTCCGAAGATCACTCCCGCCCCCGTCTTGAACCCCATCGGCAGGTCGAAGGATTCGGGCTCCAGTTCGTCAAATTGCAACCCCGCCTCCTCGATCATGTGCGCCAGCTCCTGCGTCGTGATCACGTGATCCACGTCGGGATTCCCCCCCACCTTGAACTCCGGCCGCTTGGCCTCGAACTTCTTGGCCGTGCACGGCATGACCGACACCATGACGACTTGCTCCCGCGCAAGGCCAAGCTCCGCTGGCAGCGTGTCCTTGCAGAGCGCGCCGAGCATCTGCTGCGGCGACTTGCACGTCGACAGGTTCGGCAGCAAGTCCGGCGCAAACTGCTCGGCGAACTTCACCCACGCCGGGCAGCAGCTGGTGAACAGGGGCAGCCGTTCGCCGCTCGCCTTGCGCTCCAGGAACTCGTGCGTCTCCTCCAGCACCGTCAGGTCCGCGCTGAACGCCGTGTCATACACCCGCGCGGCGCCAAGCCGCTTCAGCGCCGCGACCAGCCGCCCGCTCGTATCCGTGCCCGGCATCATCCCAAACGCTTCGCCAAGCGCCACGCGCACCGCCGGCGCCACCTGGACGACCACCGTCTTCGTCGCGTCGTGCAGCGCCCGCCAGACGTCATTCGTCTCCGGCCGCGGCGAGAGCGCGCCCGTCGGACACAGGGCCGCACACTGCCCGCAGTTCACGCATTCGCCCTCCCCCAGCCCCTTGCCAAACGCCGGCAGCACGGCTGCCTCATGCCCCCGATACGCGAAATCGATGGCCCCGATGCCCTGGATCTCCCCGCAGAAGCGAACGCAGTCCCCGCAGAGCACGCACTTGTTCGGATCCCGCACCAGCGACACGGAGCTCTCGTCCAGCGGCTCGGGGGCGTGCACCGGCCGAAAGCGCACGTGGCGGATCCCCAGCTGGCGGGCAATCCCCTGCAGCCGGCAGGACGCGCTCTTCGGACATGTCGGGCACTGCTGGTCGTGGTTGGCCAGCAGCAGTTCCACCGCGATGCGCCGGATGTCGCGCAACTCCTCCGTCTGCGTGCGCACCACCAGCCCGGCCTCCGCCGGCGTCGAGCATGCGCCCTGGATGCCGCGCCCCTGGATATCCACCAGGCACAGCCGGCACGCCCCGTAAACACTCAGGTCGGAGTGGTAACAGAAGGTGGGCAGCTCGATGCCCGATTTGCGGATCAGTTCCAGCAGATTGCGCTCGCCGTTCACGGGCACCGCGCGCCCGTCGATCTGAATCGTATTCGCCGTCACCGTGGTCTTCATGTCATGCTCCCTTGCTCCCTTGACGGGTGCCCCGCCACCTCAGATGCCAACCACCGCGCCCAGCTTGCACGCCGTGCCGCAGGCCCCACATTTGATGCACAACTCCGGGTTGATCGAATGGGTCTGCTTTCGAGCCCCCACGATGGCCCCCACCGGGCACGCCTTGACGCAGGCCGTACAGCCCTTGCACAGGGCGGGATCAATCGATGGTTTCGCCAGCGCCTTGCATTGCCCCGTCGGACAATGCTTGTGAAAAACGTGGGCGTCGTATTCCGCGCGGAAATGCTTCAGCGTCGACAGCACCGGATTGGGCGCCGTCTTGCCCAGCCCGCACAGCGACCCCTTCTGCACCGCATGCCCCAGCCGCTCGAGCAACTCGAGCGTCTCGCCCGTCGCGCGGCCCTCGATGATATCGTCGAGCAGCGCCAGCATCTGCCGGGTGCCCTCCCGGCAGAGCACGCACTTGCCACAGCTCTCGCGCTGCGTGAAATCCATGAAGAAGCGCGCAATGCTCACCATGCACGTCTGCGTGTTCATGGCCACCAGGCCGCCGGAGCCTACCATCGCGCCCGCTCCCCGCAGCGAGTCGTAGTCCAGCGGCAAGTCGAGATGCTCGCGCGTCAGGCAGCCGCCCGACGGGCCTCCAATTTGAACGGCCTTGAAGCCGTCCGCCCGCACCCGCCCGCGCCGGTCGGTAATGCCACCCCCGATGTCCATCACGATCTGGCGCAGCGTCGCGCCAAACGGCACCTCCACCAGCCCGGTGTTCGCCACGTGCCCCGTCAGCGCAAATGTCTTGGTCCCCGGCGACGCCGCCGTGCCCAGCGCCCGGAAAACGTCCGCACCCTCGCGCAGGATGCGCACCACGTGCGCCAGCGTCTCGACGTTGTTGATCACCGTCGGCTTGCCCCACAGCCCCGACTGCGCCGGAAAGGGCGGCTTCGGCCGCGGCATGCCACGCTGCCCCTCGATGGAGGCGATCATGGCCGTTTCCTCGCCGCATACAAAGGCCCCCGCCCCCTCCATCACATCGCAGCGCAGCGACTGCCCGGTCCCGAACACGTCGGCCCCGAGAAACCCCATCGCCTCCGCATCTGCCACCGCCCGCCGCATGCGCTGCACCGCCAGCGGGTACTCCGCACGCACGTAGATCAGCGTCTCGCGCGCGCCGATCGCCCGCGCCGCAATCATCAGCCCCTCCAGGATGCTGTGCGGGTTGCCTTCCATGACGCTGCGATTCATGAACGCGCCGGGATCCCCCTCATCCGCATTGCAGATGACATACTTCACGTCCCCGGGCTGGACGCGCGCCGCCTCCCATTTGCGACCCGTGGGAAACCCGCCGCCCCCGCGGCCGCGCAGCCCCGACCGCAGGATCTCCTTGCAGATCGCATCCGGCGCCAGCTCCCGGTGCGCCTTCCGCGCCGCCTCATACCCCCCGTGATGCACGTACTCCTGGATGCTCTCGGGATCGATCGTGCCGCAGGCGCTGAGCACATGGCGCTGCTGCAGCTGGTAAAACGGAATGTCCCCGGCGCCGTGGCACCGCCGCCGCGTTCCCGGCTCGGCGTACAACAGCCGCTCAACCGATTCACCCTGCGCCAGCGTGCGGCTGACGATCTCGGCCACATCCGCCACCTGGACCCGCGTATAGAGCAGTCCGTCGGGCAGAATCGTGACCAGCGGGCCCATCTGACAGAATCCCTGGCAGCCACTCTTGCTCAGGCGCGTATGGCCCGGCTCCTGCTCAGCGCGGAACTCCGTCACCACCGGCAAGCCCGCCGCGCGAATCGCCGCCAGGAACTCGGCGTACACCGCCGTCGCCCCGCCGGCCACGCACCCCGTCCCGGCACATACCACCACGCGACGCCCCGCCGGCATGCCGCCCGCCCCGTCCGCTGCCCCGTCGTCCCCCGCCGTACTCACGTCGAGGCCTCCTGCGCCATCAGGCGCTCCACCAGTTCCACGGCCCCTTCCGGCGTCATCTGCCCGTGCACCGCCTCGTCCACAACCACCACCGGCGCCAGGCCGCAGGCGCCAAGGCACGCGACCGTTTCCACCGTGAACAGCATGTCCGGCGTTGTCGCCTGCTGCTCGCTCAGCCCAAGCCGCGATCGAATCGCGTCCAGGATCGGCATGGACGCCTTGACGTGGCAGGCGGTCCCGTCGCACAGCCGAATCACGTGCTTGCCCTTCGGCACGATTGCAAAATGCGCGTAAAAGGTGGCCACGCCGAACACCCGCGCGGCGGGCACGTCCAACTCCTGCGCCACATAGGTCAGCACCTCGGCGGGCAGGTACCGGTAGGACTCCTGCACCGCCTGCAGAATCGGCACCAGGCGCGACGCCCGGTGGTCATGCCGATCCAGGATCTCACGGACTTTCAACATCGGCTCCGCCTCAACGGAGGGCTCGGCTGGGGCAATCATCGCGATTCTCCTTGTGCACATCTCCACCCGGCGCGCCACTCGCGTCCCCGTATCGAGATATTGATATCGATAATAATCACCCGATTAAGCAGATGTCAACTATCGGATGCGACTCCCATCAAACTGCGCCTTCTATCGCAATATATTCTCGGCCAATATGTTACAAAGTTCACAGGCGCACCCCTGTCATTATGTCGTTAAATATTTATTGATTCTATTTAGCCCCCAGTGGCAGAAACAGGCGCCGAATGCCCCGCCGGTCGCGAGCGGGGACGGCGCCGGTGCCAGCCCCGGTTCAGATCCGCTATATCGACGAAACCCTTGCAAATCGCGGCCGCGCCACCTAGTCTCCCGTTCGTTGGCGGGAGCCATGGAATCGGGAAGGTGCGCACGGTTGCCCACCGCTCCGGCTCCCGGCAGGTCGCGGTGAACACCATGAGACAGAAACATCCATCTCCCCGGCGCCCCGACTCCATCTCGCCCGTCGCCATATCAAGCGCCCAGGCTGCCGCGCTTGCCGATGTCCACAAGGCTGGCGTGGCTGGCATCAAGCGCCTCCCGGGCTATCTCCAGCTCTTGCGCGAACTCCAGGCGGACGGCCATGAGTTTGTCTCGGGCACCGTGCTCGCGGAAACCCACGATCTGGAGCCGGCGATCGTGCGCAAGGACCTCGCCGTCACCGGCATCATCGGCACCCCGAGGCGCGGCTTTTGCGTCAATGACCTGATCGTCGCCATTGAACACTTCCTCGGGTGGAACAGCCCCGCCAAGGCCGTGCTCGTCGGCGTCGGCAATCTCGGCGCCGCCCTGCTCGGCTACCGCGGCTTCGATGACTACGGCCTGCGTATCGCCGGCGCCTTTGATCGCGACCCCGCTCGCATCGGTCTGTCCATCCACGGCCGCAAGATCCAACCCGTGGAAAAGCTCACCACCTTCGTGCGCGCCACCGGCATCATTCTGGGGGTGCTGACCGTCCCCGCAGGCGCCGCACAGGAGGCCACGGACCTCATGGTCCAGGCGGGCATTCGCGGCATCTGGAACTTCACCCCCACGAAAGTCAAAGTCCCCGAACACGTCGTCACGCAGAAGGAAGACCTGGCAGAAGGACTGGCCGTGCTCTCCCACCGCCTCCAGCACCTGATGCGCCCCGCCTCGCCGGTCTGACGCTCCCGTCCATGACTCCCCCGGCACGCGCACAGCCCTCGCGCCCCGCGCTGGCGTCGCCGTTTGGTGTTTCCCCGCCCGGCCGTTTCCTTTAGCGTTCGCACTCGCATGCACCAGACTGGACAGCCATCACCGCCGCCCCGCGCCACCCCCGCGCGAAGCTCCCCGCGCGGGTCCGGGGACTTGGTGCTGATCGATTCCACCCGCATCCGCCAGAAGGCTCGCCGCGAGTACGATCAAGTCCGGCGCCGCCTGGCCCGGGCTCAGGAGGAGCTGACCACCTTCGAATCCAAAGATGTTCCCCTGTTCAGGCAGTGGCTGCAGGCCGCGTATGGACCGATTCTGGCCGACCTGCAGCAGCTCTCGCAGGCCATCCAGACGACTCAATCCCGCATTGCCGAAATCCAGTGGGCCGCGCATGCCTGGCTCTGCCCGCCGCACCTCGCCGCCCAGCGGTTGCAGCAGGGCGAAAAACCCGGCCCCGCCGATGAAACGGAATCGTCTCGCCCCGGATTCGAACACAACGACCACGCCGGTCAGTGGGCTGATGACACCATGGATGAGCAGTCGGCGCGGGAGCACCAGCGGCGCCATGGCTACGACCCTCGCGGGGCGGCCTCGCCTGCCGATGGCCGCACGGCCGCGGCCCAGGGATCGAAGGAGCGCGCGCGGCGCGTGCGGGATATCTACCGCCAGATCGCACGCCATGTGCACCCCGACACGCGCGGCAAGGCCATGTCTGCCGCCGTCAAAGCCTTGTGGCTCGAAGCGCAGAACGCCTATCGCCAGCATGACCTGGAGCACCTCGAAATGCTTCAGGTCCGCCTCAACATGGAAACCCACCATGACCGGAGCGATACGCAGGTGTCCCTCCTGCGCCAGATGACCCGCGCGGTGAAGCAAACGCTGAAGCAACTGCAGAGCCGCCTGCGCGAACAGCGCCGCGATCCCGCCTGGGGATTCTCGGAACTCAAGGACCGCGGCCCGCTCGCCCGGGCCGTGGGTCGCGCCGTCCGGAATGATCGCGAAGGCCTGCGCCAGCAGGCCGCCATGCTGACCGAGGCCCTCCGGAACCTGCAGCAGCCCCCACCGCCCCATGGCCGCCGACACAGCCGCCAGCGCGACAATCCCACGTTTGACTGGTCATGCTAGGCCGGGGCGATGCGGCGGCGAACGCGCGCCCGCACGGCGGCACGCCCCTGCCCGCATGGCGCATCGCCCCCCCCGCGGTCGATCAGCCTGCGCGAATCTCAAACGGCGCCGCCAGCGGCTGCACCCCCGTGAGTGCGGCACTGCGCGCATCTGGCTGGCTCCCACCCACGCTGACGGTGAACAGCCCCGGCTCGACAAACCGGCGACCGCTCGCGTCCGTGACCCGCAGCCAGTCGCGGCTGATGCGCAGCGGTACAACACGGGACTCGCCCGCCCCAAGGTGTACGCGCTCGAACGCGGCCAACTGGCGCTGTGGCGTGCGATGCGCGCTGACCTCGTCCGTCACATAGGCCTGCACAATCTCGTCTCCCGCCCGCGTGCCGCTGTTCTGCACCGTCACTCGGACGTCCACATCGGCGGCGACCGTCACCTGCAGATCCCGGTATGCAAAGCGCGTGTAGCTCAACCCGTACCCGAATGGATACAGCACCTCGCCCGTGAAGAAGCGGTACGTCCGGTTGGCCATGGCATAGTCTTCAAACGGCGGCAGGTCCGCCGTCCGGCGATAAAACGTCACCGGCAATCGCCCCGACGGGTTGACGTCGCCAAAGAGAATCTCCGCCAGCGCCTGGCCGCCTTCCGCCCCCGCGTACCAGGCCTGCAGCACGGCCTGCACGTGTTCATCGGCCCACACCGGCGCCAATGCGCTGCCGCTGATCAGCACCAGCACCACCGGCTTGCCCGTGGCCACCACCCGCTCGATCAGCTGGCTCTGCAGCCCGGGCAGTTCGAGCCCCCGTTTGTCGCCGGCCGACTCTGAGTTGAACGCGTCGCCCGCTTCGCCTTCGATGCGCGGCGTCAGCCCCATGCACATCACCACCACATCGGCACGCTGCGCCGCCGCCACCGCCTCCGCCATGCGTCACCCCGTGTTGGATGTTGAGCCGATGATCGTGTCGCGTTTCCCGATCCGCGTCGATGGCGAACTGCCGGGGCCCCGGCACTCAGGCACGCGCGGCCGCCAGGCGCTGGTTCCATGCGTCGCACCCCGTGAACGGCACGCTCGTGGCCGCATCGAAGGCGGGCCACGGACGATAGTCGTTCACGCCAGGCACCGCCTTGCCCCGTAGGAGAAAGCAGCTGGGCCAGGGCTGATCGGTGACGATCCGGGTGCTGGTTGGAATGTAACGAATCGTCAACCCGGCCCGGCGCTTCGGCGATCGGTTGGCCTTGGACCCGTGTATGATGTTGGGGTGATGAATCGATACGTCACCCGCCTCCAGGATCACGTCCACGGCTTTGCTTTCGTCGACCAGCGAGTCGTCGATGCTGGAGCTCAGCACGTTGGGCTGGTCCTGGCGCGCCTGGTGCGGCTTGATCTCCAGCCCGTGCGTGCGCGGAATCACGCGCATGCACCCGTTCTCGGGCGTGGAGTCGTCCACCGCCAGCCACAGCGTCACCACCTGCATCGGCTTCAGCGGCCAGTAGCTCCCGTCCTGGTGCCACAGGACGGGCTGCCCGTCAAACGGCGGCTTGGAAATGTAGTGCGAGGCAAACAGCGCAATATCCGGCCCGATGAACGCTTCCGCCACGTCCAGCAGGCGGCTGTCGCTGATCAGGCGCACCCAGAAGGCGTCATGCGTCATGAGCCTGTGCCCCAGTTGCTCCGCACGCAGCTCCGGATGCCGCTTCTGCAGCCAGTCGATGTGCGCGCTCGCCTCGGCAATCAGGTCCGCCGGCAGCACCTGCCGTGCCACCACGTAGCCATCCCGCTCATACGTTTCCCGCACCGTCGCCGCCATGGTCGCCCCTCCCCTTGCTGCACACCCTCACCAACACCCGCTCGACCTCCCGGTCCCCTCCCCCGGAGGGGGGGCCGCAGGCCGGGGTGGGTTCCCCCCACGTGAAGGAGCGGAACGCCTTCGCGTTCCGCCCGGACGGCGAAAGCCCGTCGCTCCCAACCGACATGCGCGCTTAGTACACGCACTCCCTGGCCGCATCCGCAAAGGCCTGCACGCAGGCCGGATCCCCGTGAAAGAAATGATCCGAGGGACACAGGATGTAGCCCGCATGATCCTTCGTCGCCTCAAAGCAGGCGTGCACCAGCGCCCGCGCCCGCTCCGGCGTACCGCTCTCGAAACCCGCGTTCTGATCGAATCCGCCGATGAAAAACAGCCTGTCGCCGACGCGACGCGACGCCTCGGCCAAATCACAGTCGCCGCCCATGGCGCGCGGCGTCATCGTCTCCAGCCCGTCCGCGCCGCTCTCCACCACCAGCTCCAACATCGGCATGACCCCACCGCAAAAATGATTCACCACCTTCAGCCCGATCTCGTGAAACAGCTGGTTCTGCCGCTGGTCGTAGGGCAGCCCGAACTCCCGGTAGAAGGACGGGCTGATGACCGTGCTCGAGCCTGCCCCGCCCCCCACCTCCACCATGTCCGCCGGCGTCCCGGCCCACAGCGCCGTGGCCTTGAGCGTCTTCTGCAGAATCGCGTCCAGCATCTGGTGCAGCGTGGCCGGCTCATCCATGCCCAGCATGATGGCCTGCTCCGTCCCCATCATCGTGCAGAAACTCTGCCACGGACTGCCCTGCCCGGGGCTGAACGGGTGCGACCGGATGATCCCCATGTCGCCCAGGCGCTCCTTCGTTTCGCGCAGAGCCGTGAAGTCCACCGCCACCGGCACCGGATAGAAGGCATTCCACAGCTCGAAATCGCGCACGCTCTTGATGACGTGCTCGGTCTCCCACCCCGTGATGGCATTCCACGCCCCCGCGCTGTGCAAGTCACCCTTGGGCGTGTGGATCGTCTCGGACCACGCGTGGGTACCGTCCGCATCCGTGCCCAGGTCGCGACGCTCCCGGCGCCAGTTCGCCAGGTCCCCGTCGGCATAGATATTTCGCGGCGATACATAGAGCGCATAGTCGAGCCCGAAGCGGGCATACGCCTGCCACCAGTCCATCCCGCCCAGGTAGTGCTGGAGATAGTAATTCATCCATCCGTGCACCTGGCAGGGCAGCCGGTCTGGACGGCCGTTGTTCAGCGCGGTCAGCATCCGTTCCCGGGAAGTCATCATGCCCCCATGCTATACCCACGCCGCCCGATTGTCTTCTGGTCCGCTGACATTCATTTCGCGTATACTGATGTATGCGGACCTTGCGACTGGATACGTTTACGCGCCCGGGGGAGTGCTGCCACGTCGCCCGCTGCCAGGTGGCCCCCGCCCGCCGGGCCGCTCCCCACCGCCACGACTTTCACGAAGTCTTCTGGGTCGAAGCCGGGCACGGCATGCACATCCTCAACGGACGTTGCGAGCCGCTGATCCCCGGCCACCTTGTCTTCGTTCGCGCCCAAGATGGGCACACGTTTGAAGGTGACAGCACGATTGTGAACGTGGCTTTCGCCACCGCGCGCTGGCGCGACCTCGAGCGCCGCTACCCCGACCGCGCCCATCCCACCGCCCGCCTCACGCGCCTCACCCCGCTCGACCAGCGCGCACTGGACCGCGATGCAACCGCGCTCTTCGCCGGAAACCGCGACGCCCTGTCCACCGACCGCATTCTCCTAAACGTGCTTGGCCTGCTCCGGCGTGAACCGGCCGGCATCCCGCCATCCCCCGCGACGGCACGGCCCGCCTGGCTGGCGAGGGCCCTGCTGGACGTGGAGCGCGATCCGCGCCATTTTCAATCGACCCGCGCGTTCGCCGAGCTGGCTGGACGGAGTCCCGAGCATGTCGCCCGGGCATTGCGGCGGCATACCGGCCAGACCCCAACCCAGGTCATCAATGCCGCCCGCATGCGCTTCGCCAGCCGGCGCATCATCGAGAGCGGCGACAAAGTCCTGGAGGTGGCCATGGCCTGCGGCTTTGAAAGCCTCGGCCACTTCTACCGTCTGTTCGTGGAAACCCACGGCCAGCCTCCCCATGCCTACCGCCAGCACCAGCAATCCATCGTCGGACGTTAGCCCTCGACCACCTCGCGCGCCACGGCAGCCCACTGGTCAAGGCGCCGCGCATCTCCGCGAACCGTCGTGATGTCCTTGAGGATGATTTCGAGCGGCTGACCGCGCATGGCGGCAACCGCTTCCGCGAGCGACGCCCGCACATCCTCCGCGTGAAATGCGTCCGTCGCCATCTGGGCCGGGTTCGGCTTGAATGACATGACGTAGTCCCGGCCGATGGCCTCCGCCGCCTGGCGAAGCTTGGCCTTGGGGCTGATGGAAATCTTGCGCAGATTCGGGATGCTGCGCATCAGCGGGATCTTGTGATGCAGCGGCTCGCAGCAACCGTAATAGGTCATGCCGAAGCGCGCCAGCATGGGGCGCTCATAGGCCACCGAGAACGCCTCGTGCATGGCCGGCGATACCTCCGAAAAAATCTGGGCATTGGAACAGCCCCACTGGTCGCGCGGCGTCACCGGGCGCCCCTCGACCGTCTCCGGCAGGGCGCGCGTGCAGCCCATGCCGCCCGAGCCGACCCGCCAGTTCCCGTTCCCCACGTCAAGCATGCCCAGCGCCGTCTGCCGGTCAAGCACCTCCGAAAGCGCCCGGCAGAAGTTCGCCATCACCCGGTGCACCAGCTCCGGCTTCTCCATCATGTCCACGTACAGCTGTTCGATCCCGTACCAGTGGATGATCTGATCCCAGGGCGCATGCCACTGGTGCACCAACCCGCGGCGCTGCACCCGCATGATGCCATCCAGCACCTCCGACACCAGCCCCACGCGGCGCTCGGTCTCCGCCCGGTCGTACCAGACGTTCGGTGCGCGAATCGCCTCGGCGTCGGATTCCTGGTGGATCACCGGCAAATACACCACGTCCGCCGCATCGGGTGATGAGCGCGTCTGCTCGACAATGCCGTAGTTCGCGTAACTGCTGGTGGGGCCGCCGACAATCGGAACATACACGCGTGGCTCGACCACCATGTCCCCTCGAAAGTGGTCCCACTGGTAGAGTTCACGCCGCAGATTGCCCTCGATGGCGCGCAGCACCGGATCCGCGCACACCGCCCGCAGCGCCTCGGGATCGGCCGCTTCCAGTTCGTGCCACGGAATCTCGTTGATCCAGACCAGCGGGCGGCACGGCCGCAAGTCGTTCAGATCCGCCCACAGCCTCAGCGTCACCCGCTGCTCCGGCCGCTCGCCGATCTCGGCCTTGCGCGCCCCCAGCCGTCTCAACACGTCCCGGTCCCGTGGATTGATCATGCGTCCCCCTTGAACCATTGCCGGCACAACACCCCCGGCGAATTCGGCCGGCCTGCCCGGGAGTTCTGCATGTGGGGATTCTCCACAACCGCGCGCCAATAGCCAGCCCAGCTATCTCAGGTCGACTGGCGCATCGGCGCGCAAGGTGGCCCGCGACCTCCGGGCGCGGGCGCCCCCGCGCTGACACCCCTCATGCGGCGTGCGCAGCGCGCGCCGCGTGCGACACCGCGCCGCCCGCGCGATGTCACGCCACGATCGACGCGGCCTCGCGCTTGAGCACGGCGTTGTTCGCCCGCTCGCCGGTAGTCGAGGATGGCAACACCGGCATGTAGCAGTAAGTCGGATCCGTCTGCGTGCGGCGGTGAATCTCCAGCATCTGCCTCCACGTCTCGCGGAGTCCGTGCGGAGCCGGCGGCATGTCATGCTTCACGGCCTCGTGAAGCTTCGGCAGGTTGTAGAACGGCACGAGCGGATACATGTGGTGTTCGATATGGTACTGCATGTTCCAGTAGAGAAACGCAGGCAGCCACCCGCAGGTATACGTCCGACAGCACAGCCGATGATCCGGCACGTTGTATGACATCCCGTAATGCTGCGGCGAACCAGTCAGGAAACCCAGCCACCCGCAGTAGTGGCTGCCGATGTTGACGATGAGCACCAGGATCCAGTTGCCGGTCACGATGAACGTGACGGCGAGCGCCGCATGCGCCAGCAGCAGGAAGCGCGCCCAGTTGCGATGCCGGCGGCGAAGCGCCACGTTGCTCTCGGGCATGATATGGCGGTCCCAGTCGCTGACCAGCCGCCCGCGCGCCTTCAGGAACCAGTTCTTGTAGATCCGGAACGTGATCAAGGGATTCCACGCGAACAGGCCCAGCCACAGCTGCCAGTCCTTGAACGCGAGCTTGGCCGGCAGCACCACCTCCCCATCATAGTCCCGATGCACGGTCACTTCGTGGTGCTTGATGTGGCTGGGCTCGAACCAGATGTGGTCCCAGTAACTCAGGAACGCGAAGACGTGCAGGAAGAAATCGTTCAGCCGCGGATTCTTGAACGGGGTCTTGTGCGACAGTTCGTGGCAGGCGGTGCCACCCGTGAACGAGGCCACCGTGCCATGCGCAAAGAGCGCCAGCAACAACAACGGGACCGTCCAGTGCCAGTTTGAGCCGGTGATCTCGCGCCAGATCAGATACGCCGTCGTGCCGGTCACGGCCATCAGGCCCAGATGCCCCAGCGCCTGGCGCAACCCCCGCCAGTCGCTCCGCTTCATCAACGACCGCATCACCTGCCGGTCCACGTTCGTCCGGTACCAGTTGATGTTGGCGTCATCGCGAAAAGTCACGGTTGCATTCATGGCGCGGCATCGTACCGATCTGTTAAATACCGATGCAAGGAGAATACCGTCCAGTCTCGTTCGCGCGCCATGTTCGAGACGCGGTCCTTAGCGCCGCCCGCCTGCCACGCGACGCCAATATGGGGCCATGTCCACCACCTTGCCGGCCTCCATGGCCTGGTCGATGCCGAAGCAGGTGAACGCCGAGGCCAGCCCCTCGTCCAGCCCCACCGCCGGCACCGTTCCGCGCAGCATGCTGTCCGCCAATTCGCCCGCCAGCACGTCGTCCCCGCCGCCGTGGCTCCCGCTGCTGTCCACCTTCACCCGGCGCACCGCCTCGCCGAACCCGATCCGCGCCACCTCGATCACGCCGCTGACCACATCCGCGCGCAGCGCGCCCTCCGTGCCGTTGATGTACATGCGCCGCTCGGGAATGCCGCCGTTGCAGTTCGTGTGGAACGTCGCC
The DNA here is from genome assembly GCA_021413965.1 of Lentisphaerota bacterium. GTDB lineage: Bacteria > Verrucomicrobiota > Kiritimatiellia > UBA8416 > JAIOPI01 > JAIOPI01. The sequence goes on along the minus strand of JAIOPI010000031.1, from coordinate 38,433 downwards.
CGCACGTCGTTGTCGAACTCGATGATCGCCACCTGGTTATCCACGATGTCTTTGTCCGCCGTGAACGGATTCTTCCCCACCAGCCCGCCCCACGTGTGGTAGGCCCTGCGCCCGTTCTTGTCCCGCCCCAGGCGGCGGATGTGGCGCACGTTGTCGGGCGTGAAGAAATTCAGCCCGCCGAACGAGGCCACGCGCCGCGCCCGCGCACCGACCATCCAGTTCACCAGGTCGATGTCATGACAGCACTTCTCCAGCAAGTGCGTGCCCGCATGCGCGGTCAGGCGGCGCCAGTCGCCCATGATGTAGCCGCCATGGTTGAAACCGAGCACCTCGTTGAACTCCAGGCTGACGATGTCCCCGATCGTGCCGGCGCGAAGCTCGCGGTGGATCGCGCGGTAGTGCGGCGAGTAGCGGAGGCTGAACCCGATGTTGAACATCCGCCCGCTCCGCTGCCAGGCGCGGCGCATCGCGAGGCAATCCTCGACCGACGTGGCCAGCGGCTTCTGGCAGAAGACGTGCTTGCCCGCGGCAAACGCGGCCAGCGTGTGATCCTTGTGGAAGGAGTTCCACGACGCGATCATCACCCAGTCCACCTCCGGCGCGGCGCACAACGCCTCTGCGCTTTCATGCACCACCGCCCCCGGACAGAGTTGCTCCAGGCTGGTCTTGACCGAGCGCGGATCCGTGTCGTAGATCGCACGGATTTGCAGGCGCGGATCCTGATCGAGCACCTTCTTGGCCACGAAACGCCCCATCCCCCCGCACCCGATCAGGCCGATCCCGACCGTCCGCCCGCGGCCTGCGCCGCGACGTCCCGCCCGCCCCCGCGCCTGCACACTGTCCGCACCCTGGTAAACCTGTTCCCGCGCCATCCTGCACACTCCTGATTCTAGTGGTCCTGTACCTGCATGGTTAGGCTACAAAGCCGCAAGGGATTACCATATCGCCTCCCCCTGCCAGTCTTCAAGCCCCGCCTGAAACGGCGGGAGTTGGACGGATGGAAGGTTGGACACTGGAGAACTCCAGCGCCGGCGTGGGCACCCTACTCTTCGCCCAGATCGAACACCCGCTCCCGCTCCACGCCGCCATCCCACTCGACGATCTCGTTGTTCCACAGCAGGCGCACCGTTCCTCCGCGCTCGCTGCGCACCGTCGCGCGCACGACGCGCCGCCCGTCGTATTCGGCACTCACCAGGAAACCGCCCGGCGCATGCAGATCGGTGAAGGACGCGCCCTGCCCGCGCGGCAGCGCCGGGAACAGGCGCAGCACGCCGCCCACGCTCTGCAGCAGCATCTCGTTGACGGCGGCCGGTGCCGCCATCAGCGCCTCGATTTGGAAGACCGGGCCGAACTCGCTGTCCATGCGGTTGTGGCTCGTCAGCCCGCCCGCATACGTGAAGTGCTCGATCAATTCCTGCAGTGCGCCGCGCGCCTCCGCCGCCAGCCCCAGCCGCGCGGCAATGCACGCCTGGAACGTATAGGACCAGCCGCTGAAATCCGCGTCGCCATAGCTCCGGAACTCCTCGAACGAACGCCGCCCGAGCGCCAGGTCCCGGTGCAGGCCGATCTCCTCGCACGGCCACACCGGCACCAGGCGCGCCGGCGTGCGGTGCGAATACGGAAAGCGCCCCGGCGCGTCCCCCTCCGGCAGATAGTTCACCTCGTGGTCAATCAACGTCCCCGCTTCCACCGGCAACGGCGGCAGGTGCTGCGCGATGCCCGCGAACGGATCCGCCACACGGCGCTGCCGACAGGCCTCCGCGAAGTTCAGATACAGCTCGCGGATCAACGCCACGTCGACAGCCGGATTGCGCCCGCAAACGAAACGCCCCCCCAGGTTCTGCTCCGGCGCGTGGGATAACTCGATGTTGAATTGCCCGCGCGCGTCGCGCACCAAAATCGAGGCATAAAACTCGCCGCACTCCCGCAGGAAGCTGAACATCTCCTCCGTCATTTCCCCCGTATGCTGCCAGTGCCAGTTGACGTGCTGGGCCAGCCACGCCGTCATGCACAGTTCCACATCGAACAGCCACCCGCCCAGCGACCGCCCCTTCAGATCGATGCACAGCGGCACCGCCACCCCCGGCGCACCAAACTCCTCTCGCGCGAGCAGCCGGAATCCCTCCCGCCAGTCCCGGGTCAGGCACCGGATCAGGGCCGACTGCAGCTCGGCATGGTTCGACGTACACGCCGCCCAGTGACACATCTGCAGATTCAGGTTCAAATGAAAATCCGTATGCCAGATGCCCGGCGCGTAGTGGTTCCAGATCCCCTGCAGGTGCGGCGGCGACGTGTGCGGGCGCGTCGAGCAGGCCAGCGCATACAGGCCAAAGCGCCAGAGCCACTCCAGCTCGCCGTCGTCGAGCTCCACGCTGGACCGCGACCAGAACGATCGCCACCACGCGCGATGGGCCTTTACGTCCGCTGCCGCGCCCGCGACCGCCCCGACCTGCACCGTGATCTCAACCGGCCCCAGTTCGCCGCCAAACGCGAGCACGCCCTCCCTCGCATCACCACCGTCGACGCGCACCAGCGGCAGCGGCTGCCGCAAGCACCACGCCACGCGCTGCGCCCGGTCGCTGGCCAACCGCGCCACCACGACGTTTGTCAGCGCGTCCACCCGCACGGTCACCGTGATCGGCTGGTAATCCACGCCCCACATGAATCCGCTCCGGGTCGGCGTCGCCACCACGCGCACTTCTGCCAGCGCGAGGTCCAGCGTCTGCTCAAACGCCTTGACCGGCTGACCCCGCAGCAGTTCCAGCTGCAGCGTGCCGCAAGAAAGCTGGTAGCACTGGGTCGCGTCCGCATACCGCGGCGTGCGGTTCATCGCCAGGATCTCGCGCTCGCCCGCCAGCACACGCCGCACCAGCTCCGGGTATGGCGTGCTCCAGCGGTTGCCGTGCGGCAAGGGATGCGCAAGGTCCCAGACGTCGTGCTTGTTCAACCCAATGCACAGGGAGTCGGCCGTGCCCCACACCACGGCCCCGACATCGCCATTGCCCAGAATGTGACCATCCACCCATTCCAATGCCGGCGTCTTCAGCGTTTGTGTCGTTGCGCGCATCCGTGCCCTCAACAGGTTTCAAAAGGCGGCAATCAACCGCCGGCGCCCATCACGCCCTGCGCGGCCCGCCTCTCGCCGCGCGCTCACCGGTAGGCGCGGACTCTCTCCTCCAACTCCCGCGCCTTCGTCTCGCTCGACGCCGAGGTCATGATGAACATCCCTTTGCCACCCACGGCGTCCAGCAGCGGAAGGACGTCCGCTTCATGCACATTGACGGCCTGGACGGATTTGCCCGCCGCCAAAATGCGCCGAAAGAGATCGTACCAGCAGGGCGCTCCACCGCTCTCGCCGCGCGCAAGGCCCACCGGCGTCCACTCAATGGCATCCAGGGCCTCAATTGCAAACAGGTTGTCCAGCTGGCAACGGCACTGCTCACCATCCAGGTGGAACAGCGACTGATCGAGCCACTCACACTGCTCCGACAACGCGGGAACAACGAACCGCTTGAACATCGCCGGCGAGAACATCGCGGCCGCATCGCACTGCACCTTGGCCACCTTACCGGGCCCCCAGACCGAAAAGGCCGCAAATACGCTGGAGCCGTCCGCTGCCTTCGTCCGGTCGTAGAAGGCGTCGAACACCTGGAACCACGCACGATTAATGTCCTTGATGCGTTCCTCCACCCACTCGGGCCGCTCGATCATGTCGACCAGCAGGGTCTGCGGATCGCGTAAGGCCGCCAGGATGTCCACGTTCTCGATCAAATCGGGAATGCCCACCGGGTAGCGCCCGGCACTGACCGCCGCGCAGGCGTCCACCATCGCCATCAACGCCCGGTAGGCGTGGCTCTCCCAGTTCACCGTCAGCGGAGGATGCGCGTCCGGATCGGCGATGCTTGGCGTATACCAAACCGTGCTCTCGGCAAAGTGCCACCCCGAGCCCAGCATCGGAGCCAGATCACCCGGCCCCACGCACGTGTAGGCATAGGGAAACGCGTCACCGCCGTAGTACTTCCGCGAGATCGTATAGTCGCTGTGCTGAGCCCGGTACATCGGGCTTAGCCAGCGCGCCTCCAAATCCGCCGGCACCGGTGGCGGCTGCCGCCCGGGATCTTGCGGCGTCTCGCGCGGCGCCGTAACCCAGAACACCAGTCCGTCGTGATTCCACCACTGGTTGAAGTGCCGCTTCCACTCGCTCGTGCTCTCCGCCATGCCAGTCTGCATGCTGTCGTCTCCGCCGCCATGCCACTCGCCCACCCCGCCTGATCATCGCCTCCCGTCCCGCTTCCTGCAAGCCATCCCTCGCCCGCCACGCCTTGAACTTGATTTTTCACCCGCCTCACGGGACACTCACCTGTTTGGCATGTGTCTGAAAAACCCGCGGGCTGAAGGAGTGGCGCCTCATGACCGATCTGCTGCCGAAGGATGAACGGGAGTACTTGCGCCGCCTCGCCCGCCGCCAGGCCGAAATTGCCGCCTTGCCCGTCATGCAGGAGCGCAAGCAGCTCTGGACCGACATGAACGATGGCAAGCCCGGTGCCCGCCCCCCCTTCGCCATCGAGTCCTGGACCTTCGACCGGGATTTCATGCCGGCCAGCCTGTATCAGTGCAAGTCCGAGCGTGGGCGCCGCCTCGAGGGATCCTTCCTCCGCCACATCCGCCACCATGAACTGCTGGATGATGATCACGTGTGCCCCGACACGCTCGATATGGCCTGGCAGATTACACACAATGAGTTTGGGATCCAGATCCCCGTCACCTACGAAAAAGATGCCGAAGGCGTCGTCACCGGCTACCACTTTGACTGCCCCATCAAGGATTTGAACGAGGGCTTCGACATGGTCCGCCCGGCCACGTTTGAGGTCAACCGGGAGGCCACGCTTGCGGATAAGGCCCTTCTGGAGTCGGTCTTTGGAGACATTCTGCCCGTGACCATCCGGTCCGGCACGTATGGCAGCAACAATCTCACCCAGCGCCTCATGCGCCTCATGAGCATGGAGACGTTCTTCCTCGCCATGTACGACTGCCCGGAAAAACTGCATGCCGTCATGGCCATGCTCAAGGACAACGCCAAGCGCATGGCGCAGTGGGCCGAGCGAGAGGGGTTGCTCGTCCTGAACAACGCCAATCAGTGCACCTGCGGCACCTGCTACAATTTCACCACCCTGTTGCCAAAAGCCCCTGTCGCCGCCGGTCACGTGACGCTCAAGGACATGTGGTCCGTCATGGACAGCCAGGAAACGGTCGGCGTGTCCCCCGAGCTCTTTCACGAGTTCTGCTTCCCCTACTATCGTGAGCTGGCGGAACTCTACGGGCTGGTCTACTGGGGCTGCTGCGAGCCTGCCGATCCGCTCTGGGCCACGTCGTTGTCCAAGCTTCCCAACTTGAAGGCTGTGTCGATCTCCCGCTGGGCTGACCAGCGCTACATGGCCGACGCGCTCGCGGGAACCGGCATCGTCTATTCGCGCAAGCCCAACCCCAATCTGCTCGGCCTCGATGTCGTGCTGAACGAGGAGGCCTGGGCCGCCGAGATCCGTGAAACGCTGGAGATCACGGCTGGCCGCCACATCCCGCTGGAGTTCGTGGTGCGCGATGTCTACACCATGCACGGCAACCTCAACAAGGCGCGCCGCGCCGTCGAGATCGCCCGCCGCGAAATCCATCGGTTCTACCCGCGCGGCTAGCGCCCCCCCGAAGAGGCCCCCGCGCGCCATGGGGTGATTACCCCATGGTCATTCTCTGTCAGATGGCGGAGCATTTTGGTCGTGATCACCCCATGCTGTCGGGACGCCTTCCGTGAGGCCGCGCACGTTCCAACCGGTGCTGACATGGCCCATCCCCCGGGAGGACGCCGGACTTCCGCCGCGGGGACGCGGGCCCGAACGACTTTTGAAGTGCGGCTTGTCCGATTCCTCACTGGCGGATGGACGGCAGTTGGAAAGGAGCCGCTGTGGTACTCAAACGAAGAAGCATAGACCGTCGACGGCAACAGCGTATACCGATCGACGCGAAGATCGGAATCGGACTCGTGCGGTGGTCGCCATGCGCCATGCTGATCCGCCCGCAGTTCTACGGCATGCTGCGGGATGCCTCTGTCAACGGACTGCTGTGCACGGTCGACAGAACCATCAAACCCGCCTCGGTGGTGAAACTCTGGCTGGACGTGGAATTGGAGCATCACGCGCGCCGGCTGTGCCTGAGCGGAACGGTGGCCTGGAACCGGCCGGATCCAACCACGAACGGCTTTCTCGTCGGCATTCACCTCAATGCCGCACCATCCGTCGCAGGCAAAGCCTGGATCAAGGTCATGGTCGACGAACTCCGCCTGCACGAAGGCACGTGCACCGCCTTCGAGTAACCCGTGGCTTCGGCACACCGATTCCACCACGTCGGTAACGCATAGACCGCAGACCGCTGTCGCGACCGTCAGCCTCGTGCCTTCGGATGCCGCCAAGGCCACTCGGGGCCGCGCCTGCAGACAACCGTGCGTCACATCCGCCTCAACGCACACCATTATCCTCAGGCCCGGTTCCCCGGCTCAGCTCGGGTTGGGAATGTAGGCGTCGCCGCCGCGGCAGGCCTTGAGATAGTGCAGGCCGCGAACCTGGCTCGTCATCTCAAGATCCCCGCGGTATACGGGATCGTGCCAGCCCTCGATGTCGATGGACCCCTTGAAGCCGTTCATGCGCAGGATCGTGACCACGTCCGACCAGTTCGTGTCGCCAAAGCCCGGCGTGCGGTGAAACACGAACGGCTTGCCGCCCCGAATGCCCACCTCGCGAATCACGTCCCACATCACGGTCGCGTCCTTGCCGTGCACGTGAAAGACCTTGTGCGCCCACCGCTTCAGCTGAGGGATCGGATCGATCAGGCTGACCATCTGGTGGCACGGCTCCCATTCCAGTCCCACGTTGGCGTCGGGAACCTCGTTGAAGATCATCTCCCACGCCGTCGGCGCATGCGCAATGTTCCAGTCGCCGCGCTGCCAATCTCCGCCCATGTCGCAGTTCTCGAACGCCAGCTTCACGCCCTTGTCGGCCGCGCGCTTCGCCAGCGGCGCGAACACTTTCTTGAACTGCTTCATCGACTCCGGCACCGGCTTGTCGATCAGCCGTCCCGCAAAACCCGCCACCACGGTGGCGCCGAAGAGCGGTGCCGCGTCAATGCACGCCTTCCACGCCGCCACGGTCTCCTTGTCGATCGGGCGCGACTCCAGCGGATTGCCGAACACGCCCAGGCAGTTGATGCGGATGTCCGTGCCCTCCAGCTCCTGCCGCACCGCCGCCGCCAGCTTCTTCAAGTCCACGCCGACTTTCTGCCAGAACGTGATCGAAAAGCTCTCAAACCCGTATCCCTTGATCTGCCGGATGTAGTTCGCGGTGTTGTCGTTTCCAGCGACCAGGGTGCCTATGCGAATGTTCAGCAGGGGGTTGTTGGGCTTCACGACTTGATCTCCACGCGCCGGCCCGTCTCGGCGCTCTCGATGGCGCCAAAGACCATGGCCAGGCTCTTGATGTTGTCCGTACAAATGGTTTCCGGCGCGCGCCCCGTGCGCACGCAGTCCACAAACTCCCGCACCAGCCCGGCGTGCCCGCCCGTCTTGTCGCCCTCGGCCACGGTCCACGACACGTCGCGCATCTCATCCGTCCAAGCCACCGTTCCCGTGGCCTGCTGCGCCGCAAACTTCTCACCGCCGTCCCAGACAGCAGATCCATTGGAACCAAGGAAGCGCCAGTCGCACTCCCAGCTCGTGCTCAACCCCTTGGCGCACCAGCTCCCGCGATAAGTGAAGACGATGCCGTTGCTCATCTCGAACAGCGCCACGGCCGACGCGCCATGCGCATACCAGGATCCCGCCGGATTCCACGAGCGGCAGTACACCGCCACCGCATCGGCGCCGGACAGAAAGCGCGCCTGGTCGAACGTGTGAATCGCCATGTCGAGCAGCAACACGTGACGCATCTGATCACGGAAGCCGCCGAAATGGGGGCCGAGGTAGAAATCGCAGTTCACCGTGGTCAGGTCGCCCAACTCGCCCGAAGCCAGCACGCGCTGCACACGGCGGATGGACGGAATGTAGCGGCGGTTCTGGATGACCGCGTAGACTTTGCCCGCCTTGGCCGCCGCGGCGACCATCTCGCGCGCGTGTGCCATTGAGTCGGCGAGGGGCTTTTCGCCCAGCACGTGACACCCGTGCGCCAACGCCGCCAGCGTGACGGGCCGGTGCGCCTCCGGGACTGTGCAATCGAACACGACGTCGGGCCGCGCGGCGGTCAGCACGGCGTCCAGATCGGTTCCCACGATCGGATTGACCGCCCCGGATTCCGTGGCGCGCTTCTGCGCGGCCTCCGCCCGGATATCCACGAATCCAGCCCACTCAATTCCGCCCGCTTCCTTGGCCGCTTTCAGCCAGGCGCCCGCCATCCCGCCACAGCCAACCAACACCGCCCGCAATGGGTTGTTCATAATGGGCGTGGATTGTGCGCGGCGCCCCACCCCCTGTCAATTGTGTTGCGAACTCACGTCAGCCGATCACCGTCTGAATCACCTCCCGACGCCATTGCAGACGACCCGCCAAACTGCCACAATTCCGCTTTTGCATGTACGGCCGCGAGCCCGCACCGGAAAGGGAACCCCGACTTTATGAAGCAGCCCCAGCCCCTCACGCTCCACCTCATCGCCAATGCCCACCTCGACCCCGTGTGGCTCTGGGACTGGCGCGAAGGACTGAACGAAGGCATCAGCACCTGCCGCGCCGTGCTGAATCTCATGGACGAATATCCCGACCTTACCTTCATTCGCGGTGAGGCCGCCGTCTATGCACACATCGCCGAACACGACCCGGAAACTTTCCACCGCATCGCGGCCCAGGTCCGCGCCGGCCGCTGGGAACTCGTCGGCGGCACATGGATCCAGCCCGACACCAACATGCCGGCCACGGAAACCTTCGTCCGCCATTTTCTGCGCGGGCAGCGCTACTTCGAAAGCGCCTTTGGCAAGCGCGTCCGCGTGGCCTGGGCCGCCGACAGTTTTGGTCACTCCGCCGGTTTGCCCGATCTGATGGCCGCCACGGGCATCGACAGTTTCGCCTGCACCCGCCCCATGCCCGGACAACTCTCGCTGCCATCCCCCGTCTTCTGGTGGGAGGGCGCCGGCGGCGGGCGCGTGCTGGTCTATCGCCCCAGCCTCGGCTGGTACGGCGTCGAGCGCGACGAAATCCCCAAGCGCTTTGACGCCCTGCTGGCCGCCGGCCGCGAATCCGGCCTGCACAATATCGGCGCGCTTTACGGTCTCGGGAACCACGGCGGCGGCCCCACGCGCCGCCTGCTGCAGGACATCCGCGCCTGGGCAGACGCAAACCCCGAGGTCCGCGTCGTGCACTCCGGCCTCAGCCGCCTCTTCACCGCCCTGCGCGCCGAGCGGCCGGACTGGCCCACCCACCGCGGCGAGTTGAACTACTGCCTGCGCGGCTGCTATTCCAGCGCCGCCCGGTTCAAGTTCGCCTACCGCAAGGCCGAAGCCGCCGTCGCACGCGCCGAACGCACCGACACCGCCGTCAGCGCCGCCCTGGCGCGCCCGCCCGCGGATTTGCGTGAACCCTGGGAGGCCGTGCTCTTCAACTCCTTCCACGACATCCTTCCCGGCACCAGCATCGAGCGCGCCTTCACCGACCAACTTGCCTGGATCGGTGGCGCGCAGTTCGCCGCCCAGCGTGCCGAACTCGGCGCGCTCAACGCGCTGGCCCTCCGCGTCGACACCCGCGTGCCCACCGTCAAAGGCGACCATCCCACGGCCGTTCCCTTCCTCGTCTGGAACCCGCACCCCCACGCCGTCACCGGTCTCGTCGAACTGGAGGCCAGTCTCGATCAACGCCCGCTCTTCGGGTACCACGACCGTGTGGATCAGGTCCCCGTGGAAGTGCGCGGCCCCACGGGCCACCCTCAGCCCTTCCAAACCATCGCCACCGAACACCTCTTTTTCCCGCGCGACGCCTGGCGCAAACGCGTCGTGACCCCCGTCTCCCTCCCCCCGCTCGGCTGGTGCGTCCTGTCTCTCGGCTGGGTCCTCGGCGCCAAGCCGCAGACCGGCCGCCCCATCGCCATCCCGCTGCGCACCGCCAAGCACCAGCTCACGTTCTGGAACCGCGTCCGCCTCTCGGTCGTGACGGTCGAGGACAAGGGTGGTTCCTGGGGCGGCATGGATGAGTCGCCTGCCGCGTGCAATCTGCAGACCGTGCTGCAGCGCTGGACCGTCTCCGAGTCCAAGCTCATCGAGCAGGGGCCGCTACGGTCGGTCCTGTGGGCACGGCTCACCGGCGGCCAGTCGCACCTCGACCTGCACATCACGCAGGACCGCGGGAGGCAGGCCGTGGATGTTGCCGCCCGCGTCTTCTGGAATGAGCGCGGCGCGCGCCTGAAGCTGGTCCTCTCCGACTTTGGCGATACGGCCGTGTTCGATGTCCCCGGCGGCACCGCCCGGCGCGGCCCCGTCGGCGAAGTGCCCGGCGGCCGCTGGGTGAAGGGGCGCTATTTCTTTGCCAGCGATGCGCTCTACAACTTCAATCTCCATGCCGGCAGCCTGCAGGCCACCGTCTGCCGATCCGCGCATTTCGCCGATAGCGGCGACGGCGCCGGACGCCCCTGGCACCCCGTCATGGACCAGGGCGAACTGTCATTCCGGTTTCTCCTCAGCCGCCGCGCCGACGAACGTCTCGCGCGCCTGCTGGAAGAACCCGTCATCGCACAAACGGTCCCTGCCTCCAAGGGAAACTTGGCCCGCTCCGGCTCGCTGCTGGCACTCGCACCCGCGACCGTCAAGCTGCTCGCGCTCAAACCCGCCGAAGACGGGCGCGGCATCATCCTCCGCGTGCAGGACACCTCAGGCCACGCCAGCAAGCCGCGTCTGAAGTGGATGGGGCACCCCGTCACGCTCGGACTCCTGCGCGCCGGCGAAATCGCCACCTGGCGCCTCCTGGGCCGCCGGGCCCACCGCGTATCCTCCAACGAACTCGACCGCCCCCGGCTGAAACGCCACTGACACGCGATCGCCCCACACCATCCTCGTCTTCCTCACCAGACTCGATCAAGACGAGGATCCCACGCCACCGCTCCGCCGACCGGCAGGCTCCTAGCCGGCGTAATTGCCTTCCTTGCGCCAGACGTCCAGCATCAGTTCGTACCGCGACAGGCGCATGCCGGTATAGATGCAGTTGCTGGTGCAGAAGATATAGCCACCGCCCGGCATGCCGTGCCGCAGGGCGTAGCGCACGGACTCGATCACCTGCTCGTCCGTGCCGGTATCCATCAGCCCGCAGTTCACGTTGCCGCACAGCGCCACCCGGTGCCCGCACAGGCGCTTCATCTCAGCCATATCCACGCCGCCCTGCGGGTCCAGCGAATGCAGCGCGTGCGGGTTTGCCTGCAGCAGTTGATCGAGAATCGGCATGATATTGCCGTCCGTGTGCTTGATCACGTAGAACCCCAAATCGCGCTGCGCCTGGATCAAGCGCGCCAGGTACGGTGTGATGTACTCGCCGAACTGGTTGGGGCTGAGAAACGGCCCGCTGTTGAAGCAGTAGTCTGAACACAGCGCGAAACCATCCAGTCCGCCGTGCCTGGCATACTGCTCCGCGTTGCGGATCGCGTTGTCCACCATGGCCGCCGCCTCGGCATGCACCTTCTCGGGTTCGTCGGCCAGCCGGTAACTGAAGCCCACCATCTGCTCGCCGCTGGGAATGCTGAACGTGGCATCCCCGTGCATCATGATGAAGTACCGGTCGCCCGAAATGTCCCGGATCCGGTCGATAAGGCGGCACGTTTCCTCCACATCGCCCGGGTTCGGATGGATAAAAATCGCGCTGTGCTCAAAGCGCTCGGCCGTGTCCACGTAGAGTTGGGCCATGTCGCGCCGGTGCAGCTCGCGCTCCTTCTCCTCCATCTGGATCCACTGCCGGTACTGGCGCTGACTCGGGTGCAGGCGGCCGAAGGCCTCCATGGTCAGGAAGAACACCAGCTCGAAATGCGGGACGCGGCCCGTGAGGGGCCGTCGTTCAAGCGCAGCGATAAACCGTTCCCGCGGCGTCTGCATTGTCAACGCTCCTTCCGCCCGCCAGGGCCAGGGGGTTCTCGGCGTTCAGCTCGCGGCCGGTGGCTTCGGCGGTTTCGCCTCGTCCAGCGTCCCGGTCCCCGTACTCCGGCCCTCGAGCGGATCGATCCCGCGCAACATCATGCCCTGCGCGTGCGACCGGTGCACATCGGCCGTCGGCCGGTCCGTCGGATCCCGGAACTGCACCAGCACGGTCTTGCGCGCCCGGCTGGACCGGTTGATGTCCGACCCGTGAATCAACAGGTAGTTGAACAGTACCACGTCGCCGCACGCGGCGGGAAGGCGCTTTGCCCGCTCGATCGGGTACTGGACCGGATCCAGGTACAGGACGTCGGGCGTCGCGCAGGGCAGCGGCCCAAGCTTGTGCGAACCCGGGTACACGCTGAAGCACCCCATCTCCTCCGTCGCGTCGGACAAGTGGATGATCGCCGCCCCCATCGTGTGCCGCGCATGCGGAAAGTAGGGATAGTCCTGGTGCATCGGAAAGGCGGAACCCTTTTCCGGCGGCTTGATGAACGCCTTCGTGTGGTGCAACTGCACGTTCGGACCAATCACGTCCGCAATCGCCTCGGTGAAGCGCTCATGCACAATCGCACGCGCCCAGGCCGCCGAGTACGCCTGCACGTCATGCGTGTGCAGGATCACGGTCGGCGGCAGGTCCTTCTTCCAGTCCCCCCGCCACGTGGCGTCGAGCTTGGCCTTCTGGCGCTGGCGCCGCTCGATGATCGCATCGACTTCGCGCTCCAGCAGATCCAGCTCACCGGTGGTGAAAATACCGCTGACCACGACATAGCCATCCTGCTCGTACTGGCGAATCTGTTCCGGCGTCAACATGCGTTCTCCTTCACAGTTTCAGGTATTAGGGTAAATCACCGACCCGGATTTGCAATGGGAAGGTTTCCGCACTTATGGTAATAATCCGGCATGTCCAGTCTGGCCGACATGTCCGTCTTGCGCTGGCCCGTGCGCGTCCTGCCCGTGATCCACGAGGCGGGACGCTATCCGCTGGACGAAGCCGGATTCGAAAGCACATACCGCCATCCCACTCACGCGCTGCACCTGCACGCCTACCGGGGCACCTGGGAGCTCAACGGCCGCCGGTTCCCGCTCCAGCCCGGCTGCGTCACCATCTCCCCGGCGCGAGCCGCCACCCGCTACGACCTGCCCCACGCCGGCCATCACTGGTGCATCCACTTCCACCCGGTTCCCGCGCGCGGTCCCCTCGCCCCCATCCCCCTGCATGCCCTGGTGCCGCCCCAGCGCGAGTATGTGGCCGTGCGCATGGCGGAGATTGCCTGGCATTTTAACCAGCCGCGGTCCGCGCTTGCCCAAGGGCGGGCGGCGGCCCTGCTCCAGGATCTACTGCTCGGGATGGCTGCCCGCGCGACGGCCAGTCCGCGCCCGGCAGGTCGCGCCGATGCCGCGCTCGACCACCTGATCGCCCTGATCGACGAACGCTTCGCCGAGACCTGGTCGGTTCCCCGACTCGCGCAGGAAGTCGGGCTGTCGCAGGATCACCTCGCGCGCTGCTTCCGGCGGCGCATGGGCATGACGGTGCCGCACTACCTGTTGCACCGCCGCATCACCCACGCCCGTGAATTGCTCCAGAACACCGACTTGCCCGTGAACCGCATCGCCGCACGCGTGGGCATGCCCGATCCGCAGCACTTCAACAAACAGTTTCGCCGCCTCACCGGACACAGCCCGTCCGCGGGCCGGCGACGCTAAGCCCAAACGATGAAGCGGCGAAAACGCGGTACCCGCCGCGCACCAGGTGAGCCGCTCGCAGCCGCCCCCGAATCGGGAGAGAGACTCGCGCCCCCTCGCAAAGCACTGTTTGAACGCGTATCATGCGACCCGCTCGAAAGACACCAATCCCGCTTAAGCCTATCGTTTAGGTATGAACGAAAGAAAAGCCGTCCCCGTGCCGTGGTACCGCACCCCGCTGGCCCCAGAAGTCATGGACCACCTGCACTCACGCAGCGATTTCCTCGGCGCCCTGCAAACGCTGACGTACCTCGCCATGGTCCTCGCCACCGGCACCAGCGCCTTCCTCGCCCTCGGCCATCTCCCCTGGTACGGCGTCGCCGGCCTCGTCTTCCTGCACGGCATGTGCTGCTCGTTCATGATCAATGCCGTGCACGAACTCGGCCACCGCACCGTCTTCAAAACCAACGCCCTGAACGACGTCTTCGTGCGCCTCTTCGCCTTCATCGGCTGGATCAATTTCGACGTCTTCCGCGCCAGCCACGCGCGCCACCACCGCTACACCCTCCACCCGCCCGACGACCTCGAGGTGACCCTGCCGATCAAGATCATGGTCAAACACTTCTTCCAGCAAGGGCTCATCAACCCGCGCGGCTTGATCTACGCCGTCAAGGACGCCCTCCGCATCGCCCGCGGCAAGTTCGCCGGCCCCTGGGAACTGACGTTCCTGCCTGAGTCTGAGCCCGAACTGCGGCGACTGCCCATCCGCTGGGCGCGCACCATGCTGGCCGGCCACGCCGCGATCCTCCTCGCCTCCGTCGCCCTCGCCCTCACGGTCTCGCCGCGCTTTTGGCTGCTGCCCGTCCTGACCAGCATGGCCCCGTTCTACGGCGCGTGGCTGTTCTTCCTCTGCAACAACACGCAGCACGTGGGGCTGCAGGACAAGGTGAATGACTTCCGCCTCTGCTGCCGCACCTTCACGCTAAACCCGGTCGTTCGCGTGCTCTACTGGCACATGAACTTCCACACCGAGCACCACATGTACCCCGCCGTGCCCTGCTATCGCCTGGCGACATTGCACCGGCTGATCAAACATGAGTTGCCCCCCTGCCCGCGCGGCATCGTCGCGACGTGGTTGGAAATCGCGGCCATCCTCAAGCGCCAGAAGACCGACCCGACCTACCAGCACATCGCGCCACTGCCAACGTCCCGCACGCCGCCCGTCGCGTCATGATCGCCGTGTCCGCAGGCGGAGCGAGACGTCCCGGCCGAGCCGCCATTCACCGCGGCGGCAAATTGCCCGGAAGCTGCGCCACAAAGGCCCGAATCTCGTCGCGCACCCGGCGGTAGTGCCCCAGCGCCTCATCCTCGGTCCTGGCCGACTTCGCCAGCTGCGGCGGATCGTCGAACCCGACGTGTACCACCTTCGCCTGGCCAGGAAAAACCGGGCAGTGCTCGTGGGCATGGCCACAGACCGTGACCACGTAATCGAAGCGCACGTCTTTCAACTCATCGACCAGCTTGGAGCGCTGGCCCGAAATGTCCACGCCAGCCTCGGCCATGACGTTGACGGCATTCGGGTTCAACCCGTGTGTCTTGATGCCCGCGGAATAGGCATCGATCAGGTCGCCCTTGAGATGGCGCGCCCACCCCTCCGCCATCTGGCTGCGGCAGGAATTGCCCGTGCAGAGAAAGAGCACCTTCAGCTTTGTCGCCATCGCGCACCCTCCATTTACGGGCCCACTAGCTGCGCCGCCCCCCACCCGCGAGAACCGCGCGCCCCGGCCGCACCTGAAATCCAGACTGGAGCCGGCGGTCCCCCCCGGTTTCCGGTCAGGCCCGCGGTGGATTCCGACCCGAAAGGGTCCGGCTAAGCGCCGGCCCGGTCAGCGCCCTGAATCGTCTCCCCCCCGAAATACCTCCGCTGGAAATAGAGCGCGACGTTGACCAACCCGATCAGCGCCGGAACCTCCACCAGCGGCCCGATCACCGCCGCGAATGCCGCCCCGTGATGGATCCCGAACACGCCCACCGCCACGGCAATCGCCAGCTCAAAGTTGTTGCTCGCCGCCGTAAAGGAGAGCGTCGCCGACTTGCCGTAGTTCGCGCCGACCCGCGCACTCATCCAGAAACTCAGCAGGAACATGACGACAAAGTAGATCAGCAGCGGAATCGCGATCCGCACCACATCGCCGGGCTGCGCGATGATCCTCTGCCCCTGCATGGCGAACATCACCACGATCGTGAACAGCAAGGCAATCAGCGTCATCGGCGAAATCCGCGGAATGAACGTCCCGTGATACCAGTCCCTGCCGCGGGCCTTGACCAGGACAAATCGGGTCAGCATGCCGGCCAGGAACGGGATACCCAGGTAGATGAACACGCTTGCCGCGATCTCCCCGATCGTGATGTCCACCACCGCGCCGGCGATCCCGAGCATCGGCAGGAGCTTCGTGACGAACAGCCAGGCGTAGAAACTGTAGAAGAACACCTGGAAGATCGAGTTGAAGGCCACCAGTCCGGCGCAGTACTCCGTGTCCCCCTTCGCCAGGTCATTCCACACGATCACCATCGCAATGCACCGCGCCAGCCCGATCATGATCAGCCCGATCATGAACTCCGGCTGCCCGCGCAGGAACACGATCGCCAGTGCGGTCATGAGGATGGGCCCCACCACCCAGTTCTGCACCAGGCTCAGCCCCAGCACCCGCCAGTCCCGGAACACATCCCCCAGCTCCTCGTACTTCACCTTCGCCAGCGGCGGGTACATCATGAGGATCAGGCCGACGGCAATCGGAATGCTGGTCTGCGTCCCTGCCGGGCGCAAGGATCCGATCCAGGTTCCAAAGCCGGGCACCGCCCACCCCACCAGCACGCCCAGCCCCATCGCCAAAAAGATCCAGAGCGTCAAATACCGGTCCAGGAACGACAGACGTTTGGTTATTCCCGCATGCATGGTGGTCTCCTATCCCCGCTCCCGCTGCCGCCGCGTCAGGCGTTCCGGATCGCATGCCACCGCGCGCTTGAGCGCCTTGGCATCCTGCGCCATGGCCGCATCATCCCGGAGCGCGTCGGCAACCCATTGCAGCACGGGGCGGGAAAAGGCGCCGTCCGCACCCTCCGGCAGCCGGTAATACGCCCAGCGGCCGTCCTTGCGGGAATCCACCAGGCCCGCCCCGCTCAGAATGGACAGGTGCTTCGACACGGTGGAGGGCGCGAGCGCCAGCACCTCCACGATCTGGCACACGCACAATTCGCCAGGCCGAAGCATCATCAGGATGCGCACGCGCTGCCGGTCGGACAGCGCCTTGGTCACACGCATCGTGGCCCGGATCGCATCACGTTTCATCTCGTCCCGATCCCCTGATATTCATTTCGTTATGTGGCGATATATAGCAAGCATGCGCGGCCCGGTCAACCTCCGGAAGGCTTCGGTCGGCTGCTGCCGGTCGCCCCGCCCCGAGCCGCCGCCGGCGCTACCGCGCCGTGTAGACCAGGTACAGCCCGCCCAGCAGCACCAGCACGCCACAGACACGCTTCAGCGCCACCGCCCCTTTGGACTGCTCATGCCAGTTCAAGTAGTGCTGGACCACCTCCGTGAACGTGCCGGCCAGCACGATCACCGCGCAATGCCCCACGCCGTAGAGCACCAGCAGGAGCAGCCCGTACGGCAAATTGGTGGCGGCCAGCCGGAACGTCACGCCCAGCATCGGCGCCATGTACGCGAAGCTGCAGGGGCCCAGGGCGACGCCGAAGACCAGCCCCAGGACGAAGGCGGCCAGCATGCCCCTGCGCTTCATGCCGGGCTGGGCCGCATCCGGCATCGGCAGCCGGATCGCATCGAGCAGGTAGAGCCCGACCACGAAGAAGATGGCGGCCACGGCATAGTTGCCCCAACGGCCCACGTCGCCCAGCATGCGCCCGGCCGCCGCCGTGATCGCCCCGATCACCGCAATGGTGATCAGGATCCCCACCGCGAAGAGCAGCGAAATCGCGAACGCGCGCCGCGTCGTGATCCGCCCCTGCTGATCGATAAATCCCACGATCAGGGGGATGCTCGCCAGGTGACAGGGACTGAGCAGAATGCTCAGCACCCCCCACACAAACGCGGCGCTCAGGGCGAGTCCAGCCGAGCCTTCCACGGCGCGCGACAAAGCGGTGAAGAGTTGGTCCATGGCGTTACCTTATGGCACCTGCGGTACGTTCACCCGCCCCCGTCATTCCACGCGTCCATCGCCCGTCAGCGACACGCCCAGTTCCTTCCACGTCGCCAGGATCTCTTCCTTCGCGAAAAATCCTTCGTGGCGGAAGCGCTCCTTGCCCTGCGCGTCGTAGAAAATTTGCGTTGGAATGATCGTAATGCCGTACGGCTTGGCCGCCTCGGGATTCTCCCATACGTCGATGAACATGACGTCCATTTTCCCCGTGTAGGCTTGCTTCAGGTCCGCCAGGATGGGCGCCATCATCTTGCAGGGGATGCATCTCCCGGCGCCAAGGTCCACCAACCGCGGCAGGGCCGCCGTCCCCGATGACTCACTGCTGGGCTCGCCAGCCGGCATCGCGGGCCCCGCGGCTTCAGCGGCGACCGGCGCCGACACCGCTGGGCGCGCCGGCTGCGGAACCGGGCGCGGCCTCCCCGCATGCTTCGCGTACAGCACGCCGACCACCGCCACGGCCAGAACCATCCAGATCCAGGTGCGCTTGCCCGTCATCGCCGCTCCCTCATTTCCCGTGGTTGACTCACCTAGGCAAGGAACCGCTTGATATCCTCGGGGCTCAACGCCTTGCCGACGCTCTTCACCTGCCCATCCACCACCAGCGCTGGCGTCCCCATGACACCGAACGTCATGATGTCGGTGATCTTCTCCACCTTTTCAATCGTGGCGTCGAGGCCCAGGGCCTTCACCGCCGCCTCCGCGTTTGCCATCAGCGCCTTGCACTTCGGGCATCCCGTTCCCAGTATCTGGATCTTCTTCATCGTGCAGTCCTTCTGCGCTAGTTCACGATCGCCCCGAACATCATCCCCGTGATCGTCGCCATCACCACCACCAGCCCCACAAAGGTCAGCGTCTTCCTGGGCCCGAGGATGGAGTTGATGACCAGCATGCTCGGGAGTGACAGCGCCGGGCCGGCCAGCAGCAGCGCCAGCGCCGGGCCCTGCCCCATGCCACTGTCCAGCAACCCGCGCAGGATCGGCACTTCGGTCAGGGTGGCAAAGTACATCAGCGCGCCGGTCAGCGAGGCGAAGAAATTGGTCCAGACGGGCCACATGAACGCCAACCAGCCTGGCGCATCGACGCCCACACCAGAAATCAGCGACAGGAGGGCGGATGGTGAATCGCCGACCAGTGCCTGAATCCAGACGTTGGGCACGATGCCCGCGTCTTTGCCCGTGGGGCTGCCCAGGAAAAACCCGGCGGCGAGCACGCCGCCGAACAGCAGGGGCAGAATCTGCTTCGCAAATCCCCAGGTCTGGTCGCGCCAGTCCCTGAGTTCCGCACCGCCGAAGAACGTCAGGCCAGCCAAGCCCGCCGACCCGGCGGCGAAGGCGGCCACCGGATATCCCGGAAAGGCGGCGGCCAGGACCGCGGCCGGCACCGCCGCCAACGCGATCCACAGCAACCGCACCTGGAAGAAGCGCCACAGGCACACGCCCATGAGCACGGCGAACAGCCCCGTCACGACCCACTTGGCATGGTAAACCGCATACCAGACGCCCGCCTGCTCGAGCGGCCTGCCCCAGTTGGCAAACACCAGGATGCCGACCATGGCGGAGAAGTACAGTGCCACCTGCCACAGCGGCCGGGCCGCCTTCTCATCATCACCGATGAAGACGTCCTGCGGTCTCGCCGCCTTGGCCCGCTCCTCTTTCAGGAAGATCAGGTGCATCAGCAGGCCGATGACGACGCTAAACACCACCGCCCCGACCGCGCGGGCCACGCCCAATTGCCAGCCCAGCACCCGCGCCGTCAGCACGATGGCCAGCACGTTGATCGCGGGGCCGGAATACAGGAACGCAATGGCGGGGCCCAGGCCGGCCCCGCGCATGTAGATGCTGCCAAACAGGGGCAGTACCGTGCAGGAACAGACGGCCAGAATGGTGCCGGAGACGGACGCCACGGAATAGGACAGCCACTTGGAGGCCTTCGGCCCGAAATACTTCATGACGGCGTTCTGGCTGACGAAGACGCCGATGGCGCCGGCAATGAAGAAGGCGGGCACCAGGCACAGCAGGACGTGCTCCCGGGCATACCACTTGGCCAGCTTGAACGCTTCGATCACGGCCCCCTGAAACCGTGCCGCCTCCACCGGGAGGTAGTACAGGAGAGCAAATACCCCGAGCAATCCGCCCAGAATCCTCAGTTCCTTCCGGCCGTCCTCGCTCACACCGCACGCTCCCTTCAGGCCTGGGCCAGTTTCGACCGCCGCGCGGCCTCGGCCCGGATCACGCCCATCGTGCAATCAAATACCTTCAGGATGCAGGGCGTTTGCAGCTTGAGATAACTGCGAACGCCTTCGCGGCGCTCGCTCACGATGCCCACGTTCCGGAGCGCCGCCACGTGCCGCGAGAGCGTGGACTTGTTCATCCGGAACAGCGGCTGCAGCTCGCACATGCACCGCTCCCCCCGGCTCAGCTCGTCCACGATCTTCAGCCGCACCGGACTCGCCAGCGCTTTCATGACTTGCGCCCGTGCTCGGAACTCTTCTGACTTCATGGGCCATACATTAATGCATTGTTGCGCAACGATGCAACAACTAACCGTGCCGGTGCGCCACCCCGGCGCCTCACCGTCACGCCGCAAGCGCCCGCCCTGCGACAGCCAGCCTGGTGCGGACGCAGACACCATCGGATATATTTTGAACTACTTTTTGCATCCCTCGCCCCCTTGTGCTTACGTGCAGGAGTCGAACTCGGCGGCCACGGTGCCGCCCTGCTTTACGGCGATGCGAGTGCCAGATGACGCCACGGCTACATGTCCTGATTGTCGCGGAGGATCCCAATGGGGATCGCCCCCTTCAACGCCACGTCATGGATCACATCCCCGCCGCAACCTGTATTGGCCTCGATTCCCCGATGGAGTTGGCCTCGCATCTCGACGAAGGCCTGTGGGATATCATTCTGGCTGACAGCCACGCCGGCGGCCTGGCGCCCGAAGTCATCCTGCGCGCCATTCGGAAGCGCGACCTCGATCTTTCCCTGATTGTCGTGTGCGATCGCATCGGGGAAGTGCACGTCGTCCGCCTGCTGAAGATGGGTGTCAGCGACATCGTCCTGCGCGACGATCTTTCGCGCCTGGTCCCCGCCATCGAGCGCAGCCTGGAGGAATCCGCGGAACGCTTCACGCGCCGTAACCTCGAACGCGAACGCCTTCATCTCGAGCATGAACTCAGGCTACAGGACCAGCTCGTCAAGATCGCCGCCAGCCTCCCAGGCGTGATCTATGCCTTCCGTCGGCGCCCCGACGGATCGATCCATTTCCCTTATGCCAGTCCTTCACTCAAACGCCTGTTTGGCCTGCAGGTCGAGGATGTCGCCGTTGACGGACGCCCGGTCTTTGAGCGGATCCATGCCGAGGACCTGCCAGCCATACAGGCGTCAATCGCCGAATCCGCGCGACAGATGACTCCCTGGCACGGCGAGTTCCGCGTGCGACTCCCGAGCGGTCTGCACGTCTGGCTGGAGGGCCAATCCATCCCCCAGCGGGAAGCCGATGGCAGCATCCTGTGGCAGGGATTCGTGGCGGATGTCACGGAACGCAAGGAAGCCGAAGCAAAGCGGCGCGAAAGCGAGCGCCGCTTCCAGGAACAGGAAGCGACGCTGCACGCCCTGCTCGACACCATTCCCGACCTCGTTTTCTTCAAGGATGCGAAGCTGAACTATCTGGGATGCAACCAGGCGTTCGAAGCATACGCGGGCCTGACCGCCCGCGAACTGACCGGCAAATCGGATGCCGCGATGTCACGCATTGAAGTCGCCGAGTGCTTCCGGCGCAATGACAAGGCCGTCCTGGACACAGATCGTGCCCAGCGCGTGGAACAGTGGATACCCGACCGCCAAGGCGTCCGACGTCTGTTCGACACCCTGAAGACGCCTTTTCACGGCCCGGACGGCCGGCTGGCGGGCCTGATTGGGATCAGTCGCGACGTCACGGAAGGCGAGCGGGCGCGAAAGGCTCTGAATGAGAGCCGCGCCCGTTATCAGTCCCTCTTCACCAACCTGCTCGAAGCCTGCGCCTATGGCCGGATCGTCGCGCCCCGTGACGGAGCCCCGGATTTCGTCTACGTCGACGTCAACGCCGCCTTCGAGCGCCTGACGGGACTGCGCGGCGCCAGGGGCAAGCGCGTCAGCGAACTCATTCCCGGCATCCAGGCCGCCAATCCCGACATGCTCGCCACATTCGAGCGCGTGACACACACGGGCGTTCCGGAACGATTTGAAACCTATGTCCCACCCCTCGGAAATTGGTTCGCCGTTTCCGTCTTCCGTCCGGAACCGGGTCACTTTGTCGCCACGTTCGACGTCATCACCGCGCGCAAGCAGGCCGAACTTGCTCTGCGGAAGAGCGAGGAGCGCTTTCGCACCACGCTCGACACGATGATGGAAGGCTGCCAGATCATCGGCTTCAACGGGCACTGCCTCTATGTCAACGAGAGTGCCGCCCAGCATTGGCCTCACAAGCGCGAGGGCCGGATCGGCAAGACGCTGGAAGCGGTGTTTCCAGGCATCGAGCATACCCCGCTCTATGCGGACATCCGCTGTTGCATGGAAACCCGCCAGTCCCTGCGCACCGAACGCGAATTTGTCTATGACGGTGGCACGCACGGATGGTTCGACCTCAGCCTGCACCCCGTTCCCGAAGGCGTCTTCATCCTTTCGATCGACATCACGCAGCGTCGGCAGTCCGAGGAAATCCTGCGCCAGGGTGAGTCACGCTTCCGCCTCTTGTTTGACCAGGTCTCCAAACTGGCCGTGCAGGGGTACGAGGCGGACGGCACCGTGCGCATGTGGAACAAGGCCAGCGAGGCGCTCTATGGCTACACCGCAGATGAGGCCATCGGGCGCAACATCGCGGATCTCATTATTCCGGATGCCATGAGAGGCCCCGTGAAGTTGGCCATCCAGCAGATGATGGAAACGGGTGCCGGACACCAGGCCGAAGAGCTGGTGCTGCAAAGAAAAGACGGCTCGCGAGTTCCCGTATACTCCAACCACACCGTGGTCGATGTGCGCGGTCGCGGCAAGGAATTGTACTGCATCGACATTGACCTGACGGACCGCAAGCGAGATGAGGCAAGCCTGCGCCTCCAGAGCGCCGCCTTGGAAGCCGCTGCCAATGCGATCTACATCACCGATCACCACGGCACCATTCAGTGGATCAACCGCGCCTTCGCCGACGTCACCGGCTATACCGCCGACGAGTCGATTGGGAGGAATCCCCGCGACCTTGTCCGCTCCGGCGAGCATGACGAGGCCTTCTACGCGAACCTGTGGGCAACCATCCTGGACGGCCGCGTCTGGCGGGGCGAGATCATCAACCGCCGCAAAGATCGCTCCCTCTGCACCGAAGACACCACCATCACGCCCGTACGCAATGAGCAGGGCGAGATCGTGCACTTCATTGCCATCATGCAGGACGTCACCGACCGGAAGCGCCTCGAGCAGCAATTGCTGCGCACGCAGCGCCTCGAAAGCGTCGGCCGCCTCGCCAGCGGCATCGCCCACGACCTCAACAACATCCTCGCTCCCATGCTCCTCGGGGCGCCGATCCTGCGTGAATGCACCCGTGACCCCGGCGTTCTCGACATCGTGAATGCCATCGAGTCCAGCGCCGAGCGCGGCGCCGCCATCATCCGCCAATTGCTCACCTTCGGGCGTGGCATGGACACCCGGCGCGTCCCCATCCAACTCCAATCCCTCGTCCGGGAGATGATGCGAATCATCGTGGAGACGTTTCCCAAGAATATCGTGGCACGCCAGTCCATTCCGGCCGACCTGCCGCTGGTCGAAGCCGATGCCACCCAGGTTCACCAGGTGCTGCTGAACCTTTGCGTCAACGCGCGCGACGCGATGCCGCAGGGGGGCCTGCTGAACCTGTCGCTGGCCATGACCACGGTGGATGCCGCCATGGCCGAGGCCAATGCCGGCGCGCATCCGGGCGACCATGTCGTCCTGTGCGTGGCGGACTCCGGTACCGGCATCGCCCCGGACCTGATGGACAAGATCTTCGATCCGTTTTTCACCACCAAGGGCGTCGGCGAGGGCACGGGACTCGGCCTTTCCACCGTCCTGGGAATTGTCCGCAGCCATAAGGGCTTCATTCGCGTCGACAGCCAGCCGGGAAAGGGCACAGCCTTTTCCATCTATCTGCCCTCCTGCGACGCCAGCAGCGAAGGCGGCGGCGCGCCCGCCGTCCAGCCAATACCCCGGGGACACGGGGAAACGGTCCTGATCGTGGATGACGAGGAGCATGTGCGCCGCGTCACGCGTCGACTACTCGAGCAGTATGGCTACCACGTGCTGGAGGCCCGCCAGGGAACTGAAGGACTGGCCCTGTTTGCCGCAAACGAGCAAGGCATTGATGTGGTCCTGACCGACCTGCATATGCCGGTCATGGATGGAACCACGCTGATCCGAAAGCTCCGGCAGCAGTACGACGGCGTGCGCATCGTCTCCATGAGCGGCCACCTCCGGCAGCCGGCATTAGCGGAGGAGTTGATCGCGGACCCGCCCCTGTGCATACCCAAACCGTTTAGCGCCGCCACACTCACCACGGCCATTCAACGCGTCCTGGCCACGCCACGCCCGACCAGCGGCACGGCCCCCTGATTCCCTGACGGCGCCGCCAGCGCCACCCGGTGTGCCACCGGCTCGCAAACGCCCACTGTGCCGGTCACCAAATCATGATAGCATTCCCGGCATGACGGGCCCAAATGCAACGAAATCACGCCGCCCATCCCTCGCCATGGCCTGGCTCATGGCAAGGGAATCCGTACGCTCGTTCGGCGCCAATCGCGGCCTCCAGGTCGCCGCGGCGCTGGCCTGCTACGGCTTCCTGTCGCTCATGCCGCTCCTGCTCCTGCTGATGTCCCTGCTCGGACTCTTCCTGCGGTCTTCGGAAGCTGT
This sequence comes from Lentisphaerota bacterium, assembly GCA_021413965.1. GTDB lineage: Bacteria > Verrucomicrobiota > Kiritimatiellia > UBA8416 > JAIOPI01 > JAIOPI01. Next base: position 13,490 of record JAIOPI010000031.1, on the reverse strand, counting down.
TCTGGATGCCGTCCGCAATCTCACCAGCGACCTCTTCCCATCGTTCAGCGACACGATTCTGGGTGACCTGATGACCCTGTCGCACGACAAGGTGTGGGGCACCATCAGCATCGTTGCCCTGTTCTGGTCCATCACGCCTTTTGCCGGCGCCATGCGGGCGGCGATCCGGCACACCTTCCGGTCCGAACGCCGGCTTCCCCTGGCGCTCGGGAAGCTGATCGACCTGTGTGCCGTGCTCGCGCTGCTTGGCCTGTTCCTCTTCCTGATCGCCACGCGGGTCTATTTCGCCGCCGCTGGCGATGTCCCGGTCCTCGGCCGGCTCTTCAACTGGCTGGCGCCCATGGCGTTGACCGCCGGCATCGTCTGCTTCTTCTACGCCGTCTTTGCCCCCGTCCGCCTGCGTCTGGGCGAACTGCTCGCCGGCGCCGTCACCGCGGCGGTCCTGCTCGGTCTTATCCGACCGATCTTCGCCCTGATTCTCGAACACAATCCCTCATACGGCTACGCCTTCGGCTCCTTGAAGGCGCTCTTCGTGCTCATCGTCTGGGTGCACTACACCTTTGCCATCCTCCTCTTTGGCGCCGAAGTCATGGCCAACGTGCGACGGCGCGACGCCCTGCTTCTGCGCGGACTCTTCGCCACGCCCGGCCAGCCGGCGCACGAACTGCCCCCCGCGCTTGCCAATCGCTTCATGCGCCGCCTCGCGCCAGGTGAGATTCTCTTTCACCAGGGAGACGCCGGCCACGACATGTTCGTCGTCCAATCCGGCGCCGTGCTCCTCACCGTGGACGGCCATGCCGTACGCACCATGAACGCCGGCGACTACTTCGGGGAAATGTCGATGCTGCTGCAGGCTCCACGATCCGCCACCGCCACCGCCCAAGGCGAAACCGAGCTCATCGCCATTTCGGAATCCAATTTCGATATGCTGCTCGGTGAAAACCCCAAGATCGTGCACGCCATACTCCGCGAAATGGCCCAGCGCTTGAAAGTGACGACCGCGCGCGCGACCCTGCCCCCGCGCGATCCACCCACGGCTTAAGCGCCACCGGAGGAATGCTCATCGCCCTTCATCAAATCGACGACATTCCTGAACCGCGCCACATTCTCCGGATTCACGCGGCCCAGCGTCTCGTGCGCCGCGATAACCGTTCGAATGGTCGCCCGGCGGTCCACGTCCGCGGCCCGACCCGCGACCTCTAGAGCGCGCCATTCCGCGGGCGCCTCCACGCCATCGCGGAATGTGAACAGCGATCCGATCCCCAGCCCCGTGATCTGCTGCCGCACCCGCTCCGTGGCGTTCAGGATCTCCACGGCACCGCCGTTGGCACGCCCCCGGAGAGCCAGCAGCGCCATCACGCCAATGAATGTGCTGTCCAGTGACCGGCACGCGCCAAGCTCAAACCGGCAGCTTCCGCCCGCCACGCCAACCGCCATCAGCCCGCAGGCTTGAACAGCGGCGCTGTTGGCAAACGTCCCGGAATCGGTCACGCGAATGCGAGTGACCGCACCTTCCGCGCATGTTTCAATTCGTCCCGTCTGCATCACCCAACCCCCGCACGGTCCCGCGCCTCCCAGCCTCACGCGCCTCCCGCAACCCCTATCGCCGCGCCCTCTGACGACATCCGCTGCCGAAACTCCATTCCGACAAGGCACACGTCATCGTCAAACTCATCCCCCCCCACGTGGGCCTCCAGGTCCTCCATCACCACGCGAAGCAGCGCCCCCACCGGACAGCCGACACCCCGGTGCATGCACCCCACCACGCGCGCACGGCCGTACTCCTGACCACCCGCGTTCTGCGCCTCGCACACGCCGTCGGTATAGATCAGCATCGTGTCGCCCGGCAGCAACTGCCCCGCGACGGTCGCGTACACCGGCGCGCGCCCCATGCCAAGGGCCGGCCCAATCTGATCCGCCTCCGTCGGTAACGGAACCGTCTCACCGGTCGTCGCACGATTGCAGAGCGGCACGGGATGCCCGGCGTTCGCGTAGACAAGCCCCCCCGTCCTCGCATCGATGACGGCGTAAAACGCGGAGGCAAAGATTAGCTGGTCCGGCATCTGAAGAATGTCAATCAGCGCGCGGTTCAGCCGGGTCAGCAGGATGGCCGGATCTCCGGCCACCGGGCGGAACTCCTCCAGCAACCCCCGCAGAATCGCCGCCACCAGCGCCGAGCGCACGCCATGCCCCATGACATCGCCAATGAAGATCCCCGCTTCCCAGCCCGACAGCGGCAGGACGTGGAAGAAATCCCCGCTGACGAATCGGCTCGGGCGATACACGTGGGCGAATCGCAGCGACGCCTCCCGCCCCGCCTCCGGCGGAAATGACGGGAACTGCCGCAGAAGCATCGCCTGCTGGACATCCCGCGCCAGTCGCAAGTCATCCGCCATCTGCTCGGTGCGGACGCGCAGGGCCTCGGCCACCTGTTTTAATTCCTCGCGTGACTTGTTGCGCTCGATGGCGTAACGCAGCGCCCGCTGCAACAGGGCCGCATCAAGCCGCCCCTTGATCAGATAGTCCTCGGCCCCCTCCTGTACCGCGCGCACGCCCAACGCCTCGTCCGACAGCCCCGTCAGCAGAATCACCGGTACCTGCGGAACCCGCGCGCTCACACGCTCAAAGGTCTCCCACCCGCGGGAATCCGGAAGCGTCAAGTCGAGCAATATGACGTCCACCCCGTCCGCCGCACGCTGCAGGCCGCTGGCCAGGGAATCCGCCCAGTGCAAGTCGAACCGGCACCCGCGCCCGCCGCCGAGCAGCTCCCGCGCGATCACGTAGTCCTCCTCATCGTCCTCGATGAGCAGCACCCGGATTGGCTCTGCCGGCTGTTCCATGATCAGTCTCGGTTCGCCGGAAGCTTGACGATCTCAAACCAGTACTGCCCCAGCACATGAATGACTTCAACCAGCTTCTGAAAGGTGACCGGCTTCTGGATGTACGAGCTCACCCCCAGATCGTACGAGCGCATGATGTCCTCGTCCGCTGAAGACGTCGTCAGCACAACCACCGGGATGGCCCTCAGCTCGGGATTGCCCTTGATCTCGCGCAACGCCTCGCGGCCGTCCTTCTTCGGCATGTTCAGGTCCAGCAGGATGAGATCCGGCCGGCGCGCGTCAACGTACGGGGCCCGCTTGTTCAAATACGCAAGCAACTCCTCCCCGTTTGACACAAAATCGATCCCGTTCATCAGCCGGTACTCCGAGAGGGCCTTCTTCACCAGCATCTGATCCTCAGGATCGTCTTCGGCCATCAGCAACTTGACCGCCGCCACATGGTCATTCATCGCCGTGCTCTCCTTTCTGCTGAAGGCGTCGCCGCAGGGGCAACCGCACGATGAACGTGGCCCCTTCACCCACACGGCCATGCGCCTCGATCACGCCTCCATGCCGCTGCACGATCTTGCGGCACACCGCAAGCCCGATCCCGGACCCCTCGTAGGCTGCCTGCGTGTGGAGCCGCTGAAAAACCCCGAAAATTCGCTCCCGGTACTTCTCGTCGAACCCGATGCCGTTGTCCTGCACCACCAGCTTGCACCAGCCGCCCCCCGGCGCCTCCTCACCCCCGCCCGGGACGTCGACCGCATCATCCGCCTCCTGGCGCACGGTGACCACCGGCGCCACGTCCGCCTTGCGGAACTTGAGTGCATTGCTGATGAGGTTCTGGAACAACTGGCGCATCTGGGTTTCTTCGGCCTCCAGCACCGGCAGCGGACCGACCTCAACCCGCCCCTGCGTGCGAGCCAGTGCCGTCTCCAAGTCCTCCAGCACCCCCTGCACCACGCGGCTCAGATCCACGCTCACGTGAGGCTGAGACCGCGCCGAGACCCGCGAGTAGATTAGCAGGTCGTCAATCAGGCGGCGCATGCGAATCGCCGCGTTCAGCATGCGCTCCAGGTAGTCACGCGCCTCAACGCCCAGCGTCGGGCCGGCCTGTGACTTGAGCAGATCGCCAAATGAGGTGATCTTGCGCAAGGGCTCCTGCAGATCATGGGACGCCACGTTGGCGAACTCCTCCAAATCCCGGTTCGAGCGCGCGAGTTCGGCCGCCGTACGCTTGAGCGCCACTTCAGCCGCCTGCCGCTCCTGAATCTCCGCCTGCAACCCCGTGTTGGCAGCCGCCAGCTCTGCCGTGCGCGCCCGCACCCGCGCCTCCAAGGCGGCATACGACTGGGAGAGCTCGTTCGCCATGCGGTTCAGGGCGCCGGCGAGCTGCCCGATCTCGTCTCCCGAGGTCACCGGCGCCCGCGCGCTCAAGTCCCCCCGCGCAATGGCCTCGGCCATGCGCGACAGCCGCAAGATCGGGGACGACACCAGCCGCTGAAGCAGTGCCATCAGCATGAAGGCCCCCCCCGCCAGCGCCGCGGACACGACCAGCACAATGCTCGTATAGCGCATCAACCGCTCATGCAGCCGAGCCGTGCCCGCCCGCACATACAGCGTCCCCAGCCGGCGTCCCTTCTGCGTCACCGAGCGCACCATTTCCGTGCCCGCGTCACCCGGCCGCAAGCCCTCGATGACGGGCGCCGACGTCGGCGCCAGCTTCCACCCGCCCGTGCGCACCTGCGAGGCGAACAGCCGGCCGTCCGGCGTGTACAACGCGGACTCCGCCAGATCCGGCCACGCCGTCATGGTCGCCAGCGTCTCCTGCGCCGCCTCCGCATCGTCGAAGGCCAGCGTTGGCGCGCTGTTCGCCGCCAGGAAGTCGGCCGCGGCATGCAGGTCGCGCTGCACCCGGTCGCGGTGCGTGGCCAGTTCATACGCAAACAGGCACCCAACGACCACCAGCAGCGGCAGGAAACTGGTGAGCAGAATCGCCATCAGCAGCTTCCTGCGTATCGGTTGGTTCTGTAGCGCGCGCATGTCAGCGATGCCCCTTGTTGGGCGTGGAGTAAACGGAAAGCGCCACCCGCTGCAGCGTGGCGCTGATCGTCAGCCCGACACGCTCGGCAGAGTCCGCATTCAACGCAATACGGACATGGTTCTGGTGCGGGACGAGGCCGATCATGCCGCCGGTCTCGCAGAACCCGCTCCTGTCGCTCACCGTCAACACCGGCATGGATCGCAACTCGTCCAGCACCTCGTCCAATCGCATCTCGTCGGACCGGCTGATGAACACCATGTGGCAATCCCGGCCCTGGCTCGCACGCTTCAAGCGGCGGATCTCGACCGGATGGTCACCAATCCGCATCCCGCCGAGCTCCTGCTCGAGCCATGGCCCAAACGGGTCGCCCCCCAGCACGCCGACCACAAAGGGACTGCTCGGACTTTCAAAGGCGCGGTCGGGCCATTCCACGAATAGAGCGACTTTGTAAAGCAAGGCCGCTTTGATCTGGTACTCGGGGGCCTCGCTCTGTGCCCGCGCCGGCCACCCCGCCCACACCAGCACCAGCGCCACGACCAGCCAACCTATGCGTTGCCAGTTCATCAGGATCTACCGTGTGCGCCACGGCGCGCTCACGAAACCGCCAGCCCCGCCGCCAAGCGTGACATCATCCGCACCGGGCACCGGCATGATCGCGTTCATCCGCTTTCATTCTAGCCCGTCCCGCCGCCTTGAAAAGGACCAATTCGCGGCGCCGCAACAGCCAGACCGGAGCGGAAGGGCCGCGTTTCAACCCCAAGCGTCTGGACCGGGGCACGTCCGCCGATCTGGACGATCTCCTCGTTCCCCCGCAAAAGCCGTGGCTCTTCCGGCATGCGAAACGCGGGCGGCGCTTCCCGACCGCGCCACGGGCGATGCGCATACCTGGTCCCAGACATCCGCCCCAACGCCATGCCGGCTCACCAGGTGGCAGAGACCTCGGCCTGTCGCTCACCCTCCGTCTTCTGCTTCAGCCCGTGCAGAGGGGCCCCAGCCGCACTCACCGCCAACGGCCTCGGCCATTCCACAAGCCCCCCTCGTTCAGCCCCACGCTTCCGCCCCCATTCGCGCGACTGGCGCCGCCGACCGCATTTCAACCGCCCGATCTTGCGCGTGCCAAGCGGCGGTGGGATGTCAGGGCTCCGATCGGATGAGGGTCAGCGCCGCCTGCGCCAGCATGTCGCCGGCCTCGGGCGCAAGCTTGCTGCTGCGGCTAAACGTGGTTTCATAGCCGCCGCGCGCGAACGCGGCGCGCGTCGGCACGTAGCCCACCATGCCATTCGCGTACCCCACGATCAGGGCATGGCGCGGGTGCGCGGCCTCCTTCACCTGCAGGCCGTACTCCACGAAGTACTCCGCCGGAATCCCAACCAGCGCGAGCTCGTCCAGAAAGAAGACCTGCACCTCCGCAAGATTCGTTCGCTGCTTCCGGATCTTCGCGACCAGCGCCGGAATGACCTTGTCATACACGCGGGGATCCACAAAACGCTGGGCGCCACGTGCCGTTCCACGGATCTCGTCATCCGTGATCGCCCGAAACGGCAGCTCGATCGTCCGGCTCGCACTCGACAGACGTAGGCTCGATCGCCACGTCAGCTGTGCCCAGATGGCTTGCACATCCTTCGCCAGCGCGGCCCCCGCCGCTTCCATGCCCGGATCCTCGCCCCCCTTGGACGGGTTGGCGGTGTGCATGTTTCCCGCCGCCCCGTTGAGGAACAGCGTCGCGGGGCACCCCGCTGACTTCAGGGCCTGCGCCAGGACGCCGGGAAAGCCGGCCGAAAGCGTGCCGTCGCCTCCCCCGTGCGTTGCATGGCAGGCGAAATTCACCAGGCAGCCAATCCACGCGCCCCCCGGCTTGCGCACACCCAGCACCGCCACCTCTGGATCAATCGGCCCCTCATAGCAGAGCGCGTCTGGGTCCTTGAACGTCCCGTGCGTTCGCGCTGTCCCGTCACGCATGACCACACGTCGATTGTGCGCCACGTTCCATTCATGCGTCAGCCCGAACCCGGCTTCCGCAATCTCCAGACGCGCCAGCGCGTCGCCGAAACACGCCACCACGCGCTGCACGAGCGTCTCAAGGTACGTGTCATCGCGCAGGGCGTCACCCGAACCCGTCACCGCGGGGCCGGCATGATTGTGAGTGGCGCACACCATGATCCGATCGGGCGGAAAGCCGAATGCCGCCGCCAGGCGCCGCCGCATGTCCGACACCTGCGTCCATCGAATCGACAACGTGTCCACTTGGATGAACGCCAGCCGCTGGCCGCCAGACTCCAGCACGGCCACCCGGGCAAAAAGAGGATCCAGCACGCGGTCCGAATAGATGCGCTTCACCCAACCGACTTTGCAGGTTCCCGGCGGCGGCGTGATCTCGATCTCGGCAAATCCGGCTCGCAGTGTCCCGGCAGGGTCGTGCATCAACCACTCCTTCCATGGCCCACGCGGCGGCGCGCTCACGCAAAGCGGCGCGTCACCGCGGACACCAGCTCGTCAGCGGCCTCTGGCGACTCACACCACACATCCATCAGCAACCCTTCCGGCCGCAAGGCGTCCAGCAGGACCGGGACGTCAGCCGGCTCGACATTCAGGACCAGCAACTTCCCCGCGCGTTGTATGCGCTGGAGCAACGGAACCCACGCCCGCATCGGCGCCGCGCCCGCGCCCGGCACCCACTGGATCCCGTTGAGCCTGTCGACCGCCAGCAGCGCGTCGAGGTGCCGGATTGCCCCCTCGCCGTCAAGGTGATAGATCGTGCGGGCCACCCACTCCGTTTGCTGAACCACGCTCGGCAGGAAAAACCGGCGAAACATCCCCGGGGAAATCATGATGGAGAAATCGCACTCCACGGTCACGGCGGGCACGGCCGACCACACTTCCAGCCAGTCCACATATCCCGCCTCCTCGGCCCCGATCAGCCGGTTACACGCCGTCCAACAATCCCGCCAGGCAACATCGATCTCCGCCATGGCCCTCAGGACCTCCTCGGGATTCTCCAGCAGGTCCGCCGCGAGCCGCTCCGTGCCGCGAAGCAGGTCCAGGATCTGTCCGCCGCCCTGCAGATCCGGTATCCCCAGGATGGCGCGTCCGCGAAAGGCGCGCTCCCCCTCCGCCAGCAATCGCTCCGACAGGCGCCACCAGCCGTTCTCCGGATTGAACGCCAGCCGCTGCCGCCCCGGCCATGCCTCGATGATCGGATCACACCATGCACTTCCCGTGCCACTCGCAAAACGGTAGCCGCCTCCCAGGTAGGCGGCCTGAATGGCCACCAGCGCCGGGGCAACGGGAAAGAGCATAGGAATGGCGTCACCCGCGTAATGCGTCCGCGCCAACTCCCGCTCCAGGCGGGGAATGACGCAGTCCGGATCCGTGAACCACTGCCGGACCCGCTCCGGGTCACCCGGCACGCGGTCGGCCGCGGACCCCGGCACCCCCGGCTTGCCCGCCCGCGCCCGGATCAGCGGCCGGTCAATGATCTGCCCGTGCCAGAAGGCCTCATGTCGCTCCTGGATCTGCTCCCATCCCGGATGGATCCCCCCGCCCGCGGCACTCGACATCGCCTTCATAGTCCCCACATTCCACGTCCACGCCGCCTCATCCATTCCCTGCCCATGCCCGCCCCCACTCTCCCGGCCTGCCGATCCTGCCGCATCCGATCAACGACGCAAGACGGCCTGATACGGACGCCCCGCAATCAAGCGATTCCCGTCCGTAAACCCCTCGGGCCGTCCCCGCAGCTGGTTCACCAGGCGACGCCGCCACTCTGCCACGCGTCCCGCGCTGGCGGTCACCCGCGCCAGATCGTGCCGCTCCTGAGGATCACCGGCCAGGTTGAAGAACTGCTCCCGTCCGACATCCGGAAACCAGATGTACTTCTCAATCCCGTCCGTCAGGTAATGCGCTGAACCCGCGCATTCGCCATGCACATACTCGCGCCACGCCGGAGGCGCACCACGCAAACACGGAACCAGGCTGCGCCCCTCGACGGATGCAGGAATCGGCACGCCCGCCAGCTCAAGTAGCGTCGGCATCACATCCTCAAGCGCCACCGGGAGGTCGGACGTCACCCCCGGCTCGAAGCCCAGGTGCCGGGGACCGCGCACCAACAAAGGAATCCGTGCACTGCCTTCATACGGCAGGCTCTTGCGCCAGCAATCGTGATCGCCGAGCATTTCACCGTGATCGCTCGTGAACAGCACCACCGTGTTGCTGTCAATCAACGCCTCCACGGGATTCAGCAGCCGGCGCACTTGGTCGTCGATATGGTTGATCAGCCCGAAGTACCCGGCTTGCGCGGCACGCAACATCTCGCCCGACAGCCGCACACGGTCTGTTGCCACGTCGGTTGGCCGGCCTTCCGGTGGCACGGCCCAGTTGCCAATCACGGGTTCCACCGCGGGCTGCCGCAAATAGCGATCAAAGTAGAAAGGCGGCGGAACGAACGGAGGGTGCGGCGCCAGAAACGAGACCACCAGGAAGAACGGACAACTCGGATCCCGCTGCCTCAAAAAGGCCTCTGCCTGGCCCGCCGTCCAGTTTGTGTAATGAAGCCACTCCGGCAAGTGCCATGGACGCGCCGTCCAGTCGTTGTGCGTGATCCCGGCGCCGCGCGGTCCGCCCGCTCCCGGCGGCGCGTGCTGCTCCAGCCAGGTCTCGTAGTCCGCACCCTCGATGCCGCTCTGGATGACCATGTGATCAAACCCGAAGCGCCTGCGCAGCGGGTGTTGGTGCATGGAGCGCCCCACCAGCTCGGTCTGGTAGCCGGCGGCGGAAAGGCAACCCGGGAGCGTCGCCGCGGGTTCCCAAGGCACATGCTCCTCATAGCCCACCAGGCCATGCGTCGCCGGAAATTGCCCGGAGAGCAGCGACCGCCGCGCCGGGATGCACACCGGACACGTGCTGTAGCAGCGCCGAAAACGTATGCCCCCGGCCGCGATCGCATCCATGTTCGGCGTCAGCAGCACGGGATGCCCCTCGCACCCCAGCGCGTCCCCGCGCTGCTGGTCCGTCATGATGACAAGAAAGTTGGGCCGCCCGCCTGACATGCCGCCCTCCTCGTTCCCGGCGTCGCACACGCCACCTGCCCGGGCGATCATCCACCCGCGCGCGTCACACCTGGTCCGCGTTCTCCATGACCTTCCGGATCGCCTCGGCCACGAGCATCGCCAGTTCGGCGCCGTTGGGCGCCCGCAGTGGCGTCGTCATCCCCGTGTGACGGTCGCAGTGCTTTTGCGCCTGGGGATACTGGCTGACGTCATAATTGACCGGCCCTGCATGCGGCGAGCTCCACGGGTGACCGTGTCCAAACCCGTCCTTCGCCTGGAACACCGTCATGGCCGGCAGCACAAAAGACTGCCAGACGCCCGTCTCCAGCCCCTCGGCCTGCAGCGCCGCAATCAACTTGTAGCGGTAATCGCTGGCATCATGCGCATGCCCCAGGGCTTCCATGTCGAAGCGGATCGTGTAGTTGTAGTAATTGTGCCCGCAGTCCGGAGGCGTCATCGGCAGGATCAGCCCCGGCACCCCGCGCAGCTGTTCCGTCAGGACCTGCGCGTTCTCGATTTCGCGCTTCAGGAACCCGTCCAGCTTCGTCAACTGCGACCGCCCGAAGGCCGCCGTCAAATCGTTGTTCCGGTACATCCATCCCATGGCGTACACGTGGTAGTCGCGCTTCTGCGTCGGGGTTGCCGTTTCTCCAAACGACCAGAGCTGCCGCGCCTTGTTCAGCATCTCCTCGCTGTTCGTCACGAACATGCCTCCCTCACCCGAACAGAGGCACTTGTTCTGGTTGAAGCTGAAGGCCCCGCAGTCCCCCCAGGTGCCAACCTTGCGCCCCTTGTACGTCGCGCCGTGCGCCTGGCACGCGTCCTCGATCACCTTGAGCTTGTGCTTGCGCGCAATGGCCAGCACCGGTTCCATCGCCACCGGCAGGCCGTGCAGATGCACGACGATGATCGCCTTCGTGCGCGGCGTGATCGCGCGCTCGATCTTCGTCACGTCGATGTTGATCGTGCTGAAGTCAATGTCCACGAAAACGGGAATGCAGCTGTGGTGCAGGATGCACGTCGCGGAGGAGGACCAGGAGTACGCCGGCACGATGATCTCGTCGCCCGTCCCGCATCCGCACGCAACCACGCCCATGTGCAGGGCGGCGGTGCCCGAATTCGTCGTGATGGCATACGGGTTGCCGTTCCACGCCGCAAATTCCTGTTCAAAGGCCGTGCAGTTCGGACCAAAGGCGTGATTCTTTCCTTCCAGCGAGGCCAGCACCATCTGGCGATCCACATCGTCGACCGGAGGCCACTTCTGCTGCATGCCCGCCGGAATGACCCGCTTGCCGCCCTTGATCGCCAGTGTCGACTTGCCCATGACTTCTCCTCACGGCGCCAGCATGACGCCCACGTTGGAACAGTGCACCGACTTCCCGGTGACATCGCATCACCCTGCCAAAAGCCCCACCCACTGGCAATGACCCGTTGATGCGGCACCACATCCACACAAACAAAAAGCCGGGTCGAGGGACCCGGCTTTGCTCGCGGACCTGTCGCCTGCCTTACTTCTCGATGGCCAGCAGTTCCACTTCGAATGTCAGTGTCGAGCCCGGCTCGATCTTGCCACCCGCCCCGCGCTCGCCATACGCCAGATCCGACGGAATCCAGAACTGGTACCGGCTGCCCACGGGCATCAGCTGCACGCCTTCGGTCCAACCCGGAATGACTTGATCCAGGCGGAAGCTCACCGGCTCCCCGCGCTCCTCGGAGCTGTCAAACACCTCGCCGTTCAGGAGCTTGCCCGTATAGTGGACCTTCACGGTGTCCGTGGCCGCCGGCTTCGCGCCTTCGGCCGGCTTCAGCACCTTGTACTGCAGCCCGGTCGCCGTCTCCGTCACGCCTTCCTTGCCCTTGTTCTCGGCAAGGAACTTCTGGCCGGCTTCCTTGTTCGCCGGACCACGCGCCGCCGCTTCTTCCTGCTTCTTCATCATGTTCGCTCGCAACTGGGACTGAAGGTCCATGATCTCTTTCTGAACGTCGCCCTCGGACAAAAGCGCCTCGCCGCCGCTCAGGGCGGCCTTGATGCCGGCACTGAAGGCCTCCACGTCGAGCTCGATGCCCTGCGCCTTGAGATTCTTCGCCATGTCCATCCCCAGCGCGTAGCTCTGGCGCCGGCCGGGAGTGTCCACCGCCGAATCCGCGGCCATGGCCGCACAGGCAACAACAACCAAAATGCTAGACAGCAAACCTTTCACAGTGGTCCTTTCTCATTTTGCGACAAACATCCACTGTGCCACGTCCCCCACACCGTGGCAACGCTATTCCCGGCAGGCGAATTGCGCCACATTAGATGTTACCGAAGCGGGAGGGGTCGGATGAGTGGTTGCGCCATAATGGATGTTACCGAAGCAAAGGGGACATTCACGTATGGTCAACCAGTCGAAGCGCGAGTATTTGGCACGGATCAAGGATCGGTATCGGCATGCCGGTCGGAAGGGCAAGGCGCGCATTCTGGACGAGTTCTGCGCGGTGTGCGGGCATCACCGCAAGCATGCAATCCGGTTGTTGAACGCGGATCATCGGCGCGTGCGGCGCAAGCCCGGCCGGCCACGGTCGTGCGGCGCCGACGAACTCCAGGTCCTGGAGGACATCTGGCTGAACGCCGATTGTCCGTGCTCGGTCAGGCTGGCGGGGATGATCAAGCTGTGGCTGCCTTGGTACGAAAAGCGCCATGGCGATCTGGATGCCGATTGCCGCCAGAAACTGGAGGCGATCCGGCCGCGCACCTTGGATCGGTTGCTCTTGCCGGTGCGCCGCAAACACGGGCATCGCGGGTTGACCGGCACCCGGCATGGCGACTACCTCAAGCATGGCATTCCGATCAAGATCTCGCACCGCGACGTCGATCAGCCCGGGTTCATTCAGGCCGATACCGTCGCCCACGGTGGGAACAACACCGAGGGCGACTTCGTCTGGAGCCTCACGTTTACGGATGTTTTCACGGGATGGACGGAGAACGGCGCGGTCTGGAACAAGGGCGAGGCGGGCGTCCACGAGCTGCTGCGCCGCTTCGAGGATCGGCTCCCGTTCCGGGTGCGTGGCTTCCACACCGACAATGGCGGCGAGTTCATCAACCACCACCTGCACAGCTTCTATCGCGACCGCGACGAACCCGTGCAGATGACCCGCGGTCGCCCTGGACGCAAGAACGACAACCCCCATGTGGAGCAGAAGAACTACACCCACGTGCGAGGCTTGCTGGGATACCGCCGCATCGACAACCCCGATGTCGTCGAGGACATCAACCTGCTCTACGAGGCCGCCAACCTGCTGCGCAACTTCTTCTGCACCACACGCCGACTCATCGACAAGCAGCGGCGCGGCTCACGCTACTACAAACGCTACGACGCACCGGCGACGCCCTGCGAACGACTACTCGCCACCAGCAAACTCTACCCCATGCAGGAAGCCGCCCTGATCACCAAAAGCATGGCCCTGGACCCATACAACCTCCGAACCCTCATCGACGCCCAACGCGCCAAAATCATGGCCCGCCTTCGGTAACATTCATTATGGCGCAACCATCTCGAGGACCCGGTACCCTTCGGTAACGTTTTATTCTGGCGCAACGCG
>JAIOPI010000019.1 GCA_021413965.1 Lentisphaerota bacterium | reverse complement strand
CCTTGATCCGTGCCAAATACTCGCGCTTCGACTGGTTGACCATACGTGAATGTCCCCTTTGCTTCGGTAACATCCATTATGGCGCAACCACTCATCCGACCCCTCCCGCTTCGGTAACATCTAATGTGGCGCAATTCGCCCGCCGCATTTCACGCTTCCGGAACGATGGCTGCCTGCCGTAGGCTACTGGGCCATGAACATTGTCTGCGCCACCAACATGCCCTTTGCGCAGGAAGCGTTCGCCACGCTCGGCTCGGTCACCGTCAAGGACGGCCGCACCCTCACCCGCGCCGATGTGCAGGACGCCGAACTGCTGGCCGTCCGCTCCACCACCAAGGTCAACCGCGCGCTCCTCGACGGCACCCGCGTGCGCTTCGTCGGAACGGCGACGATCGGCACGGATCATCTGGACATTCCCTACCTCGAAACGCACGGCATCCCCTGGTGCTATGCGCCGGGCTGCAACGCGAACAGCGTGGCGGAGTACGTGGCCACGGCCCTGCTCGTGCTCGCACAACGACACGGATTCACGCTGGCCGGAAAAACGCTGGCCATCATCGGCGTCGGCAATGTCGGCAGCCGCGTGCTGCAGAAGGCGCAGGCGCTCGGTCTGCGCGTCCTGCTGAACGACCCGCCGCGGGAGCGGCAGGCGCCATCATCGCCGCCCCTGTCCTTCAGCCCGCTGGCCGAGGTCCTCGCCGCAGCCGACATCGTCACGCTGCACGTGCCGCTGACAAAAGGGGGGCCGGACGCGACGCACCAGATGGTGAACGATGCCTTCTTCGCGCAGCTGAAGCGGGGCGCGATCTTCATCAACTCGGCTCGCGGGCCCGTGGTTGAGACCGATGCGCTGCGACGCGCCCTGGACGCGGGAACCGTGTCGCACGCCATTATCGACACGTGGGAGGGCGAACCCGCCTACCGGCATGACCTGCTGCCGCGCGTGGATCTCGCGACGCCGCATATTGCCGGCTATTCCTACGACGGACGCGTCAACGGCACCGTCATGGTCTATCGCGAGGCCTGCCGGGTGCTCGGCGTGGCGCCGGGGTGGTCGCCCGCGGCCCTGCTGCCGCCCCCGCCCGTCCCCCTGATCGAACTGGACGCCGCCGGGAGGCCGGCCGAGGCCGTACTTCATGATCTGTGTCAACGCGTCTATGACATTGGAGCCGATGACCACCGCATGCGCCCCACCGCACTCGCCGATAAGACGCTGCGCGCCATGGCGTTCGACCACCTTCGCAAGCACTACCCCGACCGTCGTGAGTTCCCCCACACGCGCGTCGTCCTGCACGGCGCGGGCGAAGCCCTGCGGGCAAGCGTGCGCGGCCTGGGCTTTGCCGTCTCCTGAGCGCATGCCCGAACGGCTCGGCAGGGACGCCTCGCCTGAACAACACACCTGTTCAAACAGCCCCGCGGTCCGTTGCGCCGCATCCGACTTGACGCGCACCGGCCGACGGGGCATAAGCCCACTGGAATGTCACCGATGATGAAACTCGTTTCGCTCGTCATGCTGGATGCGGAAGCCATCGCCACCATCCTGGCCAATCCGAAGCAGTTCCTGAAGGACCTCAATTCGGAGGCGACCCCCGTCGATCTGCTGGCCCAGGTGGTCACCCAGGCGCGGGACTTCCAGGCCGCGCACGGCGCAACGGCCCCCTGGCTCGGCTACCTCGCGCTGGACCCTTACACGAGCGAGATCGTCGGCTCCTGCTCCTACAAGGGCAACCCCACCCCCGAAGGCCTGGTCGAGATTGCGTACTTCACCTTTCCCGCCCACGAGGATTGCGGCTACGCCACCGGCATGGCGCAGGACCTGCTCGCCGAAGCGTTTGTGCATCCGGAAGTGAACGCGGTCATCGCCCACACCCAGCCTAAGGTCAGCGCCTCCACGCGCGTGCTGGAGAAGGTTGGCCTGCAGAAGACCGGCACCGTCGAAGACCCCGAAGACGGCCCCGTCTGGCGCTGGGAACTTCACCGCTAGCAGCCCGTCGGACGTGCGGCGCCAAAGACATCGCCGCACGTCCGACGGGCTGGACGATGGTTGTTTTCGGGTCGGGGCTTTTGAGGCGACGCACGAAGCGCCCGAGGCGTCCGTCATCCTATGAAGATTGAAGCCATCAATCCTTCCGACGGCCGATTGGTGCAAGTCTATGCCGAAATGACCCCCGAGGTGGTGTCGGCGCGGATCGACGCCACCCACGCGGCCTGGCTGGCGTGGCGGACGACGCCGTTCACCGAGCGCGCGGCATTGATGCGCGCGGCCGCGGCACTGTTGCGCAAGCGCGCGCCGGCATATGCCGTGCTCATGGCGCGTGAGATGGGCAAACCCGTTCAGGCCGGCGTCGCGGAAATCCTCAAATGCGCCGCCGTTTGCGAGTACTACGCCGAGCGCGCCGAGGGGATGCTGGCGCCGGAGTCCGTGGCCACCGACGCCGCGCGCAGCCTGGTGATGTTTCAGCCGCTGGGCGTGATTCTGGCCGTCATGCCCTGGAACTTCCCGTTCTGGCAGGTCTTCCGCTTTGCGGCGCCAACGCTGATGGCGGGCAACGCCGCCGTGCTCAAGCATGCATCCAACGTCCCCGGCTGCGGACTTGCCATTGGATCCGTCTTCCGTGACGCCGGATTTCCGGAGCATCTGTTTCAGTCACTGCTCATTGGAGGGGCGCAAGTGGATGCCGTCATCGCGCACCCGCGCGTCGCGGCCGCCACGCTGACCGGCAGCACGGAGGCCGGGCGGGCCGTGGCGCGGCAGGCGGGCGCGCACCTCAAGAAGACCGTGCTCGAACTGGGCGGCAGCGATCCCTATCTAATTCTGGAAGACGCGGACCTGGAGGCGGCGGCCGACACCTGCGCCACCAGTCGGCTGATCAACTCAGGACAGAGTTGCATCGCCGCCAAGCGCTTCATCGTGGTGGACCACATCCGCGCCGCGTTTGAACCGCTGTTCGTCGAGAGCATGCGGCGCCGGCGCATGGGGGATCCGCTGCAACCCGATACGGTGGTTGGACCGCTGGCACGGCGCGATCTGCGCGACGACCTTCAGCGCCAGGTGCAACAGAGCATCGATCTGGGGGCGCGGGTGCTATTGGGGTGCGAGGTCCCCAAGGGCGCGGGCGCCTACTATCCGCCGTCGGTGCTGACGGACGTGCGCCCGGGCATGCCGGCCTGCGACGAGGAACTGTTCGGGCCGGTGGCGGCCATCATCCCGGTGCCGGATGAAGTGGCCGCCATTCGCATGGCTAATGCGTCGCGATTCGGCCTCGGCGCGGCGGTTTTCACGCGCGATGTCGCGCGCGGCGAGCAGCTGGCGGCGGAGCAGTTGGAGGCGGGCAGCTGCTTCGTCAACGCCTTCGTGAAGTCGGATCCGCGCCTGCCTTTCGGCGGCATCAAGGACAGCGGCTACGGCCGCGAACTTGGCGCGTACGGCATCAAGGAATTCGTCAACATCAAAACCATCTACGTGGCTTGACGTCAGAAGCCTGGCCACGGTGGCGCTCACGTGACGGCGCGCCGCCGGATGACGCGCAGGCCCCGCTGTTCCAGTTCCGCAAAAAAGGGGCGCGGCGGCACGACGCGCTCTGGACTCCAGACGCCGGGCCGCCGCGGGATGCGGCCGTCGACCACCATCTGCGCGATGATCGAGGGCGGGCAGCCTGTGTTGATGTCGCCCGCGCTCGCCTGCCACGCCGGTTTCGCGCGTGACGTGCAATCCATGATGACGGACTCCGGCTTGCGCGCGCCGGCGCGGCGACCACGCACCTCAACCCGCAGGATTTCCGCGTCGTCCACGCCCTCTCGCGACGCGGTCAACGCGCGAAAGTCGGCCACGGTCCACCCGGACGCAAGTCGGCGGATCACCTCGCGCACGAAGCCCCGGTCGTACCCCAGCCTGAAGTCGCAGGCGCGGCAGCCCGCCTTGCGGAACGCATCCGGCAGCGTGGCCACCTCACTGTGGCGCGTGCACAGGCACCAGATCGCGCCAAAGGGCGGCGGGAACACGACGCGCTCCCAGCGCGAGCGCGGAGCCACCGTGCGAAAGCGCCCCCCCTTGAAGACCCAGGCCGGCAGCGTCAGCTCTTCGAGAACAGTCTGCGCCGAGAATCCGAAGCTCAAATCCCCCTGGCTCTCGCCGGAACCCGCCCAACCGGAGCGCACCTTGATGACGTCCACACGCTCCATCCCGGAGGCCGCCGCGCGGGCCATCACGTTCGTGATTCCCGGCGAACCGCCCACGCCGAGGATGGCCATCCGTCCGGCGCGCGCGAAGCGGCCATGCCACTTCAGCTGCCGGCGGGTCCACACAAACAGCCCGCCCAGATCGAGGTAATGCGCACCCGCGCGCAGGGCCGCTTCCATCACGAGCAGATTGAAGTGGTGCTGCGTGCAGTTGATGACCACCGGGAAGCCCCGCATGCACGCGGCGAGCGCGGCCGTCCGGCGGGCATCGGCGAAACCGGCGGTCACCCGCGCGCTGCGCAACGCCGCCGCATAGGCGCGCGCCGCCCCCACCTGAAAATCGGCGATGAAGACGCGGTTGCGCGGATGCGAGGCCAGCAAGTCGCGCACCACGACCCGCCCCATGGCGCCCGCGCCGCCGAGCACAAAGAAGTTCCGTCGCATGGGTTCCGCGTCGCCAGCCGCGGGGGGGACCCACTCCGGCCTTCGGCTACCCCGACGAAGGAGGGGATCGGGATGGCCGGCCGCCGGGTCGCCTTTTAGCCGTAACGATTCAGTCGTTGCCCTCATCGCAACACCGCCGCCAGCTGATCCTCGATCACCTGCAGACCTTCGTCGAGCTGGCCGTCCGTGATGATCAGCGGGACGAGGAAGCGCAGGACATTGCCGTAGCTGCCGGCTGAAATCAGGATGACGCCGTGCGCGCCGCAACGCTGAACCAGCGTCGCGGTCAGTTCCTGGTTCGGCTTGCGCGTACCCGGGTCGGTGACGAGTTCCATGGCCTGCATGGCGCCGAGTCCGCGCACGTCGCCAATGACCGGCCAGCGCGTCTGCCAGCCGAGCATGCGGCTGTGCAGGCGCTGCCCGATGATGCGGGCCCGCGCGCACAGCCCGAGCGCCTCGATCTGGGCAATGTTCGCCAGCGCGGCGGCGCACGCCACGGGATTCCCGCCGTAGGTCCCGCCGAGGCCGCCCACGTGGACGCGGTCCACGATCTCGGCGCGGCCCGTGACGGCCGAGATGGGCATGCCGCCGCCAAGCGACTTGGCCATCGTGATCAGATCGGGCTCCAGCCCGTATTGCTCGGACGCGAACAGCGTGCCGGTGCGCGCGAAGCCGGTCTGGATTTCGTCGATGATCAGGACGATCCCGTGCGCGCGGCAGAACGTCGCCAGCGCCTTCACAAAGCGCGGCGGGGCCACGATGAAGCCGCCTTCGCCAGTCACAAGCTCCAGGCACACGCAGGCAACGTCCTCAGGCGCGACATGGGTCTTGAAGAACTCGCGCATGCCCGCGATGGCCCGCTCCAGGAAGGCGTGCTCGTCGGGCTGGCCGCTGCGGTAGGCGTACGGATACGGCATCCGATACACCTCGGGGGCGAAGGGGCCCATGCCGAACTTGTACGGCATGACCTTGCTGGTGAGCGTCATCGTCAGCAGGGTCCGCCCGGCGAAGCCATGCTCAAAGGCGATGACGGCGGGGCGCTTCGTGTAGTAGCGCGCGATCTTGACGGCGTTTTCAACCGCTTCTGCGCCACTGTTGACCAGCAGCGTCTTCTTGGCGAAGCCGCCGGGCGTGATGGCGTTCAGCTTCTCCGCCAGGGCGACGTACGCCTCGTAGGGCGCGATGTGAAAGCACGTGTGAGTGAACGCAGCGGCCTGCGAACGGATGGCTTCCACCACGGCGGGGTTGGCGTGCCCCACGTTGAGCGTGCCCAGGCCGCCGGTGAAATCCAGCAGGACGTTGCCATCCACATCCGTAACCACGGCCCCCTGCGCTTGCGCCACGAACACCGGCGACACGTGGAACGGCCCCTGCGGCACGGCCGCGCGGCGCCGTGCCATAAGCGCCTGGCTGCGCGGCCCCGGGATCGCCGTGCGAAGGTGGATGGACGGGGTGGACGTTGGGCTCATGAGCTTACCGGCCGGGACGGCCGGCTCCAGTAGAAACGGCGGCCCCGCCGTTTCTAGTACCAGCCAATCGGCGCCTCGCTGAGGTTGATGTGGACCTGTTTCGTTTCGAGGAATTCCTCCTGCCCCTGCAGGCTCATCTCGCGGCCGTGACCGCTCTGTTTGTACCCGCCCCACGGGGACTCGACGTAGCAGGGCTGCATGGTGTTCACCCACACGATGCCGGCCCGCAGCGCCTTGACGACGCGCAGGCAGCGGAAGATGTCGCGGCTCCAGACGGCCGCCGCCAGCCCGTAGGGCGTGTCGTTGGCGATGCGAATGGCGTCCTCCTCATCCTTGAACGGGATGCAGGCCACGACCGGTCCGAAGATTTCCTCGCGCGCGATGCGCGATGCGTTGTCCGTCACGAAGATGGTCGGATCGACGAAGTAGCCCCGCTTCAGCGCGCCGCCCCGCCGTGCGCCGCCCATGACCAGCCGCGCCTCCTGCTTGCCGACGGCGATGTAGCGCAGCACCTTGTCCAGGTGCTCCTCGCTGACGAGCGGTCCCATCTTGGTGGCGCGCTTGAAGGGATCACCGAGCGTGATGCGGGCGGTCTTGGCCTGCATGCGCGCCATGAAGGGCTTGAAGATCTGCTCCTGCACCAGCACGCGCGAACCGGCTGAACACACTTCGCCCTGGTTGATGAAGACGCCGAACAGCGCGCCGTCGGTAGCGGCATCGAGATCCGCATCGGCGAAGAAGATGTTCGGGGACTTGCCGCCCAGCTCGAGCGAGACCTTCTTCAGGTTGGAGTCGGCGGCGCCCCGCAGAATGGCACGCCCGGTCTCGGTGCCGCCCGTGAAGGCCACTTTGTCCACGAGCATGGAGTCCACGATCGCGCGCCCGGCCACGGGCCCGTCGCCGGTGACCACGTTCAGCACGCCCGGCGGCAGGTCGGGGATGTGCTGCTGCACGAGTTTGGCGAAGGCCAGCGCCGTGAGGGGGGTCTGCTCAGCCGGCTTCAGGACCACGGTGCAGCCCGCCGCGAGCGCCGGGCCGAGTTTCCAGGCCGCCAGCATGAGCGGGTAGTTCCACGGCACGATCAGGCCAACCACGCCCACCGGCTCCTTGAGCGTGAGGTTCAAGGCGTTATCCGGCACGGACAACGTGTCACCGCGAATCTTGGTGGCCATGCCGGCGTAGTACTCGAAACACGTCGCGGCATCGTCCATGTCGAATTCGCTTTCGACGATGGGCTTGCCCGTGTTGCGCGTTTCGAGCGCCGCGAGTTCGTCGCGGTGCCCGCGGACGAGCTGCGCCATCTGGTAGAGGATTCGGCCGCGGTCCTTGGCCGAGACATTGCGCCAGGGGCCGTGGTCGAAGGCTTCGCGCGCGGCGGCGATGGCGCGGGCCACGTCCGCGGCATCGCACTCGGGCACGACGGCAATGGTCGCGCCGGTGGCGGGGTCCACGATCGTGCGCGTCGCCGCGGCGTCCACCCAGGTGTTGTTGACGAAGTTTCGGTGCCTGGCGATCCGTACCGAGCCTGCCGGTTGAGTCTTGCGCATGATCCCCCCCGTCGCCCGCGCCCGGAGGTCGCGGGCCACCTCGGATTCCATCGGCTGACTGAATCGTTCCGGCTTTAGAGCCTAGCCCGCCCCACTGGCCGCGGAAGCCCCTTGTTTCGCCAGCTGCTTCTGCGCCTTCTCGCGGGCCTTGGGATCGAGGTTCTTCTCCAGCTCCTCCAGCGTTTCCCGGATCCGGTCGAGCGCGCGTTCGAGGAGATTCATGGGAATGTTCAGCGCCGGCTCAATGCGCACGGTCTGAAGCCCCAGCAGCGTGCCCGCCACCAGCACGCCGCGCCGGAAGAGCCCGGCCGCAAAGTTGTAGCCGACCTTGGCATCGAAGAACTCGACGCCGATGAGCAGCCCCAGACCGTGCACATCGCGGATCACATCCGGATACAGCTGCTGCAGCGAGCGGAGGTGCTTGAGCAGATACGCCCCCTTGGACGCGGCCTGGCGCGGCAGTTCTTCTTCCAGCATGACGTTGATGGCGGCAATGCCGGCCACGCAGGAGAGCGGATTACCGCCGAAGGTGGAGCTGTGGACGAACGGGTTGTCTTCCAGGACATGCCAGATTTCCGGTGTGCTCATGAAACAGCTCAGGGGCATCACGCCACCGCCGAGCGCCTTGCCCAGGCAGAGGATATCGGGCACCACTTTCCAGTGCTCGCAGGCGAAATTGCGGCCCGTGCGTCCCATTCCGGTCTGGACTTCATCCAGAATGAGCAACGCCTTGTACTCATCGCAGAGCTCGCGCACGCGCGGCAGGTAATCGGCTGGCGGCACGATGGCACCGGCCTCGCCCTGCACGGGTTCGAGGATCACGGCGGCAATCTCTTCCCCCAGTTCCTGCCCCTTGCGGAACTCGCGCTCGATGTCTTTCACATCGCCGTAATCGGCAAAGTAGATATCCTCAAGAAGCGGCTGGAAAGGCTTGCGGTAGATGGCTTTACCCATGACTGACAGGGCTCCTAGGGATTTGCCGTGGAAGGCCCCGGTGGTGGAGATGAAGCCGGACTTCTTGGTGTATAAGCGGGCCAGTTTCAGTGCGCCGTCGATGGCGTCGGTCCCGTTGCAGGCGAAAAAGCACTCCTGCAGAGCCCCGGGGGTCAGCTCGCCGAGCAGTTCCGCCAGAAAACCGCGGAAAGGATCCAGCAGTTCCTGGGAACTGAGCGGCATGCGATCGGCCTGGGCCTTGACGGCCGCCACGATCTTGGGATGTCGGATCCCCATGGCATAGGTGCCGAACCCCCCCAGGCAGTCAATGAATTCTCGACCCTGCAGATCCTGGATGATCGAGCCCTGGCCCGTCCATTCGATGGTGGCGTGGTCGCCGGCCTCCGCGACCGATTTGCGGTAATTCAGCCAGCCGCGGTCGACGTAATCGTCAAAATTGGCCAGGGTGTGCTTTTGGATGCTGCTGCGCTCCTCCGAGGTCAGCGCCACCGTGCTCATGGCGATATTCAGGTATTGCACCGACCGCCGCCGGACCTCTTCGCGAGGGAGGTGCACGGGATCGGAGGGCGCGTCGCCGGCTTCCGGGGGAATGCCCGCTGAGAGGGCGTCGGCCAAGGAGTCATCGCCTGTACGGTTTGCAGTCATAGGGAATGGCCTCGCTGACAGGGCTACTATACCCGAGCACTGGGCTACTGGCCAGCCTGAACCGAGCGCCACGCATGCCGTAAGGGGCCAGTTCCGCATGCCGCCGTTTTCCCTTTACTGTCAGCTCTCCTATGCCACAATTCGCGCTTCTTTGGCCGAATTCGGATTTATCCGCAGGAGCAATTCGCTATGAAGATTGCCATCGTTGGCGCGGGCAGCATCGGGTTCACGCGGGGCATCGTGCGCGACCTGATGTGCGTGCCGGAATTGCGCGACCACATCCAGTTCTCGTTCACCGACATCAACGCGCGCAACCTCGACATGGTCTACCGCCTGTGCAAGCGCGACCTGGAGTCCAACGGCGCCAAATCCACCGTGAGCGCCACCACGAACCGCCGCAAGGCGCTGACGGATGCCGACTACGTGTTCTGCGTCGTGCGCGTGGGCGGGCTCGACGCCTTCGCCCTCGACGTGGATATCCCGCTGAAGTACGGCATCGACCAGTGCGTGGGCGACACGCTGTGCGCGGGCGGGCTGATGTACGCGCAGCGCACGATTCCCGTGATGCTGGACATTTGCGCGGACATCGCCGAGGTGGCGCATCCGGCGTGCAAGTTCATCACGCACGTCAACCCGATGGCGATGAACACGTGGGCCTGCAGCAAGTACGGCTTTGATGTGCCGACCGTGGGCCTTTGCCATGGCGTGCCGCACGGCGCCCGCCAGATCGCCGAGGTGCTGGGCGTTCCCGCCAAGGAGCTCGATTACATCTGCGCCGGCATCAATCACCAGACCTGGTTCGTGCAGGTGCGCCACAAGGGCCGCGATCTCACGGACAAGATCCTGGCCGGCTTCGAAAAGCACGCGACGTTCAAGAAGACCGAGAAGGTGCGCATCGATATGCTGCGCCGCTTCGGCTACTACAGCACCGAATCCAACGGCCACTTGAGCGAGTACGTGCCCTGGTACCGCAAGCGCCCCGAGGAAATTCTCACGTGGATCGACCTCAGCAGCTGGATCAACGGTGAAACCGGCGGCTACCTGCGCGTCTGCACCGAGGGCCGGCGCTGGTTCGAGACCGATTTCCCGAACTGGATGAAGGCGCCCCCCCTCCAGTTCCGCACGGAAGATCGCGGCGGCGAGCATGGCTCCTACCTCATCGAAGCGCTGACGACGGGCCGCGTCTACCGCGGGCACTTCAACGTGGTGAACGCCAACACGATCACGAACCTGCCGGCGGACGCCATTGTCGAGGTCCCGGGCTATGTGGACGGCAACGGGCTCAACATTCCGCAGGTGGGCAACCTGCCGCTGGGCTGTGCGGCGGTCTGCAACAGCAGCATCCAGGTGCAGCGCATGGGCATGGAGGCGGCCGTGTCCGGCGACGACGAATTGCTGCGCCAGGCAATGATGATGGATCCGCTCGTCGGGGCCGTCTGCAACCCGCCCGAGATCTGGCAGCTGGTGGACGAGATGCTGGTGGCGCAGGCGGCGTGGCTGCCGCAGTACAAGCGCGCGGCCGCGGCGGCGCAAAAGCGCCTGGCCTCCCAACCGCGCCTCAAGACCCGCGCCACCAAGGGTGTGGCACGTTTCAAGATCAAGACGGTCAAGGAAATGGCCCGCTCGCGGGATCAGGCCCGCAAGCTCGCCGGCGCCGCCGACAAGGCCGGCCTAGACCAGAAGAAGACTTCCCGCCGGAAATAGGTGCCCGAAAAAGGCGCTTGGCACCGTAAACGCGCATTTAATAGACTAACCATTTTTTGTTAGTAAAAAGAGGGCGTCGCCAGAGCGGCGTCCGCCGACCGAATGGGGCCAGTCCCCAGGAGAGCATGCAGCAATGGCAAAGGCACCAGCACATACAGCCGAACAACTGATTTTCAGCTCGCACACCCTGGACCTCAAGGAATTCGAAGCCGGCGCCCGCAACGCCAAGGCGGCGGGCTTCACCCACGTGGATATTTCCTGGATGGACGGCCTGACGGATTTCCAGGGCGTCGACAAGGACAGCCCCTGGTGCCAGTGGTCGCTCATCTCGCCCTCGCTTTTCAAGCACGTCACGCCCCCCGGCCTCGAGGGCGCCTACCCGGCCGCCTTCGTGAAGCGCCAGATGGCCTGGATGAAGAAGAAGCACGCGATCGTGGCCAAGCTCGGCATGAAGGCGGCCTACTACGGCAACGAGCCGCACTGGCTGCCCCAGAGCGTTTACGACAAGCATCCCGAGTGGCGCGGGTCGCGCTGCGACAACTCGCTGCGCACCGTGGGGCTGTTCTTTTCGCCCAACATGGATCACCCCGAGGTGCGGCAGGCCTACCGCACGGCGGTGAAGATGCTCGTGAAGGCGTGTCCGCTGCTCGACACCTTCTTCCTCATGGATAACGACTCCGGCTCGGGCTTCAACTGGGGCGGGCGCCTCTACGTGAACCCGAATGGCCCCACCATGAACGAGAGCATGGACATGGGCAAGCGCGTCATCGAGTGGATGCGCGCGATGCGCCAGGGCGCCATCGACGGCGGCGTGAAGTTCCCGCGCTTTTTCCAGCTCTGCTGGCTGACGCGCACGGAGGAATACCTCGTCAAGCGCAGCGTTGAGCCCGGTCTGGGCATGATCAACAAGTATCCGGACAACCCGGACCTCGTCAGCGAGTGCGTGCTGAGCACGTGCGGCACGTGGGGCGGGCACGGCGCCTGGTGGCCGATGGTGCTGGATTACCCGACGCCGCTGTCCGTCGTCGGCGGCGTGAATGCGATCAAGACCTCGGCGGTCAAGCGCTTCTACGCCTACGGTGAATCGCCGCGCTACTTCCCGGCGCTGGCCGCGGCCATGCGCGAGGAGCCGGCCACCAGCGAGCGCCAGAAGATCCACGTGCTCGGCAAGATCGCCGAGGCCACCTACGGCGTGACGGACACCGACGACGTGGTGGACGCCTGGATGCTGATGGACAAGGCGGAGACCATTGCGGGCGGCGGCGGGGCGCATATCCCGCACAGCCACGATCACCTGCGCTGGCTCGTGCGTCCGTTCGTGGCGCACCAGGAGCTGCTGACGGCCGAGGAGCGCAGCTACTGGGAACCGTTCCTGTACCAGTCGAAGAAGGCGCAGCCGGACAGCTACCTCGATTACCTGAACCACTCGGGCTACAAGATAGTCGAGACGTGGGAAGGGGCCACGGTCAAGGCCTGCTGCATCGACCAGGTGGAAGGCACGCTCAAGGCCGCGGTGGCGAAGCTCGAAGCCGCGCGCGACAAGGCCCCCACGAAAGCCAGCCGCGACGCGATCCAGAAGGATATTTACCGGGTGCGCGTCATGCGCAGCCTGTTCCTCACCAACCGCCACTACCTGCAGCTCGGCACCTTGATCTACGAGCGCGACGCCATGGCCAGGCAGCTGGCCGCGCGCGGCGAGGTCATGACGTCCACGCGACCGGAGCGGCCGGACCTGCCGATCGGCAACGCGGGTTCGAACGGGTTGTTCTTCATGCACCGCGCCATGCGCTGGGAACTGGACAACACGAACGAGCTGATCAAGATCCTCGAGGAAGCCAAGTTCCCCATCATCCTCACGGCGCGCAACAAGGCCGAGGAGTGCGCGTTCCTGATCGGGCCCGACCTGATCGACCAGCTGAAGAAAAAAGTGCAGATCACGCTGAAGCACTGGCGCGATGCGGAAATCGGCTGGTACCGCCCGACGCTGGGGGGCTGAGGACGGAGGGCGGATTCGGAAGGGCATGCTCTCGCAGAGGCGCAGAGTCCTCGGAGCACGCGATGTCCTGCCCGAACCGGTGAGAGGCCGGTTCGGGCTGGCTGGCTGCGTATGGTTTCACGAACCTCCCTCTCAGCGGTTCGTGATCGGGTGAATGCTCCGTGAGCTCTGCGACTCTGCGGAAACTTTCCGCCTGAAGCACGGCAAGCAACAAGGGGACACATGGCCAGGCAGAAACCGAAAGTCAACGCCACCCCGGCGGCGGGCCCTCAGCTCATCTTCAATCCGCGGACGGTGGACTTGAAGGAATATGAGGCGCTGGCGCGGCGCGCGCGGGATGCGGGCTTCACCCACCTGTATATTTCCCAGCTCTCCGAACGTACGGACTTCATGGGCGACAACGCCAACAGCCCCTGGACCGAGTGGTCGAACATCTTCCCCTGCATCTTCAAGCACGTCACGCCGCCCGGGCTCGAGGAGGCCTACGGTGCGGCCTTCGTGAAGCGGCAGATGGCGTGGATGAAGAAGAAGCACGCGATCTGCGAGAAGCTGGGCATGCGAGCGGCATATTTTGGCACCGAGCCGCTCTGGCTGTCCGAACGCGTGTATGCGAAGCACCCCGAATGGCGTGGCTCGCGCTGCGACAATTCCCTTCGCACCACGGGCCTGCACTTCGCCCCCAACACCGAGCACCCGGAAGTCCGCGAGGCGTATCGGCGCGGCGTGGAGATGCTCGTCAACGCCTGCCCGCTGCTCGACACCTTCGTCTTTCACAGCAACGACTGCGGGGCAGGGTATCCGTGGACGGAACGGCTCTACGTGAACCCCAACGGGGCGACCGGCTACGAGGGCCGGGACATGGGCCATGTCGTGGTCAATTTCCTGGAAAGCATTCGCGCCGGCGCCCAGGCGGGAGGGGCGCGGGATCCACGCGTGTTCATCTCCGCCTACGGCTGGTTCAAGCCGCAGGAAACGCACCTGGTGGTGCGCAGCCTGAAGCCCGGCTTCGGCTGTGTCGGCACACTGCGCAGCGAGGACGCCAACCTCGTGCGCGAGTGCTCACTTTCACACGCGGGCGGGTGGAGCCTGGGGGGCGGTGCGGGCATGGACCCCATCATCAGCAGCTTTCCGCAACCCATGGGCATGTTGTACGCGGCCGCCGCCATGCGCGCCGGGCGGGTGGTGCGCTTCGACTCCGGCGGCGTGGCGTCCGACTATTTCGACGCGCTCAAGCTCGCGCGGGAAGTCCCGGCGCTGGATACGCCGTCGGCCCGTCTGGCCGGGCTCCTGCATCTGGCTCGCGGTCTCTATGGCGCGGATGTCGCGGAGGACGTGGTGGCCGCGTGGCAGACGCTGGAGCGCGCCGAGACGATGGCCTCGGTTTCCGGCGCCCCCACGTTCTATGGGCCGATCATGCTGCGCTGGCTCGTGCGCCCGCTCGTGGCCCGCCAGGAGCGCCTGACGGATGATGAGAAGGCCTACTGGGTCAAGTACCTCTATCAGTCGCCAGAGTCGCAGGCGGAAACCTACCTCGACTATCTCAACTGCTGCGGCTACAGCGAGGTCGATAACTGGTACGACGCCTCACGCATCGCGATTGCCATCGACGGGATTGAAGGCACGCTCAAGGAGGCGGCCACGCAACTGAAGGCCGCGTCGGACAAGGCACAGGACCGGGCGGGCGCTCGCCGCCTGCTGCTGGATCACTACCGCGTACGGGCGTATCGCAGCATCTTCCTGACGATCCGGCATGTGGTCCAGGTCGGGTCCCTGATCCGGCTGCGCGACGAGGATCTGGCGAAACGGGGCGCGCGCGGCGAGGTCATGACGTCGACCCGGCCCGAACGGCCCGACCTGCCGATTGGCAACATGGGATCCGTCGGGCTGTTCTATCTGCACCGCGCCCTGCGGTGGGAGCTCGACAATGTCAACGAGCTCATCCGCATCATCCGGGAATGCCCGGAACCCATTTTTTACACGGCGATCGACGAGGCCCACGAGGGGAGCCTCGTCCTCGGCCCGAACCTGCTGGAGGACCTGCAGCGCAAGGCGCGCATCATGCTGAAGCACTGGCGCGATGCCGAGGACGGCTGGTACCGCCCGACGCTCGGGGGCTGAGGCGTATTGCCGATGTGGGATGGTGGATTTCGGATTTGCGGTGGGGCCGCGGCGGGGTGGGTGAATGAGCATCAAGGAGCAGAAACATACCATGAAGACCAAGACACAGACGAAACGATCCCTCCCTCCCGCCCGCCCATACCAGCAACTGATTTTCGCGCCGCGCACGCACGATCTCAAACACTTCGAGGAACTCGGGCGCGCTGCGAAGGACGCGGGGTTCACGCATCTCTACATCTCGCAGTTGCGCGATCGCACGGACAGCCGGGGCGACGAAGCGAACAGCCCCTGGACCGAGTGGTCGCTCGTGCTGCCGTCCATCTTCAAGCACGTCACGCCGCCGGGGCTGGAAGACGGCTTTGACCAGGCGTTTGTCCGCCGCCAGTTCGACTGGATGAAGCGCAAGCACGCCATCTGCGCGAAGCTCGGGCTGCGCGCCGCCTATTTCGGCTGCGAACCGCACTGGCTGTCCGAGCGCGTGTACGCGAAGCACCCCGAATGGCGCGGCGCCCGCTGCGACAACAGCCTGCGGTCCATCGGCATGTTCTTCGCGCCGAACACCGAACATCCCGGGGTGCGCGAGGCCTACCGGGCTGGCGTCGAGCGCATCGTGCGTGCCTGCCCGCTGATCGACACGTTCTCGCTGGCCACCAACGATTCCGGCGCCGGATTCATCTGGTCGCAGAAACTGTACGTCAACCCCAACGGCCCGACCGGTTTCGAGGGGCGGGACATGGGGCACATGGTGGAGGGCTTCCTCGAACTCATCCGCGCGGGCGCCATGGATGGCGGCGCGGACGATCCCCGCGTGTTCATCGATAACTGGTTCTCCCCGGACGAGAAGAAGCTCGTCGCGCGCAGCATGCGCCCCGGCATTGGCATCAACGGCACGCTGCCGTCCGACGACGCCGAGAAGGTGCGCGAGTGCTCGCTGGCGAATGCCGGCGTGTGGAGCGCGGGCGGCAACGTCAACATGGACAGCTACATCGCGAGCTATCCCTGCCCCCAGGATGTCCTTGGCGCCGCCAGCGCGATCAACTCGGGACGGGTGGCCCGCTGGCACACCGGCGGCAGTTCCACCGATTACTTCGCCGCCTTGAAGATCGCCCTGAAACTCCCGCCCGCCAAGACGCCACTCGACAAGGTGCAGGCGCTGATGGCGCTGGCCGCGGAGCTCTATGGGGCCAATGTGGCCGACGACGTGGTGGCGGCCTGGCAGACGCTCGAGCGCGCCGACATCATCGCCGGCGCCTCCTGCGCGGACGCGTTCGGCGGCCCGGTCATGTTCCGCTGGCTCACGCGCCCACTCGTGGCGCACCAGGAATTGCTGACCGAGGACGAGAAGGCCTACTGGACGAAGCCGGTGTACCAGTCTCGAGAATCGGAGCCGGACTCTTACCTGGATTACTGCAACCCCTGCGGCATCCGGGACCCGGACAACTGGTGGGACGCCACGCGCATTGCGCTGGGCATCGACCAGATCGACGGCACGCTGGCCGAAGCGGCGGGAATCCTGAAGGCGGCGTCCGAGAAGGCTGAACAGCCGGAGGCCAGGAAGGCGCTGCTGCTCGATCACTATCGCGTGCTCGTGCGCCGCAGCATGTTCCTGACGACACGCCACTTCGTGCAGGTCGGTACGCTGATCCGCCTGCGCGACCAGCAACTCGCGCAGCTCACGGCGCGCGGCGAGGTGATGGGCTCGACCAAGCCGGAGCGGCCGGACCTGCCCATCGGCAATGGCGGCTCCGCGGGGCTGTTCTTCATGCACCGCGCCCTGCGCTGGGAGCTCGACAACGTCAACGCCCTGATCAAGATCCTGGAATCCTGTCCGGAGCCGATCCTGATGACGGCGCCGGATGAAGCGCGCGAGGGCTCTCTCGTGCTCGGCCCCAACGTGCTCAAGCACCTGCGCCTCAAGGTGCAGATCATGCTGAAGCACTGGCGCGACGCCGAAATCGGCTGGTACCGGCCGACACTCGGCGGCTGAACGGGATCGCGGAGAAACCACGAAGGCCCGAGCGCACGACGTTGGACACCAAGCAGAAGCCTTGGTGCTTCGCTTCGTGCTCTTCGTGTCTTCGTGGTGACCCTTCGCGCTCTGACGTACCGCCGCTCGATTCTGGACATCCTTCCGCCGCCCGCTTAGATTTGGGCGGGCCTGGCATGTCGCCGGCCTGAAGCGTCACAGGGGATCAGGTCATGAGCAGATACGCCCTCGGGTTGGATTTCGGAACAAATTCCGTGCGCGGGTTGATTGTGGACCTTGCCAATGGCCGCGAGTTGGCCGGGCACGTGTTCAACTACCCGTCGGGCGAAGCAGGCATCCTGCTGGATTCCAAGGATCCCAACGTCGCACGCCAGCATCCGCAGGACTATCTCGACGGCATCGTGGCGGTGGTCGCTGGAGCCATCGGCAAGGCCCGCGCCGCGGACAAAACCTTCGCGCCGTCCGCCATCATCGGCATCGGCGTGGACACGACGGGCAGCACGCCGATCCCCGTCAACCGGGAGGGCACGCCGCTCGCCCTGCTGCCGGAATTCAAGGGCGACTTGAACGCCATGGCCTGGCTGTGGAAGGACCACACGGGGCATGAGGAAGCGGCGCGCATCACGGCACTGGCGGCCAAGGAGCGGCCCCAGTATCTGGCCAAGTGCGGCGGCACCTATTCGTCGGAATGGTTCTGGAGCAAGATTCTGCACCTGCACGCCGTGGCCCCGCGCGTGTTTGCGGCGGCGCACAGCTTCGTGGAGCACTGCGATTACATTCCGGCGCTGCTGGCGGGCAACACGCGTCCGGAGGCGCTGGTGCGCAGCGTCTGCGCCGCCGGGCACAAGGCCATGTACTGCCGCGAGTGGGGCGGGCTCCCGGATGCAGACTTTCTCGGCAAGCTCGCCCCCGAGCTGGCGAGCCTGCGCGAGCGGCTCTTTGACGAAGCCGTGCCGGCGGACCGGCTGGCGGGACGGCTGTGTCCAGCGTGGGCCGCGAAACTGGGGCTCACCCCTGGCATCGCCATCGCCGCGGGCGCCTTCGACGCGCACATGGGCGCCGTGGGCGCGGGCATTCGCGAAGGCACGCTGGTCAAGATCCTCGGCACCAGCACATGCGACATGATGGTCCGGCCGAACACGGAGAAGCTGGCGGATATTCCCGGCGTGTGCGGCATCGTCGACGGATCCGTCCTGCCCGGGTCCTACGGCATCGAGGCCGGACAATCCGCCGTGGGCGACATTTTCCTCTGGTTCGTCAACCACCTCGTGCCGGACAGCTACGGGCGCACGCTGGACGAGAAGTTTGAGAAGCTCGCGGCGGCCGCGGCGGCCCAGGAACCCGGCGCGCACGGGCTGATGGCGCTCGACTGGAACAACGGCAACCGCACCATCCTCGTCGACGTACGCCTGAGCGGGCTGCTGATCGGGCAGACGCTGCACACGGAGGCGCACGAAATCTACCGGGCGCTGATCGAGGCCACCGCGTTCGGCGCGCTGACGATTATCCGGCGCATCGAGGAGTTCGGCGTGCCCGTGAAGGAAATCGTGAACTGCGGCGGGCTGGCCGTGAAGCAACCCCTGCTCATGCAGATTTACGCTGACATCACCGGGCGCCCCATGAAGGTGTCGCGCAGCGATCAAACCTGCGCGCTCGGTGCGGCGCTGTTCGGCGCCGTCGCGGCCGGCGCGGAGGCCGGGGGATTCGCCACCGTGGCCGATGCCCAGCAGGCGCTTTGCGGCACGCGCGACCTCGTGTATACGCCCGACGCCGCGCGGCATGAAGTCTACACCTACCTCTACCAGATCTATCGCCGCCTGCATGACGCGTTCGGCACCCGCGAGTGGTCCGGGCAGCTGCACCAGGTGATGAAGCAGCTCATCGCGCTGCGCGAGAAGCAGCGGCGCTAGCGCGATGAACGGCGGAGATGGCCGGCCGGTTCGACGCGACGCAAACCGTTCAGGAGCGGGGAGAACGCGCATATGCTTGAAGCCTTGAAGAAGGAAGTCTGTGATGCCAACCGCGATCTCGAGCGGGAGGCGCTGGTCACGCTGACCTGGGGCAACGTCAGCGGGTTCAACCCCGAGCGCAAGCTGGTGGTCATCAAGCCCAGCGGCGTGCCGTATGCGGAGCTGAAGCCCGAGAACCTGGTGGTGGTGGACCTGGAGGGCCGGGTTGTCGAGGGCTCGCTGCGTCCCTCCTCCGACACGCCAACCCATATCCTGTTGTACAAGCATTTTCGCGGCGTCTACGGAATCGTGCACACGCACAGTCCGCACGCGACGGCATTCTGCCAGGCGGGACGCGAGCTGCCCTGTTTCGGCACGACGCACGCCGATCATTTTTACGGCACGGTGCCACTGGCGCGCGCGCTGACAGAGGCCGAGGTGGTGGAGAGTTACGAGCACCACACGGGGCGCGTCATTGTCGAGCGCTTCGAGGGGCTCGATCCGCTGGCGATGCCGGGGGTCCTGGTGGCGCACCACGCGCCCTTTGCCTGGGGCCCCACGCCACGCAAGGCGCTGGAAAACGCGGTCGCGCTGGAAGCGGTGGCGAAGATGGCACTGGATACCCTGCAGCTGGCACCGGGCCTGGGGCCGATCCCCGCGCACATCCTCGACAAGCACTACCAGCGCAAGCACGGCCCGCAGGCGACCTACGGACAGAGCGGCAAGCGGTAGCCGCAGGTTCTCCCCGCCGCGATCGCCACCACGAAGACTGAATGCGGCCTTTTGTGCCTTTTCGCGGCAAGAAATCGCCACCGGGACAGAACAGCCCGGGCCGGCCTCTACCGGTTCGGGCAGAAGAGATCATCGCGCCTTGTCGCCGTGTCTCTGCGGGCGCATCCGTTCGGCCCGGGGCGAGCCACCATTGACCGTTACACCAACTTCTTCTCGGCGAAGATGAATTCCTTCACGGGCTGGCCGCCGATGAGGTGTTCCTGAATGATGCGCTCAAGCACCTCGGGCGTGCACGAGTGATACCAAGTCCCCTCGGGATACACGACGGCGATCGGACCGCTGTGGCAGATGCGAAAGCAGTTCACCTTCGTGCGGTAAACACCGCCCGCACCCGTCAACCCCAATTCATCCAGGCGCGCCTTCAGGAATTCCCAAGACGCGAGCCCGGCTTCCTCGGTGCAGCACTTGGGCTTCTTCTGATCGCAACACAAGAAAAGGTGCCGCTTGATGGCGCCGATGTGGCGGAACTTGGCGGTGGTTTCGAGCCCTTTAATGTTGGCAGCCATGACAATGCCCTCGTGGCTCCATCGAACCCGTTCGTGAAGCCGCGATGGCATTGTTTCGCCATCCGCACCGCGCGTCAAGCGAGGTTCGCCTGCGGACGCGCTGCGGGTATTGCTTTGCCGGATTGCCGCCGGCGGCTACAATGGCGCGCTTCCAACGAGTTCACGCACGGGGGCTTCCATGAAATACGCCGAATTGGGCCGCACGGGGTTGTCGGGGGGTCGACTTTGCCTCGGCACGATCTGGTCCGGGCCGGCGAGTGAAGCGCCGGCGCGGCCTACGCATGGTGATGAGCATGTTGGCCCCTGACACGATCGCGGCCATATCGACGGCGCCCGGGGAGGCCGGCATTGCCGTGATCCGGTTGTCCGGGCCAGACGCCTTTGCTATCGCGGATCGCGTGGTGGCGTCGAAGACCAAACCCTCGGACGCGCCACCCCGTACCATGCTATATGGTCACGTGAAGAATCCACTGGAGCCCGGCGACGCGGCGGTTGACGAGGTCATTCTCCTGCTGTTCCGTGCGCCACATAGTTACACCTGCGAAGATGTCGTCGAGATCCAGGGGCATGGTGGCCGGGTGGCGGCTCACCGCATACTGCGTGCCGTGTTGGCATGCGGGGCGCGATCGGCCGAACCCGGCGAGTTTACCCGTCGCGCCTTCCTCAACGGGCGTATCGATCTGCTGCAGGCCGAGGCCGTGGCGGACTTGATTGGCGCCCAGTCCGAACGGGCGGCAGCCGTCGCCATCGACCAGTTAGGTGGATCGTTAAGCTCTTCTATACAAGCACTTTACGATTGCTTGATAAATCTTTCGGCCGACATTGAGGCCACCATGGATTTTGTAGACGACGAGCTCCCACCCACAACCATAGGTGGACTGATTGCGCGCCTGCAGACCGCGCGGGGACAGGTAACGTCCCTGGTGCAGACATGGCATGAGGGGCACCTCTTGCGCGAGGGTGCTCGCGTGGTCATTGCGGGCGAACCGAATGTCGGGAAGTCCACACTGATGAATCGACTCCTGGAGCGAGACCGCTCCATTGTCACCGACATTCCGGGGACGACGCGCGACACCATAGAGGAGCAATTGATTCTGGCGGAAATTCCCATCCGGCTGATCGACACGGCAGGACTTCGCGACGCGGACTGCCGGGTCGAGCGTGAAGGCATCCGGCGCGCGGAAGACGCCATCCGAACGGCCGATGTTTTCATCTATATGGTCGATGCCGCCGGCGGGCTCACGACTGAGGATGCCGCCCGTCTGGCTGCGGCCGATCCCAGCCGGTGTCTGGTCATCGTAAACAAGTGTGATCTGGGTACCCGGATTTCCGAATCGGCCATCGACGGTGGACTGAAGGTCGTTCGCGCCAGCCTGTTGAGGGATCCGGACGTCACGGCCATCAAGACGGCGCTAATTGGGGTTCTTGGTGTTCGGGAGGGGGTTCCCCCTCACGCGGTAATCTCAGAACGGCATTTTGCGGTGCTGACGGGTGCGTTGGCGGAATTGGATCAAGCGGAGGGGGCGCTTTGCGATCCGGGGAACGACGGGGCTTTGCTCGCCGCCGAGCATCTTCGCGCGGTGCTGGAGTCGTTGGGCGAGATCACCGGCCGGGAATACTCGACCGAACTGCTGGACGCCATCTTCAGCCGCTTCTGCATCGGCAAGTAGCCGTGGATGCAAGAATCCTTCCGATTAACGCGAGCGGGCTCGCCATTCGGTCTGCTTGTTAATAACCTGTTCATGGATGGACCGGGAAGCCGAATTGACGCGTGAATCCCGCTCTGGTAGGTGTCAACGGCCCGGTTGATAACTCGTCACATTCTGAATGAAAACCCCCTTTGATGTCATCGTGATCGGCGCGGGGCACGCTGGCTGTGAAGCCGCCCTGGCGGCGGCCCGCTCCGGTGCGCACACGGCTCTGGTGACCATCCCTGGCGCCGGATTTGCCACCATGCCATGCAATCCCGCCGTGGGTGGCATCGCCAAGTCTCACCTGGTTTTCGAGATTGATGCCCTCGGTGGCGAGATGGCCCGAAACGCGGATTGCACCGGCATTCAGTTCCGGACGCTGAACACCCGGCGCGGCCCGGCGGTTCAGGCCACGCGGGTCCAGTGCGACAAGCACGCCTATCCGCGGCGGATGCAGGCCATCATCGCGACCACGCCCCATTTGGAGATTGTTGACGCGACGGCGGGGCGACTCTGGGTCGAGGGCGGGCGCCTGCGCGGCATCGCCACGGAGGACGGCGCTGAAATTACGGGCAAGACCGTGGTTGTCACCACGGGAACATTTCTCAAGGGGCGAATTCATATTGGAGATCACTGCACACCGGGCGGCCGGGGCGGAATTCCTTCTGCCGAGCAGTTGAGCGCGTCCTTCACCGATCTCGGCTTTCGATTGGGCCGGCTCAAGACCGGCACACCGCCACGCCTGCACAAGGACAGCCTGGACTACACCAAGATGGAGATCCAACCCGGCGAGGTGCCGCCACCGTTCTTCTCTTGGTGGGCGCGGCGCTATCATGGACTGTTCCACGTGGAACAAAAGGCTGGGCAGGACGCCATGTTCCACGTGGAACAAGCGCATGATCACCTTCAACCGTGGAGACCCGGAACGGACCAGATGCCGTGCTATCTGACGCACACGACCGCGGTCACGCACGATATCATCCGCGATAACCTGAAGCGCAGCGCCCTTTACGGAGGCGCCATCAAAGCCACCGGCGTGCGCTACTGTCCATCCATTGAGGATAAGGTGGTCAAATTCTCAGAAAAGGACACCCACCACGTCTTTGTCGAACCGGAAGGGCGCCACACGGATCTCGTCTATCCCAACGGCATTTCCAACAGCCTGCCGGAAGACGTGCAGGAGCGCCTCGTCCACAGCATCCCGGGGTTCGAGCGCGCCCAGTTCATTGCCTGGGCCTACGCCATTGAGTACGACTATTCAGATCCCACTCAGCTTTTTCATACCTTGGAGACCAAGCTGGTCGAAAATCTGTTCTTTGCCGGCCAGATCAACGGCACCACGGGGTACGAAGAAGCCGCTGCCCAGGGCTTTGTTGCGGGTATGAATGCCGCCCGCAAGGCGCTGGGGCGGAAGCCTATCACGTTTTCCCGCAACGATGCCTATCTCGGCGTGTTGATCGATGATCTCGTGACCAAGGGCGTGGACGAGCCCTATCGGATGTTCACGTCGCGCGCCGAGCGGCGGCTGATCCTCAGACAGGACAATGCCCGCTTCCGCATGTTGGAGGCGGCCAAGGAGATCGGCATCGTCCAGCCGGAATTCGTCGAGGAAACGGAGCGATTTGCCCGGGATATCGCTCAGGAACTGGACCGGCTGGCTGGACGGGCAGGTGGCGACGATCGGTTGGCGCGCCAGTTGCGAAGCCCCGACACACGTTACGACGCCATGGCCGGAGCCGACCTGACTCTCGACGCTGAAGTTCGCCGGCAAGTCGAGATCCAGGTAAAGTACGAGGGCTACATCGAGCGCGAAACGCGCCAAATCGCAAAAGCCCGCCAGTCGGAGAATGTCCGCATTCCACTCGACCTCGACTACCACGCCATCAAAGCCCTGCGCTTCGAGGCCCGCGAGAAGCTGACCCGCGTGCGGCCCGAGAGCCTGGCCCAGGCGGCCCGCATCTCCGGCGTGAACCCCGCAGACGTCGCCATCTTGGCCGTGATGATCGCCCGCCGCACTGTTGCCTGACGATCCCCTCGGCAAGGGCGCGCAGCCGGCACGAATCGAACATCCGCCCTTGCGACCTTTGCGTGCTTCACTCGACAGGCAGGGCGGTTTTCCAGACAGTGGAGTCGTCCGCAACCGCCGCGTTGCGGTAGGTTGGAATCAGGGACCAACGGTCTCGCCCGCTGGTGTTGGTATGGGATGCGTGCAGGATCCGGTCATGAAATATAAGCGCATCTCCTTGCGCCATACATACATCCACAATTTGGAATCCTGAAAGTTGGGCCTCATCCGTGCAATGGACAAAGGCCCGCGCGCCGGCGGCATCGCGCAGCGGAAAAAGCTGTGTGTGACTGCCGGGAATGACGCGCAGGCAGCCGTTCTCGGGCGTGGCGGCATCCAGCGCGATCCAGATGGACGTCTTCGGTGTGCCTTTCCAGTAAAACCAGTCCTGATGCCAGGGAGAGCCGAAAGTGGTTTTGCCATCCTTGAACACCGGTTTCACGCTCAGGAACTCGATGCTGGTGCCGATGCATTTCTGGAGCAGGCGAACGATGCGCGGATCGCACACACAACGCCGAATGGGCGGGGCAAGCGCGTCGGCCATCCACACCGTCAGACCGCCCTCGGGGGATCCGAGACCCCGCTCACGCACGACGGCCATCGTCTCCTCCTTGAGGACGGCCGCCTCGGTGGGCGAGAAGAGTCCGGCGGCCTTATAAAAACCGTCCCGATCATACTGTTCGCGTACCGTCATGGCCGCAGCTTACGGCTTTCGCACGATCACGGCAATCACCAGCGAAACGCTTAAGTGGAAAATGAACGGCCCGATGACCATTTGGCAATTTGAATGATTGTGCGGCAATATGTTCATGCAGTATTGATTCGCTAGTGAAGTACAAGCACGATTGGCCTGAGGCTCAGGAACGCCTGACGGCGCTCTGGCGGGGACAGGTAAAGGATCGCCCCTGTATCGCCGTCACCGCCCCCAGTGGCAGGAGCGTTCCCCGGCCACCGTCTCCTTCTGATCCTGAACGGCGCTGGCTCGATCCGGATTGGGTGTGGGCCGACGCGCTGGCGACGCTGGAGAATACGTGGTGGGGCGGCGAGGCCATTCCCTCCTACCTGCTCATGGGCGGCTGGGTCCTTTGTCTCGGCGGTACGCCGCGCTTTGACCACCACACGATCTGGCATGCCCCCATGACCGTGGATTTCACCCGTCCCTCGCCGTTCGTCCACGATCCTGAAAATCCCTGGGTGCAGAAATTCCTGCACCTGTATAACCGCATGACCGACATGGCCGGGTACGACGATTTTGCCATCGGTCGCCCCCCGATACTTCCGGCTAACGATTTGATATCCATGCACTTAGGTGCACAGCAATTTCTCACGGCGTTGATCGACGAACCCGACTGGATGCGTCAGGCGATCCTGACGGGCGCGCGCGAATTGCTCGCCGCGCGCACGCAGCTGCACGACGCGATCCGCGGGCGCCATCACATGTGGTACGGCAACGCCGGCTGGATGCCCTTCTGGGCACCGAACCCCTTCGAAGGGTGCCAGTCGGACGTCTCCTGCATGCTCTCGCCCGAGATGTACGAGACCTTCATCCTGCCCGAACTGGCGCTATACGCCGGGGCCTTTGGGGCGCTCTGGTATCACCTCGACGGGCACGACGCCCGCCAGCATCTACCGCGCCTGCTCTCGTTGCCGTATCTTCGCGTCCTGCAGTACACCCCAACGCCCGCCGAGCCCCCCAACGGTCCCGCACACCTCGACTTCTACCGGCAGGTTCAGGCCGCGGGGAAGATTGTCCACATCCAGGTTCCAAAGCAGCATGTGGAGCCGCTGGTGCGGGCGCTGGATCCGGCTCGCCTGATGCTCGATACGGCTTGCGACACGCCTGACGAGGGCCGCGAACTGCTCGCCGCCGCACGGCGCTGGATGAATGCAAAAGGCTGACGCCAGAGAAGGGAATGGCGGCTACTTAAGCGAATGCAGCCATCCCTGTCATAATCACAATCATAATCGTAATCATAATCCATTCCACACGAGGCGATTACGATTACGATTACGATTACGATTACGATCAGGATTGGGATTGGGATGGCAATTCTGGGCTGCGCTTAGTTGATCGCCATTCCATCCAGAGAGCTTAACATCGATGAACACACCTGAACCCCGGGACGAGGCGCAGAAACCGCTGGCGCTATGGCTGGGGCTGATTCGTTACTATGGCGCCCTGGTGGCGCGCCCGGGGTGGGAACATCTGCACCCGCTTTTCGACCTGGTGAAGCAAATCTCCACCTCGCAAACCTGTGCGGCGGTATACCCGACTCTGGTGAACGACGTGCTGACTCTCACGCGCCAGCCGCTGGGCGATCCTCCCGCCCACCAACCCCGCCTCACCCTGGAGCTCACCGAGTCCCGCCAGTTTCTCTTCAAACAGTTCGAGGCCGACTCGGAGACCTACCGAGACCTCATCTGCGATCGCGAACACGCCTTCAATATCCTGGTTCAGATCGTGCGGACGCTCTGACGCTGTCCGTCACCGGGAAGACCACGGCTTTCGTGGACGACACGGACGCCAGGCGTGTTCACGGCATCATCCCGAATCGCCGCACCTGGATCCGGTAAACAGTGGCAGGTGCCGCGTTGACAAACACGACCGCCTGCGAGGTGTCACCCGTCCCCGGCCGTCGCCAACCGCTGCCGTCGTCCCGCCAGGCGGCTGCGCTCAGCAGGTTGCTCGTCGCCTCAACAGCATAGAGGCGATTGGGTTTGCTCGCCCAACTTAGCGTGAGCGCCACGCCATTGGTCATCACGGCCAGTCCCGTGAAGGCGAGGCAATCGTCCGGATTCAGCGGCGAGGTGCCAGCGATAAACTCGGCGGCATCGTCCAATCCATCGGCATCGGCGTCGGCCGTGACTCGCAGCGCATCCAGGCCGCCCGCCACCCGCCACTCCCACGCGTCCGGCATGGCGTCGTGGTCGGTGTCAGGCCCCACGTCAAGCGTCGCGGTTTCCACAAAAGCTTGCGCATTGCTCAACGAGATCCAGCCCACGTTCGCGCCATAGGCGTGGCCGGTGAGGGCGCCGGTGAGGATGTCGACGCGCGGCGCGCCGTTGCTTTCGAAGGCGATCCAGCCAATGTTTGCCCCGTAGGCAAAGCCGCGCAGATTGCCCGCCCCATCCATATTGACCCCGGAATCGCCGGCGGACTGATTACCGAAGGCATGGCCGTTCGCCGGCCTGCCGCTGCCAAGCGAGATCCACCCGCAGTTTGCGCTGTAGATTTGCCCGCCACAGTAGA
Source organism: Lentisphaerota bacterium (assembly GCA_021413965.1). Taxonomy (GTDB): domain Bacteria; phylum Verrucomicrobiota; class Kiritimatiellia; order UBA8416; family JAIOPI01; genus JAIOPI01. Next base: position 121,708 of record JAIOPI010000019.1, on the reverse strand, counting down.
ACTCACCGATTGACGCGCCCATGTTCGTGCCGGGGCGCCAGTCGATCCACCCGATGTTGGCGCCATGGCTGAAGCGGTTGGCCCTGGTGATCGTGGGCTCTGCCGGGAGACGCGCCGCGAGGAGCAGGAACACCAGGACGGCGGCGCTATTGAACGCGACCGAATTCATAGTCCTCTCCTCAGCCCGCGCAGGAGCATGCGATTGGTCTCCGCGGCTGCGCGCCACGCCCGCAGCGACTGGCCGCGCACCGCGATCGTGTTCTCCAGTTCCGCCACGTCGCCCGCCAACACATCCGCGGAATGACTCAGGGATGTCATATCCGCCTCGATCCCGTCCACCAGATCCCATCTGACGCACCACCCATTGCTGATCGAAACGATGCTGCCGAAGCTGTCGGCCAACCCCGCGATGGATACCGCGGCGGACGCGATCTGGTTCGATATGGAAATGGGACTGATCATGTCGCCGGGCAGCATCGGCGGGACTAAGAGATTGGTGACCACAAACCCGCCAGCCATGACATCCAAGGCGCGCCAGTCCACGCGGCCGAAACCATTGGTCAAGGCGGACACCGGGACCCACAGGCTCTCCGCGTCGCCATGCAGGTCTGCCAGCGAGACCCAGGTCGGCTGTGGCATGGACGGTGGCTGCAGCGGCCCCTGGCCCGCGGCGCGCAGGGCGATCAGCAGGCCGGCGAGCGCTGCAAGAATCCAGCCTCCCGGCAATCGGCTTGAGCGCATGACGACGTCCTCCTATGGGCTGTTCGTCAAGGCCCGCAACAGCGCGTTGTTCTCGGCCTCGATGGCGCGGAGTTCGACTAAGTCCGCCTGTTGGTCTTCCAGCGCAAGGGACATCTGTTGAAGTTGCGCTTCCACATGTACCACGACATTCGTCAAGACACTGACATTCCAGCGGATGTCGAGAATGTCCGTCCAGTCCATGTCGCCGAGCGACTTCGTCAACCCATTCATGCCGGTCACCACCACGGCGAGCTGATTGGTCATCACGTGCAGGTCGGTATCCATGTGGGGCAACAGGTCGGCTTGGGTCGAGATCACGGCGAGGCTGTTGGTCAGCATCTCCATGGCGGCTGCGATGGCCGCGAAATCCACCTCGTCGACGGCGGTCGCCAGCCCGGTCACGGCCGTGTTGACGGCGTCCAGTGAGCTGTGAAGCTGGTCCAGCGTGACCATGGTGGGCCCCGGGGGGCCGGGCGGTTCGAGGGCACCTTGTGCATCGGCGCGCGGGGCGTTGAGCAGCGCCAGGCCGAAAAGCAAAGCGAACGGCCAACAACGGTGTGTGCGCATGGCGGGTCCTCCTCCGTCTGGTTCCACCACGGGACAGGATACGCCCTGTGCGCGCCGCGGTTGTCATGGCGGCGTCAAGAGCCTGTTAAATATTTGTTGAATGGCGGCGGGTGGCGCGGCGGAGGATGGCGCGGCTCAGGCTGAAGAGGATCAGGAACAGCGGCGCGCCGATGACGAGCCAGCCGAGCACGGCGTGCGCGGCGGCGGTGGAGAAATCGCGGAAGAAGTCGCCCGGCGCGGCGCGCAGGCGGGCGACGATTTCGGCGGGCGAGAGCGGGATGGGCGCGGCGCGCAGCAGCCATTCGCCGATGCGGATGCAGGGCACGATCAGCAGCCACTGAAACGGGGTGGCCAGGTAGTTCACCGCCTGCGCGACCGGCAGGTTCCAGCGCCGCGCCAGCACGATCACGGTGAGCAGCGGCGTGGGCACTCCGATGATTGGGAACACGCCGATGACGGCGCTCAGCGCGATGCAGGCGGCCAGGGGCGTGGGCGACGTGCCCTGGCGCAGCAGGGACACAATCAGGATTCGCAATTTGGCCACGGCGTGTTTCACGATCGGACCTGCGCGGCACCCACCCCGCCCTGCGGGCACCCTTCCCGGGAGGCGATGACGCGAAGTGGTACACCACGGCTGAGATCCCCTCCCACGGAGGGGTGCCCGCAGGGCGGGGTGGGTGCGATGGCCGCGTCCAGCTCCACGTTGTTCGGGCGCGTCAACACCAGGTGCAGCGTGTTGAGCGTGCGCGAGGCGAATGCGGCCTCGCAGTACGCGAGGTAGTAGCGCCACTTGCGAATGAACTCATCATCGAAGCCCTGTGCGCGCACCCGGCCTTCAGCCGCGTCGAAGCGCTCGCGCCAGTGACGCAGCGTCGTGGCGTAATGCGGCCCGACATTCTCCAGCTGTTCCACCCCCAGTTCACTGTGCGTCGCCATCGCGGCGGTCATGGCCGCCAGCGATGGCAGGTGCCCGCCCGGAAAGATGTGCTTCTGAATCCAGTCGCAACCGTGCCGATAGGCGTCGTAGCGGTGATCAGGAATGGTGATGACCTGCAGGACGACGAGTCCGCCGGGGGCCAGCAAGCGCCCGCACTGATGAAAGAATGTGCCCAGGAACCGGTGACCCACCGCCTCCAGCATTTCGATCGACACAATGCGGTCGAAGGAGCCCCGGATGTCGCGGTAGTCACAGAGGCGAATGTCGACGCGGTCGCTGAGCCCGGCCGCGCGCACCCGTTCGGTTGCCAGCTGGTGCTGGGCGTCCGAGACGGTCAGCGAGGTCACCCGGCATCCGGTGCGGCGCGCGGCCTCAATGGCAAACGAGCCCCAGCCGGAGCCGATCTCGAGGATGTGGTGCTCGGGACGGATGCGCGCCGTCTCGATCAGGTCCGCGATCTTGCGCTGCTGCGCCGCCTCCAGCGACTCGTCGCCAGCGCCATACACCGCGCACGAGTACATCAGCGACGGGTCCAGGAACGTTTCGAAGAACGCATTTCCGAGATCATAGTGCTCGTGGATATTGCGCCGGCTCTTGCGACGCGTATTCGCGCGCAGGACGTGACCGAGGCGGTTCGCCACGCGGCTCAGCCAGGCGAGGGCCAGGTTTCCGTCGGAGAGTTCACGCCGGTTGGCGATCAGCAGCTGCAGGAAGCCGGTGACGTTGGCCGAGGTGAAATCGCCGGCGACATAGGCCTCACCCAGCCCCACATCCCCGGCGCTCAGCAAGCGCGTGAAGAAGTCCCAGCGATGGACCACGATCGCTTCCCGCGGTCCCGTGTCCGCGCGCCCGAAGGTGCGGCTCGTGCCATCGGGCAGGGTCATCTGCAAGGTTCCATGCCGGATGCGGCCGAGCACGTCGCAAAAGCCGCGCGTGGCGAGCCGCGCCAGCGCACCCGGCGGCCGGCGGATCACCGTGTGCGGGCTGGTCGGCTCGGGCCGCGCGAACACAGGCAGCTTCTTCTGGTAGTGCAACCACGCGGCCTGCGCCAGGATCCGCGGAAATGTCAGCGCGTTCACCCACGGGCGACGGCCCACCGTGCGCCACAGGCTGCGCGTGGACAGCGGCGTGCCGCGCCCGTACAGGCGCGAGCAGAACACGGCCTGGCCCCCGCGGTGAAGGTCGACCCGGATGTCGAGCGCGTCGGCGCTGAACGAAAACGAAAAGTGATAGGAGCCCTGCAGGTCGTTGAACGGGGAGACGTGGAATTGCTTGGGCACGGAGGCGATGAACGAGCCGGGCGAAGCGCCCGGCTCCAGGCGCGGCAGGACGTACAGGTGCCGGTCGCCAAACGTGTTGTTCACTTCCGCGAGCGCGCAGGAGAGTTGGTCGTCCGCATCAAACCCGAGGTAGAAGCTGACGGGATTGAAGACGTAGTGCCACAGGCGGGCGGCCGTGACCAGGACGAGGCGGGCGGGCGGCGCTGCCACCCCGGCCTGCGCCAGCTGCGCGCGCAGCCTCGGCGCGATGGGCGCCGGCGCGCCGTCCAGGTAATCGCGATCATGAATGGCCACGGGCAGCACGCGGTTGTGTCCGAACCCCCGCACGGAGCGCGGGAGCTGCGGCAGCTCGTCCAGATCGAGCGCCAGGACATGCACCGGGTACTCGAAGCGGTGGTCCACGGGTGCCAGGCGGCGATGGAAGACCGAGCCGTCGAAGATGGCGGAACGAAACCCACCCCGGCCTGCGGCCACCCCTCCCAGGGAGGGGAACTGCTCAGCGACCGACACCCTCGCCCCAGAAGACCTCACAGGCTCACTCCAAAGTGCGTCGCCACGTCGACGGCGGAACGGACGGCGTCCTCGTGAAAGCCGTAGCCCAGGTAGCTGCCGCAGTAGTAGGTGTTGGCCGAACCGTTCAGTTCGCGCAGCTTGTCCTGCGACGCGAGCGACGCGAAGCTGTACATGGGGTGCGTGAAGACCGTGCTGTACACGCGCTGCGCCTCGGGAATGCGGGCGGTGCGGTTCAGGGTCACGAGGTAGCGTGCGCGCGTGCCCAGCTGCTGGAGCCGGTTCATGTCGTACGTCACCGACACCGGTTTCTGGGCATCGCCCTCGGCCACGCGGCAGAAGTTCCACGAGGCCCAGGCGCGGGTGGCCGGCGGCAGCACGGTGGTGTCGGTGTGGAGCACCGTCTCGTTGGCCTGGTAGCGCCACGCGCCCAGCCACTCGCGCTCCGATGGCGATGGATCGTCCAGCAGCGCGAGCGACTCATCCGCATGCGCGGCCAGCACCAGGTGCGAGAACGTCGCCTCGGAACCGTCGGCGAAGCGCAGGCATGCCCCGGCCGGCCCGCGGCGGATGCCCGCGATGCGCGCGTTCAGATGGAGCGTGCCGCGGAACGACCGCAGCATGGTTTGCACGTAGCGCTGGCTCCCGCCCTTCACATACTTCCACGCGGGCCGGTCATCCAGCGTCAGCAGCCCGTGGTTATGGAAGAAGCGGACAAAGGGCAGCGCGGGAAAGTCGCGGATGTCGGCGGCAGGCGCGGACCAGATGGCGGCGCCCATGGCAAGCAGGTAGTGATCCGCGAAGGCGCGGCTGTAGCGCCGGCTGTCCAGGTACTGCCCCAGCGTGACGCCCGCCAGCGCGCCCGCGCGAAGCTGCCGCACGGCATCTCGATTGAAGGCGACGATATCCCGCAGCAGGCGCCAATGGTCGGCGCTCACCAGGTTCGTGGTGCGCGCGAAGAGTCCGCCCAGGCCGCTGCCGGAGTAGGCATAGCCCGTGCGCTCACAGGAGTAGCCGAAGGACATATCGCTGTCGCCCAGGTCGACGGCGAGTTGCTTGAAGAGGCGCGTGAGCAGCGGGTAGTTGCGGTGGTTCATGACGATGAACCCGATGTCGATGGCGGTGCCGGCATCGGGGCCGTCGGGGATGACGATGGTTCGCGTGTGGCCCCCGGCGTAGTCATTGCGTTCAAAAAGGTGAACGTCGACGACGCGCTGGAGCAGCCACGCGACGGTCAGCCCGGCGACCCCGCCGCCGACGATCGCGACAGCCGGTGGTTGGGAGGGTGGATTTGTCATGGTACGCCCACTCCGCGAGCGGGCTCCTTCACCTTTCCGATCGTGTCGAACCGCCGCCGGCATCCTGGCGCCGGGCGGGTTTGGATTCTGCCGGCCGTCCGGCGCGCGCGGCGAAGCGGTAGTGCGAGACGCCCCACTCCGCACCGCCGTCATAAGCAAACAGTTCGGCGCTGGCCATCAGGAATATACGCCAACGTTGCCGCCAGACGCGAGCGTGCCATGAGCCGTAGGTATCGGCAAAGAGCCGCCTCACCCTGCGGCGGTTCCGGTCGAGGTTGACGAGCCAGTCCTCCAGCGTGCGCGCGTAGTGGCGGCCGTCCAGGCGCCACGCCTCCTCGAGCGTGAGCGCACCCGCGAATCGCGGCAGCAAGCCGTGGGACGGCATGGTCCCGCCGGTGAAGAAGTAGCGCCCCATCCAATCGTCCGCGCCCTCGGTTTCAAACAGGTACGGGAACCGCCGGTGGCTGAACACGTGGACGAACAGCTTCCCGCCGGGCACCAGCCACTGCTGCAGGCGATTGAAGAGCACGGCATAGTTTCGGACGTGCTCGAACATTTCCACGGACACGATGCGATCATACGTCTGGTCGGAGAGGAAGTCCCTGACGTTGGCGCGCAGCACGCGGACGCCGGAGAGCCCGCGCGTCTGCGCCTGGCCCTGCACATGGGCCGCCTGAGTCGCGGAGTTCGTGACGGCCGTGATGCGCGCCCGCGGGTAGTGCTCGGCCATCCAGAGCGTCAGCGAGCCCCAGCCGCAGCCCAGCTCCAGGATGTTCTGTCCGTCGCACAGCTCGGCATGCGCGGCGGTCATCTGCAGCATCGCCTCTTCGGCCTCGGCCAGCGTGGTGTCCGGCTGCGCGTAGTAGGCCGAACTGTATTTCAGGCGCGGTCCGAGCATGGTTTCGAAGAGCGCCGTGGGCACCTCGTAGTGCTGCGCGTTGGCGTCCGCCGTATGCTCGGCCAGCGCATGGCGCTTGAGCCGCTCGACGAACGCCGCTTCGAAACGCGACGCATCGGGGCCGGCTTCGGCGTCCAGCGCGGCGAGACGTTCGCCGAGCAGCCGCCGGATGCCGGCGCGCACGACGCGATCCGGCACCAGCCCCCATTCCGCGAGATGTATGCCTAAGTTTAGCATGTCAGCGTCGGCAAGGTTATGACGTGGCCACCAGCGGTACGATGGCGAAACGGTTAGCCGCGAAGAGGCACACAAGGCTCAACAGCAGAGCCCCGTTTGCGCCTTCGGCGCCTTTTCGCGGCCGCGCCGCAACGTCCTTGGGGAACCACGGAAAGAAGATGCTGGTGGTGGCCTGGTAGCGGCGGTAGTCGTCGCCGCGCGAGGCGAGGGCCTGGCGTTCGGCGTGGGGAATGCCGGTGACTTTGAAGAGAAACGCCAGCATGAGCGCCGGCCCGAGCAGCGTGACCCAGGCGTGGGGCGCCCCCACCGCGAGCAGCACGTAGGCCCACCAGTGCAGCCACTCAAAGAAGTAGTTCGGATGGCGCGAGAGGCGCCAGAGCCCGGCGCGGCACGTCCGGCCGCGGTGTTGCGGATCGGCGCGGAAGCGCGCCAGCTGCGCATCGGCCAGCGCTTCGCCGGCGATCGCCGCCACCCCCACCACCAGGCCGGCCAGCGCCCAACCGGAGACATCCGGCGCGGGCTGGCGGAGCGCCACGAGGATCGGCAGGGAGAACAGGGTCACGAGCGGGGCCTCTCCCAGGTACAGCAGCGGCACGTAGACCTTCGCCCGGGCGCCCCAGCGTTCACGCAGCGCGCGATAGCGCGCGTCCTCGGGCGCGCCCAGCACGCGGTGCCGCAGGATGTGCGCCGCCAGCCGCGCGGACCATAGCACGGCCACACCCGCCACCGCCCATCGCCGCCAGGGCGCGGTGTCCAGCAGCGCGGCGTACAGGATCGCCGAAAGGCCGACGCCGGCCGCCCAGCCGACATCCACCAGCCCCATGTCGCGCCGGCGCAGGCCTACCACGAGCAGGGCCCCCATGAGGACGCCGGCCAGGACCAGGGACAGCAGGAGCAGGGACAGTATCGTCATGCCACAATCAATCCGAATGTCAGGATGGCGCGCCACGCGCCGGATCACGGACCCACCACGAATGGATTCGGAATCCCGTCCGCGCTCGCAGGCACGGACGAACCGATGTACGCTCCACACATCGCGCGCCCGCCACGCACCTTACATCCGTCGCGAGGTTGTCCACCGTAAGGTTGCGCTCCGGGGTGCGATGTTCTCCGCGCACGCCACGACCGAACACGCGGGCGGCGACCGACGGAAGCCGTGCGCGTGAAGCACGATCGAGCATAAAAGTCCACGGGAGGCCTGTCACGCCAAATGCCACCTTCATCACCAGTGCTATTGACGGGAGCGACGGGTTACGTGGGCGGGCGGCTTCTGCCCCGGCTGGTCGCGCGCGGCTATCGCGTGCGCTGCCTCGTGCGAAAGCCCGCGTACCTGCGGCCTCGCGCGCCGGAGGGGGTGGAACTCGTGGCGGGCGACGTCCTCGCGCCGGACACCCTGCCCGCCGCATTCGCGGGCGTGGCGACGGCGTACTACCTCGTGCATTCCATGGGCGCGCGGGGGGCGTTCGCCGCCAAGGACCGGGAGGGAGCGCTGAACTTTGCGCGGGCCGCGCGGGCGGCGGGCGTGCAGCGCATCATCTACCTGGGCGGGCTCGCCGCCGAGGACGGCCCGCTCTCCACGCACTTGCGCAGCCGGCTCGAAACCGGCGCGGCCCTGCGCGAAGCGGGCGTGCCGGTGATCGAGTTGCGCGCCTCGATCGTCATCGGCGCGGGCAGCCTGTCCTTCGAGATGATCCGGGCGCTCGTGCAGAAGCTGCCGGTCATGACCGCGCCGCGCTGGGTGAACGTGCAGGCCCAGCCGATCGCGGTGGACGATCTGCTGCTCTATCTCGAAGCTTGCGCGGACCTGCCCGGCAGGGGTGACGCCGTTTACGAGATTGGCGGCGCGGACGTGGTGACCTACGCGGACCTGATGCGGGAATATGCCCGCCAGCGCGGGCTGCATCGTTGGATCATTCCCGTGCCGGTGCTCACGCCGTGGCTCTCCAGCCTGTGGCTCGGCCTGGTCACGCCCCTGTATGCGCGCGTGGGGCGCAAGCTGGTCGACAGCCTGCGGCACCCGAGCGTGGTGAAGCATCCGGCGGCGCGCGACGTCTTTCCGTTCCACCCCGTGGGCGTGCGCGAGGCGATCGCCCGGGCGCTGGCGGCCGAGGATCACGATTACGAGCAGACGCGCTGGTCCGACTCCCTGGCCGCGGGAAACACGCTGCGCACCTGGGGGGGCGCGCGCTTCGGCTCGCGGCTGATGGATAGCCGCTGCGTCACGCTCGCGATGCCGGCGGCGCAGGCATTCCGCCCGGTGGCGCGCATCGGGGGGCGACAGGGCTGGTATTTCGGCAACGCGCTCTGGCGCCTGCGTGGCTGGCTGGACCTGCTGGTCGGCGGCGTGGGCATGCGACGCGGCCGGCGGCATCCGGAGGCTTTGCGCGCAGGCGACGTGATTGATTGCTGGCGGGTCGAGCAGGTTGAGCCGGGGCACCGCCTCCGACTGGTTGCGGAGATGAAGCTGCCGGGGCGCGCGTGGCTGGAGTTTGAGGTCACGCCCACGGACGCCGGTCACTGCGTGCTGCAGCAGACCGCGCTGTTCGATCCGCTCGGACTTGGCGGGCTACTCTACTGGTACGGCATCTATCCCCTGCACCGGCTGGTCTTCGCCGGCATGCTGCGGGGAATCGCACGCGCCGCCGCGCGGGACTGAGGGCCGGAGGCGGGAGCAACTTACCGGCCCGGGGACGTGCCGCGCAGGGTTTCCTTGAGGCGCACGCGGGTGGCGTCTGGCAGCCGGACCCTGGCGTTGCCAAGGTCTGCGTCCTCCGCTTTCAGGAAGGCGCGCACGGCGTCGTAGAAGGCCATGACCTGGCGATTGTAGCCGCCGCACACGACGCACATCGCGACGTGCAGACGCAACGCCAGGCGGGACAAGGGGGGCAACTTGGCGTAGTCGCCACGTTCAAGAGCCCGCGAAACCTGCTTACACGTCAGCATTCCACTCCGATTTCTTAAGCACGCTTGGCCCATTTCTTCTCGAGACAGGTTTTCAGCAAACTGCGGGCACGGTGCATCATCACCCAGAGATTGTTCGGACTGACGCCCAAAATCTTACAGATCTCTTCGGAAGACTGGTCTTCCAGCATCTTGAGGGTGAACGCCGTGCGCAGTGGCTCGCGCAGTTGGTCGAGGCAGGAGCGGAAGATCTCCCAGAACTCGGTCTTCTCGAAGGCGCGGTAAGGATCGAACTGCCAGGGCGCGGGGCGGATGGCCGCCACGCCGGAATGCTTGAACCAGAAGCTGTCGAGAATGCCTTGGGCTTCGGTGTCCTCCACCACATCCTCGCGCACGGCCTTGCGAATGTGGTCGACGATCTTGTTTCGCAGGATGCCACGCAGCCAGAACTTGATGTCGGTGCGACCGTCGAACCGGTCCTGCCCCTTGACGGCGGCGAGGAAGGTTTCCTGAACGGCGTCTTCGGCCGTGGCGGGGTTCTTCAGGCGAAGCAGGGCGTAGCGGTAGAGATAGTCGCCGTACAGGTCGACCCAGTCGTCAGGGGACGGTTGTGGCTTGTCAGTCATGGCGTGAGCGAGCGACACGCGCGGCGAAGGCCCACCAGAAGGCGGCAGTATCGGACAGGCGGCGTCGTTCATCAAGTCTCGATGTCCGGGGGAAACGTGTGTCCGGCATATGCTCTGCGATCCCTGTAGACACTGTAAGGATGGGGCTGACTGTGCGATCATAGGGGGACAGGGAGGATGCATGAGGAGGTTGCGACGGGTGGGATGGGCCGGGATGGTGCTGCTGGCCGTGGCGGGCGCCTACGCCGCCGAGGAGGCCTTCATCACGATCCGCGGCGCGCAGTTTGGGCGCGAGCTGACGGTCGGCGATCAACCGCTGGTGCTGAAGGGCGCAGGCGTGTTGCGGTACAAGCGGATCGTGCCCGTGTATGTGGCGGCGCTGTATGTGGCGCCGCAGTCCGCGGGGCAGGATGTGCTCGGAACGGTGGCCAAGCGCCTAGAGGTCGAGTACCTGGTGAAGGCCGACGCGCGCGACTTCAACGAGGCCGGCGAGCGGATACTGAAGGCATCCCTGACGCCGGCGGCCTACGCGGATCTGCGCGTCCGGATTGAACAGATCCAGGCCTTGTACCCCAATCCCGTGCCGCGCGACCGCTGCGCGCTGACCTATCAGCCCGGCGCAGGAACCGAGCTGCGCTACAATGGGCGCGTGCTGGGCGTCATCCCCGGGGATGATTTTCAGCGCGCATACTTCGGGATCTGGCTGGGATCGGAGCCTGCCAGCGTGGCGCTACGAACCGCCTTGCTGGGATCGGAGCAGGAATGAATCTGGCATGGGCGACATGTTTGCTGGGAGGGATCATCATGGTGACGAGCATGGGCTGCAAGACGGCCACGGACAAGATCACGGAGCCCTCGGCGGCCTATCGGGCGGCGCTGGCCGCAACAGCCCCCGGCGACAACCCGCCGCTCATCCCGGGCAGTCAGGAAGAGCGGGCCGCCCTGGCGCGCGTCATGGCGATGTTCGAGACCTTCAGCACGAGCAACGTAACCGACCATGTACGAATAGTTTACGCGACTGACGCCTACTTGCGCGACGGGTTCAAGGAACTGCACGGCGTGGAGGCGATTGCGCCCTACATGATCCGCAGCACGGAGCCTCACCGGCGCTGCACCTTCCAGTTCGAGGACGTAACCTCGAAGCATGGCGAGTACTACCTGCGCTGGATCATGGTCGTGAACCTCAAGCGCGACCGACCGGAGCGCGTCGAGCAGGTCGTGGGCATGAGCCATATGCGGTTCAATGCAGCCGGGCAGGTGATCTTCCAGCAGGACTACTGGGACCCCAGCGACGTGCTCTACAGCCGGATCCCCGTCGCCGGCTGGATGATCAACAAGGTCAAAGCGGGATTATAGATCCCACATGTATCCACTCGCTTTTCGCTGGATACCAAACTACCCTTGCCGCCTCCCACACCAGTTGGAAGCGGGGTGTAGCGCAGCTTGGTAGCGCGTCAGGTTTGGGACCTGAAGGTCGCGGGTTCAAATCCCGCCGCCCCGACCATCTACGGCTTCAACGGCACGGGACCCCAAACCAAGGCTTTTCATCTGCGGAAGGTTACCGCCTTGTGGACGGTCTACGTACGACGCGAAAACCTCGTGCCCCCTCGATCAGGGAGGACCTGCGGCGTCGAATGCCGCATACTGCATGAATTCCGCTACGCACTTCGGTAGAAAGTACTTGTGCGGATTTGTTGCCTTGATGAACATGTGTCGCGACGTCTCAGGCGATTCTACGGTTTCGTCAGCGGCATGGGCACGAACAAGCACGACACTTGGCGGAGAATTCAAGCCAGTAACTTGAGGGCCGGTCCATGCGACAATGGCTAACTTGCACCATCCAATCCCATATGGGACTCAAGCGCCGGGCGAACGAGGATTCTGCGCTTCAACTGTGTGACTACGGGGTCTTTTGCGTCGCGGACGGCATGGGCGGCGGGCAGGCGGGCGATCAGGCGAGCAAGGCCGTTGTCGATGCCATTCGCAGCAGGTTCAAAACTTCGGAACCGGCACGGCGGACGCTGGACGAAAAGGCGCTGGACACAAACGCTGCCGTGGCAGAAGCACATAGTTGGATCAAACGATTTGCAGAAGAACGGGATTTTGCGTCAATGGGTAGTACCGTCGTCGCGGCACTGCTCGACGAACGGACCCCCGCCGAAGCCCGGATATTGCACGCCGGGGACAGCCGCTGTTATCGCCTTCGGCAGGGCCAACTCGCGCAACTCACCACGGATCACTCCATTCAGGGTGAACTCGGCCCTCATTATAGGGTCGCGAAGCGGTACCGGCATGCCCTAACCCGGGCCGTCGGCGTAGGCGACGACCTAGGATTGGAACAGAAGAGAATCGATATCCGGGAAAACGATTTGCTGCTGCTCTGCACCGATGGCCTGACCACGATGCTGAACGATGATCAGATCGCGCAGGTCATGCGAAGAGAAGGGCCGGACGTTACGAGAATGGCGCAGGTGCTAGTCGATGAAGCCAACCGCAAGGGGGGCTTCGACAATACTACTGTTCTTCTGCTGGCCATCGGTCATGCTGGCGCAACACTGGACGCCGCCACGCCCGTAACTGACGCCGTGCTCGACGGCCCCCCGACACCGGAAGCGCAGCCACCGCCTCCGGACCGAGACGCAAAAGGGAAGACTCCCGACACGCGCAATTCCGACGATAACTCATGCATCAATCCCTCGCCGACCACGGGAGCGAGGCGGCCGCAACGAGGGATGAAGACAACCTTCGCCATGGTCGTATCCATCGCGGTGGCCCTGAGTATCGCACTTGTTGTTCAGCGACGGGATGCGGGCCCCACTTTATCTGTGCTTGAACAGGAAGCGTCTGTGGCCACCACCGGGGAACAGATCGAGGCCCCTCATCCTCATGCTCTTGCGAAAGACGTGGAAGCGCCTTTCACGGAGACAGACGGCGGCCAATCGGCCACTCCCGTGAAGCCTTCGCATGAAGAAGTCATCATCTCCGTTCCCGCCTATTCTGGCCCCGTTGTTTCAATCTACCCAAAGTCGGAATCCGATGCGGTGAACGCCTCCGGTGGAGAAACGGCTGAAGAACCAACGGGCTCACAGGAAGTGCTGAGCCCGTCAGTGATATCGGTTCAGGCCACCGTTGCTGACGAGGCGCCCAGGCCCGAGGTTGATTCTCGCACACGGCCTCCAATCGAAGAATTTTCCGACCGAGACGCCACCTTCCTTGCTTCGGGTCACGTTGAGCCTGAGGATTCGGCTCCTGCCAGTTCCCCTGTGAGCGAGGTCGCTGATCAGGTCATGCCATCCTCGACCATGGAGGCCATAATGGAACCGGCTTCGAAAACCGAAACCCGTTCGGCGGACGAATCGGAGCTACGCGCAGATGCAAGAAATCGGTACACCGCGGCGTTGGCCTCCGGCGGTTGGGGTGATACGGCCTCGTGGCTGCCCACCAATCGTCTCGCCGACGCCTCGCTGCTTGATTCGCATCAGACGGCCAACGCGGACGCCTGGATTTGCTTTTGGAGAGAATTGGCGTCTACCCCGTCAAAGATGTCCGAGTGTATGGTGCTGGTTTCAAACGTGCTCATTAATCTGCTCCCCCCTTCATCGTCGTCGATTCTCGACAGTCTATCGGCATTCGACGCAGAGCCCGAGCGTGCTCCCGGAAACGTTTGTCGACTCCTTCAGGAAACGCAAGCGTCGGTGCTGGCCCTTGTTTCGAATCGGCAGGCAGTGCACGCGCCGATGCTTTCGGCTATAGGACCGAATCCGTTTGCATCCCTGTCGAACCTAATGTGCGTTGGCGGATGCCTGTTGTCGGTAGACTGGCCGGCAGTGTCTCGCAGCGCAGCCACGGTAAGCCGGGTCGCCGGCCGTGTTGATGACTGGGTCGTCATGGCGCGGTCTGCGGTTGGTCCGTGGATTCTTGCTCACTATCCGCCACGCGATGATCTCGACTCCCTGGATGCGGGTGTGCCGGTCCTGGCCGAAGCAGCTTTGAGCCGTGCCGTCGCCACGGCTTTACCGCGTGCGTTAGCGGAGTTAAACCGAAAAGTGGCTCCGGTGCCGCCGGTCGACCTGAACGAAGTAGCCCGCATGCAGCAACGCATTCGTCTGCTGACGGCGGGACGCCAGACTGGCCAGCCCATGCCCCCGGATTTGTTGGACGCGCTGCGTGAACTCATCCAGTACGTCAACAAAACCGTCGACAGCGCAAATACAGAAGCCTCTGAGAAACAGCCCCGTCAGACACGATAACGCCATCGTCCGCGTCGCCTTCCTCTGACGCGACGGTTGTCCGGCCTGTTGAACGCCTGGCTTTGGAAATGGAACTGGAACGACAAGACTCGGCCGATGCTTCCGCTGCCCGCGGCTCCGAACGCCTGGGGCCCTATCGCATTGTCAGGATTATTGGCAAGGGTGGCGAAGGAATCGTCTATGAGGCCGTTCGCGAAGACAGTGGAACGCCATCCATTCCCCACGGCGCCATTGTTGCGCTCAAGCTGCTCTACGCCACGCTGGACGGCGCCGAGAACGAACATCGCTTTCATCGTCACATCAAGATTCTCCAAAGGCTATCGCATCCGGCGATTGTCCGGTATCTGGAGGACTTTGCGTCGGAACTTCCACGGCATCCTTGTATCGTCATGGACTTCGTGGAAAACCGGTCCCTGCGCGACGTTATCGCGTGCGATGAAGCGGGGCAAAACGGAACCGAGATTCCATGGGCCCAGGGACGCGAGATCTTTCGCCAGTGCCTGGAAGGTTTGTGTCACGCCAGAAGCCGGCACGTCCACCACCTGGATATCAAACCATCGAATATCCTCATCCTGAAGGATGGGTCGGCCCGCCTCATCGACTTCGGCATTGCTCGTCTTGACGATGAAACCACGGCCGATCGCACCCCGGGCGGCATCAAGGGGACGCCGGACTTCATGGCCCCCGAGTTTGCGGAGGAGCGCGATGACGAAAACTGGCACGGCGACGAGCGTAGCGACATCTTCAGCTTTGGCGCGTGCCTGTACGTCGCGCTCTGTGGCCGGCTGCCCTTTCCTCCATCCATCAAAACAATTTCGCAGCATATCCGACGCTGGGCAGGTGGGCGTGAATTGCCCGAACTGAAGTTTCCCGAGCGCGTTTTCAATGTGCTCCCGCGCCTGCGTGCATTCATCCGGAAGTGCCTCGACGTCGACCCGGAAAAGCGATTCCAATCGTTCGCGGAGGCCCTGGCCGAGTATCTCCAAATCGACTACTTCACCCTCCGCCAGGGGCCGGAGTCGTATCAACTTGTCGAGTGGATTGCCGCAGGAGGCTTTGGCGAGGTCTACAAGGCGATCCGAGGCCGCGATGGCGCCTTGGTTGCCGTCAAACACCTGACCGCACAGCGCGATCCCGCGCGATTCATCCGGGAGGCCAAGCGCCTGCGGGAAATATCCGATGCAGGCGGACACCCGCACGTCATCCGGTACCTCGACTTCATCGCGCATTCCGATGTGCCAGGGCTGGAGGAGCTTTATCTAGTTCTTGAATTTCTGGAAGGGGCACCGGAGGACATCCTGAACCGGCGCATCCGGGCCGCCAAGCCGCACGGCCTGCCCGTGGACGAGGTGATTCGCCTGTTCATTTGCTATCTGCGCGGTTTGGACCATCTTCACGGCCAAAACATGATTCATCGGGACATTAAGCCTGCCAATCTCTATGCCCCGCCACTTGGGGCGAGTTCTGAGCCCAAGATTTTTGATCTGGGGATCGTGCGCGAAGAGCGCGACACGATCGTGACGAAGATTGGCCCCGTTCCGGGGACGCCGGAGTACATGGCCCCGGAATTGCTCGCGTCCGAGAAGGTTCGGGGGACGGTTCAATCGGATATATATGCGCTTGGCGTCAGCATGTACGAGGCTTTGGGCGGTCAGAGGCCCACCGCTCCGCCATCGCCTTCTCCCCGCGTCTCGCCCAAGGCCGCCTGGCTTAACCCCGCGCCTGCTGTCGTCGTCAATACCGACGATGTCATCTTTCGGGCGTGGCCAGGACTGCTTCAAGTTCTGCTGAAGGCGACCCATGTCGATCCCCGTCGGCGATACAAGTCGGCAAGCGACATGCTGGCCGCGCTCTCCGGTTTGATGGTGGCCCAACATACCGACGTCGGCACCGTAACGCAAAGTGTTCCGGGGAAAACGAAGGCCGATGGTGTAACCGTTGTCGTCCCACCCCCTGATCCTTCGAATCCTCTACTTACCCTTGTTTCGCGTTGGGCGCCGAAAGTCGTGCCATGGCTGCTCGTCGCATGCGCCTTGGTGGGCATCGTGAACTGGTCTTATGGCCGTTGGACGCTTCAACGCGCCCGAGCCACAGAAACATTTGCATTGAAATCGCCCCAGCTTTCGCCCGATTACGTGAGTCAATTGGTCCAGTACCGCCACTATTTTGGTGAACAACTGGCGCAGCACCCCGGAGATGCGGCCCTCGAACGCCAGATCCAAACGATGGAGTCCCGGACCGCAGCGCTACTCGGCGACATGACCAATGCCATGGCCGTGGCGGCGGCGAAAGGCGGGGTCACGAATGTCGCGCAACTGGTGGCGCTTTGGCGGACGGTGCCATCGGACTGGCTGGAACCCGTGCGGTACGCCACGATTGAAACGTTCGCCAAGCAACAGACGGACTGGGTTGCGTTTCGGCAGGCGTACTTGGCGGCGACGAAGAACCTGCCGACACGCATTACCGAGGCCACCCTGGAGCAGGCAGAGGCC
Organism: Lentisphaerota bacterium; assembly: GCA_021413965.1. GTDB lineage: Bacteria > Verrucomicrobiota > Kiritimatiellia > UBA8416 > JAIOPI01 > JAIOPI01. The sequence continues at coordinate 104,971 of JAIOPI010000019.1, read as the reverse complement.
TGCGTGGTAGACCTCTCCGAGCTACAACAGCAGTCTTGGCCCCCAGGTATTCGTACCGAAGCCACCCGCACCGTGGCCGCCAAGATCGCCGAATTATCCTCAAACTACGTGGCCTTCCTGAATCTAAGTAAGATCGACAGTTCCACACTGGCGCTCACGAACAGCGTGCCCGTCCTGCACCGACTGGCCGGGCCAGCCGCCGCCACGCTACTCGACGGCATTCGTTCGCAAGTTGACAGCACCTTCCAGGAACAAGTGTTGAGACGACTTATGGACGAATTGCAGCCGGTCCAAACAACTCAAGCGCTGGTCAAATGGTTTGAACGAAATGCGCAATTGGCCAGCCTGGCATGGACCGCCGAGCGAGAGCAACGATTTCAGACCGAACTCGCAAACACGGTGAAACGTACGCTGACACACGACATCGGAATTGTCACTAGCGCTTGCGCACGAGCGGAATCCCTGGAGGCTTCGAATTTTCAGCCCTGTGATGACTTCCAGGAAGCACTGGATGGGCTGGATCCGGTCCTCCGCCTCCTCCCGCCGTCCCTGAGGTCCTGTGTACAGTCCTCGCGAGCTCTTGCCAAACAGGCGAGTGATGAGGCCAAACAACGCCTGAACGCCAGCGCCTTGTCCGCCCGCCGGGATTTGGCTCAGGTTCTCGACAGGGTGGCTGCTGGAGGGTTGAATCCACCCCAACTGCTGTCCGAGGTTACCACCGCAGAAAAGGCGCTGGCGCGCATTTCGGAGCGCGCGAATCGCGCGTCGTTTCAGGCGCTGGTCGCGGCCGCCCTCACCAATGCCATCGGTCGGATTGTCGGGCAGGACGAACCGCTGCTCGAGCGCGGGAAGCGACTCAAGGGCGTCAACGATTTGCTGAGGGAGCCAGCCGTTTCCGCTTTGCTGGGCGCGGAGGCGATGAGTGGGATGATTGCAGGCGTGAATGACCAGTTGGGGGTCTGCCGTTTGGCCTTGCATAATGAGGACGCGAACGAACTAACGGTCAACATTTCCGGGTTGGGGTATGAGCGCAGACTCGCTGCGGGAAGTCGCATTGTTGTTTCAGTTCCCGTCCAGAAGCCCGGTGCGGGACGCGTTTTGGCAAGTCGGTACGGTTATGAGACGAAAGAACAGGAATTCACCCTCTCGCCGGGCGGCGGATGCGAAATCGGCCTTGGGTCCTTGGCGCCAAAACGGCTGACCATTGCAATCGGCGGCGAAACCGTACGAGCGCTTGATCCCCCGGTGTCAATCGCCTACCGCTTGGCCGGACAAGGGGACTTTCGCCCTTGGGCGCCCGAGTTGGCACTGCCTCCGGGCCGTTATGAACTGCGTCTGTCGCGCCCCGACTATGACAACGTCGACAGCAATATCGTGCTGAAGGTGGGCGGGACCAGTCCGACGCTTGAGTTTCCGCCGGTGTGGACGCCAAGTCCGCAACTGGACGCGCTTGACAGGCTTCAAGCTGCCTTGACGTCCCCGAATCCGGGTCTTTTGACACGCTGGATTCCCGACGAACGCCAGCCGAAATTCGAATGGCAAGCTCACGAGGAGCGCTACCGGCGACTGGAGGCACTGTGGGTGAGCAAGGCCACGGACGAAGTCACCAAGGCATTGCTACCCATCGAGGCCGCTATTGCCGGGTACAGGGCCGCGCTTTATCAGGTCATGGATCCGTCGAGCGGTGAGCTTTGCGCCCCGCCCGGCAGGGCACCTAATCTGAACTTATCCCGCATGCCGCCCTGGCCTGACCGGGCAATTGCCCGACTCGACGCGGCCACCGCCGCGCGTTGGCGGCGGGCGGCCGTTTGGACTAAATATGCAGTCGGAGATCTGCCCGGAAGGCGAGAACTGACCCAGAAACTCGCACAGCTCGCCCAAAACGAACTCTCCATGCGCACGGAACTGGAATTCGACAGGCAATTGCTCGCGTGGGATGGGGCGACGGCCCCGCCACCCGCCGACACACGTATGCCAGAATCCTTTCGGTGGCGCGCGCACAGGACTTTTCGGCCGGGCGAACCTACGTTCGAAGTGCTGGACAATCTTGCGCAGTGGGTCCAGAGGGGAGGCCAGCCGAATAATTACGACCTTCAATTGGCCATTTATCAGGCGGGACTCTGCCTAGGAAACAACATTTTGGGGGTGAAAGAACAGAAGAACAAACCGCCCACCAAAGATGGCCGCATACAACCCTTGGACCCTGTGTGGGCATGGGAACATTCCATAAGGGCACATAGAGACCTGACCCTCAGAGTACTCTCGGATCTAAAGCGCATTGTGGATGCCGCACCCGACGGGGCCGTGCAGACAACGGCCAGTCTTGTTGCCGTTGAAGTCAGGACAGCAAGCGCGAGCAGCGGCCGAAGCGACTTGAGCAGGCCCTTCCGCGACGCGAGTCTGGCCCTGTGCATCCTACCAGGGTTTGAGCGAACGGCACTACGTGAGACGTTAGTGCGTAGCGGTCTACAGACACAACTAGAGATGGGCACCGAATACAGCGACGATCGCAAAATCCTGCTTGCTCTCTCAGCCGGATTTAAGTGACTCGCGTTTCTTCGTTTTGGGCTTGATGATCCGCATCGGGCGTGTATTTCTTGTTCAGGTGGTGCATTTAGGGCTGCCCCCTCGCTGATGATTCTGTTTCCGGCCTTCTGGAAATGATGGCCCATCGATGGAGGGCGTTAGCCCAGGTTGGTGCCGCATCGCGGCAAATGGGAGCAACATGTCGATCGGCCTTCTCATGCGCCTCGACCAGGCGGGAGTCAGCCCCTTGCGTCTCGACGCCAGGCGCATCCGCATCGGACGCGCACAGGCTTGCGAACTTTGCCTGAACGACCGCAACCTTTCGCGCGAGCATGCTTCGATTGAATCCCGACCTGAGGGCTACGTACTGGTCGATCACAACAGCCGCAACGGGACCCGTGTCAATGGCATTGCGATATGCCGGCGGCTGCTGCGCGACGGCGACCGCATTGCTATTGGCAACGTCGAACTGGTGTTCAACTTGGCAGACGAACTGGCCGCCCCCGAACAGCCCGCCATCGATTCCCTCCCGGCGAGGAGTGCCGCGGACGGGATTATACCGGATGGCGCCACCATCTGTCAGCCGGCATCCGAGCGTCGAAAACGCGGCAGCGACCCGACGCTGCACGGTTGGCAGATTATGCGCGCGTTCAATGCCGCGCATGCGCACCAGACCGGGGCCGTGGCGGAACAGGTCGTGTCCGATCTGGCGGGGCTCTGCAATGTGAGGCGGGTGGTGCTCTACCTTGCCCCGGGCGTTTGCGGCCATACGGAGCGCTGGATCAAGCGCGGCGACCCCCGCAGCCGTTCCGGCACGCCCTTCTCGGAAGACCTGCTGCGCGCCGTGGCCGCCGGTGACACGCCGGTCCGCGACCGTGGCGCTGGCGCGGCAGAAGCCGACGATGCAGCTTGCCACGCCGTGCTGATGGCGGGCCGCCCACGGGGGGCGCTTTATGTCGAAGGCACGGAGCCCCTCGATCCTGAGCCGATGGATGTCGTGCGCCTGGCCGCGGAAGCGCTCGGTATGGGACTGGCTCTGCACGCCACGTCCAGCGCCAGGGCGACCGCTATTCCGGCGGCCCCATCCGCGGAGATTATCGGGCGCAGCAAGGCCTTGCAGGCCTGCATGGCGACCACCATGCGCGCGGCCCGCACGGACGCCACGATTCTGCTGCGCGGCGAGTCCGGTACCGGGAAAGAACTCTTTGCGCGCCTCATTGTCGGCGAAAGCCCGCGTCGGGACGGCCCGTTTATTCCCGTGCACAGTAGTGCCATCGAGGAAAACTTGCTGGGCAGCACCCTCTTCGGGCACGAAAAGGGGGCGTTTACGGGCGCGGTGACCGCCCGCCGCGGGCTATTCGAGGATGCCGATGGCGGAACCATTTTCCTCGACGAGATCGGCGAGTTGTCCCTAGTCATGCAAGTGAAGCTGTTGCGCGTGCTGCAGGAGCAGGAATTCATGCGGGTCGGCGGCAATAAACAGATTAAGGTGGATGTGCGAGTCATTGCGGCCACCAATCGCGACTTGGAGGCTGCGGTCAAGGAGGGTGCCTTTCGTGAGGATCTCTATTTCCGGCTGAAGGTGATCGAAGTCCGACTCCCGGCATTGCGCGCGCGCACCGAGGATATTCCCGACCTAGTGGATTTCTTCGTCGGCGATTTGCGGCGCAGTGTTGCGACGGACGTTCGGAGAGTGTCGCCGGAGGCCATGCAGGCGTTGTGCACCTACCCCTGGCCGGGAAACGTGCGCGAAGTGCGCAACGTCGTGGAGCGGTGTCTCGTCCTGACGTCAGGCCCAGAACTGAAACTGGACGACCTGCCGCCGGAGATCATCATGGCTTGCGCGCCGTGCGAACCGGCGGCGGAAGTCTTGGAATCGCCCGCCGGTGACTTGAGAGGGGTGGAACACCACCATATTCGGCGCGTCCTGCAGGAGTGCGCGGGCAACAAGAAGTTAGCCGCCGAACGCCTTGGGATCAGCCGCACCACGCTCTACGAGAAACTGCGGAATCCAGCCGAGTTTTAATCGCAATGCTGCTGCATAATAAGCGTATCAACGCATTGGGTTGTCATGTGCGAGGCGGCGCTACACGGCAGTTCGGTGGCATCGTTAGCTGAATGCAACGTGCCGAGTTGTGCGAATGTGGGGGCGGCGCTCGTCGCCGCCCGTCTGCACCTAGTCAAGCCGATTGGCGGGCGTCGGCAAGCGACGCCCCCACATTGGGCCTTGGTACCGGCTTGATTCCGATAACTATTTATCAGTTCGGACTTGCCGGCGTGATCAATGTCGATGATGATCAACCTACGTTGCGGCGTCAGATCGCGTGCGTACGTCGGTGGGCTTATGAAGTGCGTCCATACCGCGAGTGTTCACTTTCCGGGCACGAGGTGTCCAGGCCCCAGACACAACCACAACGTTGCTCCCCGGCGATCACGCCCAATTCCTGAGGTTTCCCGCGGATAACGCCCCCCTTCGGCGTTGGCACGCCTTTTGCGGTAGCGTGCGATAGAGACTGAAGCCGCACAGCCGAATATCGGTAAACGACAGGAAAGCAGAGGAGACGGGAAACATGAAGACGTTGGTAAACAAGATGCAGCAAGTGGGCCTGCGGATCGCTGTGTGGGTTTCCGAGGAAGTTCACCGGGTAGTCACCGAGAAGCGGGGAGAGGTGAACTTGGTGTCCATGATCGCCATCACGCTGGTGGTGTTGGGCGCAATACTCGGAACCGCCGCGACAGTCAATGACGGGGTGAAGGCGATCATGCAAGGGGCGCTCGACAAGTTCATGGAATTGCTAGGGCTGAAGTGACCAACAAAACGCCGAAGATTCGACTGGGCTCCGACGCCGGGAGCCCCGTCGCTCTCGCCTTTCATCGACTGATCCTAGTGTGCGGAACATGCAACAACCAGCTGAGAGCTCGATTCTGATGCGACCACTCCGCGAGAAACCGGAACGCAACCTTCGGCGTCGCAGAGATCGCGAAGGCTACTTGCTGGTCGAGTTCGTCGGACTGCTACCACTGATGGCCTTGTGCGCATTGCTGATGCTGGTTTTTCAGGAGATGATGCTGCGGCAGATCTGCAATTCGCATGCGGCCTTTACGGCCGCGCGCCGGTGGGCCGTGGGCGGGGTGGATTCGAGCTACATTGCGCGGCACTATGCCGGCGCCAGCATGCGGGGGCATGGCGAGGTTTCGCAGCACACCGCGGAGTCCCGCCCCAAGGTGATGACCGTCAGCATTCGGGACGTTTACAACATCCGGATGCCCACCGGCAAAACGGAGGGGGCATCGCCCGTGCTCGAAACGGTGGAATTCCGCGACCTTCAGACGGCGGAACAAGCCGCGGGGTCCAGCCTGCGGTGATCGCCCTCGGAAAACGAGCGCTGACAAAATGTAACCAGGCAAGGGATCCCGGCACCATGCGAGGAGAAACGAACCGTGTGTGCCATGACCCCGCGACCGGGGATGGCCTGATGGGGGCGGGGTGGCCTACGGACGCCGGGGCCGGCGTCCCTCCCTTTCCGTCCGGGGAGGGTCAGCGGCCCCGCCCGAATGCCCGTAGCGGTCAGATCACGATTCTCAACTGCTTCCTGATGTACATGGGCGCCCTGGTGCTGTTCTGCACGCTCAACGTCGCGGAACTCCTGACCACCCATGTGCACCTCCAGACCACCGTGGATTGCGCAGCTTTTTCCGGCGCCGTCGTGCAGGCACGGGGCATGAACGAAATTGCTCGAATCAACAATCAGATCATCGAACTGCTTGATGTTTATCGCAACAAGGTCTGGCGCAACGGCCCGTATTCCAGCAAGTCATCCGGCAATTCCGCCGCGGAGCGCGAAGCCCGGACCTTCCGGCGAACCAACGACGAACTGCTGGAGGCGCAATCCTCGGCCAACTCCCGCTACGGCCGCGAATGCATCCAGACCGCCATCGCGATCGCGCGCCGAAATGAAAGCGCCGCGCGCCTGGAGGCGTTTCCCTGCGGCCACGGCGTCTTGACGCTGCTGGCTCGAGTGCGGGGCAAGGATACCAGTTTCCGCTACCGGTACTATTACACGGTGCGGACGGCCAACGGACGCGTACGCCGCACAGGCACGGCATCCGGCCCCAATGTGACGGCCACGGTACACGAACAGGGAACGTCGGATCAGACCTACATGTGCGGTCACCTTGTGTTGCCCTCGAAGGCGTTCTTCTTCAATTGGCAGGAAGCGCTTCCGACCGTGTTCGAAAACCTGCGCACCTACGGCACGGCCTTGCCATTTGGCGGCCAACTCTGGAACGGACGACGGGGCGTGCCGGAATACGAAGCGTCGCTCGTGCGGACCGGGGAAGTCCGGCCCCGCCCGCCGATCCCGGACCGCTGGGGCGCGGAATGGTAACCATGCCTGTGAATCAAGAGATACAAGATGCCTCCGTGCCTCAGCGCCTCCGTGGCGCATCCGGATCCGTCACGGTGGAGTTCACCGCCGGCCTGTTGGTCCTGTGGGTTCCTTTTGTGCTGGCCATGACGGAGGTGTACCGGGTCGAGCACTACAGTCGGAAGTTGCTCAGTTCCGCGCAGGTCACCTGTATCCGCGCCGCGGCCGAACGGGCCGGCGGCACGGCGCGCACGCTCTCCACGCCCATGTCCGTCGACGTGCCGATTCTGCCACAGACGCAGCGCGTGTTTCCGGATTGGCAGCCCCACTCCCTGCACCTTGAACGGACCTATTACATAGAAGCCGGAACGGAGATGGGTGGCGACTAGCATCCGGCGGAAAGGGTATTGAATCCGGTATGAGCAAGAATCAGACGTTTCTCCTGGCTCTGGGGTGTGCCGTGCTGGCGTTTGCGCTCTTCGCGGCCAAGGTGCGCAACATCAAGACCGAGGTGCTGCGCGACTACGGGCAGATGACCAATGTGGTGGTCGCGGTGAAGGATCTCCTGCCAGGAACGGTTCTGGAGAAAGACGATGTTCAGATGGACGCCAAAGTCCCGGCGAAATTCATGCAACCCGGTGCGTTGGTCGGCATAGAGTTTGCGCTGGGACGTACCGTCCAGACGCCCATCCGTAGTGGCGAGCAGGTGCTGGACACCAAACTTATGGCGGAGGAGGGGGGCTTGCTGTCGCTGCGAATCAGGACCGAGCCGGACCGCCGGGCCATCACGCTGAAGATGGATGGCGAAGGGGCCCTGGCGGGCCTGCTCCGGCCCGGCGACGTGGTCGATATCATTGGCGTCTTCGAGTCCGAGTCGGGGGCGGACGCCGGCGCCGGGAATCACGCCATGGTCCTGGTCCAGGCCGTGAAGGTGCTGGCCGTGGACGACCGGCTCTCGGAACTGCCGGCGGCCGGCGCTTCGGGCGGGCGGCTGCTCAAGACGGAGTCGCCATCGAATGGCGGCAAGGGCACCTCGCTGGTGACACTGGATGTCGGGGCGGATGAAGCGTGGAAGCTGAGCCTGGCCGCGCAGATCGCCCATCTGCGATGTATTCTGCGCTATCGTACGAATGTGGTGGAACATCCGTATGTTCCGCTCATGGAGGAGCGGACGAAGATCGAAAGCGGGGTCCTGTTCGGTGCCGGAGGCAAGACCATTTGGCCCTCGGGACAGCCAGGGCCGGACGATGTTGTTCAGTAAGCGCGAGGATGACTGTGGGGGCGTTGACTCTTAGACAACGCCCCCGACGGGATTGAGAAAGGTGGACGAATGCATGCGAAGCGATGGCCGTTAGGGATATGGGTGCTGGGGGCGCTGCTGCTGATCGCCCGTGACGGGTACAGCCAGAATGGGGTCGTGTGGTTGCGGCTCGGACAGGAGGGCACCCAGCGGCAGATGTCGTATACCATTACCCGCTGCGACCTGCCGCCGGGGGGGGACGCCATTGTCGCCGTCGACATCAACGGTCAGACGGTTTCGGTGGCGCCGCTTGCCCTGGGCCGCACCACGCTCACACTGATCGATGGCGCGGGCAAGGCGCGGGATCGGCTGGATGTGGTCGTGGGCGACAGGGCCGGATTCGACGCCAAGTCCGTGCAGTCCCTCCTCCGCGATGACGTGGGCCGGCCCATTCCGACCCTGGCGGCGGAAGCCATACCCGGTTCGGAGGTGATCGCCATCACGGGAACCGTCATGGCCCAGCGGGATCTCGACCGCATTCGCACCATCCGTCAGGTCTTTGGGGACAATATCATCGACCTCACGGCGCTCGATGCCACCTATTTCGAGAAGATGGCCAAGGAGATTCGCGAGGGCATCGGCAATGCCAACGTGGATGTGACGCACGCCGGCGGCGTAGTCTTTCTTTCCGGCCTGGTTTCGTCATCATCGGAAAAGGGCCAGATCGAAGCCATGGCGCGCGCCATGTACCCCAGGATCGAAAGTTTCCTGGTCGTTCGCCCGGTCGCCATGCCCGATGATGTCTTGCTCGAGAAACCCCTGATCCAACTCCAGTGCCAGATCCTGGAGATCAAGAACGACACGGCTAAGCAGCTTGGTGTTGACTGGGGTGGCATTGTGCCCGTGACGGTCGGCGCGGGATACCGCGCAGAGAACTCGGGCGGCAGCAGCGGGTTTGTCTCCGTGAACACCGAAACCTTGATCCGGGCGCTGATCCCACAGGTGCAGAAAGGCGATGCCAAGGTGCTCTATTCCCAGAACCTGGTCTGTGAGAACGGCGAGCAGGCGGACTTCTTCGCGGGTGGATCCTTCTGGATCGTGGCTTACCTGGCGGGCACGGACATATCCACCGAGGAAGTCGAATACGGGATCAAGCTGGCTTTCGAGCCAAAGACGGACAAGTTGCAGAACATCGAGACGGCGGTGAGCATTGAATTCAGCAGCATTGGGCCCGAAATCAACAAGTATCCCTCCCTGCTGAAGCGCACGCTCAAGACGTCGGTCAATGTGAAGCACGGACAAACCCTGAGCCTTGGGGCATTGCTGGGCACCGACATGCGGAAAACGATCACCAAAATTCCGGCGCTGGGCGATATACCCGTGCTGGGCGAGCTGTTCCGGTCGACCGATTACCAGGAGGGGAAGAGCGAAATGGTCATCTTCATCACCCCGCGCGTGGTGACCGCCGGAAGCTCCGAAAACGTGGGGCTGCGTCAGGAACTTACGGAAAAGATGGCCCCTGGGACGACGCCGAAACGCTAGCCGCCTGTCGAAAGCCACTGCACGACGGCGCGGGTGGCGCCGCGCCTTCCAACGAATGGCCCGAACCCGGACGGACGGGAGGGCCGGGCGCCACCCCGGCCACATAGACCAGTCGAGGACTCACGTACATGGGCATTCGCGAGGATCTCCAGCAGCGCGCACACGGGGAAACGGTCTACTATGATGTCACCCGGGATGTGCAGGCCGAACTCCGTGCGCTCGAGGCGCAGGAATTGGATCGGCGCCGTCAGATCAAAGAGAAGGTGTTGCCGTTCATTCACGAGAACGAAGAACTGCGGCGGCTGGACCTCGAGGCCATGGACGACAGCCGCAGGCTCAGCGAGTTGCGGCGGAGAACGGACGAAGTCGTCCGCTTCGAGCTCAAACGCCAGGGCCTCGCCGACGGCCTCGTCGACCTCGAACAATTCATCAAGGAGATTCTGGACGAAGCGCTGGGCCTTGGTCCGCTGGAGGCGCTCCTGGCGGACGAGACCGTGGACGAGATCATGGTGAACGGACCCGACCGGATATTTGTGGAGCGAGCGGGAAAAATCGAACTCACCAACCACCGGTTCGCATCGGCCCAGCAGGTCCACAATGTGATCGAGCGGATTGTGTCCCCGGTGGGGCGGCGCGTCGACGAGAGCAGCCCATTCGTCGATGCCCGACTCGAGCGCGATGGCTCGCGCGTGCACATTATCGTTCCCCCGCTGGCCCTGAACGGGCCGACCATCACCATCCGCAAGTTTTCCAAACGCCCGATGACTGGCGACGACCTGGTCCGCAAGGGCTCCAGCACAACGCAGGTGAATCGCTTCTTGGAAGGTTGCGTCAAGGGCAAGAAGAGCGTGATCGTTTCCGGGGGCACGGGCACCGGCAAGACCACCCTGTTGAATATTCTCTCTGCGTTCATCCCCGACACCGAGCGCATCGTGACTATCGAAGATGCCGCCGAACTGCGGCTTTCGAAGATCGACCTGGTAACGCTGGAAGCGCGCAAGCCGAATGTGGAGGGCAAGGGGGAAGTCACCATCCGCGACTTGGTGCGCAACGCCCTGCGCATGCGCCCGGATCGCATTGTGGTGGGCGAGTGTCGCGGGCCGGAAGCGCTGGACATGCTGCAGGCCATGAATACGGGGCATGAAGGCTCCCTGACCACCATTCACGCCAACACCCCGGCCGACATGTTGACGCGCCTGGAGAATCTCGTGCTGATGGGGATCGACATCCCGATCCCGGTCATCCGCCAGAACATCGCCTCCGCTCTGAGCGTGGTGGTGCAGATCGAGCGCCAGCGCGATGGCACGCGCAAATTGTCCCGCGTATGTGAAGTCACCGGCATGGTGGGCGGGGAGGTTCAGATCCGGGATGTGTATGTTTTTGAGGCCACAGGGCTGGACGCCAAGGGCCGGGTTTGTGGCCAACTGAAACCCACGGGCTACAAGCCGAGTTTCCTCGATGAATTGCGCCGGTGGCGTGGCATCGAACTCGACGATTCGCTCTTTGTTTCCTCTCCTGACGATGACGAGCGTCCTCAAACCATTGGGGACCCCGTCACGAAGCCCCCGCCATCCCCGGTTGGCTCAGTGGAATCAGTTGTTCATCCAGGATCCGAAACGCGTCACACCGCCACGGCGGCAGCGGATGAAGCCGGCGGCACGACGGAAGCGCTGGAAGGCTAGCAACCATTGAAGAACGCATTGATGCAGCGCGGGGGGCACCGCGCCATCCAGGGAAACAGCTCGAATCGGGGATATGGAGGTCTGGGTTCCCCGCCAGCCCTCCCGCGGGTCGGGAGCGGGCGCGTCACCTCCGCCAGATGTTTCAACGACCGGCCAACCGGTTGGGCCTGTCCAGAATCCGAACTGGCGGGTGTGGATTCTGGACATTGGCGGGAAGCACGATTAGGACCGCAGCATCCAGCGTGTGTTGCACTTGTGAGGGCTTCTTTGGCCCTGGCTCGCGGACGGCTCGCCGCAGGTTCGCCCTCTGTTTGGTGCGGTGTCGGGTTGATGGCGAGCGCGGCTGTGCATTGGGAGAGTGCACGCAGCAGCTTGGTGTTTGCGCTCGCGCCATTCTCGTTGACGGGTTGGCCCGAAAGTTGCGGTTGATGGGTCTTGAGGACGGTGCCTCATAGTATGCAAAATCGCGCGTTCAAGTTTACGACGACGACGATCACCAGATGGAAATGCGAATGAAATCGTATGGAAGCAGCACCCGCATCCTTTCCGGACTGCTTTCGGTTGTTCTGTTCTTTCAAACGATGCCGATGGGGGTCTGGGCGGCCGTTGCCGGCAGTGCGAACCCTCATGACACGGCCGCCGGCCAGCCGTTGCCGGTCGATTTGCGTACGGGCGAGCTGGTGCTGGGGAGCGAAGATCTACGCGTGGGGATCGACTCGCTGCCGCTGGCGGTGAGCCGCGCCTATCGCAGCGGGATGGCGGTTCCGCAACCGGGGGTGTTCGGATGGAAGTGGCACTCCGTGCTGGATATGGCGGTGACGCCCGGACCGGAGAAGGCCAGCCTGGTGGATGAAGCCGGCCGGAACCGCCAATATCGGCTTCAGCCCGACGGGCGCTTTGTGTCGGAAAAGTATGACTACGAGACGATCCGTCCCGAAGGGGACGGGTTCGTGCGAGAGCTCAAAACCGGGGTGACGTACCACTTCGATCATACCTACCGGTTGACGGAGATTCGGGACCGCAACGGCCGACACCTGACGATTACGCGCGCGGAGACAGGCGCCGAGAAGACGATTCGCCTGGAAGACCGTTACGGTCGAAGCATCACGCTCTGGTTGAATTCGGATGGCCGGGCCATCCGGATGCTGGATTGCGCCGGTCGCATGTGCCTGTACGGCTACGACACGCAGCAGAACCTGACGGCGTTCCAGTCGCGGGCCGGGGGCGTGGTGATGTACCAGTATGACGCGGCGCACCGGCTGATCAACATCCGTGGCGCCGGCGGGAGTCGTTACGAAATTCAGTATAAAGGGGAACGGATCGCTGCGCAGTATCGTGTGATTGAGGGGCGCCGCGCACGGCTGGCGGAGTACCGCTATGATGAAGGCAAAGCGGGGCTGGAGGTGGCCGTCACCGACGCATTGCGGGCGACGTCGCATGCAGCTTACGGGAACGATGATGGTCGAGTGGCGGTAACGGACCCCACGGGGGTGCAGGAAACCATCTGGCTGAACGAGCGCGAGCTACCCGTAAAGGCCGTTGGGGCGGATGGCCGCACGGCAGCCATCGCCTATGACGCGCATGCCAACGTGGTCTCCGTGGGCGTCAACAGCGCGCAGACGCAGTTTACCTATGGGCCGGACGATGCGCTGCAGACCATGACGGCAGCTACCGGCGAGTCCGTCAGCCTGGCCTACGACGGGCGGCGGAACGTCACGGCTGTTTCAAATGCGCGTGGGGCCCGGACGCAGTTTACTTGGAACATCCTGGGGCAACTGGTGGGCGTCTTGGGGGCCACGGGAGAGGCGGTGACGTTGGCCTATGACGCCAACGGACACGTGCGCTCGGTGACCACGGCAGACGGTCAGCAGATGGGGTACGATTTTACGCTATTGGGGATCCTGCGTGGGGTGACCACGCCCACGGGGGTGCAGATCCGATACCAGTACGATCCGCTGGACCGGTTGACCGGGGTGGAGAACTCGGAAGGACAGCGGGCCTACCTCGTGCGGGACGGCCTAGGCCAGGTAATCAAGGTTGTAGATCCGGCGGGGAATGAAACCGGCATGGAGTACGATGCCGCGGGGCTGCTGACAGCGGTGCAGGATCCGCTCGGCGCGGTGACCCGTCTGGCATACGACCCGTTGGGACGCCCGACGGCCCTGACCGACGCCATCGCCAATGTCACGCAGTGGACCTACGATTCCGCCGGCCGGGTGCTGAGTGAAGTGGACGCGTTGGGTAAGCCCAAAGTGGCCCAGTACAACGCCCAGGGGCAGTTGCAGGCGCAGACCAACCGGCGCGGTCAGAAGACGGCCTTTTCCTATGATCGGCAGGGCCGGTTAATCGCGACCGATCTGAACGGCGATCCGGCGACCTTTGCCTACGATCCGGCGGGCCGGCTCGTGGGGATGAAGGACAGCGACAGCGATTACCGGTTCGCGTTTACCGCGGACGGCCTGTTGCAAACAGTGACCGACGGGATCATCGGGGCGCCGGTGTCCTACGAGTATGACGCGGCCGGCCGCCGGGTGAAGATGATGGCGGGGGTCGATGCAGTCCGCTACGCCTACGACGCGCATGGACGGCTAAGCGCCATCGAAAGTGCGGTGGGTAAGGTCGCGTTCGAGTATGACCAGTTCGGCCGGCGCAGCGCCATGCTGTATCCCAACGGCGTCAATACCACCTACTCGTACGACAAGCTGAATCGGCTGACGGATCTGCGGGCGACCGGCAAGGATGGACAAGAACTCGCGCGGTATCAGTACGTCTATGATCTTCTGGGCAACCGCACGCGCATGACCGAAGGCGCAGACAAGGTCACGCAATATACGTACGACGCGCTGGGGCGCCTGACGACCGTGGCCGAGGGCACCAACGTGACGGCATACGCGTACGACGCCGTGGGCAACCGGGTCGTGGAGACGGCCAACGGCGTGAAGGCCGACTATGCCACCGGCAAGGACAACCAGCTGCTGAAGGCCGGCGCCGCGAGTTTTGCCTACGATGCGGACGGCAATCTCGTGTCGCGCAGCACGGCTGACGGGGCGGCCTACACCTATCAATACGACGCGGCCAACCGGATGATTGCGGCGTCGGGGCCGTCGGGGAGCGCGACGTATGGGTATGCGCCGAATGGCGCGCGGGTAAGCCGGGCCGAGGCGGACAAGCCCGCCACGCGCTTCCTCTTCGATCAGGAAGCCGTGATTGCGGAAATATCCGGGAACGCCCAGTCCGCGTCGTACCTGCACGGGCCGGGCATCGATGAGCCGCTGGCGCAAACGCGCGGCGACGCGACAACGTTTTACCAGGCGGACGGATTGGGCAGCATCACGGGGCTGACGGATGCGCAGGGCGCCCAAGTCGCGCACTACACATACGACGCGTTTGGGACGCCGAAGGAGACTGCGAGCACGGTTGAAAACCCATACCGGTATACGGGCCGGGAATGGGACGGTACGGCCGGCAGTTATTTCTATCGGGCGCGGTTCTTTAATCCCAATGCCGGACGCTTCCTGACCAAGGATCCAGTGGGACTGAGTCAGGGGCCAAATCAGTATGCGTACTGCGCCAATGATTCAGTCAACTTTGTGGATCCCTCAGGTCTAATGAGTGTTCGAGCATTAGGAATACTCAAGAACACAGCAGGTCTTTTGAAGGAATATGAAAATTCGCGGGAATATGTAAAAGCCATACCGGAATTTCAAATGCCTCTTGGCATCATGCAGGCTGTCCAGACTGGTGCAATGATTGGCGATGTTGCGGGTGAGACAATAGATGATATTCACAACGATATCAGAGATTTCAGCTGGTCGATGAAAGACGGTAATGCGCCGAGCTGGGCTGTTGGACTGAGCAGGAGTATGGATGTGGTATCATTGGGGTTGGATGTGGCCACGGACGTTACCTGCGGCATTGCTGCCGCGTTGTTGAATTTTATTCCGACTGCTATTGGAAAGAGCACGGGCGTACCTGTTTCTCTTCTTTTGTATTCCTATGAGGTGGCATCAGGTAGAAGCACTACTGTGCATGGCGCAAATGTAAAAAACGCAATTTTGTCTGGTAAGGCGTACATAGAGTCAGTCGCCACTTGGATCGGCACCGGCATACGTAATGGTATTAGTGGCCCACCAGCGGGTTCGGTGGGCCACTATTCCGGGATGTCGGACAGCACGGTCGCGTACTATGGGCCGCCGCAAACGTTGGGCAAAGCGCCGGACGCAGGGGCGATCCCCGGGGGGCTGTTCGGCGCCGACGTGGATCGGGATGGCGCTCCCGATTTAGTCGACAACGACTTGGACAACGATGGCATTCAGAATTGGGCCGATCCGGACTGGCCGGGCTATGATCCGGATGGCGACGGCAAGCCAAACGAGCCGCCACCGACAATCGACACGAACGGGGCGCGGAAGGCTATTGAAGACTCGGCCCGGAGCGGGCGCGAATCTGCCGAGAAATCCGCCACGACGGGGCGGGACGCCGTGGAGAAGGCGGCCGCCGAAGGGCGGGCGGTGATTTATGGAGCCGGAAAGTGACGTGTGTGTTGAGTGGCAACCAAGGAGTCAACGCGCGATGAGAAACTCGAAAATTGCTTGGGCGGTTGTGCTTTTGCTCGCGCTGCGGGCGGGGGTGTTGTGGGCGCAGGACAACGGGAGCATCACGAACATGCCAGAGGCGCTGAAACCCGCCGCGGAAATCTACACGAAGGGGCTAAGCATGCTGGACCAGGGCAAGTACGACCACGCACAGGATGCCTTCGGGAGCGCCATCCAGGCGGTGGAGAACATCGATTCCCCTGATGGGCGCAAGCTGCTGGCCGCGGCCGCCAACAACTCCGGCAACGTGTTCATGCTGCAACTGAATCCGGAAGAAGCCGAGCGGCGCTACCGGCAGGCGTTGGCTGCCGAACCGAGCCATGCCCTTGCCCGTAATAACCTGGGTGCGGCACTTCTCAAGCAGGGCCGGATCGAAGAGGCCCAAGCCGCGTTTATAGAAGCAGTCAAGGCGGATCCGAAGTCGGCACTGCCCTTGAACAACCTGGCGGAATTGCTGATCGATGCCGGCAATCTCAAGTTGGCCGCCCAGTACCTGGGAACAAGCCTGCAGCTTGAACCCCTGAACCGCGAGACGCTTCTGATGCTCGCACGGCTCTACTATCTCGCCGGCATGTCCGAGCAGGAGGATCACGTCTGGGAGACGCTGATCAGGGTCTCCGGGGACGACCCGCAGGCCAAGGTCCTGGTGGCCTCCCGGTTGATGGCGCGCGGCGTGAACGACAAGGCCGGCAAGACGCTGGACGAGGTTTTGGACAAGACACCCGGCCTGCCGGAGGCCCTGCTGCAAAAGGCCCGGCTCGAAGCCGCCACAGGCAACGCCAAAGCCGCGCAGGACATTCTGGAGTCCCTTGTGAAGACCTATCCGGACGACGCCATGGCACGGCACGATCTGGCGGCGGTGCTGCTCCAGCAGGGGCTGGCCAAGGAGGCCCTCGTCATCGCCCTGAAGGCGACGGCCGATCAACCTGGCCGCGCGGAGAACTGGTTTGTGCGCGGGGCCTGCGAGGAACGCCTTGACGATTTGAAAGCTGCCGAAACCAGCTACAAGAAGGCGCTGAAGCAGGCGCCCCAGTACGCCGAAGCCCTGAACAATTTGGGCATCCTGGCCGCCAAACAGGACGACACTCAGGCCGCACTCTCGTACTTTGCCAAAGCCGTTGCCGCCAACCCCTACTATCCGGACGCCCGCTACAACCTGGGCCGCGCACTCGTGGTGAGCAAGGCGGACTATGAGCGGGGGGTGCGCCTCCTGGTGGCGGTCGGCACCGGCACGAGCGAGGCGTCCATCCGGGCCCGCACGTTCATTCAGGATTTGGAAACCATCGCCGCCGGCGGCGATCCGGGCTGGAATGGAAAGGAGACGAAATGAAGGCGCGCTTCCTATCCATCGCAAGCTCACCCCTGGCGGCCATTCGCCGCGCCAATCGGTACGTCGTTCCGTTGCTGGTTTCGGGCTTTGTGTACGCGGGCTTACCGGGCAGCTTTTTCTGTCCGGTCGCACGCGCGGCTGAGCCGCTCCGTGTGGTCGTGGAGCAACCGGGAGTTTCCGGGGCCGCTCAAGCTGATCTCGCGTCCGGCACTATGGATGCCCGGGCGAAATCAGGGCCGGCGAGCGTCAATGCTAGCGCCAGTCTTGCTGACGAGACCATGCACGTCGATGCCGCGAATCGCGACGTGAGTGGGTCCGCTGATCTCAACCTCAATGAGCAAACGATCGCGGGGCGCCTTGAAGCAGGCGATACCAAGGGCAACGTACACGCCGATCTCAATAGCGACACGGTCGAAGCCAGCGTGCAGGCGGGGCAGGCCCGTGCCGACGGGACGGCCAACCTTGCCGAGGGGACGGTGCACCTTGATGTTGCCAGTCCGGATGCGAAGGGAACCGCCGATGTCGATCTGAACAAACAGACCTTAAACGCCGAGTTCGAGGCTGGCAATGCCACGGGCACTGTGACCGCTGACAAGGACGGGGCGGAAGCTAATGTGCATACCGAGGTTGGCGCGTCTCAGGCGTTCAGCCAGACGGGAGCGAATGGCAGCATGGTGGCCGGCAACGTGCAGGCCGGTGCAAGCGGAGATGCCACGATCAAGATTGGCGAGGGCTCGGCAGATGTGACGCTCGAAGGACAGGTTGGTCTCGCGGCTGAACTGGAGGCCGCCTCGGAACGGCTGAGCGCCGGCAACGAGGATGTGGGTGCCAGCGCGCAACTGAAGGGAAAAGTCGAAGCGCTGATCGGGGCCAAAGGCACAATAGAGGCGCATCTCGATGAGACGGGGTTAACCTTGGGGGTCGATGCGCGCGCCGGGGCCTACGTCAGCGCCGAAGTGGAACTGGATTTTGAAGCTCACATTTTTGGCATCAAAACAAACGTTACCGTCACGGCCGAGGGTCACGCCGGTGCCATGGCCTACGGTTCGGCTGTCGTGCGCGTTGGATTCGATGGCATGATCGAGTTCGAACTGGGCGCCGGTGTTTCCATCGGGATCGGGGGATCGCTGGGGCTCGCCTTTTCGGTTGATGCATCGGAGCTGATCGATAGTCTGGGGTTGCCTGATATGGAAGCCCTGATCGTGTGGCTGGCGGAATTTGTCGAAGATCCCAGCGCCATGATTGACAAGCTCGTGCTGGATGCAAGGGATGCCGCCGTTCGCGCCGGATTCGAAATTGTTTCCGATCTGGCATTGGAGGGCGTGCGGTTGGCCGCCGACAGCGTCAATAATCTGGTTCAGACCATTGTTCTGCCGTCCATCGCACAGTTGCCGCCTTTGTGGCCCCCCCTGCTGACGTGGAACGCCGCCCCCCCCATCAGTCCACCACCCGTGGCAGAACTGACCGACGCCGTTTACATGGGTTCAGTACTGATTGCGTGTTGTTGCAACCGGATCAATACAGCCCCAGAGGCTACAATCTCGGTTGTGCTCTGGCCCGACCCCATTCAAAACCTACCACTCCCCTGGCCAGTCGTTCAGTTTGACGTGGTGCGGCCCGCCGACGTGGCCCGGCTCCCCGACACGGCGGGCTACCTGAAGCAGATTCATGACAGCGCCGCGGCGGGGAATCAGGTCATCCAAAGCGCCTCCGCTCAGTGGCGGGTGATCTTGCGGAGCGTTGGGCGTTAGCCGCTACTGGCGCAAAGGCGCAGCCCGGGTTGCACCTGGCCTTCTCTGGTAAAGGGAAGGGCGCGGTGCCACCCGTGCCGCCTTGAAACGTTTCTGGCCGGGGTGCTGAACACAGCGTAGTAGGTCCAATGCGAGGACGATGCCCCGCATCGAGGACAAGTTGCCGCAATTTGACGTGGCTTATGGGGGAAAGGGCGCCGACAAGCGGCGCCCAGACCGGGACAGTATGTATAGCGTTGCGTAAGTATGCGCAACGGGTAGGGAATCGCATCGTGAACGCGGGGAATTGACGTTATGTGGCTCGACTTCTGCTTCAGCCTGGTCGTCGCGGGTGGTGTGCTTCTGTTGGCCCCCCGCGTGCGGTCGCACCTTTACGCCACGGCCACGCGCGTGTCAAAGGACTTGGATCGGCAGCGCATAACGATCCCCGCCGGGCGCATCGTCCGGTTCCTGCTCCTGGGATGCGCCGGGATCGCCCTGCTCTGCTGGGCCATGACCGGCAGCCTCTTGCTGGCCGCGTTGGCCGCCTTCCTCGTGTGGCAGTTTCCCGGCTGGGCGGTCGGCGCCGCCCAGTGGCGCCGACGGCGCCTCTTCCTGCGGCAGTTCGTGGACCTCCTGATCCTGATGACCAACTCGTTGCACGCCGGGTTCAACATCAGCCAGACGATCGAGATCGTCGCCAACGAAATGCCCTCGCCCGCCCGGGAGGAGTTTGGGATGATTCAGCGCGAACGAGATCTGGGCGCGTCGCTGGAAGACGCAATGGAGAGCTTGGGCGAACGCATGGATTCCGAAAGTGTCACCATCTTTGTGACCGCGATCCTGGTCACGCTGCGGACCGGCGGCGATTTGGTCGCCGTCCTGGATAAACTGGTCACGTCCATTCGCGATAGGGAGCGCGTCGCAGATCGGATCCGCACGATGACATCTGAGGGCCGCACGCAAGGGTATGTCATTGCCGCGCTGCCGGTCCTATTGCTTGTGGGCCGGTATTTTATCAATCCCGAAGGCGTCCGGAGCCTTCTTGACTCCAACTTGGGCCTGTCGCTGATCGTTGCAGGTGCTGTGCTCAATATTCTGGGACTGCTCGCTATTCAGCGCATGTCGGACGTGAAGGTGTAGCACGCCGGGCTGTTGCAGGAATGGGATTTCAAACGCATATGCTTGATGCCATGACATTCACCGGAGCCGGACTGGCCGCCGTCGTGGTCTTTCTTTGCGTGCGCACGATTCTCGCGCAACCCCCGCGCAAGAAGGGCGACCAACCGGAGAACAAGACCCTGTTCACATATGCAGCGCCCGTGCTGCGGCTCCTGGTGCCCGTGGTTTCGAGCCTGATGTGGCCGCAGTATCGCCAATGGCTGGAACGGCGTCTGGACGCTGCGGGAATCAAGGAGCAACTCGCGGCCGAGGAGTTCTTTGCTTTCCGCTTCCTCGCCGCCGCTGTCCTTTGGTTTGCCACCGCGCCATTCGCGCCGGGGTTACGCCTCCTGGCGCTGCTCTTTGCGCTGGTCTTTCCCGAGCTGTGGCTCAGTGGGATCATCCAGGACCGCCACGCCCAGATCCGGCGCAACCTGCCCTATTTCGTGGATATTCTTTCGCTCTGCGCCAGTGCGGGCCTGGAACTCGGGGCGGCCATCGATCGTGTGCTGGCGCGCATCCACCGGAGCCCACTGACGGATGAGTTTCGTATCGCACGTCGCGATGTGCAACTGGGAATGTCCCAGCAGGAAGCCCTCCTGCGTCTGGGGGCGCGCGTGCAAATGCCCGAACTCCTCTCGTTTACAGCCATCCTCGTTCAGGCGGTTCGGATGGGCGCCAGCGTCGCGGATATCCTCGAAGCCCAAGCTGAGAAAATGCGCCTGGAGCGCTACGAGCAGGCTGAACGCCTCGGCACGCAGGCCCAGCAAAAATTGCTGATCCCGCTCCTGCTGCTCATCTTGCCAGCGTTCGTCCTCATGGGCATTGTGCCCATTATGATCGCGCTGCTTAAGCCCATCCTGGAAGGCGGCGGACTGGGAGTTATGCGGTAAAGGTCCCTGGAGTGTGTCTGCCATGCCGGGCAAGTTCGTTATATCGATCATCAAGGGCCCTGCGCTTTCGCGGACGTTCACCTTCGATCAGGACGAGGTGGTTGTTGGACGCGGGGCCGAAGTCGATTTGCCGCTGGATGACGATCGCTCGGTTTCGCGCCGGCATGCGGTCATCTGCCTGCGAAAGCACCAGGTGCATATTCTCGATGCGGGCAGCAAGGCCGGAACTTTTGTCCGCGACAAGCGAGTGAAGAAGGCCACCGTCCTGTCAGGCGAAGCCATCCGGTTCGGCGATTCTGTGATAACAGTGGACTTTGAGGCGCCTTCAGGCCACCCCATCCGGAATGAATCAAACGCCAGCAGGGGCAAATCGACGGGCATCGTCATCGCATGTGGGATCTTGCTTCTGCTGCTGTTGGTCCTCTTGCTCGTGAAGCGTGGCACACAGCCCGCCACCTCTCCGCAGGGGCTTGAGCGGGCCATCGCGGCCCGCAACGAGGGCGACCTCGGTTCGGCGTTGCACATTCTCCAACAACTCATTCAACACGGTGCGGATCCGGATGGACAGATCATGGCGCTTCATGTTGAGTATCGGGCATTGAAGAGCCAGATGGATTTTGCGCTTGCGCGCGAGACGACGCTGCGCCTGGCCGAGGCTAGAGATCAATGGCAACTGCTGGCCCTGAGACTGCCAGAATCCGATCCGCTGCGTCTGTGGATGGAGCAGCGGATTCAGCGCTTGGATCGGAGCCTGCATGATTCCCGCCCCACACACGCCGCTGACAATCTCCATCAGCCCTGACCGGAAGGTCGTCGTCCGCAAGTTGCCCTTTCTGGTGGGCCGGGACGCATCCAACGATCTGGTGCTGGATCACGATAGCGTGTCGGGGCTTCACGCCTGCATCGTTTCGCAAAACGGTGCGTTCTATATCGTGGATATGGCCAGCGCGAACGGGACTTTTCTACGCCAGCAGACAGGGCCGGACGGTCGCAGCCTTTGCCGCGTTCCCTCGATACCAAGCCCGGACCACATCACCAGTCAGGAACTGGGCGCGAGCAATCGACTCAGCGATGGCATGGTCATTGCTTTCGGAATTCAACTGGGATCCTGCTTGTTCGGGCCGGAGGAGCCTGCGGCCGCGCCAGAATCGGATACGAGCGCCCCGCCGGTGGAACCGCCGGCCCTTCGGCAACCGCCGATGTTGGTTGTCAGGAGCGGCCCCGAGCCTGGGCGACAGATTCCCCTGGTTCATCTGCCGGTCACCTTGGGCAGTCACGCCAGCAAGTCGCAGGTTGCGTTTCCTACAGCCACGACGGTTTCACGGATGCATGCCCAGATTTTTGCCGGCAAACAAGCGGGCCTGATGATTCAGGACCTGAGCAGCAAGAATGGCACCTTTGTCAATGACGCGCGCGTGACGGGCCCCCGCAAATTGCACCACGGGGATATCATCACCCTGTCAGACGAAGTCGTGCTTCACGTGCACATCTCCGATGGCGGGATCGACGCCACTCGCCGTCAAACCCAGCGCTATATTGGCCTGGCGGCGTGCGTTAGCCTCTTGGCTCTGTTCTTGGCCATCGTGTGGTCGCGCACGAAGCATCGCACGGGCAATGGGCCTTCTCTTGCCGATACGCAAACCGCCCTCCCTGTCGACGCTGGGGATCAGCACTCGCCTGACGCGGTACCAGAATCAAATCTGGCCGTCAGGATTGCGGATGCAGAGCAACTGCTTTCCTCCACGAATGGCTGGCGCGCGCAATCGCTAGAAGAAGCGGCACAGATGCTGGCGGTGCAATCGGAAGAGGGGGGGCTTGCCGGCACACTGCCGGCGCTGCGCGAGAAACTGCTTCGGCGGGTACGCAGCATGCAGGCTACCGAAATCGCAATGAACAGTATCCAAAAGGGGCATGTGGCGTTGGCAGAAGCGGCGTTACGCACCGCGCTTCAGGAGGCGCCCGAAAATCCCACCGCCACGACTGCACTTGAGGCCCTAGGCTGTTTCACGGAGTACGTCAACAGTTTGGACCTGCTGGTTCTGTCCGGCTCAGCCGCAGACACTCGGCTCCTCGCCCAGTCTCGACAGAAGACTCTGCTGGCGTGTGGCAACTCACGCGTCGTCTCCAACGCCATGGAACGCTGTTTGTTGGCCGGAGTGCAGCCGTACGCCGAGCGCCTTCTTGGGAAGGCAAAAGAGGCCTCGCAGAGCGGGGCCTTTCTGGAAGCGCTTCAGGTATTGCGATTGGTCGACCGGCTTGTCCCCGGCCAACCCGACATACGCAAGGCTGTGGATGCGCTCGAGACGCAGGCCGCACCACTCCTGCAAGAACAGGTGAATCGCGCCTACGGGCAAGAACACGCCGAAAGCCTGGCGGACCGGGAAGAGGCCCTGAAGTTGTACAGGGAGTTGGTGGCCCTGTGTGACGAGAGTGACTGGACCGGGCGCTATTTGAGATTGGTGGAGCCCCGCATCGTGGATAGCCAAAACCCATGACGAACTTCGGTCAGAATGAATTCCAGCAACGGCGGTTAGCTGTCTCGGTCTGTGCATTTTTGGTGTTGACAAACTTTACCCCATCCAGTCGTATGTGCATGATTGGTAAGGGTGCTGCGGGGGAATGAGTTGTGTCCTGTTGCAAGCCCCGCCGGTGAGGCCGCAAGTTCGTATCCGGAGTTTCTTGCGATATGATGAGCGCTTTAAGGTTGGGATTGCGGTGCGCGTCTGTCTGTGTGCTGGTCGGATGTGCCAACCCGGGCGGTTTTGGGAAGGCCTCCAACGCCAGGATGCCAACTCAGAAACCCGTCACGTCCTATGTGACGCGTCCTTCAGGTCAGGATAACCGACCCACGTTAACGCGAGACGCGCGGAACACGCCGTCCGCGATTGGCGTCCGTTCCACAGACACAAGTGCGATATCAACGACCCGTAACGCCGCAACCGGGAAGTCCACTAAGTCTTGGTGGCGCTTGTGGGGATCTGAAACTAATCAGCGCAATGCCACTACCGTGCGGCCAGCCGCACAAAACAGTCAGTCCTTTTCGACCCCTGCGAGCAGCAGGGGAACGACATTCAACGCCAATCGTTCAACAACGGTCGGCGGCGGCACCCCCCAGCCTGGGGCTGGTGCCACAACCGCAGCCGGCATCCCTGCGACGGTAGTCGCGGGTGCCCCCGCGGCGCTACCCAGCTACCCCACGTCCGCACCAGCTAAGAACGCAGTCTCCAGCAGCCAGCCTAACGTGGGAGGAAGTCGCCCTCTGCCCGCAAGCGCACCGTCAACGGCAGGAGCCAAGCCGTACAACACCATCTCAAGCACCAAGAGCACTTTGGCTGAAAGACCAGCAGCGGATCAGCCGCAACCCATCGCCGAGGCAAACCGCAATCCGCCCGCCTTCGCCACGTCGAAGCCACCATCTCCCCATGCACCGGATACCATGGAGTCCCCCGGTGCCAGCGCAAGAGCCGTACGGCGAACGCACCTGCAATTTTCCTCAGATCAGGCTGCCCAGGAGTTTGAGTCACTGGCGTCTCGTCGGCAGTCCGGGGACGAAACCCAGCGAGTCCTGACGCAACTGCTCAGCGATAAGCAACGCGAACTGCTGGTCTTGGACGGACGGCTAAAAGGGACTTTCGCGGTCGAACCCGACAAGAAATATCAGTACGACACCGAAAGCAAAACCTTGTATGAACTAGTCGCCCATCAGGGTTCAACCCCCGGTCCCGACGAGGATTCCACGCCCGTGGCTGGACTTGAACGTCGCGTCTCCCGTCAATTCGACGAGGAGACGACAGCCCACGAGTTCCTGCGCCTTCTCGCCGCAAAACAAGTCATCAATCAGGAACTGGAAGCCTTGCGTCTACTGCTGCGCGAGAAGCAACTCGAGCAAGAGCGGACGCAATTGGCCCTGAACAACCGGTACTCCATGGTACCGGAGCGGGACTATCAGTTCGACCGGGAAAGTCGCACGCTTTATGAGCTGGTGCCTGTGCCGCCGTCCCCGGCGGCGCAGGCCGCGACGCCATGAACGGGCGGAGATTACATCAGGCGCGCAGGACCGTGCGGCCGAGAAGAAGTGGAGGAGTCTGCATGACACAGCCGGCGAAGTCGAAGCAGTTGAGTGGGCGCAAGGCATGGCTGATCGTCGCGATCGCATGGTGCGGTCTCGGGAGCGGGCAGGCGTGGGCGCAGGCCCGCCTTTCGAATGCCGCGCGGCTGCCCGGCGCCAGCATGGGCCAGGAACTCAAGACCCAGGAGGCCGACATCCTGGAGCAGAAGACGACACCCGAGGTTCCGAAGCAGCCCGCCGTCAGCCTGCCCGAAACCCAGGAAGAGAAGGCCACGACGCCGGTGGAGGCCCCCAAGGAGGAGGCCGGTACACCCAAGAAGGACGGATTCCAGATTCAGAAGCTCGAAGTGCGCGGGGACATGGATGTACTCAAGGCCCTCGGGCTGTACGACGAGTTGCGCAAGGAAGTGGAGGGGCGCGTTCTAACGGCCCGCGAAATCCAGACCATTGCCAGCAACTACAAGAAGAAGCTGGTTGAGAAGGGCTACTACCTCGCCAGCGTGTGGACGCCCCCGACGGACTACACCCGGGGCACCGTGATCTACGAGGTCGACATCGGCCGCTACGGCAAGATGAATTTCTACAAGAAGGTTCCCGCCAAGGCCGGGGCACCCGAAGGCACGGAAGCTCCCAAGGTGCCGTACAAGGGGCGCTATTTCAGCGAGAAGCAGTTGCGCTACAAGCTATCCGGCCTCAAGGAAGGCGAGCCTTTCAATTACGAGGCTTTCTACCGCAGCATGTACGGCATCAACGCCCATCCGGACCTGACGATGGACACCGACCTGCATGTGCGCCGCGACGCCGAGGCCGGCCGCACCCGCCGCTACGCCGACATGGATTACTTCGTCGACGAGGAACTGCCCCTGCACACGGTGTTCAGCATCAGCCGCTCCGGCACGGAAGCCACCGGCGACTGGCGCCCCTCGATCACGTTGCAGCACATGAACCTGACCCGGCACGACGACGTCCTGTCCGTGATCCTCGGCCCGGTCTCGCCCAACCTCAAGGACCTGAAGTCCGTGGCGGCGAGCTACTATCTGCCATACGACTGGAAAAACGGCGGCGCCTTCACGACATTTGGCGGCTATTCCGACCTGGACGCGCAGGACGTGGTCGAGGGGATCGACATCAAGGGTAACGGCTGGTTCACCGGCCTGCAGGGATCCTACCGGCTGGTCGCCAACGACCGCCACCAGGTCACGGCCGCCTTCGGAGGCGTGTACCGCTATATTGAAGACCAGCTGATCCTGGCGGGCAACGGCAGCGAGCCGGATTTCGCGACCGACGCGCGCAGCGTGCGCCTGTTGCCCTTCTCCGTTGCCCTCACCTACGCCTCGGGTCGCCCCGACGCCCTCGGCGGCCGCAACTTCCTGACCAGCCAGTCCGTGGGTAACTTCGAAGGCCTGCCGACGACCAAGGATGAAATTGCCGCCCTGCGCGTGGATGCCGACCCCACCTACTTTATCGAACGCATGCAGATCGGCCGCCTGCAGCCGCTGATGAGCCCGACCACGAGCCAGAAGAATGCGTCCAAGCATTGGACGCTGTTCGGCAAGCTCGACGGCCAGATCGGCAGTGGCCCGCTGGTGCCCGCGGAACAGAAGTCGATCGGCGGCGGCGACTCCGTGCGCGGCTTTCCCGAGCGTATCGCCGCCGGCGATGATGGCGTGTCGGGCTCGCTGGAATTGCGGACCCCCCTGTACGCCGACGTGCTCAACCCGGCGCGCTACGGCCGCCGCGCCAAGGCCGCTTCCGCCGCGGGCCAGAACAGCAGAGAGGCCGCGGGTGAAGCGCGCGACAACCTCCAGTTCGTGCTCTTCTCCGATGCGGGCTATGTCAGCATCAAGGATCCGCTGGGACTCGACAGCAGCTACTCTCTCCTCTCCGTCGGCGCGGGCCTGCGCCTGCGCATGACACGCTACGCCCAGATGAAATTCGACTGGGGCGTGCCCCTGTCCTTCCCGAGCGAGTTTGAAGACAGCGAAAACGACCCAGTCGAGAAGTCCGGACGCTATCACTTGAGCGCCCAAGTCCAATTCTAGAAAGCGGAGGTAGCCCATGCTGACCCCAAGACAACGTATTCGCCGGAGTCCCGTCCTGCGAGCGACCACCTGGCTCATGGCCCTGTACATGGTCCTCAGTCCGATCCTGCCGGTGCTGGCGATGCCGCGCGGCCCCCAGGTGGTGTCGGGGGACGTGTCCTACACCCGCAACGGAAATGCCGTCGTGGTGTATCAAGGCACCGACCGCGCCATCGTGAATTACGAGGGATTTGACATCCTCTCGGGCGAGTCGCTGCAGTTCGTGCAGCCGGGGTCAAGCGCGGCCATTCTCAACCGCGTGGTGGGCGGCGACCCCAGCGAGATCGCGGGTGCGCTGCTGGCCAACGGGCGCGTCTTCCTTATTAACCCCAACGGCATCCTCTTCTCGCCTTCCGCCAACGTCGACGTCGGCGGGCTCGTTGCTTCCGCGCTCAACATGAGCGACAACGACTTCATGGCGGGGCGGCTGGCCTTCGCCGGCGGTGGCGGGGATGTCGTGAACCAGGGCTCCCTGAACGGCGGCTTCGTGTACCTGATCGGCGGCGCCGTGGCCAACAGCGGCTCCATCAGCGCGTCGGACGTGATTCTGGCGGCTGGCGGCTCCGTGCTGATCGACCGCGTGGCGGGCGGCGAGGTGCACCTGGTGATCGATGGGGTCGATACGGATCCCAGCACCTTGACCAATGCGGCGCCGGACATCGCAACCGCCCCGGCGGCGGAGGCCACCGGTGCCGTTCCCGCTCCATCAACCTCGACGGAGCAGGAGCAGTCCACGGTTCTCGCCCAACTGACGGCGGCCATGGCCAGCGCGGGGGCGCCGGCGGACCAGGCCGGAACGGTCATCAACCAGGGCAGCATCACCGTGTCCGGCATACAGGGCGGCGAGGTGCGCGTGTCCGGAACCCAGGTCGGCCAGTTCGGCACGATCCAGGCGGACGGCCTGCTGGGCGACGGCGGCACGGTTGAGCTCCGCGCGTCGGATGCGGTCGTCCTCAGCGCGGACAGCGTCACCACGGCAAACGCCGGACTCATCGGCAATGGCGGCACCATCCTTGTTGTTGGCGACCGTTCCGCGACCGTGGCCACGGGCGCCCGCCTGGAGGCCCGCGGCGGGGCCCAGTCCGGCAACGGCGGCCTGGTCGAGACCAGTGGCCACGAAAGTTTCCACATCGGCGCCACGCCTGACGTCTCGGCTCCCGCGGGCGCGGCCGGCACCTGGCTGATCGACCCCAGCAACATCACCATCAGCAACGGCCTGGCGGCGGTCCAGATCAGCACCAACAGCCCCTTCATCGCCATGGATGCGGAATCCATACTAAACGTCATCTGGGTCCGCGCGGCCCTGACGAACGGCGCCAACGTGGTGATCACCACCACGACCACCAATCTGGTCGACGGCAACATCACCTGGCTGGAAGACGCGGATCTGGACTATGACCTGAGCGGCACCAACACCCTTACCCTGATGGCGGCCAACAACCTGTCGATCGCTGCCGACATTGTCGACAGCGACACGCTGCTCACCACGGATCAACTGGGCCTTGCCCTGCTGGCAGACGCCGACGGCTCCGGCGCAGGCGACGTCACCATCACGGGGCGCGTCGAACTCAACGGGGGCGACTTTACCGCCAGCGGCGCGAACTTTGCCAACACTGGCAACGGCAGCGTGCAAACCGGCGGCGGGACGCTGAACGTGACCGTCACCAACGCCATCGCGCTGGGTGCTAACCTCGATGCGGGCGCCGGCGTTGTCACTCTGATCGCGGGTTCCGGAATCCTGGACGACGGCAACAACGCGACCACCATCGCGGGCGGCACGGTCAATCTGACAGCGGGCGCCAGCATTGGCGCGGCCGGCGCCACCGGCCAGATCGATACGGACGCCGGCACGTTGAACGCGGCGGCCACGACCGGGGATGTGCACCTCGGCGAACTCGACGCGGTCACGATCGGGACGGTGACGGCCGGCGGGAACGTTGTGGTCACGAACAGCGCGGGCAACATGACCGTCGGCACCGTGACGGCCGGCGGCGGCGCCACCCTGAGCGCGGCCGGTTCGCTGGTCGATGACTTGAATAACGCCACGCGCGTCACGGGCGGCACCATCACGCTAACCGCGGCGAATGGTGACATCGGGGCGGCGGGGCCCACCGGGCAGCTCGATGTGGCCAGCACGACGCTCAACGCCACCGCGCGCAGCCTGTGGATTGACGAACGGGATGCCACCACGCTCAACTTCATCTCGGCGCAAACCAACGCGGCCATCACCGCCGCCGGGGATCTCACTGTGGTTATGGCGGGCGCCGGCAGCACCCTGCGCCTGACCACCCAGGGTAGCATCCTCGACGACGGCGACGATACCACTTCGATCACCGCCTCCACCCTGCGGCTCCAGGCCGGTGGAAACATTGGTGCGGCTGGCGCCATGGCGCAGGTGGATACGGATGTCGGCAGCATCGGGCTGGTCGCGGGAACTAACATTTTCCTGCGTGATGGCGGCTTCGAGGCGTTCGTCACGAATGCCCAGGCGGGCGGGAACATCGCCCTCGAATCAGCGGGCACCCTCACGACAGGGCCCATCACAGCTGGCGGGAAGGCGTCCATCCTGTCTGGCGGTGCGATCCTGCAGACCAATGGCGTGATTAATGCCCAGGAAGTGGACCTGCACTCCTTTGGTGATGTCCGTGGCCAAGTCTCCAGCAAAGATCCGCTGGACATCAGCACGCCGCTGGTCACGGCGATGGTGACGAACACGGCGGCTGGTAACATCCTGTTGGAGAACAAGCGGCAGGGTGACTCCTCCATATCGGGCATCTTCACTCCAAACGGAGACATCGTATACACCCAAGCGGTAGGCGTTCTGACCATATTGGGGCCTGTTGTGAGCTCGGACGATAGCAACCCCAATGACAACATTTCGATTTATGCCGGTGATGGAATTGTTCTCAAGGCCGACGTCGTCCTTGGATCGGAGAAAGCACGCGTCGATACAGGATACAAGTCAGGAAACGACATCGTGCCAAACGCTTTCGTCGACGGAATCATTGAGCAGCACTCACCCGCTGCCGTCTATACGTACGCGAGCAATGCCACTGCTGCCAGTCACGTGGTCCTCAAGTCTAGTACCACCAATCAAGACCTCTTCATAAGTGGCGGATTGACCAACGATTTCATAGCCAAATCGGCAAAAGGAAACATAGTTGTCGTCAATGGATCCCTTCACGCCACCGATGGCGATATTAAACTGAGCGCAGATTCTGACGGCAATGGAATCGGCGGCGTGGGGATTTCCAACTCCACGCTAATTGCCACCGGTGATATTTCCCTGGCAGGCTCATACTTCTCCATTCCCGCCTTCACAAACATCAACGCCAGCATTGCGCTGAGTTCGGACACGCGGCTCGTCGCGGGAGGCAACGTAAACCTGCACGGGAAGACGGGCGCTCAATCACCCCACGGAGTCCCAAGGGTGTTCATTGCAGGCAAGATTGACACCGCAACGGGTGCCGTCTCAATCATTTCTGCGGGATCGGTCGAGATTGATAAAACCGGCAGAATCGATCCCCTATCCATCATAGTCACAGCAGGGGTTGATATCGTCGTCAACGGGTACCTCGCGGCAACCAACCTCATCGACCTCTCGGCGACGAATTCCATCACGCAGGATCCCGCGTCCGCAGCGCTCCTGACGGACCGGTTGGTCTTCCGGGCCGGCACGAACGTCGCGCTGACCTCGACCAGCAACAGTTTCAATACGGTCTCCGGCACGGCCGGCGGCAGCATCGCGCTCATCGACGCCAGCCCGCTGACCGTGGTGGCCACCGCACCCCACGCCGGGCTGACCGCCGGTCAGAACCTGGCCGTCACGACCCCGGTTCTGACCAACGCTGCCGCCATCAGCGCGGGTGGCCACGTCACCCTGACCGCCGACGCCATGACGCTCACGCCCGGCAGCAGCTCGGTCGCCGGGCAGACCGTCGCGCTACAGACGCTGACGTCGACCAACGACGTGAAACTCGGCACCGCAGATCCCGCGGCGGCTCTGGGCCTGTCCGACGCTGAGCTCGACACGATCACGGCCCAGCAAATCGCGATCCGCGGCAGCAACATCCTGGTGGCCGCCGCTATCAATCCGGACGGCGCCAGCGCCCTGTCCCTGACGGCCGCGGGCGCCATCACCGACCCCGACAACTTCACGCTGACTGAACAAGCGATCGCCCTGACCGCCGGCGAAGGGATCCAGGCGCAACTCGCCACGCGATCCATCGATGCGATCACCACGAATGGCGACGTCACGCTGCTCAATTCCAGCGCCGCCGCGACGACGGCCGGCGCCCTGCGCACCGGCTCCGGCGCCATCGCCCTGACACAATCGGGCGGAGGCGCCCTGACCGTGACTAACGCCACGGCGTCAGGCGCCATCACCCTCGCCGTCGTCGACGGCGCCAATCTCACGGCCGGCACCGTAGCCGCCGGCAGCACCGCCACCCTCAGCGCGGACGGTTCCATCCTCGACGACGGCGACAACGCCACGCGCGTGGCGGGCACCACGGTCACGCTCACGGCAGGCAACGCCGTCGGCGCCACGGGCGCGACCGGCCAGCTCGAGACCCAGGCGGATGCCCTCACAGTCACGGCCACCAGCGGCAGCATTCACATCGGCGAGACCGATGCGGCCACCCTGACCTCTTTGACGGCGGGCGGCGATGTGGTGGTGACCAATTCGAGCGGCGACCTGACCCTCGTCACCGTGTCGGCGGGCGGCAACACCACCCTGGCTGCAGGGGGCTCCCTCCTCGATGACAACAACGACCTGACCCGCATCACCGGTGACACCGTCACCCTGACGGCCGGCGGCACGATCGGTACCGACGCGGCGAACGGCCAGCTTGACACGACCGCCGACACGCTCAACGCTACGGCCGCCGCGGGCGATATCCGCATCATCGAGACCGACGCCGTCACGCTCGGCGCGCTGAGCGCCAGCAGCACCGTTACCGTCCAGAACCTCGCGGGCGACATGACCATCGGCTCCGTTTCCGGACAGGCCGTCACCCTCACCAGCAGCACGGGATCCCTGCTGGACGACAACCTGAACAGCACGCGCGTCACCGGCGGCACGGTTGCCCTCGTGGCAGGCGCGGCCATTGGCGCGACAGGCCCGACCGGCCAGATCGATACCGCCGCCGATTCCCTGACTGCCATCGCACTTGGCGGCGATCTGAACGTCGGGGAATCCGATGCCATCATCCTGACGGGTGTTGGCGCCATCGGCAACGTCGTGGTCACCAACTCGACCGGCAACATGACGGTCGGCACCGTCATCTCGGTCGGAGGCGATGCCACGCTGGCGGCCGGCGGGTCTATTCTCGATGATAACGACAACGCGACCCGCGTCACGGGCAGCATCGTCTCGCTGAGCGCGGGATCCGCTATCGGGGCGCCAGGTGCCGACGCGCAACTCGACACCGACGCCGGCACCCTTCACGCCTCGGCGGCCTCCGGCGGCCTCCACGTCGGCGAAGCCAGCGGGCTCACGCTTGGCACCGTCACCGCCAGCGGTGACATCGTGGTTACCAACTCCGCCGGCGATATGACCCTCGGCGCGGTCACAGCGGGCGGCGATGCGACCCTGACGGCCGCCGGGTCCCTGGTTGACGACGGCTTGAACTCGACCCGCGTGACGGGCAGCACGGTGACGCTCACGGCCGGCGGAGCGGTTGGCGCCGCCGGCGCCGCCGAGCAGATCGATACGGCCGCCATCACCCTTTTCGCCTCGGCGGCCGCGGGTGACGTGCATGTCGGCGAACTCAACGACCTGAGCCTCGAATCGGCGCTCGCCAGCGGCAACGTCGTGGTGACGAGTGCCGCCGACATGGTGGTCGGCACGGTCAAGGCGGGCGGCGATGTCACGCTGGCCTCAACGGGCGGCAGTATCGGCGACGACAACGACAACGCCACGCGCGTGACGGGCGGAACGGTTACACTCACCGCGGCCGGGGCCGTGGGCTCCATCGGAGCGGTGGCGCAGATGGATACGGCCGTGGACACAATCCACGCGTCGGCAGCGGCGGGCGGCGTGTTCATTGGCGAGGCCGATGGCGTGACGCTCGGCACGGTCACCGCGGTCAACGATGACATCGTGGTGACGAACGGCGCAGCCGACATGGTCGTCGGGACCGTCACAGCGACCGGTGCCGACGTCCTGCTCGGCAGCGGCGGGAGCCTGGTGGATGACGGGGCGAATGGCACGCGCGTCACCGGCAACGCGGTGACCCTCAACGCGGCCGGCGCCATCGGCGCGGCCGGCGCCACGGCACAGATCGACACGGCGGCCCAAACACTGAACGCCACGTCCGGTGGCGCGAACAGCATCTTCGTGGGTGAAGCGGACAGCGTGGCGCTCGGCACCGTCACGTCCGGCGCTGATGTGACGCTCGTGGCGGGTGGATCCATTCTGGACGACGACGATAACACCACAGGCGTCTCGGCCGCGAATGTGAACCTGACCGCCGGAGGCGCGATCGGCGCCGCGGGTGCGACCGGACAGCTCGACACGGACGTGGACGCCCTCGTCGCCACGGCCGGGGCGGGCGACCTGCACGTCGGCGAAGCGGATGCCCTTGCGGTCACGCTGGCGACGGCCACGGGTGACGTTGTGATCACCAACTCGGCCGGCGACCTCACGATCGCCACGGTGACGGCGGGTGGCGACGCCACGCTGGGGGCGGCTGGCAACCTGATCGACGACAACGACAACAGCACGCGCATCACGGGGGCCACGGTCAGCCTGGCGGCGGGCGGTGCCGTTGGAGCCGCCGGGGCCACCGGCCAGATGGATACGGACGCGGGCACACTCAACGCGGCCGCCGCGGCTGGCGACGTGAACGTCGGTGAATCCAACGCCGTCACCCTCGACACCGTCACGGCCAGTGGCAACGTCGTGATCACCAACTCCGCCGGCAACATGACGGCCGGCGTTGTCACCGCGGGCGGCGATGTCACCCTGACCGCCGCCGGGTCCATCCTGGACGACGGAGACAACAGCACGACCGTCGCGGGCAGCACGCTCACTCTCAACGCCGCTGGTGCCATCGGCGCAACCGGTGCGACCGGCCAGCTTGAAACCGACGCCACGACGCTGAATGTGACCGCGGCCAGCGGCGGGGTTTTCCTTGGCGAGCGCGACGGCGTGACCCTCAACAATGTCACAGCCACCGGCGACATCGTCGTCACCAACAGTACCGGCGACATGACGGTCAACACCGTGACGGCGGGGGGCACCGCCACCCTGGTCGCCGCGGGCGATCTGCTGGATGACAGCGTCAATGCCACCCGCATCACCGGCACGACCGTGACACTGGGCGCAGGCGGGTCGATCGGGGCGACTGGCGCGACGGCGCAAATGGATACGACAGCCGGCACGCTCAACGCGAACGGCACGAGCGGCAATGTGCACATCGGCGAGGCCGATGCCGTCACGCTCGGCACGGTAGTGGCGGGCAACGACCTGGTCATCACCAACTCCGCCGGCAACATGACGGCTGGGGCCGTGAACGCGGGCGGCGACGCGACCCTGGTCGCGGCCGGCTCCCTGCTCGACGATTTGGACAACGGGACCCGCGTGGGCGGCGATCTCCTGACGCTGACGGCCGGCGGCAGCATCGGCGCCACCGGCGCCAGCGGGCAGCTCGAGACGGATGCCAGCACGCTGATCGCGTCAGCCCCCGGCGGTATCTTCATCAATGAGCAAAACGGGATCACGCTGAAGACGGTCATCAGCGCCGGGGCCGTGGTGGTCACCAACTCGGCCGGTGTCATGACGGTGGAAACCGTGACGGCGGGCACGGCGGCAACACTGGGTGCCGCCGACTCCCTGCTCGACGACGGCAACAATGCCACCCGCATCACCGCCGCAACGGTCACCCTGAACGCGGGCAACGCCGTGGGCGCGGCGGGCGCCAACGCCCAAATCGACACGACCGCTGGCACCCTCAACGGGCGTGCGGATGCCGGCGACTTCCACGTCGGCGAGCAGAATGCCCTCACCATCGGCACCGTCACCGCGGGCGGCGACATCGTCATCACCAACTCCGCCGGCAACATCATCGTCGGCACGGTCACCGCCGGCACAAACTCCACCGGCGGCGATGCGACCCTGACGGCGGCCAATTCACTGCTGGACGACAATGACAACAGCACGCGCATCACGGCCGACACGGGTATCCTGACGGCCTTGCTGGGCAACATCGGGGCCCCCGGTCCGACCGGGCAGATTGACACGCTGACCTACTCCCTGCAGGCCAATGCCCCCGGCGGCAGCGTCTACATCGGCGAGGCCGACACGATCTTTCTGACCGGCATCGCGGTCGCAGGCACCGCCTCAGTCGCGACGGTCGTCGGCAACATCACGGTCGAGACCCTCAGCGCCGGCCAGCAGGTTCAGTTGAGCGCTGGCGGCTCCATCCTCGACGACGGGAACAACGCCACCCGCATCGTCACGCCTTCGCTGCTGCTCGAAGCCGTGGGCGGCTCGATCGGCGCCGGAACGGTCAACGCGGAGATCGACACGGACGTGGACGCGGTTTCGGCGCGGGCCAACAACGGCAACATCCACATCGGCGAGGCCAACGCACTCACGGTCCTTGCTGCCAGTGCCGGCGGCAATATCGTGATTACCAACGGCAGCGCGGACGCCATCACCCTTCAGGGTCCGGTCGTCGCGACCTCCGGCAGCGTACTGGTGCACTCGGCCGATGACATCGTGATGAACAACGCCTTGTCGGCGGTGCGCGCGGGTGGAGCCGGGGACGTCGCCCTGTGGGCGGATGGAGACTTCATCCAAAAGCGCGGGGCGGTTCGCAGCGGCAACGGCGATGTGAACATTTCCGGCCAGATCATCAGCCAGAACGCCGGGGCAACCGTCGGCTCCGACAGCGGAACAATCTTCCTGACCGCCTACGGAGCGGCACCGGGCGGGACGCTGAACCTGAACGGCTCGATCAGCGCGACCGCTGGCAACGTGGTCATGAGCGCGCGATCCATCGGCGGCGTGGGCAATGTCCAGGCCGGCAACACGCTCGTGCTCAACGCCACCGCCGGCAGCATCACGCTCAGCGGCCTCCTGCGGGCCCGCAACGTCGGCCTGCGTGCGCGCCAGAGTATCGGCACCTCCGTCCAGTCGCTGCGCGTGGACGCCGACACCCTGGCCACCTCCGTGGATCTCGGCAACGTCAACATCTCGGAGCTCAGCAGCGTCGCCTCTGGCCCGGTGGCGGTGCCGGTGCGCGTGCTTTCACCCTTCGTCCCGGCGGACATACCGGGCCCGAACGTGGCCCTGCTCAACCAGCAGCTGCGCGGCGGCCTGACCTCGGCCAACGACCTGAGCTTCAAGTCGGGCGGCTCGCTCTCCGGCAGTTCGGTCCGCGCGGGCGGCGATGCCACGCTGGACATCGGCGGCGGCTACACTGGCGCCGCGCTTGATGTGGGCGGTGATGCCGATCTCACCGTGGACGGTGACATGGAAATCGACACGATCGACGTCGGCGGCAGCTTCAAACTCCAGGGCGGCGGGGATTTCGTATTCGAAGACCTAACGGCGGACGACGTCTTGGCCGAAGTCGACGGCGACATCGGGATGGGCAACGTCGATACCGGCGACGCCGAATTCCGCGGGGGCAGCGTCTCGGATAACGGATCGCTGATCAACGCGGACAATCTCATCCTCACCGCGGGCGGCGACATCGGCAGCGCCAAGGACCGGATTCGCGTCGAGGTCGGGCTGCTGGATGAGATCAGCGGCCGCAACGTGTATCTCCAGCACGACAGCGCAAGCCCGGTTCTGGTGAACCTGGTTTCCGGCTCGGGCGACGTGTCCCTCTCGGCGCCGCGCGCGGTCATTCTTGATGCCAACGACACGGGCGTCGGGCCGGTGAACTTCATCGCCGGCGACCTGTTGGCCCTTGAGGGGCAGCAGATTGGCGAGCGGACGAATCCGCTCGAGATCAACGCCGGACGCTTCCTTCAGTTCGTGACGCCCGATGACTTCAATACGGACATCGGGTTCGTGTGGGTGCTGACCACCGGCACGATCTCGGGCAACAAGTTTGGCGAAATCCCGGAATTCGACGCCGGGCGGCTGCCGGGCTTGATCATCTTCAACAACCAGGTGGTGGGCGGCTCGGACGCGGTCTTGCGCGAGATCTTCCGCACGGAAGCCTTCGTGGTGGAAACGCCGGAACTGAAGTCGCGCCAGGGAATTTTCGGATCGCCCTATTTCTTGCACAACTACATGAACATCAGCGAACCGGTGGCGCTGGGCTTGATCGACTATGTGCTCTATGGCCAGGCCGAGGTGACTGCCGATCCGGAGATGCCGCCCGAGGCGAAGCGCGGCATCGTCATAGGTGGTGGAGCCGTCTCCAGCAAAATCATGCCGTCGTACTGGCAGTTGCCCGTGACGGCAAAACGCTGACGAACAATTGTAGCCTTCGAGGGTGACCGACTTGGCACTTGTGTGACTGTGCCTACAAGTGCAGATTGCCCGCCGGCTAGGCCTGTCTCACTCGGCAGATGCGGCCAAGGGCCGTCTTCCAACGCGTCAGTAAACGGCCAATAGTAGTACGGCTGGAAATGGGGGCGGGGATATGCCGTTTGAATATCTGGAATCGGCGGAGTTCACCGATCAGGGCCGCAAGCGGAAGAACAATGAAGATTCGCTGATCCGCCTGCCCGCCTTCGGTGTGTTTTGCGTGGCCGATGGCATGGGCGGTGCGGCGGAAGGGGATGTGGCCAGCGCCGCCCTGGTCGAGCACCTTGAGCAGGCCTTTGAGAAGGGCGCCACCCCGGACATGCGCATGGGCCAGAAACTGGCCCTGTTGCAGGCCACCGTCAACAAGGCCAGCACTTGGATCAAGCAGCGGGCCGAAGATCGCGGCAACAAGGGAACCGGCACCACCTGTGTCCTCATTGCGTTCTCGGCTGAGCAGCCGTCGCGCGCCGTGGCCTGCCACGCCGGAGACAGTCGCCTGTACCGCTTTCGCGGCGGCAAGCTGGAGCAGGTGACCCGCGACCATTCCGTGGCGAATATGGCCGGGGTGACCGACGAGAAAGCCCTGCCCGCAATGTTCCGCAACGTCATCACGCGCGCCGTCGGGCTGCAGGATACCGCGGAGCTCGAACAGACGCCGACGGATGTGCGAGAAGGCGACCTGTACCTGATCTGTTCAGACGGGCTCAGCCGCATGGTCAACGACCGCCTGATCGCCAAGGTCATCGAGAAACACCTGGGCGGGGAGCTCATGCCGCTGGCGCGGGCGCTGATCGAGGAGGCCAACAAGGCCGGCGGTGACGACAACATCACCGTCGTCCTGGTTCGCGTGGGCAAGCTGCCGCCCGCAAGCGCGGACGATGCGGAGCCCCCTACGCCGGTCGTGCCGGCGCCGGCTCCACGGCCTGCACCGGTGCAAGAGGATCGGGATACCGCGGAGCGCGGCGACCGCGAGACGCCCACGGATGACCGTGCGGGTTCCGCACGCGCGGCAACGCCCAGCACACCTCCGCCGCGGGCCGAACGGACCGCCAGACCGGTGACGCCCACGCCGGCAGCCGCCGCGGCGGCCGCCGCCATCACCCCCCCGGCTTCCGCCAAGTCGCTGCCGTGGGGCATGATCGGGGGCGGCATCGCGGTGGCGCTGATGATCGGCATTCTGGCCCTCGTCTGGAAGCTGCGCGGCGACGGCGTCGTCGGCACGCACGCGCCGGTTACCGCCACGCCTTCGTCGACACCACCCGTCGCCGTCGCGTCCACCCAGGAGGTGACCAAGATCGCATCGCCCAAGCCGACCACGACCACGCGGCCGGTGACCACGTCCACAAGCTCAACCACAACGTCGTCGACCACCTCCTCGACCAGCGCCCCGCGGATCGCGGTCACGTCCAGCACCTCGTCGTCGAGCACGACGACCTCGGCGCTGCGCACCACCACCTCGTCCACGACCTCCACCAGCACCTCCGCACGGCGGACGACGACGTCGACGACCTCGACCACCACGTCGGCCCGACCCACGACGAGCACCTCGACCACGTCAACGACGACCACGGCGCCGCGCACCACGACGTCGAGCACGAGCACGACCACGTCCACCACCTCGTCGACCTCGACGACGGCGCTGCAGGTGGACCCTGCCGTCAAGCAGGTGCAGGACTTCGTCCGCGAGGGCCGGCGCGACGCGGCCCGTCTGCAGAGCCTCATGCCGGTGCTGCCCGAGCTGGCCGAATTCACGCGCTCCGGCGACACCACGCTGCCGGGGCTGATCGAGAGCGAGTTGCGCCTCTGGACGGCGGGCCTCGACCGGATGGACGCCTGGCTGAGCGAGCAACCGCCGACGGGCTCGGCAGGACCGGATACACAGGCGCAGGCCACGGATTTGATTCGGCGAGTGGGCGCCTACCGCACTGCGGCCATTCAGCGCCTGGTCGAGGCCGAGGCTGGCATCCCGCGCGCCGTCGGCGACGTATGGAGCAATTTCCCGGATGATGAGGTCTCCCCCGTGCTCGACGACCTCGCGGCGGCCGCCGGCCAGGCGACCGTCTTGCTTGAATCCAAGGACGCGGGCCGTCAGGCTGAATTACGCCGGATCACCTTCGACGTGCTGGAGCAGGTGCACGCCGTACTCCCGAAGCTAAAAGCCAAGATGGGGCGGTAACGGCGCGCGGCAGCCGGCACACGTAACGCGGTCATGGCAGAATCCTCCGCAAAGAATATCATTGGCGACTATGAGATCCTCGATCTCATCGGGAAAGGCGCCCAGGGGGATGTGTATCAAGCCACCTGCATCTCCCGCTCCAATCCCAACGTCGCGTACGGGGAGACCGTGGCGCTCAAGAAGGGGCGTGCCGAGGCCGGCGAGGAAAGCTCCAAGGACTCCCGCTTCATCCGGCAGATCGAGATTCTCAAGGCCCTGACACACCCCAATATCGTGCGCTATCGCGACTCGTTCGTGTGGCGCGCCGGTGAGTGGGACGAAGCGCGCTGCCTCGTCATGGAGTACCTCGACGGCGAGGAACTCAAGGACACGCTTGCCAAGCATCCCCGCGGGCTGCCCTGGGACCTGGTGCGCTCCGTGACCCAGCAAACCCTC
This sequence comes from Lentisphaerota bacterium, assembly GCA_021413965.1. Classification (GTDB taxonomy): domain Bacteria; phylum Verrucomicrobiota; class Kiritimatiellia; order UBA8416; family JAIOPI01; genus JAIOPI01. Next base: position 64,652 of record JAIOPI010000019.1, on the reverse strand, counting down.
GACGCCCTGATCTATGCCTGCCAGCTGGGCTTCATCCACCGCGACCTGAAGCCGCACAACATCTTCCTCACGCGGGACGGGCACGTTCGGCTGATCGACTTCGGCATCGCGCGCAAGTCCGACGGCAGCGCCACCAGCACGGCCGGGCTGAAGGGGTCGTTCGACTACATGGCCCCGGACTGGGTCAAGCTCGGCAACAACTTCTCCGGCGACGAGAAGTCGGACATCTTCAGTTTCGGCGTCGTGTTTTTCCAGATTCTGACGGGCAAGCTGCCGTTCCCGCCGCTGGGCGACAACGCGATGATCGGCTACGTGCAGCGCTGGCACTCCGGTGAGGCGCCGCGCATCAAGACGGACCTGCCGGGCCTGCAGGTGCTGAACGGCGCGCCCACGTTCATCCGCACGTGCCTGCATGCGTCCCGCGACGATCGCTACCAGACCTTCGAGCAGGTCCTGCGCGAGTTCAAGAAGATCGAGCGGCGCGTCATCCGCCAGGACGACTCCGATGAAGTGTACGAGTTGCTGGAGTTCATCGGCCGGGGCGGTTTCGGGGAGGTCTACAAGGCTCAGCGGCGGAGCAACGGCGAGATCGTGGCGCTCAAACGCCTGACCGCGGAGTCGCAGGTGGATCGCTTCCTGCGCGAGGCGCGCGTGCTGCAGCAGTACACGCACCCGCACATCGTGCTGTTCCGCGATTTCGTCAAGGGGCGCCTCGGCACCGAGGAGCAGCACTTCCTGGTACTCGAGTACCTCGACGGGATGCCCGAGTTCACCCTGCGCGGACGCATCCGCCAGTCCCGCACGGGCATGGATCTCACGGAAGCGCTCGAGCTGTTCGTGAACTACCTCAAAGCCCTGCACCATCTCCACGTTCACGGCATCATCCACCGCGACATCAAGCCGGGCAACCTGTACAGCCCCGCCGGGCACCCGGAGCGGGCCAAGATTTTCGACTTGGGGATCGCGCGCGACGTCAGCGGCACGATGACGGGCGGGCAGGTGCCGGGCACGCCGGACTACATGGCCCCCGAGTTTGCGCAGAGCGGCAAGGACCGCGGGTCGGCGCAATCCGACCTGTACTCCATGGGGCTGTGCTTCTATGAAGCCCTGACAGGCGAATCGCCCCTGCCGCGGCTCGCGGACGGCCCGAGCGGCTGGATGGAGTTCATCGGCCGCTCCCAGAAGCCGGCCGTCCTGCCGTTCACCCATCCCATCTTCCAGACGATTCCGGTGTTGAAGGACGTGACGTCGCGCAGTCTGGCCTGGAAGCCGGAGCAACGCTTCCCCTCCGCAGAGGCCATGAGCCAGGCCATCGAGCAGGTGCTCGGCTCGCTCGTGCAGGGGCGCGAAACCTACTTCATCGATGCGACGCTGCGGCGCGATGACATCGGGGCCCTCCTGCGCGCGCGCCGCCTGCGCGACGGCCGTGTCGTCCTGATTCGCCAGGCCCAGGGCGCCATCGATGCGAAACTTTTCCACGAGCGCGCGGGCAACCTCGCCCAGATCCAGCACAAGCTGCTCGTCACGTATCTCGACCACGCGTGGCGCGCCCGTGAGCAGGGCCAGGCCGCCCTGTATCTCGTCACGGACTTCGACGAGCGCTTCTACCAGACCAGCCCGAAAACGGTCTTCCCGAAACCCAACACGCTGCAGCGGGCGGATCTGGCCCAGGTGCTCGAACTGTTCGCCAGCCTGGCCGACTTGCTGGTCGATCTGCACGGCGAAGGGCTGCGCGCCACGTTGCTTTCCGCCGAAAGCCTGTTCCTGACCGCGGCGGATGGCGCGGGCCTGAAGTGGTTGGATTGGGGCGTCGCGCATGCCTTCGAAGGCAGCCCGGGCTCGAGCCTCGAGGGGCGCCCCTCGCCGATCTGGGAACTGACGCGCAAAGCGGACACGCGTTCGCTGGCGCTGGCCATGCGCGACATCGTTGGCGGCGGCCCCTCAGGTGCCGCCGGGCGCGAGGGCCTGCGACGGACCCTGCCGCTGGATAAGCGCTTCCCCAATCTCGCCCGCCTGCTCGAGCGCGCCACGTCCGCCAGCGCGGCGGAACAGCTCGACCCGACGGCGTTCGCCGCCGCGCTTCGCGATGCCGAGATTCTCCTGATGTGGGACGACGAGCAGGCGCGCCTTGCCGCCGAGCGCCGCGCGACCGCCGCCGCCGCGGCCCCGGCCGTGGATGAAGAGGCCGAAGCCAAGACGATGGCGCTGCCCGTCTACGACGAACCAAAGACCATGGCGCTCCAGCCTCCCGTATCGGAAGGCGAGACGATGGCGATGCCTGCCTTCGACGAAGCGACCATGCGCAAGATCATCGAGGACGCGCGGGCGAAGGAAGCCGTGGCCGAGGCGGCGCGCGGCGCGGCGCCCGCGCCCCCCGTGGCGGAAGCCCCGAAGCCCGTCGTAGAAGCGCCGAAGCCCGCGGTGGAACCCGCCAAGCCGCCCGCGCCGGATGAGACGGTCCAAATCAAGCCGGCCGCCAAGCCTGCCCACGTATCGAAGCCGGCGCCCGAGCCCGAGAAACCTCGCGAGCCCGCCAAACCGGCAGAGGCGCCCAAACCCGCGCCGCTTCCTGAGCCCGCGCCAGCCGCTCCCGCGGCCAAGCCGGAACCCAAACCCGCGCCGGCACCGAAGCCGGCCGCCAAGCCGGAGCCCGCGCCGAAGCCGGAGCCCGCGCCCAAACCTCAGCCAAAGCCCGTTCCCGAACCGAAGCCCGCACCGGCGCCCAAACCCGAGAAGCCGCCGAAGCCCGCCAAACCGCCGCGGCCGCCGATCAAGATTCCCTGGAAACCCATCGGTATCGCCGCGGCGGCGGTCGTCGTCATCGTCGTGGCCGTCGTACTCGCGCGCTGGCTGCCGCAGCGCGCGTTCGAGAGCGGCCTGGCGAAGTTCCTCGCCACCGCGCCGCAGCCGGAGGCCGCATACGTCACCGAACTCAACCAGACGCTTGAAGCGATTCAGGCACGGGCGCTCAAGGAGCCCGGCGAGCCGCGCTGGAAGGCCGTCACGGAGCAGCTCAACAAGCAGGGGCTGCAGGTCGCCGCCGCCTTCAGCAACAATTTCGCCACGGCGATTTCGGCACAGAACCGGGACGCGGCTGCGAAGGTGCTGGACGCCTGGAAGCTCGCGCGCCCCGCGCCGGTCGCCGCGGACGCGCACGAGCGGGCCAGCGCCGCCATGGCGGCCGCGCTCGGCAAACTGGATCTCGCGCTGACGGTGCGCGCGCTGACACAGAAGATCCCCGTCACCGTGGCGGCCAAGGACGTGCCCGGGCTCGAGGCTCTCTCCAGCGAACTCAACGCGCAGAACGGCAAGATCTGGCCCGGGATTGCCGCCGCCGACCGTGATGCCGCATTCCGGCCGGTCACGGAACAACTGCGAACGCGATTCACGGCTTACCTCGCGCAGCAGTCTACGACGCCCACGCCGGAAAGCTACAAGGCCCTGACCGCGTTGCGGACCACGGCGCCCGGATTGGTCACGCTGGCGGGACCGGAATTCGACCGCCTGGCCGCCCTGGCCGAGTCCAAACTGGGCGCGCTGGTGATGGCGGATCGGATCGCCGGAATTGAGACGCGGGCCAAGGCCGCCACCACGCCGGAATTGCTGACCGCGCTGCTGAAGGACTACACGGGCGTGCGCGACGCGGCCGGCACCAATCGGCCCGCCGTGGAAGCGCGGCTCAAGAGCGCCGTGGCGGGGGCCTTTACCCGCATCACCGGCAGCCAGACCGAGAGCGCGCGCCGTCACTACCAGGAGCTGGACATGACCGCCGGGGATGCGGATCGCGATGCGCTGCGCGCCCTGAACACGGCCATGCGCGCCGTGCATGCCGACGCGGCGGCGGATGCCGCGCTGGCCGACGTTGACAAGGCGCGGGCCGCCTCCACCGACCGCCTCAGCCATGTCACGACCAGCCTGGGCACCCTCAAGACGCTGGCCGGAGCGACCGACGCCGCGGGCCTGGGTAAGGCCGCCGAGGAATGTGTCGCGCTGGCCAACACGGAACGTGCCCTGTTGGATACGCCATCCATTCGCCCGCTCTGGGCGACCGTCGGCGAGGCGTTCACCAATTCCTGCGGGCGCCTGCTGAGCACACTGACGCCGACGCCAGGCAGCGTGGCCGTGGTCGACAGCCTTGAGAAGAGCCTGCGCCGCGCCGCGGAAACGCGCATCTTTTCCGAGGAGAACTATCAGGCGATGCTGCAGCAGGTCCGGGCCACGCGGGACGGGCTCACGGCGGGATTGCGCGACTCGCGGGTGGCCGCGCTTCAGGGAGAACTGGCGCGCGTGCAGGGCGAGGTCGCCGGGGCCGACGCCCGCGCGCTGAGCAACATCGTGGCGCGCGTGGCGGCCATGCAGCAGACGTACACGGACATCTGGAGCGGCGCCGGAACGGCCAAAGCCCTCCAACAGATCGGCGCGGGGCTCGGCACGAAGGTACAGGCGCTCGCCGCAGAGCGCGACCCGGTGGAAACGCGCCAAGCCCGGCTGCAGGCGCTGCGCGCGGTGGCGGATGGCGCGGCGCGGCTCTTCGCGGAGCCCGGCAAGGCCATGCTGGCCGAACTCGACAAGCAGCAGCGGCTCTTCTGCCTGCGCGTCGTGAATCAGAGCGGACAGCCGGTCGTGATCAACAGCGGCAGCCAGAAGTGGGGCGAGTGCGCCGCCGGTACCAAGCAGTTGCTGGACGTAGCGGCCACCGCGAGCGCCAAGGTGGACGTCCGGCTGGACAGCGGCAAGCGCGGGTATGTCTCTCAGACCAAAACCGTGGCACTCGTGCCGGGCGGCGGCGCGGAGCTGGCGGTCGGGGCGTTCGAGACGGCACCGGTGAGCGTGACCGTGAATGTCCCCGCCGTGGCGGAACCGGGGCAGCCGCCGGTGGCGGGCGTTCGCTACGCGGCCAAGGGGACAACGACCTTCACGCCGGTGCGCAGCGGCGAGGCCTTGAAGCTTCAGCCCGGCGCCTGGCAGTTCCAGTTCATGCGTCCCGATTACGATGCCATCACGCGCGAGCTGGCGCTGAACATCGGCGATGACGCCCGCCAGGTGGAAGGTCCGGCCGCCAGCGAGTGGAAGCCCAAGGCGACTCGCCAGACCCTCGACCAGGTGGCCACGGCCTGGCAACGCCGCGACATGCAGGCGCTGTACACGCTTTTCTCAGCGCCCACCCCTTCCTTCGAATGGCCGGGGCATACGTCGCAGTACACCAACCTCTATGCCACGTGGATGCAATCGCTGACGGCATCCCTCACCAATGATTTGCAGCGCGCCAACGCCCAGATCCAGAATTACCTGGCGTACCTCTACCAGGTCGCGGACCCCGCGGTGGACAACAGCCCGCGCCGGTTCAAGGAGCGGGACAGCCAGCCCAAGATCGCCTTCACGCTGCCGGCCGTGCCGAAGGCGCTCGAATCACAAACCGTGGTGGCCGACTACCCGCGGCTTCGCGTCTGGGCGGATGCGGCGGCCGGCGGCCTCGACGAGAGCAAGTTCGGAAGCGTGGCCGAGGAGTTGCGCGCGGTGGGTCAGAAGATGATCAAGGAGAGTCCCCGCGCCGGGCAGCAGGCGCTTTTCGAGGCGGTGCTTCTTGGCTGGGCGGACTCCGGCATGGGGGCGGTTAACACGACCTGGGCGGTCCCTGAGCAATATCGCTGGCAGGCGCACATCCAGTTCATCCCGACCGATGAAGGCAGTATCGGCACCCTGGATGACTTGGTGCGGTACCACACGGGCGGCGGCACCCTCGACGCCTATGACTTGAATCTGGCGCTGTGCCAGGCAGGCAAGCTTCTCAACAACTTTGTCGTCGCCTGCCAGGACGCCGAGAAAACCGGACAGGTTGTGGATGGCGGGCGGCTCGTGAATGATCGCGAGTTGGCGGTGCGCCGCGCCTACGAACACCACGCCCAAGCCGCCCGGGCCGTCGTGCAGGCACTCGGAAAACTACTGACGGATGCGCCACCCGCCGCCGTGCGCCAGTCCCTGGCCTACCTGAAGCAAAACCAGGATTCCGCGGAAATCGCCATGGCGGCGGCCTGCGTGGGCTCGCGCGCGCCGCTCCAGACCACCGGGCTGGGCACCGCTATTCTGGCAGATGCCGGCTTGAAGACCCGCGTCGAGGCCCTGGCAGACAAGACCCGTCACGTGCAGGGCATGCTCGACTTGCGCTGAGCGTCCGTGCAGAATTCGTCCCGATCTGGATTCCTCACCGGCCCCATGCGTGCACCGGCCTGTGAAACCGGAGGACAAGGGGGCGGTCTTGCCTTGGCGAGCGACAGCGACTACCTGGGCCTGCGGCGGTCTTCTACAGGGCTTCTGCGCACTTGCGCTGCTCGCGGCCGCCCCATCGCCGTCTTCCACGCCGACCACCGCGGTTGAACCGGATACCGATGGCGATGGTCTTCCCGATGCTTGGGAACAGGCGTACGGCTTCGACGAGTCCTCCGATGCCGGTGTTGACGGCGCGCTCGGCGATCCCGATCTCGACGGACTCAACAATCTGGCCGAATATCAAATCCTCGTCACCACGGGCCGCGCCCTGAATCCCCGTAACGCGGACACACGGGGCACGGGTCTTTCGGATTTCTTCGACTGGGCCTCGACCGGCAGCAATCGTTTTCGCATCTTCGGTGCCGCCTACACCGATTTCGACGGCCAGGGCGATGCGTGGGAAGCCTCCATGATGTTGGACCCGCGCGTGTTCGATGCCCATTGTGACGGCGATGCCGATGGATGGCGCAACCGGTCCGAATTTCTCGGCGGCGTGGATCCGACATCCCTGGCCACGAACGGACTCGGCAATCCCGCCGATGCGGCTGCAACACCCGTGCCCGAGGTGCTGTTCATGGTGTCTTACGGCGGCACGCTCGATGCCGGTCCTCTCCGTGTATTGGCCTACCACGCGGCCACGATGGATGGCGCCCCTGATGCCGCGGTGACCGTGACGAATCTGACTGGCGCCCACCCCCGAAGCCTGACGATCCGCACGTGGGACAGCGGCCGGCTGCGGGAAGGTGACGCCTGGTTCTTCGCCTATTACGACGCCAACACCAACGGGGCGTGGAACGCCGGCGAGCCGGCCGGCCTCGCGCCAGCGCGCCCCAGTCGCATCGCCTGGGGTCGCGTGGGCCCCGTCCTGCTGGAATTGAGCGACTCGCAGCCGAATGCCAGCCAGCCCGGCTATGCGCTTCCCGGCTACGCGCGGGTTGCGTGGCCGCCACAGGACGGCGCCCTGACCTATCACATCATCATCCGCAGCGCGAGCCTCCCTGGAAAGCCCAACGTGCTCAATCGCACCATCGCGGCACCGCGCGCGTGGCTTTATGAAGTGGATTTCCAGAACAGCGGCGTGAACGGTTTGCCGCAGGGCGCTTACGAGTGGCTGGCCTATCATGTCGTCAACGGCTCGGACCAATTGATCACCTCGAGCACGTTCACCGTGACCTATCCGCCCACCTTGACCGCCCCGGTGCTGGTCACCGCCGACAGCCATGTGTTCACCACGGCTGGCATCGACCTCAGCTGGTCCGGGGCGAGCGGCGCGTCCCGCGTCTCGGTGCAGGTCGCGGGCAGTGCGGACTTTGGGGCCAAAATAATCGACGCCACCTTCCTGGCGCCCTATCCCGATCAGAATGGGCGTTTTGTCTATCGCCTGCCGGTTCGTGCCGGAGATGCTCAGCTGCCGCCGGGGACGTATTACTGGCGCGCGCGGGGGCTCAACCCGCAAACCACGGGCGCCTGGTCCGTCGCGCGCGCCTTCCGCGTCGACCTGACCGACCAGCCGGACGGCCCGTATTCCATTTCCGGATCACTGTTCTACTTCGGGAAGGCCACCAACGGTCAGTTTGTTGTCCAGGCCTTTGCAGGCCCCGGCTTCGCGCCCGAGTCGGAAGCCCAAATCACACTGCCCAACACCGCTGACGCCGCGCACTGGCCCGGCAATGCCTTCGCGTTCCGCCTGGCCGGGCTGTCGAACGGCACCCACTGCGTGCGCGCGTTCCTCGACCAGGACGGCGATCGCGTGGCGGACGACTGGGAAACGGCGGGCTTCGTCCGTACGAATCACTATTTCCCCATGCCCTTGAGCGTGCCGACGTCCATCAGCAACAGCGTGTTGACGCTGAGCCCCGCCGACACGGACGGCGACGTCCTGGGCGACGATTGGGAGTACCAGCACTTCGCCAATCTGACGACCGCGGGCGCCGGTCCCGTTGACGGCTACACCGACAGCAACGGTGACGGGGTGAACGATTTCGAGGCTTACGCGTTCACGGGATTCGCGCATGATCCCCGGAATCCTGACGCGGCCGGCGAAGACGGGATTCCGTTCCGGGTGAAGACCGCCTTCGGCCTGGATCCGCTGGCGCCGATGGCGTTTGCGCTCTCGGGGGTGACCATCGACGGCAGCGGCCGTCCCGGCGTGGCATGGCAGGCGCTGCCGGGCGGTGACGCCGTGGTTGGCAACTGGGGCAGCGCGACCCAATCCCAGGCAGGAACGGCGGTTGGGTACCACGTGCAACGCAGCCATGGCATGTCCGGCTGGTCGGATCTTGCCACGGGCGACGTGGCCTACGTCAGCGCCAGCAACCGATTCCTCTGCCTCGACCCCGCCGGCATTGGCACAAATGACTTCTACCGCCTGCGCGTGACCTGGTCTCCATAAGCGGCATCCGCCGCGTCCATTCCCCTCGGGCATCACGGCCCCCTGCGTCCGGCGTCCCGCCGCGCCGACGGCCCGGAGACAAGCCGGGCTCGGACGCGCATGGACGGAGTAGGGTTCCACCCCATGGCAACACACCACCGCCCTGCGTAGGCTGTGCATACATGAAACCCACCACCAGACGCGATGACACGACCACTCGCTCGCGGCCTCACGAGTTGAGCATGCCAGGAACCGGAGGGCCTGCACGAGAGAGGAGACTCGCCGTGATGAACCGACTCGCCACCTTGTGCATCTGGCTTCTTGCGATACTGACGTGTGTCGTGGCCGGGTGCCGCATGCTGACAATTGAATAACGGGAACGATACGCCATGAAGACACTCCTGACTTGCCTGGGAATTGCCCTGATTGCGGGCGGAACATTCGCCGCCAACGCACCACTCCAGCTCAGTTTGACGCCGGATATCGCGCTGGTCGACCGGAGCGAGACGGTGGAAGGCCTGATCCTCAACATTTGGGGCGAGAATCAACAGTCGGCGCTGGCCCTGGGCCTGGTGAACGGATCCACGGGTGACAGCAAGGGCCTGAGCCTCGCGTTCATACTCAACTACGCAGACAACTACACGGGCGTTCAGTGGGCGTCGGTCAACTACACGAAGGGCGACTTTCTCGGCTGGCAGAACGGGTTCGTGAACTACACCGACGGACGCATGAAGGGTCTGCAGACGGGGCTGGTGAACTATGCGGGCGACTTGACGGGCCTTCAATTCGGATTCGTCAACTACGCGGAGAATGCGGAAACCGGGGTGCAGATCGGCCTGGTGAATCTCCTCCCCGCCAATGCGTGGTTCACGGCGCTGCCGGACGAACTGGCACCCGGCATGGTTCTGGTCAACTGGCGCTTCTAAATCGTCCGCACCGAGGTACATCACCCATGGAGCATCCGGCTGACCGCGGGATTCTGCGTCCCGTCAGGATGATGGGACGGATGACCATCGCGGTGGTCGGTGACATGGGACGGATGGGCTTGTTCCTGGCGCAGACGCTGTTCTACGCCTTCGCGCCACCATTGAAGCTGTTTCGCGTTCTGGAGCAAATCCACTTCATTGGTGTCGGCTCCGTGCTGGTGATTGTGTTGACCGGCGCGTTCACGGGGATGGTGATCGCGTTCCAGGGGTACTACACGCTCTCGCGGGTGGGCTCCACGGCCTTCCTGGGCCCGATGGTGGCGCTGTCACTGCTGCGGGAGCTTGGCCCCGTCATGGCGGCACTGATGGTCACGGGGCGGGCGGGCTCCGCCGTCACGGCCAGGCTGGGCATCATGCGGATTACGGAGCAGATCGATGAACTGGAGATGCTCGGACTGAGCCCGCATCGTTATCTCGTCGTTCCGCCCTTTCTCGCGGCGCTCGTGTCCGTGCCGCTGCTGACGGCCATCTTCAACGTGATGGGAATTCTGGGGGGCTACCTGGTGGGGGGGAAGTTGCTGGGCGTCAGCGCGGGGACCTACTTCGGGTCGATGGCGGACTACGTTGAGGTCAAGGACGTCCTCGCGGGGCTCTACAAGTCGGTCGGCTTCGGTGGCCTGATCGCCTGGGTCTGTTCCTACAAGGGATTCTACACCGGATTTGGCGCGGAGGGCGTGAGCCGGGCGACGACACAGGCCGTGGTTCTGTCATCGGTTTTGATCCTGGTGTGCGACTACGTGATGACGTCGCTCCTGTTTTGAGGCGAGCCATGATTGCAATTCAGAATCTGCATAAATCGTTTGGCGGCGTGCCGGTCCTGAAGGGCGCGTCACTTGACGTCCAGGACAAGGACGTTGTGGCGTTGATCGGGCCGAGCGGCGAGGGCAAGAGTGTGTTCCTGAAACACGTGGCCGGCCTGTTGCGGCCGGATGAGGGGCGGGTGGTGTTCAACGGGAAGGATCTGTGCCATATGCGCCACCGCGAGTTGGCGGCCCTGCGCGGCCGCTTTGGCTTCCTCTTCCAAAACGGCGCCCTCTTCGATTCCATGACCGTCTTTGAGAATGTGGCGTTTCCCCTGCGGGAGAAGACCCGGCTGAGTGAAGCGGACATTCGGACGCGTGTGCTGGGTGAACTCGAGCAAGTGGGGCTGGAGGGGGCTGAAGACAAGTATCCCGCCCAGCTCAGCGGCGGGATGGCGAAGCGCGCCGCCCTCGCGCGCGCCCTGGTGCGCTCGCCGGAAATCATGCTGTTCGACGAACCCACCACCGGGCTCGACCCGATCATCGTCCACTCCATCCACGCCCTCATCGCGGCGACCCATAAGCGGCTCGGATTCGGCGGCATCATCGTGTCCCACGAAATTCCCGAAGTGTTTGGGTTTGTGCAGAAGGTGGCGGTCCTTCACGAGGGCGTCATTCGCTTCGTCGGCACCCCCAAGGAGATCTTCGCGACCCGGGACAGCGTTGTGCGGGATTTCATCCGGGGCAGTCTGCCAAAAGCTGAGTATCGATTTTCAGAACCGGACCCCGCCGAGTCGGGTGCGATAGAAAAGGGGGAAACACCATCATGAGGCGCCGATTAAATCTCGAACTGTACGTGGGGGCCTTCATGGTCATCGGGCTGCTCTGCCTGGCGTATTTGTCGATCAAGCTGGGGAACCTCGCAATCCTGGGCAAGCACGGCTACGAAGTCTCCGCTGTCTTTAGTGATACCGGCGGACTGCGGCGCGGTGCCGCGGTGGTCGTTGCCGGCGTGGACGTTGGCCACGTGGTCAGCATTGCGCTCACAGACTATGCGGCGAAGGTCGTGCTGGAGATCGATCCGGGCCTGGCCATCCACGACGACGCCATCGTATCCATCAAGACCAGCGGCCTGATCGGCGAGAAGTACGTGCAAGTCAGTGCTGGCGCCGCGGACGGCATCATCCCGGCGGGCGGGACGATCCGACAGACGGAATCGGCCGTCGATATCGAGTCGCTGATCAGCAAGTACGCCTTCGGCGATCTTTGAGCCTCATCAATCAACCAGGAGGACCGACGATGAACGCATGGTACAGACACCCGCTGTTGACCTTGTTGCTGTTGTGCGGCGCTCCGGCGCTCGCCCTGGCCGGGGTCCCCACGGATCAACTCCGGCAGACGACGGACAAGATTCTCGCCATTGTCCAGGACCCGGCCATGAAAGGGCCGGAACAGGACCGCGCGCGGCAGGCCCAGATGGACCTGGTGGTGGACGAACGCTTCGACTGGGCGTCCATGGCCCGCAGCGCCCTCGGCAATCACTGGAAGGAGCTGACCGATGCGCAGCGCACCGAGTTCACCGATCTCTTCAGCGAATTGGTCGAGAAGACCTACATGACCAAGGTGGAAAGCTATTCGGGAGAGAAGATCCTCTACAAGGGCGACAAGGTGGAGGGGACCTACGGAGTGGTGGATGTCGCGATCGTCACCCTCCGCGGCACGGACATCCCGGTCAGCTACCGCATGCTGCAGAAGGGGCCGGCATGGCTGGTTTATGACGTCAGCATCGAAGGCGTCAGCCTGGTGAACAACTATCGCAGCCAGGTCGGCGCCATTCTTGGCAGCTCCTCGTATGATGTCCTCGTCGCACGGCTGAAGACGAAGATCGCCTCCCGTGCGCCCGTTCCGGACGCGCCCAAGGACGAGCCTCCGGCGGCAACGCCGGTGCCGGCGAAAGATGTGCTGTGAAAACGGCCGGTCGATGCCTCGCGCTTGCGCTGCTGAGTTGTGCCGGCTGCCGTAGCACGGCCTCGGGGCCACAGCCGGGCGCCGGCGCGACCGCGCGTCCCCCCGTGATCGCGGACGCCCCGAAGGAGGAGGCGCCGCTGCCCGGGATCGGTGGGGTCCCGGATGTCGTGCCCGTAGCGTTGCCGGTCGCCGTTTCGGATCCGCTGGAGCCCATCAACCGGGCCTTCTTTCATTTCAACGACAAGCTGTATTTCTGGGTATTGAAGCCCGTATCGCGGGGGTACGGCTACGTGTTGCCGTCGACGGCGCGGCGCGGCGTGCGCAATTTCTTCTCCAACCTGGCCACGCCCGTCAGGCTGGTGAGTTGCACGCTCCAAGCCGAGTTCAAGGGTGCCTGGGTGGAACTGGAACGATTTGCCATCAACACCACGGTCGGCGTGGCTGGCTTCGGCGATCCGGCCCGCCACCGGTGGGCACTCGAGAAACGCAACGAAGATCTCGGACAGACCCTCGGACGGTATGGGCTCGGGCCTTCCATCTACCTGAACTGGCCCATCTTCGGGCCCTCCTGCGCCCGCGACACCGTCGGCTCCGTCGGGGACTTCTTTCTCGACCCCACCTACTACCTTGTCCCTCAGTGGGAATATCGCGCTGGCATCAAGTCGTATGACACCGTGAACCACACATCGCTCCGACCGGGCGAGTACGAGGATTTCAAGCAGGCCGCCATCGATCCCTACATCGCCTTGCGGGATGCCTATTTCCAGTATCGCCGCAACCTCGTGCGCAACGGCACAGAGCAGGCGGCGGCCCCTCCAACACCGCGGCCGATGTCGCCCCCATGACGCCGCTCGATCACCACTCGACCGCGCCGAAGTTGTCGTCGCCAAGAAGGGTGTACGCCACGCTGACGATGCTTTCCATCTGCTCCCTGGCGCTCAAACCGTCCACATGGGCATCCCGGGTCGTGCGTACGAGTCGGACCCCAAGGCCGTGCTGCCCGCACACGCGGATGGTGACGCCGACGTTCTGGCGTCCAATCAGTTCGTATCCCCCGGGACTCGTGCCGCCGACGTCGCTGATGTAGTACTCGCGACCCGTGGCGTCCAGCATGGCCCGGTCACCCAGGATGAGGCGGAGATCCAGAAGTGCCTGCGGCGTCGCCCCGTAACGGTAGTCGCGCTCATCTTCCCCGTGGATGGTGCCCGCGGCCGCATATCCGGCGCCCCCCAGGGCGGAGTACTGCAGCGCCACATCCGGCATCAGCCACCATTGCGCCGTGGTTCCGAGCGAGACAGCCGTGCTGGAAACGCGAAAGGTATCGGGCGAGATGTAGTCGTAGCTCCCATACAATCCCCAGATGCCGCGGTAGGATTCACCGGCCTCATAGTCGGTTCCGTAGAGCAGGCCGCGGCTCATGATGTTCTGAAACGTCCCTTCGCCGGAGCCGGCGGCGAATTCGAAATTGAAGTAGTCGAATGGACGGTCATAGGTGTACGTCGACTTACCCGGGAGTCCATAGGCCATCAGGAAGTCGGCGCTCACCTGCTGCCGGTCATACGTTTCCACATGGCCATTATCCGACTGTCGCGACGTGGTGCTCAGGCCGAGCCGCACGCGCGTGAAGGTCGGCGGGTTGTGGCTGGGGAACACCTTGTCGAAGCGCTCGCCGAACGCGAGGCGATTGATGCCCGTCGGCGGCGAGATGATCGCCGCGCCGGCTTCCCGCCAGGGGCCTGGCCGAGCGCCGCCCCCCTCCAGCAGCAGGCTGGCCATGCGAATGAGCGGCTCGCCAAGAAAACTCCCGCCGATGCCGCTGGCGATCTGGTCGTTGAAGGACGGCGGTCCCGTTTCGCCCGCCGTTTCCCAGAGTTCGCTGCCGCCCATGCTGTACAGCAACGATTGCCAGTAGCTGAGGCCCGCCGACCGTCCAAAGCCGAAATACATCGCGCCCTGGTACGGATGATAGAGCTGATTGATCTGAAACGTGTCGGCATCGACCACTGGCGCGGTTTTGAAATTGCGCTCGAACGTCTTGTAGGTGGTGTCGTACGTCCCCTCCTCCTGGTACGCCCGGTCATAGATATTCAGCGTGGCCTCAAACGCAACCACTTCCAGAAAGGGGATGACATAGCTGTAGTCGCCCCACGATTCACCGGTCACGGTTTCCTCGGCCACCCCGACCCGGGGCTGAGGGCCGGCCCCTTCGTAGCTGGTTACCCGCGGGCCTGGTGTGGCGTCGGACGCTTTGGTCGACGGTTCAGCGGCGGGGGCGGGCCCCTGCGCCTTGCCGACTCGCGGCAGCAGCATGACCGCAACCAGGAGGCCTATCCGCACGCGGCTCCCACGGATCAATTTGCTCGTCTTCATCATACTGGACGAACCTGATTCAATGTGCGCGCGCCCGGACCCGACCGCGCCCGCCTGCGCCGCCCGGTAGCGCACGGCCATCCCGGACGGTCGCATGCCGAGCATCAATTGACGGCGTCTTTCATCGCATCGCCCACGTTTTCAACGTCCTGCCCCGCACCCTTCACGGTATTGCAGCCCAGCATGGTCAACGACGCCCCCAGCATGATCAACATGGCGCATAGTATTTTCATATCAGCTCCCCGCGTCCGACGGAATGTGGCCTCGATCTGCCAGCACCCTAGTCCGCGCGACGTCCTCACGCCATGGGGCTGAACCCTACCCCACGCCACGCCCCCGCTGTTCGCGGAATCTACGGGTTAGACCCCATGGTCACGACCGGCGAGCGCCCGTAATGTCATCTCATCTGAATCCCACTTGCCTCATGACCCGACCGGTGGCCGCGCTCCGGCAACCGCTTCAACAAGGAGCCCCCGCTCATGCGTCGCGCGAAGATCCTGCTCGGTGCGCTCATCGCCACGGTGCTGATGAGTGCGGGAGCCGACACGGTGCTCTGTATCGGGCTGAACGCCTACGATCGGTATCCCCAACTGCGATACGCGGAGAATGACGCCACCGAAATGGCACAGGCGTTCACGCGCCTGGGGGATGATGTCCAGACGTTGACGGGCCTGGACGTCACGCGCGCCAAGGTCCTGGAGGCGCTGGCGCGTCACCCCGACCTGGTGTACTTCGCGGGTCACGCCGTAACCGGTCGACTGATTCTGCGAGATGGCGACCTTGCGCTCACCGACATTGCCCGCGCGCAGACGATGCTGGTGCTAGATTGCTGCTACATCGGCCTCGGCCTGAAGACGTCAGGGACCCGGAAGATTCTGGCGGCATCCACGTACGAGGCGTTTGAAAGCGGCGATCACGGGCTGTTCACCAAGTACCTGCTGACCTGGCTGAACGATGGCAAGGGCTTGTCTTCCGAGGCGTCGCTCACCTCGTATCTGAAGATGCATATCGGCGCCGAGACCGGGGGCTGGCAGAGACCTGTCCTTGGCTTCATTTGAGAGACATCCCTCGGCCACGCGCGCCGGCGTCTTCGGCAGGTAGGGTTTTACCCCATAGCCGCGAGCAGGCGCACGGCGTAGCGTGGCCTTACTCAGATGGAATCGGGAACGTAAACAGAATGTCAGAAGGAGTGTTGTCATGACGCACACAAGCAGCGAGAACCTTGCGGAAGCCTTGAAACTGCTGGAGGAAGCGGCCACGCAAAAGAAGGACGAGTTGAAGGGCCTCATGTCCGACAAGTACACGCATCTGAAGAACGTGATTGTGGAAACCGAAACCGGCCTGGTCAAGTCGCTGACCGAAGCGCGGCACCACGCGAGCGAAGCGGCGACGCACGCGAAAGAGGCGAGCGTCGCGAAGGCGTGTGAGATCACGCGCGACGTGGACAAGTCGGTGCACCAGAACCCGTGGGCGTTCATTGCGGGATCAGCCGTGGTTGGACTGCTGCTGGGCGCCATTCTGGGTCGCAACCCGAAGTAACCCCAGCCGCAGGCGACGCGATGCTCAAGTTTCTGATCAGGGGATTGCAGGCGGGACTCGTGGTGAAGCTGCTGGCCGATTACCGGCGCGCCACGACGGACCTGCTGCGGATCGAGGCGACGGCGTGCTACGTGCGCGGGGTCCAGCTGGCCCGGCTGTCGGCGCTCGGCCTGTTGCAGATCGTGCTCATGGTTGGGCTCCTGGGCCTGGGCGTGCTGATGTTCCACATCGGGCTCTTCATCCTGCTCCCCTGGAGCATGGCGGCCAAGGCGCTCCTCGGCATGATCCTCGGGGGCGGCTACATCGCGGCTGGCTGGGTGGCGCTGCGCGCCGCCTTCCAGGAGCAAGCCTGGATGGACAAGTCGGGCGTCACGGAACTCCTTCGAAAGGCCTCGCGCCGGCTTCCACCAAGCTGACCGCGCGGTCGATGCGCGATGCGGCGTTCGGTTCGCGGCCGATGGGCGATTGGTAGGGTTTTACCCCATGGCATCTCGGTTTACCGCGGCGGTATGGTCGTGACTATGAGAGCAAAGGGTTCGGCTGAAACCCCGTTGGGTAATCGTGATCACGCCGATCGTGCGCTGGAGCCACGAAGCCCGCAGCCGGCCTTCGCCGTGCTGGGCATGCAGCCGCCATGCGGGGGGGTGGAGCCGCCGGAGGACATCAAGGCACGGCTGGAAGCCATCCCGGGGGTGAACGCCGTGCGTATTGATGCGGAGCGCGGCAAGATCCATGTGCTCTACGATGGCACCGCCGCCGCCATCAACCTGGTCATGAACATCGTGCAGAAACCCGGCCACCCCGTTCGCCTTTTCGGAGGCCGGCGACCACTGCAACTCCGCGTGCGCCCTGCGGAGCACTCCGGACAGGAATTTCCCGTGCGCATGCCGTAACCGAGGAGGTGCCCGATGGCGACCCAGCCCAGAGTCGAATACCACCCGATCGAAATCGACGTGCCCCCCAAGGCCTACACGAGGTCGGAGGATACTTGCACCGTTTCGGCCACCACCGCGCGACCGCGGGATCGCGCGGACGACAAGGCGCCTGTGATCGTTCTGGCTGGCAGCCAGAACGTCAGCCCCGAGTACTTTTACGGTTAGGGCTCCCGACGTGCCGCGCGCTTCCTGCCGGCGCCACGCCGCGGCGACTCGCAACCGCCATCGCCGCATCCCTCGTGGGTGCTCACCCGGGAGTCGGTCATGCCGGTCGAATACAAGGACTACTACGCAGTTTTGGAGTTGGCGCGCGACGCGACCGGCGACGACATCAAGAAGGCGTTCCGCAGGCTCGCCCGCCTTTACCATCCCGACGTCGCCAAGGACAAAACCGCCGCCGAATCCCGGTTCAAGGACATCAACGAGGCCAACGAAGTTCTCAGCGATCCGGACAAGCGGCGGCGATACGACGAGCTGGGCGCTGACTGGAACAACCCCGCGCGGCAAGCAGCCGCAGCACCTGGGGGCTTTGGCGGGCAGGCCGGCACGGGGACTGAATTCCATTTTGAGGGCACCGGCTTCAGCGATTTCTTTGAGCAGTTCTTTGGCGGCCGTGAACACCCCTTCGCCGGATTTGACCAGAGCCGCACGGCGGGCGCAGAGAACACACCATTCCCCCGGCGTGGCCGGGACGTCGAGAGCGGCCTGCTGGTGACGCTCGCCGAAATTGTGAGCGGGTCGACGCGCACCATCCGGTTGCAGCGCACCGATCCCCGCACCAGGCAAGCCACCACGCAGACGTTACGGGTCCGGATTCCGCCCGGTGTCCGGGACGGCCAACTCGTTCGGCTGGCGGGCAAAGGCGAAACCGGCCACGGCGGAGGCCCCTCAGGGGATCTCTACCTCAGTGTCAGGTTCGCACAACACCCGGACTTCCAGGTGCGCGGTGCCGACCTCTATCACCATGTGGAAGTATCCCCATGGGACGCGGTCTTGGGTTCCGCTGTCCTTATCCCCACGCTGGACGGGCAGGTGTCCCTGAAAATTCCGGCCGGTACAGCGGCGCGCAAGCACTTTCGTCTCCGGGGCAAGGGGTTGCCCACGGGAAACGGGACGCGGGGCGATTATTATGCCGTCGTGAGCATCCAGGTCCCGTCGCAGCTGACACCGGATGAAAAGGCTTTGTGGGAACAACTGGCCGCCCAAGCGCGGCAGAAGCCGAGGCAATCCCCATGAACACGCCATCAGATGCCGATCGCGCGCCAGCCCAGGCCCTGGAGGTGTTCGAACCCCAGCCGGATGCGCTGTACAGCCTCGATATGGCCGCCCGGCTCGCGGGCGTCACGCGACGGTCCTTGCTGATCTACTGTCGCGCCGGACTCGTGCACCCCGTTCTGCTGCCGCCGGTTGGGGCCATGGCATTCAGCGAAGAGGCCATTCGCACGGCGCGGCGGATCGAACACCTGCGGGTCGTGCACGGGCTACAACTACCCCTGATTCGAACGCTACTGAACTTGCTGGACGAAGTGGAGCGCTTGCGCGTCGAAGTCCGCTTCTTGCGCAATCGATAGGGCTGCCAGAAGACGTCTGCCGTACAGGGGCCCGGTGATGACCATCGTCTACAAACAGAGGCGCTGTGGCTGGGGGCCACGAAGTCGGTCAGACCGCAAACCAGGCCGGATCGATGGGCAGGCGCAGCATTTTGGCTTCGTCCATGAAGGTGGGCAGCTCGCCGCACCCGCTGTGGGCGCCCTTGAGCTTGCCCGATTCGTCCATGCCACCCGACTTGAACGTGATCAAATCGCGAACCGCATACTCACCCTTTTCCAGTCCCAGCACCTCGGTGATGTGGGTGATCTTGCGCGTGCCATCCGACAGCCTGGCCGTGTGAACCACGGCATTGATGGCAGACGCCACCTGGGACCGGAGGGCGGACAAGGGAATATCGATGCCGCTCAGCAAGGCGCAGGTCTCCACGCGCGTCAGTGCATCGACGGGCCCATTGGCGTGAATCGTGGACATGCTGCCCGCGTGACCGGTGTTAAGGGCCTGCAACAAGTCCAGCGCCTCACCGCCCCGGATTTCGCCGATGACCAGACGGTCGGGGCGCAAGCGCAGGCTGGAGTGGACAAGATCGCGGATCGCCACTTCGCCCTTGCCGTGCTCGTCTGCCTTGCGCGTTTCGAACGCCACAATGTGCACCTGCTGCAACTGCAGCTCGCTGGCGTCCTCGATCACGAGGATGCGCTCCTCATTGGGAATGAATGAACTCAGGACGTTCAACACGGACGTTTTGCCGGACGAGGTGGCGCCCGACACGATCACATTCTTATGGAGACGGACGATGACGTCCAGCAGCTGCGCCCCGGATTGCGAAATGCTCCCGAAACGGACGAGGTCATCGATCTTGAGCTTTTCGCGCCGGAACTTGCGGATCGCCACAACCGTGCCCTGGCGGGACAGGGGCGGGATCACGGCGTGCACGCGCGAGCCATCAGGCAGACGGGCGTCGAGGCGCGGATTCTCGGCGTTGAACATGCGGCCGACATTGCGGGCCACGTTCTTGACGGCCGCTTGCAGGGCCTGTTCGTTCAGGAACTTGGCCGGCGTGCTGGTGAGTTTGCCTTTGCGCTCGATGTAGATCTGGTTCGGACCGTTGATCATGATTTCGGACACGTCGTCATCTTCCAGGTACTCCCGGATCGGGGCGAAGAAGAGGACCAGAAAGGAGCCCGAGTCGGACTTGGGCTTGGCGGGAGAAGCCGCCTCCGCTTTCATGGCGTTCGCAAGGTCCTCGGTGCTCAGGGCCATGGTCTTGGGTTCATCATCCGTTGCGTCCATGCGAGACTCCCTTCCGCGTGCCTCCCGTCAGGTCTGCCGCAGTATAGACCGCGCCTCGCCACCACGACAAGCAGGCTTTCCCCATTTCCCAGCGCGGGATTGGGGCGATTCGTGCGAAACGGAGGCAATCACCCCACAGGCGTGCCAAAAGCGCCTATACTCCCCGCGCGGGGTCGGATTAGTGGGGTAGCGTTTTTTTCTGTTCAATCGTTGACCGAGAATCTATCCTCCCGCCATAGACCTTAACGTCAAGGAGGTAGCAATGATGCCCACAGTGAAGAACAAGTCGCTGCGTCGGAAATCCGGCCAGGGAATGACCGAGTACATCATCATCGTCGCGGTCATCGCGATCGGCGCGATCCTGATCGTCGCGCTGTTCGGCCAGCAGATCAAGGTGACCTTCGCCCGCATCACCGGCACGCTGGGAGGCAAGGACACGCAGGGCGCGGGCGCCAGCCAGGTCATGACCAAGTCAGGCCAGGAAGCCGTGCAGAAGGAGAGCATGGACGCTTTCGACAAGAAGGCGAACAACTAAGAACCCCCTTCCGGGTGGGTTGTCGCATCGCCTGCGCCGGGGGTCCGGCGCAGGAAGATTGGGAACAAGGGGAGGGTCTTTGGTGTGCAAAACCGACTACCGTTGATCATTGCGGTTGTCCTGGGCGTGGTGGCGTTGCTTGCGGTGCGGTCCTACGTGAAGCGCGTGGAGCGTGAAGCGCAGTCGCAATTGCAGGGGCGTCCCGTCGTGGCGGTGGCGCAGGATGTGCCGCGCGGCACGGAACTCACCCTCGACATGCTCTCACCCAAGGACGTTCCCGAGGCGTTCATCCCACCCCAGGCCATCGAAGGCAGCGACAATGTGAAATTGATCGTGGGCCGCAAGACCCGGGTGGACATCGCGGCCGGTCAGGTCATTCTCTGGTCAGACCTGGAGGTTGAGAGTCGCGGCGGATTCGCCACGCTCATCCCGGAAGGTGAGCGCGCCTTCTCGGTCCCCATTTCGCGTGGCGTCAAGGGAGGCAGCCTGCTGCAGCCCAACGACCACGTGGACATCATTGGCAGCTTTGCCGACAAGCAGGAGGCCAAAACGCCCGTGGCCGGCAGCACCGCCGCGACCTGGCGCGAGAAGTCCGACATGGTGAATGTCGTTCTGCTGCAGAATGTTACCGTCCTGGCGGTCGGCGAGAATTTCGGTGGCAAGCCCCTCACAGAACCCGGCGAAGGCGGTGGGGATGTGACGGTGTCCGTGACCCTGCCTGAGGCGCAGCTGCTGATGTTTGCCTCGGAGCACGGCGAACTGGCCGCGGTCCTGCGCCGCGAGGGCGATGTCGCGGCCGAGTCGCGCGACAAGCTCCCGCGCGTCACATTCAAGGAAATCGAGTCGCTGATTGGCGATTTGGATGCGGAACGCAAACAGCGCATCGTGCAGATTCAAAAGGGACAATCGGTGGAAGCGGTATCAGTGGATTCGGGTAAGTAAGGGGAGCCACAGGCTGGCGAGGGAGGTTTGATGATGAAAACAGCGCGTGAAATTCTGCAATACGGAAAGATGCCGATTCTGGCATCCATGGCCCTGGCACTCTTGGCGTTGAGCGCAGGCGCCGCAAACCTGCAGCTGGTCCCTGGCACGACCCAGAAGGTCGACGTGCCCGGTGGCGTCAAGAAGATCACGGTGTCCAATCCATCGGTCGCCGATGCCAAGCCCAGTTCCGACGGCAAGTCCGTGATTGTGACCTGCCTCGAAGAGGGAACCTCCGACATCCGCGTGGAGGCGCTGGAAGGGGCTGACGTTACCGTCACTGTCAAGTCACTGGCAGACGTCGGCGGTCTCGCGGAAGAAATCCGCGCCCTGCTCTCCGAAGTCGAGGGGCTGACCGTCAAGCAGGTCGGCAGCAAGGTCGTTCTGGATGGCAGCCTGATGACGAAATCCGACTACGACCGCGTGTCGCAAGTCGCGGAAGCCTACTCCGGCGCGATTCTGAACCTGGTCAAGCTGGACCGGAAGGAATTGAACCAGTTCGTCGCGGAGGCCATCCAGACGGACATCGGCATGGACACGGTCACCGTGCGCGTGTCCGGCGACACCGCCACGCTTGAAGGGATCGTCTACGATGAAGCCGATGTCACGCGGGCAACGGAAGTGGCCAAGATGCGCGTGCCCACGGTCGTCAACCTGATCAAGGTTCAGGAAGTGATGATCGAGACCGACGTCTACTTCGTGCAGGTCGACACCAAGGGCTCGAAGTCGACGGGCTACAACATCCTGAAGGGCGCCTCCATCGATGCCGGGGCATCGATCTCGGGCGGTTCTGGCGAGGGCCCGACGACGTCATTCAATGTCAGCGGCAATGTCTCGGCGCGCATCAACGCCTTGGTCGGCGCGGGCGACGCCAAGGTGCTGGCACAGCCGCACCTGAGCACCAAGAGCGGGGACACGGGCCGCTTCCACTCCGGGGGTGAGACCTACTTCAGCGTGACGGGCGTCAATGCCGGCAACCTGGAGAAGGTGGAATACGGCGTGATCCTGACGGTGAAGCCCGTGCTGCGCGGGCGCGACCGCGTCATGAACGAGATCACGATTGAAGTCAGCATCCCCAACGCGCAGGCGGGCGGCACCTTCGCCCTGGACAAGTTTGACACGACCAGCACGACCTTGTGCAAGACGGGCGAGAGCATCCTGATATCAGGCCTGGTGCAGACACTCGAGTCGCGGTTCAAGGAGAAGACGCCGCTGCTGGGTGACGTGCCGCTCCTGAGCATGTTCTTCGCCGAGAAGTCCAGCGGCAAACAGAATCGCGAACTGGTGGTGGTCATCACGCCGACCCCGGTGTTCCCGGAGCAGAGCAAGACGGCGCCCTTGAGCGAACAGCGGCGCGGGCTGTTGAACGAAGAGCCTGCCAAGGAATAGGGATCGCATCCGACGGCCAGCCGAACCGCGTCAGGTCTTGCCACCGGGCAAGGCCTGGCGAGCATTCGAAATCCGAATTTCGAAGTCCGGCATTCGCACATGCCGCGTTGCGTTTTGCAATGCGGGCCAGTCATTTGGAGCGTACCCATGGCGGTCTTGGTCGTAGATGGCGGCGAATATCAAGGCACCCAGGTGGATATGGGAGGCGAGCGCCTGCTGATCGGCCGCTCCATCGAGTGCGACGTCATTCTGCATGACCGCGAAGTTTCCTCCAAGCACGCCCAGATGGTGCGGCGCGACAAGGCCTGCTGGCTGCAGGACTTGGGCAGCACGAACGGCACGCTGGTCAACGGGCGCAAGATCGTGCAGCAGCGCCTCGCCTCCGGGGACGAGTTCCAGATTGGCCGCTATCGCCTGACGTTTTCCGAGACGGCGGAGGCGCTGGCCGGCCAGCGCGAGGCATCCCTGGCCGAGGTGCTGCGCTCCCTGCACACGCAGTTGATTGAAGAGCTGAACCTCAAGCAGCTCACCGCCACGCAGATGGCCGACGCCTCCCTGCGGACGAAGGCCATGGACGTGCTGGAACGGCTGTTGCACCAGCGCCGCAAGGAAATCCCCGTTCAGTTTGACCATGCCGCCTTGAAGAAGTCCGTCATCGACGCCGCGCTGGGCCTGGGGCCGCTCGAGGATTTGCTCGCCGACGATACGGTGACGGAAATCATGGTGAACGCGCCTGAAAAGATCTATATCGAGCGCAGCGGCAAGCTGCAGCTGTCGACCCAGAAGTTCCTCGGCAAGACCGAAGTCCTGACGGCCATCGAGCGGATTGTGGGCCCGATCGGCCGCCGCATCGACGAAAGCAGCCCGATGGTGGATGCGCGTCTCGCGGACGGGTCGCGTGTGAACGCCATCATCCCGCCGCTGGCCCTGGACAGCCCCACCGTCACCATCCGCAAATTCCCCAAACGGCGCATGAACATCGACAACCTGCTGGCGTTCAAGGCGCTGAGCGATCCCATGGCGGCGTTTCTGCGGCTGTGCGCCATTTTCTCCCGGAACACGCTGATTTCCGGCGGCACCGGTTCGGGCAAAACCACCCTGCTCAACATCATCTCCTCCTTCATCCCGGACGGCGAGCGCATCATCACGATCGAGGATTCGGCGGAGTTGAGCCTGCCGCAGGACCAGGTGGTCCGGCTGGAGACGCGCCCGCCGAACATCGAGGGCAAGGGCGCCGTGACCATTCGCGACCTGGTACGCAACGCCTTGCGCATGCGCCCGGACCGCATCGTGGTTGGCGAATGTCGTGGCGCCGAGGCGCTCGACATGCTGCAAGCCATGAACACGGGCCACGACGGCTCCTTGACGACCGCGCATGCCAACACGCCGATCGACGCCGTCCGCCGCATGGAGGCCATGGTGCTGATGTCGGGCATGGAACTGCCCCTGAAGGCGGTGCGCGAGATGATCGCCTCGGCTGTGCACATCATCGTGCAGATCAGCCGGTTCTCCGACGGCACGCGCAAGATCGTCTCGATTGCAGAGATGCTGCCCATGTACGAGGGCGACATTCGCGTGCAGGACCTTTTCGTCTTCAATCGCACGGGGATCAACAAGGAAGGGAAGGTGCTCGGGAATTTCTCGGCCACGGGCGTCATCCCACTGTTTGTCGAAGAGTTGCGGCAGGGGGGCGTGGAGGTCGACATGTCGATCTTCGTCCCCCAGGCGTCGGAGTAATCATGTTCCTGCTTGTCCTTTTGCTGGCCTTCGTAGCCGTGGTGGTGGCGTTCTACCTCGTCTACGTGCCGATGAAGAACAACGTCGCGCAGAGCGTGGAGCGCCGCAAGGCCAGCGTGGCGCGCCAGCTCGACGAGATGTTCATCTTCATCCCGGTCGAGCATCTCCCGGTGATCAAGCTGGCCAGCGCCGCCGCGGTCGGCCTCATTATCTTCCTCCTGGTCTACGGGTCCAAGCCCCCGGCGCCCCTGGTTGCCGCGGGCGTCGGCGCCATCATCGGCTACTACGGCCCCGAGCTGCTGATCGCGTTCCTCCGGAAGCAGCGGCGCAAGCAGTTCGCCGAGCAGCTCGTGGACGGGCTGGTGCTGCTCTCCAACGGCCTGCGCGCCGGGTTCAGCTTGCAGCAGGCCCTGGAGATGCTCGTCGAGGAGTCGCGGCCGCCACTGTCGCAGGAGTTTGAACTCGTGCTGAGCGAGTTCAAGGTGGGCGTGGATCTGGACAAGAGCCTGGAAAACTGCGCCAAGCGCACGCGCGACGCGGACCTCGAGCTGGCCATCATCGCCGTGTCCATTACGCGCCAGATGGGCGGCAACATCGCGGAGATCTTCGATCGCATCGTCTCGATGGTGCGGGCGCGCAAGCTGCTGGAGGGCAAGGTGGAATCGCTGACGGCGCAAGGGCGCCTGCAGGCCACCGTCGTGGCGCTCCTGCCATACGTGTTCGGCTTCTTCGTCACCAAGATCAACCCGGAACTCATGCGCCTGCTCTGGACGACCATCCCCGGTTTTCTGGCGCTGGTCGCGGTGGTGGTGCTGGATCTGGCCGGGTATTTCTGGGTCCGCAAGGTTGCGGATGTGAGGTATTGAGGGTCACGCGATGAATCGCACCGTACAGACATGGCTGGGGCAGATTGGCGCCGGGGCCCGGGACGCCGCCGGCGGCAGCCTCGACGAATTCGTCAAGGGCGTGGAACAGAAGCTGGTGTCTGCCGGCGAACCCGGCGGATTGCGCGGGCCGGATCTCTTCGGCCTGCAGCTGGTCAGCGCCGTCATCTTCCCGCTCACGGCCACGCTGATCCTGCGCCAGATTCCCATGTTCGATTTCCTGTTCGAGGGCCCCAAGCAGATTCTCGTCTACCTGGGCCTGATCGCCTTCGGCTTTCAGTTTCCCATGATCAACATCAAGGAGCGCATTGAGAAGCGGCACAAGGAGATCGCCCTGCAGCTTCCCGACGCGCTCGATTTGCTGACGATCTCGGTGGAGGCGGGGCTGGATTTCATCACGGCGCTGCGGCGCGTGGTGGAGAAGCAGCGCGCCGGCGCCTTTCGCGAAGAGATGGAGCGCCTGTTCCGCCAGATGGAGCTGGGCCGCACCCGGCGGGAGGCCTTGCGAGAAATGGCCAACCGGGTGCAACTGCCGGATCTGTCGGTCGTCGTGTCGGCCCTGATCCAGGCGGACAAGCTCGGGGCGAGCATCGGGCCAATCCTGCGCGTGCAATCCGACATGGCGCGCACGCGCCGCGGGCAGCGGGCGGAGAAGGCGGCGCAGGAAGCGCCGGTCAAGATGCTGGCGCCGCTGATCGTCTGCATCTTCCCGGCCGTGTTCATCATGATCTTCGCCCCGATCTTCATTCAGATGATTCAGAACTACACGAGGTGATGCTCATGGACAGCGGCTTCCAACTAGTCTTTCTGAGCGGGCCCCGCGCGGATGAGGTGTTTCCGCTGCCGCTGGGCGAGCTGACGGCGGGCCGGTCCCAGACCAACCAGCTGGTCATCGACGACCCCACCGTGTCGCGCAAGCACATGAAGTTCGTGGTCTCGCGGGATGCCGTGGTCGTGGAGGACCTCGGAAGTTCGCACGGCAGCCTGATCAACGGCGCCAAGCTGGGGCGCGCCGCGCCGCTGGCCAAGGGGGACACGTTGCAGGTGGGCGGCCAGAAGTTCCGCCTCGATTTCACCGGCGCGTCCAAGGCCGCCAAGGGCGAGGGCGCGGCGGACGACGACGGCCACGAGGGCGAAGGCACCCGCTTCATGCCCGAGGACGATGCCGAGCCCGCGCAGGAGCAGCACGACCACACGCGCGTGTTCGAGGCCGAGCACACGCGCATGCTCGACGCATCCGAATTGCGGGATCTCAAGCCGGGACGACGGACCGCGGTCATGTCGACCCCCAAGTCGCGCATGGTGCTGGGGGGCGTCATTCTCGCGCTGATCGCAGGCGTGGCGGCGGTGGCGATTGTGCGCCAGACCTCCGGCGGCGCAGGCCCCGCGGCCACGTTGACGTCCTTCAAGGATGCGCAATATGGCTACTCCATGTCGTATCCCGCCGGCTGGAAGAAGCAGCAAGGGGTCGACGGCGTGGTGATTCGCTTTGAGTCCCCGGACGGGGTGCGCATCGACGTGCTGGCGGACAAGAGCATGGAGAACAGCGCGCAGGGGCTGACCGTCGGCTTTGCCGGCTACGCGGACGCGCTGGCCAAGCGCCATCCCGGCTTCCGGCTGCTGGGCAGCGACCCCATGACGATCAACGAGGTGCGCGTCATCTTCTATGCCTTCACCTCCAAGGAGCGCCAGGGCAAGGCGATCTACGTGGTGCAGGGCGACACGCGCCTGTCGGTGGAATGCTCGGCGCCGCTGGCGCAGTATTTCACCGTGGCCAAGCAGTTCAACAGCATCCTGAACAGCTTTGCGCTGGCCGACGCACAGAAGTACGTGGACTACCCGCTGCCCGACGAGCCCATGCGCCGCCTGGCCGTCACCAGCCCCGCGACGCTGACGGACGCCGCGCGGCAGGATTACGACATCGGGAAGGACCTGGTGCGCACGCGCACCGTGCGGCCCGAGAATCTGTTCCGCGCGATCGAGCGCTTCAAGGCGGCGCTGCAGAAATCCGCCGCCCTCGGCACGCATCCCGATTTCTACACGGACCTGTCCAAGCAGCTGACCTCGGCCAACGGGCTGCTGGCGCAGGCCATCCGGGACCAGCGGTACAAAGTCACGGCGGCCGCCATGCAGCAGGACTTTGCCACCGCGCAGTTTGAAGCCGCGCGCCTGATGCAGATGATTCCCGACCGCCGGGATCCGGCCTATCAGGAGGCTCAGTATCTGGTGAAGGCATACGCACCAACGGAAGAATAGGGGAGAGATGAAGGCAGCGCTGATCGTTACGCAGGACAACAAGCAGGTTGCAAAGGCCACCGTCGCCAAGGCCTCGTTCGTGATGGGGCGTTCCAAGCAGGCGGACCTCCCGCTGGAAGACACCCAGGTTTCCCGCGAGCACGCGCTGATCAAGCAGGCCGGCGGCAGTTTCGTGGTCGTGGACAACGCGAGCCGCAACGGCACGCGCCTGAACGGGTCGCGCATCTCCGGCGAAGCCACGCTCAAGGACGGGGATTCCATCGGCATCGGCCCCTTTGACATCCGCTTCATCGTCAGCGAGGAGGCGGCGCCCGAGCCGGAACCCGAGCAGGAAGCAGACGATGAAGGCGCCACGCGCTTTGTCGCCGACCCGAACCTGTCGGATCGCGTCAAGAGCATGGGCGCCGGAAAACCGAAGGGCACCCTCGATTACACCCTGTCCGCCACCAGCGGCGCCATTCGCGGCACCAAGTACCGCAACTGGGAAGGCGTGCTGACACTGGGCCGCGGGCTGGACAACACCGTGGTCCTGCCGGACGACGCCGCGTCGACTCATCACGCCCAGATCCTGCACCAGGGCCAGGAGTTCTTCGTTCAGGATCTCAACAGCGCCAACGGCACCTTCCTCGACGGCACCCGCGTACAGCGCGAGCCGCTGAAGCATGGCCAGAAGCTGCGCATTGGCAGCACGTATTTCACCTTCAGCGTGGTGGACCTCGCGAAGAAGCGCAAGGCACTCCGCGTGGCACTCATCGCGACGGGCAGCGTGTTTCTGATCACCCTGCTGGCGCTTCTGCTCTGGCCGAAGGATCAGGCGGTCGAGTTGACCAACCGCGCCGAGCAGTTGCTGGCCGAAGGCAACTACGCGGACGCGCGCCATAACTTCGAAGCCGCGCTGACGCTGAAGCCGAACGATCCCCGCGCCGCGCAGGGACTCGATCAGGCCCAGCGCCAGGAGGAAATCGTGTCCCTCATCGCCAAGGCGCAGGCGGCCGCCGAGAGCGAACATTTCGACGAAGCGCTGGAGACGTGCTACGCCGTCTTCCGCCTGGAGCCGAGCAACGCGGCCGCCACGGAACTGGAAGAAGTCATCAAGGCCATCAGCGAAGCCCGGCTGGCACTCGAGGTCCGCAACTGGACAGACGCGATCCGGTTGCTGGACAAAGCCTCCAACAGCTACCCGTCGTCCGACCTGCTGAAGCGGCTGCAGGGGCGCGCGCGCTCCGAGCAGGGGTCGGCGGCCTGCATGGATCAGGCGCGTGTGCACCTGAAGCAGGCCGAATACCAGGCGGCCAAGGGCAAGCTCATGAGCGTGTCCACGAACAGCGTGTATCACACCGAAGCGGCCGCATTGATCAAGCGCGCCGACGAGCAGATGGCCTACACCGCGGCGTCGGGCGAAGCGCGGGACCTGTATCGTAGCGGGCGGCAGGCGGATGCGCTGTCGGCCGTGGAACGCGCGCTGCGGGATTCGCCGGGCGACAAGGAGCTCAGCGCCCTGCGCGATCGCATCACGCTCGTCGCGATGTTGATCGAGCGCGTGCGCTCCGGGGCGGCCCTGGCGACGTCGGACGACGTGCCCGCCATCCAGGGGGGCGTGGCCATCTGCAAGGAACTGCTGGATGCCGAGCCGGACCAGGCCAATGCCTACCGGATCGAGGCGGCCCAAATGGCGGACACGCTCAACGGGCGCCTGAAAGCCATCAGCCTGGCCTCAGCCAGCGACGGTGCATCCAAGATGCGCGGGGGCGACCGCAAGGGCGCCGTGCAGGCCTACGAGCATGCCGCGGCGGCCGATCCCTCCAACAGCGCGGCCACGCAGGCCGCCCAGGAGTTGCGCAAGGCGATCACCCAGGAAAGCCAGAAGTCCTACCGCGAGGGACAAGCCTTCGAGGAACTCGGGCAGGCGCCGCGGGCCATCGCCGCCTACAAGCATATCCTCGAGATCTCCCTGCCGGGCGACATCTACTACGACCGCGCCACGGAACGCCTGCGCCGGCTGCAATAACCGCATCCACGCCGGTTTGCCGCTGATCCGGTGACTTACTGCTCCGCAAGGACGGCCGACGTCTCGCCGGGGCGGACGGTGCGAGCGGTCGCAAACGCCCAGCGGTCGCCCTGAACGAACAGGCAGGTCTTGTCTCCCGTGGCCGAATTGGCCGCCGGGAGTTGCGGCGTCCAGCCGGCGCGCTGCATCCGCGCCGCCAGCGTCGCGATCATGGCGTCCGGCGTATCCGTGCTGCGAAAGAACTGCATCCGTCCCGGCTGCGGCCCGCTCCGCGTCACGGCCTGGAACCACTGCTGAGGCTTCGCGGGCGCGGCGGAAGGCTGCAAGACCTTGCGCCAGAAACTCACCAGATCCGAGGTGCCCGCCCAGCTCAGATTGACTTTCGAGCCCCCACCGGATTGCGGCTCGATGGTGATGTTGATGCTTTCATTCGGCTTCACCAGCACGGCCTGCGTGGAACGCGTGAAGTCGTATTTCTCGGCAAGGTCCTGCTGCTGGCGCGGGTCGAGGGTGCGGTCCCCGAGGCAGGGTGTGATCTTGAAGAACGCCTCCGTTTGATCCTCCCAGCCGCGGCTCGCGAGCTGGGAGAGGTAGTAGTCCATGACATCGGCGGCGGGGTCGCTGCAGTGGAAGGTTTGCGTCTGCACGGGAACGCCATTGAGTTCGGCGGACTGCGTGGCCACGCGCGAGATGGCCGGATAGCGGGGCAGCGTGGGTGCCAGGCGACCCGGGTTGGCCGAGCGGATCGGGGCCGCGGTGGCGGCGGGCGGCGGGGCCAGCCGATACCCGTTCATCGGGCGATGGGACGGGAGCCCAGCCCCCAGCAGGAACAGCGTCCCCCCCCCCAGGATCGTCAGAAAGACGGTCAGCGCCGGCTGGGTGACGCGCCTCAAATCAACCGACAGCATCGCTGATGGCATCGAAGACAAGTTCCAGGTGTTTGGCGACGCCGATCCCGACCCAGATGGGGTCGGTCCAGGTGTCGGACACGTTAAACCAGGCGCACTCGCCCTGGACATCGGACATGGTGAAGATGAGCGCCGCCGTCGTCACCTTGTCGAACTGCGCCACCGCCTTGGTGTTGAGGTAATCGAAGCGCGAGCGCAGGTACACGAGAGGAAAGGGCAGCTGGCTCATGGATGCCTGTCCCACCTGCGCGGGGGTCAGCCCGTACGTCATGCGCATGACATGCATGGTATCTTTCATGAACGGGATGACCAGCGGCGGGCCGGACATGATCTGCGTGGTTTTCGCGCGCTGGACGTTCTCGTCGAGGCGCGCAATTTCGGGGAAGTAGAAGAATTTCTGCGCAAAGGCCTTCTGCACGGCGGGGTTGAAGGTGGGGACACTGCCACCATTGCCCCGGATCCACGCGGCATGGCGCGCCGCGATCAGGCAGCGATTGCGATTCACCGTCATATGGCCGAACACGGCGGCCAGGGTGAGCACCATCCCCATCAGGGCCATGCCGATGCAGGCTTCCACCATCGCCTGTCCCGAGTCGCGTCGCATGCGAGCGTTCATCCTATTCCTTCGCTAATGGAAGATGCCGATCTTCAGCGCCTCTTGCGGGAACCACGGGCCCTGCAGATCGACCGGCACCAGCGTGCCCTGCGCGCCGGCCTTGCCCAGCTGGAACGACAGCAGCGACGTGGCCTCGATCTTCCCGTGCGAGGTGGCGCTGGCGAGCCCCATGACGGGGCTCAGAGACACTTCGGGGATCCGGCCCGGATTCAGATACCAGAACATGCTCGCGGGCTTGTCGGTGGGTGGCGTCTTCGGCAGGAAGCGCACCAACCCGCCAACCTGATTGCTGATGCAGGTGGCCCAGGTCAGCGTGGGAGTCGAGCGCATTTCCCAGTAGTCATCGTTCCAGCCGTCGCTCTGGCCGAGCGAGCAGAACTGCATGAACCATTCCGGCAAGTCCCAGGGGAATTCCAGGGTGCCCGGCTCCACGGGCTCGTACCCGAGCAGCGCGGCGCCTGCCCGGTCGTCACCTTCGATGGGATTTTCCGTGCCCAGCATGTTCACCCAGATGCGGTCGTAGGACGGACCGCCCCAGATCAGCACGGCGTGCAGGGGCCCCTTGACGATCTTCATGGCGATGTTGGCCGAGCCGCGATGCTTCTCGAACTGCAGCGGCGGCCCGCCCTTGCCGCCAGCCTTGATGGAGTCCTTCAGAAACTCGTGCATCGGGAAGATCGGGGAAATCGCCTGGTAGGCCGTGTTCGACACGTAGGTCACGGCCGACCGGAAGAAAGGCGTGGCGCCATTGGCTTTCGCATACTGGTTGGCCTGGATGTAGATCTGCTGCGTCGAGACCTTGATGGCCTTGACTTCGGCATTCCAGAAATCCTTGTGCATCTCCGCCTGTCGATCGTCGTAGTCGCTGCACTTGCTGCACAGATCGATGCAGGTGGTGCACTCGTCGCAACAGGCCCCGCAGAACCCGAGGCTGGCCACGCAAGCCGCGCACATCGCGATGGCTTCGGAGCAGCAGCAGCAAATGCGGATGATCGGGAGATACAGCACGGCGTCCATGACGTAGTGCATGTTGTTCAGCGTCTGCAGCATGTTGATGCCACGCGCCTGCCAGGCGGCCGAGGCGTCGGCGGCGGCATCGGCGGCATTCTGTACTTGCACGCGACGGAACACCGATTGGCTCGCGTTCAGCGAGTGGATCATGAACACCGCCAGCGTGAAGGCCATGAACGCCGTCATCAGCAGCACCTGCGCGGAATCGTTATCGCGCATGCCGCGCGCCCGGGCGATGGGCTGCAGGAAGAATAGTATCAGGCGTTTCATGGGGTTCAGAAATTGGGCATCAAGGCGTCCAGCTCGGCGCGTTTGGCATCGATTTGGCCCGAAAGATCGTCCATCCGGGCCTTGTAGAAGGCTTGGCACGCGCCAACGGTCGCAAAACCCATGCTCTTGGAATTGGCCCCGCAGCTATCGTGCTGGGACTTGGCCTGCTGGAACTCCTGCTGGAGCTGCGCAATTTCCTTGTTGAGCTGGTTGATCCGGTCCTGGTCGACGCTGTTGATCCGGTCGGCATACGGGTTGTTCACGTGCGGATTGTTCTCAAAGTTCCGGCTGAAGTCCTCGTAGCCCACCGCGCACTTGCTGCGCAGGGTCTGGAAGAAGAACGGGATCCCGGCGGACTTGCGCGTGAAGGCATTCTCCATGGGGGTGCCGGTCAGGTAATTCCAGAACTCCGCAAAGCCAGGGATGAAGAGGGGATAGTCGTAGCGCAGCTCGAGACTGACTTCCGTGAGCCCGCCGGCGGATTGCTTGCCGTAGGAGAGGGCCGTGGGGGGAGACCCGACATTGATGCGGCCCCAGGCGGTCAGCAGCCAGGACATCTTTTCCAGGACCTTGGCATTGCTGTTTCCGTCACCGGTCACCTGGTTGAGGCTGCGCCCGAGCGCCATGAGCAGATCCTGCTCGACCTTGGCCTTGGATTTCAGAGCACTCAGCACGGAGCCACCCCCGAGCAGCTGCAGGTAAGCGGCCGCCTCGCCTTTGACAGGCTTGGAAACCGGCATCAGCGCAACGGAGGCGGCGGCTCGCGCCAGGATCCCGGCCGCCGCCGGGCCGATGTGGGCCTCCTGCACGGCAATCGATCGCGCGGCGCAGAAGGCCGCGTAGTCCACCATCATCTGCACGTTCCACATGGCGATGAATTGGAAACTGGCGAAGAAGATGAAGAAGACAATCGGCCCCACGACGGCAAACTCCGTCAGCGCCTGCGCGCTCTCATCGGACCAGATCTGGAATGGGCGTTTCATGTGCAATGGTTACCGCGAGCCGAAGTAGAAGACGAGCAGCGTCCCCGAGGCGATCGCGAGGGCGTAGGGCACCGTGAGACGGGCTGGCGGGGCTGGCGTCTGTGCGGCGGCGGCGCCCCCCGCGCCGCCACCGGCGCGCGCCCAGCGGCACAGCCCCGTCACCCCACGGCTGGCCACCAGAGACAAGGCCATGACCCCGCCGATGATGGCGGTGTAAACCAACGCGGAAATGATCATCGGATAGCCGATCAACGACCCCACAGCCCCCATCAGCTTCACATCTCCACCCCCCATGCCGCCGAAGACATAGAAGATGAACAGCACACCGAACCCGGTCAGCAGGCCCATGAAGCTCGATTCCAGCGTCAACCCGCCCGGCAAGGCGCCAAACAGCAACCCGAAGGTGAGGCCCACCAGCGTCAGCCAGTTGGGAATGCGGGCCGCCGTGAGTTCCGTGTAGACGGCGACACTCAGCAGCAGGGCAAGCACCACCAGCGACGCTGTCAGCATTGTGTCCATCGACATCGCCTCGCCACGCTCAAGGGCCCGGGAAGAAGACACCGCGCATGATCAGTTCGTAAAAACGCCGCAACCCTTGATACAGCTCGGTATTGGGGTTCAGGAGATACAAACAGGCCAAGACGGTGAACATCGTCAGGACCAGATATTCGGTCATGGCCTGCGCTGCTTCATCGGCTATAAACCGCCGCACCCCGTCAAATACCCGCCCTCTCATGGCGTCGTCAGCATGTCAGAAGATGGGCCGAAAGTCCAGAATGGAGACGGGTTTAGTGTTCGAACGCGTAGGGGACGGAGAGGGTTGGCTGTTCCGGATCGTCGGTGTGGATGAGAAGCGTGCCAGCACCCGCCGCAGCGACCTCCCGGGCATAGACGTAGATGCGGTAATTCAGACCGGCAGGCTCGGGATATATCTCGCAGGCGAGGTTGCCGGAGGCGTCCTCCACACTTTGAATGCTGTGCGGCGTATCCGGGAACTGCCGCACAAAAAGAATTCGCATCTGCCCGGCCACACCCTCCTCGAACCGCAAGACATCCGGCACGGCCAGGAATCCCGGCCAGACCCCGAGATCGACCTTCACCGTGCACACCGGATCGTTTGTGTCTGCAGACGCGACCCGCAAGTGGCCGTGCAGGATGCCCGTGGGCAATGGCGGACGGGTGTAGATCTGGAGCGTGAATGCACCGTCGGCATCGGGAGCGACCACGCCGTAGAGCAGGGGGGAATCCGAGGTCACTTCAGTCAGTGGCATGTTCATGGCGCGCCGCGGGTTGATGGTCACCTGCGTCGAGCCAAACGCGTTCGTCGAGGCGAGTTCCATGATGGCCGTCTTGGGATGGCACTCGAAGCGGGGCATGATGTGCCCGCGCAGCGTCAGCGTCGCCCGCAGCGCCTTGGGATCATTGGTTTCCAGCGTCAGCTCTTTCGTCACGTCGTCTTCGAGTCCGACCGTTTCCAGGGTGACAACCAGTGTCGCGGACTCCCCGGCGGGAATGACGTCGCGTTCCAGCGTGAAACGCGTGCACTCGGGACAGCCAGGACGGATGTTCGTGATGGTCAGAGGCGCATCGCCGGCATTTTCCAGCAGAAAGGTGCGCGTGAGCGGGGCATCGTCAAAGACGGCACCGAAGTCAAACACAGGATCGCGGACCACGAGCTGCGGCGCGGCCAAGGCCCTGCCCGTCGCCGGTCCGATCAGCCCCAGCACGAGGAGCGACGCCAATGCGCCGCGAGTCCATCTGGATAGGCGAAGCATGCGGCAGCCTAAGGGCCGCACGCCCGGGCGTCAATGCCGGCACGTGCGACCAGAGCCCTTTCCGTTTGCGGCGGGAAGGCGCTGTGCTATCTTCAGGGCGACGCGCGGCGGCAGCAGAAACCCGAGTCCCGGGAGTGGTGCACGCCGCCCGCGGGGAGCAGCATTCTTGAGGCCCGTTTCTACCCGGTTGTGCGTTCTGGCCCTGCTGGCCTTGGCCGTGCTGCCCTACCTGAATTCCCTCGGCAACGGCTACACGATTGACGACTTCTTCACCTACGCCGACAACGCGTTCATCCGCAGCCGGAACAACCTGCCGCATCTGTTCAATGCGAACTACTTCGGCTACAGCAACGAGGCCAGCTACCGCCCGGTCTGCACGGCCTCGTATTTTATCGATTGGGCGCTGTGGGGTGCACGCGCCATGGGCCCCCACCTGTCCAACGTGCTCCTTTACGCCGCCACGGTCATCGCGCTCTTCTTCCTCTACCGCGCGCTGACCGCATCCGCGCTGGCCGCTGGCCTCGGTGCGGCACTGTTTGCCCTGCACCCCGTGCACACGGAGGTGGTGAACAACCTCTCGTTCCGCGAAGACCTGCAAGTCGGCCTGCTGCTGCCGCTCAGCTGGCTTGCCTACCGGCGGGGCCGTCACGCCGCTCCGGGGCTCTGGTTCCCGGTTGCGTGGCTCTTGTATGCACTGGCCACGCTCGCCAAGGAAATGGCCGTGATCTATCCTGCACTGGCACTCCTGCTCGATTGGACGATCGCCCGCCACGACGCGGCTGTGCCCTCGCCGGCCACGCCCGCACCACCGGCCCCATGGCGGTCGCTCCTGCAACGCCCCGGCATGATCCACGTGCTTGGCCTGGGCGTGGTGACCATGTTCTTCCTGCTACTGCGCTTCCACTGGATGCAGTGTCCGATGGAAGGCCATGAGCCCAGGCTCGGGGGCTCGCTGCTCGGCACCTTGCTCGCCGACGTCAAGATCCAGGCCTACTACCTTTTCCTCTTCGTCTTCCCGCTGCGACTGTCGGCCTACTATCCGATCTCGAGCTACACCCCTGAGCTCGATCCCGGCTTCTTCATCTCGCTCAGCGCGCTGCTCGTCGTGGCGGCCTCGCTGATCCACGGGCGCCGTTCGGTGTTCTTCATCACCGGCATGCTCTGGTGGTTTGTCAGCCTCGCCCCTGTTGCAAACATCTACCCGATCTTCAACCCCATGGCGGAACGCTATCTCTACCTGCCCTCGATCGGGCTGTGCCTGTGGTTGGGCTGGGAGCTCGCGCGCGGACTCCACTCCCGCTACCGTCGCGTCCTCGTCGTCGCCAGCCTGCTCGTCGCCGCGGCCATGACCGCGCGCGTCTGCCAGCGCAATCCCGTCTGGCGCGACAACGTCACCCTTTGGACCGCCACGGCGCGCCACGTGCCGGACCATCCCACCGTGCTCGCCAACCTTGCCGCGGCCTACTACGAACGCGGCGACTATGATCGCGTGATCGCCTGCGCCACGCGCGCCCTGGTCGTGGCCCGCGCCGATGCCGCCGGGTTTGAGCCGGCCTCCTCGTATTTGCCCCTTGGGTGCGCCCTCTACGTGCGGGGCGACAAGGACGAGGCCTTGCGATACTTCCAGGCGGCGGAGAAACGGCTGCCCCTGCGATTCGATCTCGACGCCGCCATCTATCGCAACCTGGCCCTCTCCTACGATGACCGTGGCGACTTCCAGACATCCGCGGGCTACTACGAGAAGGCCCTGACCATCGATCCTTTCCGCCCCCAGGACTGGGCCAAGCGGGCATACGCCTGCCTGCTGTCCGGCCAGCCCGACGCCGGACGCGCCGCCTGGGAGCGCGCCCGGCGCTTGAATCCCAAGCTGCCCGCCTTCGCCGTTTTCGAAGCCGCCGTCGCGCAGGATGCCGACTCGTCCGCGCCCCACGCGCCCGGGTCCCGCCCATGAGCCAGACGCCAGACGCCTGCGCCCCGACCGCCCGCGTGCGCGCGATCGAAATCGGCGTACTCATCCTGGCGCTCGTCGTCCGCCTGCTCTGGTTTGACTTGATGGAATTCAAGTTCGACGAAGTCGACGTACTCCAGTTGACGCGCGAATGGGTGCTGCGCGGCGGGCTCCCGCAATACGGGATGATGAGCGGTGTCGGGGTCCGGAATCCGCCGGGCTTCATCTTCCTGCTGTGGCCGTGGGTGGCCGCGCAGGCGTCCCCTCTGGCCATCGGCGGTTTCATCGCGGTGCTGAATGTCCTCGCCGTCTGGTTGATGCTGCGACTCGGACGCGCGCTGGGCCAGCCGGCGGCCGGTCGCTGGGCCGCGGCGTTCATGGCCGTGCACCCGTGGCTCATCTTGTACAGCCGCAAGATCTGGGCGCAAAGCGTGCTCCCGGTCTTTATGCTGCTCGCGCTCATCATCATGGCCATTGGCACGGCTCACCCGCGCCACCGCGCCACCTTCTGGCTGCTGCCCGTTCTGGCGCTGGCCTGGCAGATCCACTTTTCCGCCTGGTGCCTCGTCGCCGTGGCCCTCCTGTGGCTGACGTCCACCGCCCTGCGCGGGCGGCTCAATCTGCGCTGGGCGCTGGCGGGGGGGCTGCCGGCCTTGCTCGTGCTCGGCCCCTACCTGCACCATCTGACGGCCACCGCATGCGCCGATCTGCGCGCACAGGCCCACGTCGGCGGAGGTGGCGGAATAGCGCAGGCAGGATCCGTGCTGCGGTCCTGGGTGCAGACCGCCTTCGCGGGCGGGTTCGGCCAGATCGGGGCCGCGGGGCCGGCCTCGCTGGCGAGCGTCATGCCCGGCGCCGCCGGCTCGCTGCTGGAGCTACTTGCCTGGACCGGCACGGTGGCGGTGCTGGCGCTGGCGAGTCATTCGGCTCGGCGGGACGCCTCGCACCACCCTGATTTCCGCCTCTGGCTCGCACTCGCCGCCCTTATGCCGCCCGCGCTGTACGCGGCCCGCGGCATTGTGGCACCGCCGCACTATTTCATTATCGGCTTGCCCGCCCTGTTGTTCCTGGCCGGTCTGGGCGCCGGGCGTCTGCGTGTGCCGCGCGCGGCATCCCTCGCCCCGTGGCTGCCCGGCGCGCTCGTCGTGACGTGCGGCGTCGTCGTCTGGCTCGCCGTCATCGCCCACATTCGGCACACCGGAGGAACGGGCGGCGACTACGGCGTCGCCTACCGCCACCAGCGAACGGCGGCGGACATGCTGGCGAAGGGCGGCGTGCCTGCCGACGGCGTCGATGCCACGCTGATGCGCGACGACGGCGTCGGCGTCCTGTACCTGCTGAATCGTCTGTTGCCGGAAACCGCGGGACATGTTAACGGGAAATCGAAACTGCTCGATACGCTCCGCCACCCGGACCTCGCGCGCGCGCGATTCCCGGCGGGGTGGCGCGAAGAGCGGGCCGGCCCGCTGCGCATCGGCGTGGCCCCCGGCGAATGACGCGATGGAACGGCAGCATGAACATTGACACCCAACGCTGGGTCGATCGCCGGGTGGGCGTGCCGCTGTGCCGCCTGCTCACGCTGTGGCGCCGGCTGATGCCGACGCGCGCGCCGGCCGAACCGCGCCAGATCCTCGTGGTGCTGCTGTCCGAAATGGGCAGCCTCGTGCTCACCGTCCCCATGTTCGAACAGCTGCAGGCGCGGTATCCCGGCGCGGCCATCCACGTGCTGCTCTTCGCCCGCAACCGGCCCGTGCTCGAACTGCTCGGCCGCGTGCCGCCGGACCGCATGCTGACCGTGCGCGACGACTCGCCCGGCGCCCTGCTGGCCGACAGTCTGCGCGCGCTGCGCCGCATGCGCCAGCTCGGAATCGACACCGTCATCGACTGCGAGTTGTTCTCGCGCATCAGCAGCGTGTTCGCCGTGCTCAGCGGGGCTGCGCTTCGCGTCGGCTTTCATCCCCACACCCAGGAGGGCTTGTACCGCGGCGGCTTCATCAACCGGCCGGTGCTCTACAATCCCTACCAGCACATCGCCCTGCAGTTCATGGCGCTGGCAGACGCCATCGACGGCCAGGGTGCGCCGCTCGTCAAACGCCGGGGCGTGCTTCCGGAGTCGCTGCCACCGCTGGCTGTGGACGCGACTGCTATCGACGCCGCACGGGCGGCCCTGGCCCGCGACTTTCCGGGCGTGGCCAGCGACCGGCTCGTGCTGCTCTATCCGGGGGGCGGGTTCCTGCCCATCCGTGCCTGGCCGGAGGATCATTACGCCACGCTCGGGCGCGAGTTGGCCGCGCGCGGTTACACCGTCGGCATCACCGGGCTGCCGGCGGACAAGGCACTGGCCCAGCGCATCCTCGCCGCCTGCCCGGCCGACCGGCGCCTGGATCTCACCGGCTACACGAAATCGCTGCAGGACCTGGTGCGCCTGTTCTACATCGCGAAGCTGCTTATCACGAATGACGGCGGGCCCGGACATTTCGCCTCGCTGACGCCCCTGCCCACGATCGTGTTCTTCGGCCCCGAGACGCCGCTCCTGTACCGGCCGCTCAGCCCGCACGCCATGGTGATGTACACGGGCCTGTCCTGCTCCCCCTGCGTCACCGCCTACAACCACCGCAAGTCCCCCTGTGACGGAAACAACATCTGCATCAAGCAGATCACGCCGGCGCAGGTCCTCGACAAGGCGCTGGGGGTGCTCGCCGCGTCCACCTGAAGGCACCCTCCCGGGATGACCCCACGTGCGCCTGCGCGGAAGCTGGCCACGCGCGCACAAATCCCCTAGAGTGCCGCGCATCACGCGAGGGGGGGGTACATGGAGACGTTCGAAGCGCTGCTGGTGTCGTTGAGCAACCTTGTCTGGGGACCGCCGATGCTGTGCCTGCTGTTCGGCACGCATCTCTTCCTCACCATCCGCCTGCGTTTCATCCAGCGCTACATCGGGCGGGCGATCCGGCTCTCGCTCGAGCGCACGCGCGAAGGCGAGGGGGATGTCAGCCACTTCGGCGCGCTTACCACCGCCCTCGCCGCCACCATCGGAACGGGCAACATCGTCGGCGTTGCCACCGCCATCGCCGCCGGCGGCCCCGGCGCGGTGCTGTGGATGTGGCTGACCGGCGTCTTCGGCATCGCGACGAAATACGGCGAGGCGCTGCTGGCCGTCAAATACCGCATCACGACGCCGGCCGGCACCATGGCGGGCGGTCCCATGTATGTGCTCGAGCGCGGCCTGAAATGCCGCTGGCTGGGCGTGCTCTTCGCCGCCTTCACCGCCGTGGCGGCATTCGGCATCGGCAACATGGTGCAGGCCAATTCCATCGCCACGCTCGTCAAGGAAACCGCGGGCATTGCGCCGTGGATCACGGGCCTCGTCCTGACCGCCGTCACGGCCGTGGTCATTCTGGGCGGCATCCGCTCGATCGCCCGCGTCTGCGAGAAGCTCGTCCCCTTCATGGCCATCTTCTACGTGCTCGGCTGCCTGGTCCTGCTGGCGCTCAAGTGGGAAACCATCCCGGACGCCATCCGGCTGATCTTCTCGAGCGCGTTCACCGGGCACGCCGCGGTGGGCGGCTTCCTCGGCGTGGGCATGCGCGAGGCCATGCGCTATGGCATCGCCCGCGGCCTGTTCTCGAACGAGGCCGGCATGGGCAGCGCCCCGATCGTGGCCGCCGCCGCACAGACCAGGAATGCCGTGCGCCAGGCGCTGGTGTCCTCCACCGGCGTGTTCTGGGATACCGTGGTCGTCTGCGCCATCACCGGCATCATGCTGGTAAACTCGGGAGACTGGACCCAGGGCCTGAACGGCGCGGCCCTCACCAAGGCCGCGTTCGGCGAGGTGCCCGGCATCGGCCCCGTGGTGCTCACGGTCGGGCTGCTGACGTTCGTGTTCTCCACGATCCTCGGCTGGTCGTACTACGGCGAGAAGGCCGCCGAGTATCTGTTCGGCGTGCGCGCGATCGCGCCGTATCGCTGGCTGTGGGTGGTGGCCGTCATGGCCGGTTCCGTGACCACGCTGCCGACGGTATGGTCCTTCGCGGACGTCGCCAATGCCCTGATGGCCATTCCCAACCTGATCTCGCTGCTCGCGCTGAGCGGCGTGCTCGTGGCCGAAACGCGCCAGCACCTGTGGGACGCGTAAGGCAGGCGCGCCGGGCGGACCGCGCCCCCCCCGATCCGCCCGGCGGGCCGGCGCTCAGCCCTTGGCGAGCGGGCGCAGGAACTCGTAGCTTTGGCGCAGCGAGTCGAACGGGTCGCCCGGGCAGGTGTCCTGCTCGACGCAGAACCATTCGCACCCGGCATCGTCCGCGGCGGCGAGGATCTGGGGCCACGCGAGATTGCCATTGCCCACCTCCGTGAACATGACCTCGTTCTTCGCGTTCACCACGTAGTCCTTGAGGTGAATAATCGGGAGGCGGCCCTTGAGCTTGCGGCACCAGGCCACGGGATCACCGCCGCCGTTCTGCACCCAGTACGTATCCGGCTCGCCCTGCAGGTAGCGCGGGTCGGTCTCGGCATACAGGATGTCCAGCACGGCCCGCCCGCCGACCCGGCGGAACTCAATGTGGTGGTTGTGGTAGCACAGCACGCAGCCCGCGTCCGCCAGGACCTTGCCGGACGCGTTGAGGCGCGCCGCAAACGCTTTCACGCTCTCCAGCGTGTTGAAATCGATGCCTCCCGGCCAGGGGTAGGCCGTGATGCGGCATCCCAGCGCCTTGAGCCGCGCGGCCACCTGCGCGGGCTGGTTCAGAATGGAGTCGCCGGACTCGTGCGTCGCACAGCACACCAGGCCGGCATCGCGAATCATGGCGGCCAGGTCCGCCTCGGGCATGGCACAGACGCCGCTGACCTGCACGGCCGGATACCCGATGGCCCGCACCTTCTTCAGCGTGGCGGCGGTGTCGGCAGGGGTCTTGCAGCAATTGCGGAGGGTGTACAACTGCGCGGCGATCTGGCTGAGTTTCATGTGGGGTGCTTCACTCCGGT
Organism: Lentisphaerota bacterium; assembly: GCA_021413965.1. Taxonomy (GTDB): domain Bacteria; phylum Verrucomicrobiota; class Kiritimatiellia; order UBA8416; family JAIOPI01; genus JAIOPI01. The sequence continues at coordinate 22,354 of JAIOPI010000019.1, read as the reverse complement.
TCGGCGGTGCCTTCCAGTATCAGGTTGCGGGTTTCGGGAAACTGCGTGTACCAGATCGCGAGCGCATCGTGCAGGTGGCGGGCGTAGCGGTAGTGCGCCCCCTGGCCGGTGCGAAGCTCGGCCTCATAGACGAACTTGTCCGCCGTGGTCAGGTGTTCGAAAAAGCATTGCGCACCCATGGGCAGCCAGTAGACGTAGCTCGGGTCGCCGGCCGCCAGCAGGGCGTGGGCGCGGGCCGTGGCGGCACGTCCGACGTCGCTCAAGCGCCGCAGCGCCGCCGCCGTGTCGGCATCGGCCTGCGCGGGCAGTTCGTCGAGGGCCGCATAGAAGCCAACCGGGATCACCTCGCAATGGCGGTTCCCCGTGCGGTGGCGGTTGAGGTCGCGGATCTCCGCAAGCGTCACCGCCTCCCAGGCAAAACGCACCGCCGTGCGCCGCAACCCGTCGCCGATCCACGCGTACCGGTTGTCGTGCAAGCTCAGATCGGCCGCATAGCGCGCGCCGGTGCAGCCCTCCGGCGGCGTCACCGTGACGTGTGCGGTAGGCGGGGCCGCCGAGTCCGCCGCGAAGGGCGCCAGGGTGGCGGGCAGTCCCATGCCGGCTCGGCAACGCAAAGCATCGAAGGCCACCGCGATGCCACCGCGCATGGAGGCTTTCGCCGAGGCGTGCTTGATGAGCCGCGGCGTGCACAGCGCGAGTTGCCCGCGAATCGCATCGCCAAGCGCATTGGCCTCGGGAAGCGGATGCGCGCAGAGGTGCTGGCAGAGCTGGACCCAGCCGCGCGCGGACATGAGCATCATGACGTTGGTGGCGGAGGCAAACGGCAGGAAATAGCGCGCCCGGTCGAACGCGTAGTTGCGGCGCAGGCGCGCCACCTTCTTCTGGCTGGCCGAGGCGGTGTCCTCCAGCAGGTCGCGCGGAATGCGCATGACCTCGGGGTGTGCATCCGCCAATCCTTGCCAGCGCTCGAGCGCCGCCTGGTACGTCGCAAAGCAGGCGGTCACGGTCCGATGCCATTCGCCCTGGTGCGCCGAGGGAATGCCGAGCAGCGCCGGGTCCGGCACTGCGTCCACGTTCATCTGGATGTAGCGGGTCGAGGATTCCTGGCCGCTCGCCGCCGGCGACAGGTTCCAGACATAAAACGCCAGCCACTGCGAAATCCCGTCCAGGAACATCGCCACCGGCGCCATGTCGGCGATCGACTGGTGCCCGTAGTCGATCATGCGGAAGATGGCATCGACGGACTTGTCCAGATTCGCCGGGTCGATCTTGGCCAGGATGTCCGACAGGCCCTCGTTATTGCGCGAATAGCGCGCGCCCGTGGCCGCCAGCAACTCCGGCGTCAACGCCGGAGCGCCCGCCGCCGCGGCGGCCTCGGTCGGGCGCAAAGAAACCTGGGTGACTTTCATCGTGTTGCCTGCACGTTACCCCGCACGACCAAACGCTGGCAATGGGGAAGTCGCGGCCAGCCATCGTCCGAAGGCGGGGGACAGGCAGGAACGGCGCCAGCTGCCCGAAGCCGCCGAGACCAACCAGGCCTTTGTCGCGCCGACCTGGGTCGCCTGTCTGGCCGCACGCGGACGCGCGGAATCCTGGGTCAGGCCTGCTGGACGAGCACGCCGCGGGTCCGCAATGCGGCCAGCAGGTTCTGGGCGATCTCGCGCATGCCGTTGTCGTTCGGGTGGGACCAGTCATTGAAGAAGTTGTGGTCGGCGGCCACGAGGTCCGTGCCGCGCACGACGTGCACCTGGGCGCGCCCGCTCCCGGCAGCCTCCAGGGCGGCACGGAAGTCGTCCAGCGTGGCACCCTGCCCGTTGGGGCGGGTGGCGCGGAAAAATGGGACAGGCGTGGTGATCACGATGGGCGTTTGCGCGTGGCGGGCGCACAGGGCGTCCACGAGAGCCACGGCACGTTGGTGAAAATCCTTCAGCGGCACATCGACATTCCAGTCGTTTGCGCCATAGGAGACACTGATCAGCTTGGGCGTGCCGCCGGTCGGGATCTGCGCCAGTTCCGGGCGCAGCGTGGCGCCGCCAACGCCGTAGTTGACCACGTTGGCGTCCAGTTCGCGCGCGAGGCGCGTGGGCCAGGCAAACACCGGCAGCGAGGCGTTCATGCCCTGGGTGATCGAGTCCCCGTAGGCGACCCAGTCCAGCACCGGGCGGGGTGCGGCCTCCAGCCGGCAGCCATCCTCGAGGTCCACGCGCAGGATCTCGGCGCCACACAGGTGCGGCAGCCAGAGGTCGATCTGGTGCGGAATGCGTTCATCCTGCTGAAAGGCAAGCCCCGACCAGACCTCCTGCCGGCTCACGGGGCCAAAGGTGTCGATGCGATCGCGGTCGATGCTGATGGCACCCGCAAAATACCACCGCGTCGGCACGCCGTAGCGCAGGGTCACCCGGATGTGGCGCGAGTCAGTCAGGAAGCGCAGCCGCACGCCGGTGGTGCAGTTGGCCCGCGCCGCGGCATCCGCGTTGGCATGATACAGCGCCTCGAGCGCGGACGGCATGCGATGCAGCCGCCATCCATCCGCCAGCGTGTCCACCCGGTCGACCCCGAGCGCGAAAGCCCGGATCTGCGCATCGTTTAATAGCATAGACGTTCCGCCTCTGGTTAAGGTGAGCCGCGACCGCCGAACGCGGGCGCCGCGGGACAAACGCCACGCCTGAGCCGCACCCGGAGGTCGCGGCCCACCTTGTTCGCATAAACCAGCAGCTTACGTCTCTTGCCGGCCGCGCGCCATCAGGACTTTGCCCGTGCGCACCAGTTCGACAATGCCGAACTTGCCCAGCATGTCGATGCAGGCCTCGAGCTTCTCCGAGCCGCCCGTGATCTGGACGATCATGGAATCCTCGGTCAGGTCCACCGTCTTGCACCCGAAGTGCTCGCAGATCTGCAGCGCTTCCGTGCGCTCGCCAGCCTTGGTCGTGAACTTGATCAGCGCCATCTCGCGCACCACGGCCTCGTCCAGCGAGTGATCGGTGCAGCGCAGCACGTCCACGAGCTTCGACACCTGGCGCAGGATCTGGTCCAGCCCCTCCACCGACCCCTTGGCGGTGATGGTCATGCGCGAGTAACGCCCATCCACTGACGGGGAGACCGTCAGCGAATCGATGTTGTAGCCGCGGCGCGCGAACACCTGCGCAATGCGGGCCAGCACGCCGGGCTTGTTGGCCACGTACACGCTGAGCGTGTGGGTATCCGTTTCCGTCAGAATCGTTGTCATCGGTTGTCTTCCTTCTTATCGCCACGCGTCGTTCAGGTGGACCCCGTCGGCTTGGCCAGCTTCACGTGCGGCTTGGGCGCCTCGATCAGCATGTCCTCGAGCGCCGCGCCCGCCGGAATCATGGGGAACACGTTATCGGCTTTCTCCACGAGACAGTTGATGACGCAGGGGCCAGCCTTGTAGTCGCGGGCGCGCTGCAGCACCTTGCGGATGTCGGCCGCGCGCTTGAGGGTCAACCCCTTGGCGCCCGGGTAGGCCTCCGCCAGCTTGGCGAAGTCCGGGTTGCCCACCAGATCCACACCGCTTTCGCGCTTGTCGAAGAACAGCTCCTGCCACTGCCGCACCATGCCCAGGTAGCGATTGTTGAGCACGAGCACCTTCACCGGCAGCTTGTTGATGGCCGCCGTGGCCAGTTCACACAACGTCATTTGGAATCCACCGTCGCCCACGATCGCCCACACTTCCTTGTCGGGATTGCCGAACTGCGCACCGATCGCCGCCGGGAATCCGTAGCCCATCGTGCCGGCGCCGCCCGAGGTCAGCCAGGTGTTGGGCTTGATCGTCTTGCAGAACTGCGCCGCCCACATCTGGTGCTGGCCCACGTCGGTCGTGATGATGGCATCACCGCCCGTCATGTCGTTCAACACGTCGAGAATATGCTGCATCTTGAGGCCGCCGCGCGTTTTGTAGGACAGCGGATGCTTTTTCTTGTAGCCGTTGAGGTGCTCCAGCCAGTCCTTGGTGTTGAGCTCGCCCACGTGCTTGATCAGTTCCGTCAGCACGGCGCGGGCGTCACCATGGCAGTAGTGATGGCACTTGATCATGCGGCCGAACTCGGCGCTGTCGATGTCGATGTGGATGCGCACGGCGTTGCGGCCGAACAGGGCCGCCTTGCCGATGATCCGGTCGTCATACCGGGAGCCGATGGACATGATCAGGTCGCACTCGACCATGGCCTTGTTGGCATAGGCGGTGCCGTGCATGCCCAGCATGCCAAGCGACAGCGGATGGTTTTCCGGGAACACGCCCTTGCCGAGCAGGGTGGTGGTCACCGGCGCCTTGATTTTCTCGGCCAGCGCGCGCAACACGTCCTGGGCGCCCGCGATCAGCGCCCCGTGGCCGGCCAGCAACACGGGCTGGCGCGATTTGCTCAAGGCCTCGGCAATCGCCATCACCGTGGGCTGATCCACCGTGGCACGCTCCGGGTGATAGCCCGGCAGGTCCATATCCGGATACAAATCGCCCGTGAAGTCGGCCGAACTCACATCCTTGGGCACGTCGATCAACACCGGACCGGGCCGGCCGGTGGACGCGATGTGAAAGGCCTCGCGCACCACGCGCGCAATGTCGCGGGTGTCCTTCACGAGATAGCTGTGCTTCACGATCGGCATGGAGATGTCGAAGATGTCCGCCTCCTGGAAGGCATCCTTGCCAAGCATCGGCCGGATCTGCTGGCCGGTGATCACGATCATGGGCACGGAATCCATGTGGGCCGTCATGATGCCGGTCAGCGTATTGGTGGCGCCGGGACCGCTGGTCACCAGGACCACGCCAGGCCGGCCCGTGGCGCGGGCATAGCCGTCCGCCATATGGGACGCACCCTGCTCGTGCCGCACCAGGATCAGCTTGATCTTGGAGTCCACCAAGGCATCGAAAATCGGCAGGGCCGCGCCCCCCGACAACCCCCAGATGTACTCCACGCCATGATTCTCCAGGCACTTCACCAACGCATCCGCGCCTGTTATCGATTTTTTAGCCATACCGAACTCCTATCTGTTGCGGACGAAAACGATTCTTAAACTTCACCTGTAAAAACGACAACAACGACCGAATGCAGAAATCAACTTTGCAGACGATCACACAATTCGGACATGTGATCAACAACAAATCATTCAACTTGGTTCCTGTTTTGTCTTGATTAGCTTTGCTTATCTAAAAACCACACCCACTTCACGACCAAAGGGCCTCATCGCCCTATCTCTCAACCCTTTGGTGTTCAATTTACCGGCCGACCTGAAGCTGGCGGTCCCCGCCACCGGTCGGGTGCCTCCTGCAACGACGAACCGCGGTCGACGCCGATATCGCCATCCGCTACTCTGTTGAAACCTGAGCAACGGGATCCTGACCACCCTCGCCCCACAACGCAGCGTCGCCCATGAACATCCTCTCCTTAACCTGCAAGGATCTGGCCGCTGAGCTGGACCGGCTCCACGGCAAGGGTCATTACCACGCCCGGGCCCTGTACCGTGACGTGTTCAAGCTCGGCCGCAGAACCTGCGCCGAATCTCCCGAGTTCGCGGATGCACCCACCCTTGCAGCCCAGCTTGCCGCCGACTTGCGCTTTCCAGACTGCCGCATCTCGGCTCAGCATGACGACGGCAGCGTGCTCAAGTTCATCACCACGCTGGCCGACGGCGAAACGATCGAATCCGTCCTGATTCCGGATAAAGGTCGCACGACGCTGTGCGTGTCCTCGCAGGTCGGCTGCCGGATGGGTTGCAAATTCTGCGTCACCGGCCAGATGGGCTTGCGCCGCCATCTGCAGGTCGAGGAGATCGTGTGGCAGCTCTATGCCGCGCGGTTCGTGCTGAAGCGCCCCGTGAACAACATCGTCTTCATGGGCATGGGGGAGCCGCTGGATAATGTCGAGCCTGTCATCCAGGCCGTACGCGTGATGGCCGACCAGCGCGGGCTGAACCTTGCCTGCAGCCACATGACGGTGTCCACCGCGGGGCACGTCGACGGCCTGCGGCGGCTCGCGGCGGAGCGCCTGCCGAATCTGCGCCTGGCGGTCTCCATCCATGCGGCGAACGATGCGTTGCGCAACCAGCTCGTGCCCCTGAACGTGCGCTACCCGCTCGCACGCCTGAAAGACGCCTTGCTGGCCTTTCCTCTGCCTCGCCGCGGCGTTTTCTTTATTGAGTACGTGCAGCTGGCCGGAGTGAACGACAGCCCGGAACACGCGGAAGCACTCGCCCGCTACCTGGCCGGCTTGCCCGTGCGCGTGAACGTCATCCCTTATAATGGCGGCAGCTCGCGCCTCTTCGTCACGCCCGACCGCGCCCGCGTCGACCAGTTCTGCGACGCGCTGGTCGCGCAAGGCCTCTTCGTCCGCCGCCGCCACCCCCGCGGCCGCAACGTCATGGCGGCCTGCGGTCAGCTGGGCGGGGTCATTGCATAGGGGCTGCGCCGGCGCCTTCTATGCCTTCCACGCCGGTCACATCGCCGGCGTCACAAGCCGCCCGCAAGCCGGCGCCACGATGCGGCCGTCCACGCAGACCGTCTGCCCGCGCATGATCGTCCGGCGCACGCGGCCGCGGAAACGGAGGCCCGCGTAGGGGCTGAGCTTGTGGCGGTCGAGCAAGTCCTCACGCCGCAGCGTCCACATCGCACCCGGTTCGATGAGCACGAGATCCGCATCGCAGCCGGTGGCGATCCGCCCCTTGCGCACGAGTCGATAGCGATCCGCCACCCGGGTCGCCGTCAGCCCCGCGATCGCCTCGACCGGCAGCGCCGGCTCGTGGCTCATCACGATCGCCAGCGTTGACTGCACGCCCGCAATCCCACCCCAGTTCTCGAAGACGTCCGTCGACGCCTTCATGGAGGCCGGGGAGGGGGAATGGTCCGACGCCACGAAGGCGATGCGCCCCTCCCGCAGATCGCGCCACAGCGCCTCGCATTCCGCCGCCGGTCGCAAGGGCGGCGCGCACTTCGCCCGCGGCCCCAACCGCATCATGTCATCCGCGTTCAGCGCCAGATAATGCGGGCACGTCTCGCAGGTCACATCCACGCCATCCGCGGCAGCACGCTGCACCAGGTCCACGCCGCGCGACGTGCTCACGTGCACGATGTGCAGCCGGCACCCGGTCTCGCGCGCCAGCCCGGTGATCTGCTCAATCGCCTCCCATTCGGCTTCAGGCGGACGCGACGCCAGGTAGTCCGCGACCGCACGGCCGCCCCGCGCGCGGATCTCGGCCGTCAGCCGCGCCGTCAGCGTCGGGCTCTCGGCGTGTACCGCCACGGGCCGCTTCAGGCGCGCCGCCCGCGCCATGCCGCGCCGCAGGGTCGCCTCATCGGCCCATTGAAAATCCGGAATTCCGCTCGGGCACATGAAGGCCTTGAAGCCGACAACGCCGCGCACGGCGAGTTCTTCCATCCGGTCCAGGTTCGCCGGTGTCAGGCCGCCCCATAATCCGAAATCCGTCACGGCCGCCGCCTGCGCGGCGGCCAGCTTGAGATCAAAGCTGGGGCCATCGAGCGTGGGCGGGGAGCTGTTGAGCGGCATGTCGAAGAAGCAGGTGCCGCCCCCGGCCGCCAGCGCGGCCGAACCCGTGGCGATGCCTTCCCAATCCGCGCGACCGGGGTCATTGAAATGCAGATGGGAATCGATCAGGCCGGGCAGCGCCAACAGCCCACGCGCATCGATCTGAACGCGCGCCGGCGCGGGGCCGTCCACGAACTGGCCGTTTTCGACGTAGAGATCTCGCACCGCCACGCTCGCAGGCGTCACGACCGTCGCGCCGCAAATCTGCAAGGCGATGGGCATGGCGGGCCTCAGCTTCCCCGGTAGGTCGAATAGGACCACGGCGACACCAGCAGCGGCACGTGGTAGTTCCGGCTGGCATCGTCCACGCGAAACACAAGCGGGACGGCATCCAGGAAACGCCGCGCATCGGCATCGCGCTGCGAGGCAAAATAGTCACCGACCGCAAAGACAAGCCGGTACGTGCCGGCGGCGAACGCGGCGCCCTCCACCAACGGACTGTCCGTGCGCCCATCGGCGTTGGTCACGGCCTCGCGGACAAGCACGTCGCCCTTCGGTTCCACCCGCCAGAGTTGCACCGCCATCCCTGCCGCGGGACGGCCGCGCCCCGTATCGAGCACATGCGACGTCAGTTTGCCGCTCATCCCTCAGCCCTCCGTCACCAGGTCGTTCAAGCGCAGACGCGCGATCTTGGCGATCTCCGCCAGCGCCGTGGCCATTTCCGCATCGCGCGTGTGAGTCAGGCGCACCGGAAAAGCCGCCAGGATGGCCTCCTTCCGATTCTCCCTCGCGCACACGACAAAGGGAAAGCCAAACCGCTCCCGGTACTGCGCATTGTACCGCTCGAAGGCCGCAATTTCAGCCTCCGTGAGCCCCGTCAGTCCGGCGGCACGCTGCTCCACCGCGCTTTCGCGCGTCACCCGCCCCTCGCGCGCCAGCCGTCCAACCAGATCCGGATGCGCGGCGATCAGGCCAAGTTGCTCGGCGGGCGCCGCCGCCGCCACCGTGGCCACGAGCGCCGCGTGCAGTGCGGTGACGCTGTCAAACGGCCGCCGGTCCCACGCGCGCGCGGCAATCCAGGGTGAGTGCTCGAAGAGCCCGCCACAGGCCGCCGCAAAGGCGTCCCGCGACAGGGTATTGAGATCCTGCAGGCGCATGCTGGTTCCACGCTTCAACGTCTCGAGTGCACGCCGCACCCACCCCGCCGGCTCCACGCGCGCCACATCACGCGGCACCGTTCACGCAGGCCGCCAGGATCTCCGCGCCCAGCGCCACATCCTCGGGACGGCTGAACTCGGCCGGATTGTGACTGATCCCATCCCGGCTCGCGACGAAGATCATGGCGGTCGGCAACAGCGGCGCCAGGATGGCCGCATCATGCAGCGCACCGCTCGCCGCTTCCGGCAGCGGGTCGACCCCCACCTGGCGCGCCGCGGCGCGCAGGCGCTCACACAGCCCGGCATCCAGCGGCACGGCCGCGAGCGACTCCGTCGCCGCCCACTCCGCGCAGATGCCGCGCCGCGCGGACTCCGCCTTGATCAGCTGGCCGATACCGTCATGTCCCAGCTCGAGCATCGCGTTGGTGCTGGCACGAAAATCGATCGTGAACGTCACCTCGCCGGGAATGACGTTGATCGCGTTGGGCAGGACCACGAGTTGCCCGACCGTGATCACCGTGTGGTCCTGCCGGGATGACAGCCGCTGCGCGAGAGCCTCCAGCCCGGTCATGATGGCGGCGGCGGCGGCAAGCGCGTCGGCCCGATCGTCCATCTTGGTGGACCCGGCATGATTCGGCGTGCCCATCAGGTGCACGCGATACTGCCGCCGCCCGTGAATCGCGGTCACGACCGCCACGCGCTGCCCTGCCTTCCACATCGCGGGCCCCTGCTCAACGTGCAGTTCGATCAACCCGCGATAGCCGCGGGGATCCAGGCGCTCGTGAACCATGGCGGCCGCATCGACGCCGTACGGACGCCCCGCATCGAGCGGGCTCACGCCGTCGCGGTTGCTTAACCCGGCCAAATGCGCCACCGTCAACGTGCCGGTCCAGGCCCGGCTGCCCAGCATGCCCAGGTTGAAGGTTGTGCCTTCCTCTTCGGCGAAGATGATCAGCTCGAGCGGTGCTTCGGGATGCGCGCGCAGGACTTCCAGCGGCGCCACCACGCCCGCCACGCCATCAAACTTCCCGCCCGTCGGGACCGAGTCGACGTGCGAGCCGCTCAGCCATACGGGCGTCTCCCAGGCGATCGAGGCCGGGCGCGCATGCACGTTGCCCGTGGGGGCGATGCGCACCTGGCAGCCGGCCTGGCGGGCTTCCGCGATGACGTAATCCCGGGCCATGCGCCACGCCGGCGTGAAGGTCGGACGGCTGAATCCCACGTCCGGCGGCGTTTCGCTGAAGCCGCCAATGGCTTCAATGTCGCGGGCGATGCGTTCGGCGTTGATGGTCACGCGTACCTACAGCGCGATCTCGCGATTCACGTTCTTGTAGTAGATGTAGCGACTGGCCACGGGACCGGTGGCGTAGTAGCTCTGCGGAACGTAGGGCCCCATCCAGATGAAGTCGGTGGCCTCGACCTCCATCCACGTGTCATCCAGATAGTACAGCCCTTTGCCCTGCAGAACATACAGGCCGTGCTCCATCACATGGGTTTCCACATAGGGGAGGCTGTGCCCGGTTTCGAACGTGAAGATGTTCATCGCCAGATCGTAGGCCAGATCGTCCGGGATGAGCAGTTGCAGGCGCGCGCCGGCATCGCCGCCATAAACATCGCCCTTCACCTTGGACGCCTGGCCGACGAGCGGCTTGAACATGGCGATCCCCGGCGCCGGCTCGTACACCTTCCGCAGCAGCAGCGCCTGCGTCGCGCGGCTGGCCGCCAGCTCGAAGGCGGCGTTCGGCGGAATCAAGGCATAGCCGCCGGCGGCGAGCGCGGGCTGGCGCTTGCCGTCGATCGACAGCCGGGCCGCGCCCGACAGCACGTAAACAAACGTTTCCACCCGCCCGTCGGCCTCGTGGCGCGTGCCGCCGCCGGCGCGCATGTCGAGCAGGTACTCAACGAAGCTGGCGCCGAGAACGGGCGCCGCCAGGACGCGGGCCTCGGTGTCCGTCCACGCCGGCAGGCGCGAACAGGGAACGCCTTCTAGCGGTAGCAGCGCATAGCGAGGCTTCACGCGCGTGCGACTGTACAGCAATTCGTGTTGTGCTCTCATGAGTGGGTCCGCGCACCGTTCCCTGCTGGGCAAGCGCCGCCACTCTAGCGAACACGCCGCCCACTGACAACCTCTTCCGCGCATCTTGTGAACCCGGTGGCGCGGTGGCGCAAACAGCTTCCCACCCCCCCCCGCCTTGTGCAGGCGTCTCCAAAAGGATACCATTCCCGCTTTGCGACGCTCATACCATGGACTCCATCGAACTGCTTGAACCGGCCAACGGCGCCGTCACGGAACCGCTCCAACGGCACCACCTGCCGACGGACAGCGACGGGGCCGGGGACCTTGACCCCGTCGGCGGCGGCGCTCGCGCTTGGGAAAACCTGCAGGTCGTCGCCATGGACCGCAGCGTGCCCAAGCCTGTGACCTTTGCGTGGACGCGCCTGCCCTGGAGGTGGCGCTCGGTCACCTACGACCTGACGCTCGCCACCACGCCCACCCTCGACCAGAACCCCATCGTCCTGCGCGATCTGTCGAAGCCCACCATCGAGGTCTGGCACCTGTTCATTGGGACCCCCTATTACTGGACGGTGCGCGCCCGCCATGGCCAGGAGGTGGTGGCGGAATCGCCGGTCTGGCGGTTTGTCACCAACAGTCTTCCGCCACGCTGGATTCGCGTACCCGGCGTCACCAACGTGCGCGACCTCGGCGGGTGGCCGCTGCCCCACAACCGGCGCGTGCGACAGGGGCTCGTGTATCGCAGCTCGGAGATGAACGGCAACCTGCGCGTCACGCCTCGCGGCCGGCAGGTGCTGGAAGACGAGCTGCGCATCCGCACGGACCTGGACCTTCGCGGCGAGCACGAAGGCGCCGCGCCGGCCCTGGATCCCGTCAAAGTGCGCTGGATTCACGCCCCCATCTCGCCCTATGACTGCATTTGCGATGTCGCCTTCGCCGAAGGCTACCGGCGCATCTTCGAGACCTTCGCCGACCCGGCCAACTACCCGATCCTGTTTCACTGCGTCGGCGGCGCGGACCGCGGCGGCACCGTGGCCTTCCTCCTGAATGCGCTGCTGGGCAAGAGCCGCGAGCACCTGATCCGCGACTACGAGCTGACCACACTCTCCGTGTGGGGAGAACGCTCCTGGACCTCCGAGCAGTTCCTCAGCCTGTTGGAAGTGCTGAAGCCTTTCGGGGGCGATCCGCAGGATCTGACCCGCCAGGTGGAACACTACCTGCTTTCGATTGGCCTATCGCCGGCGGCGCTGGCCGAGATCCGCAAACGGCTCATTACGGAAAGTCCCGCGCCCCATGGAGGCTGAGGGGGGGGGGCTTTTTGCTTTGACAGGTCGGCGAGGCTTACATAGCGTCTCACGTGGAAGGAGAAAGTACATGAAAAAGGCGGGTTTGGCAGGTTTGGCGATCCTACTCGGCATGTGTGTCGGCGCGTACGCGATCGATCGCGATGCCCGCATGATTGACACCGTTTCTCTCAATCTTGCGAGTTTGAACGATGCGGACTCCATCGGCGGCAGCCTGTGGGGCGAGACGGCGACCGCGGTTGAACGCCAGGATTGGGCCATCCTTTTCGGCGGTGGGTACGACGAAATTTCTCCTGACGGTGCCGATAACATTGAGGCCTATACGATCGGGATCGGCCTGAAGTACTACCTGCTGCCCGTCACCAGCGCGTCCGCCGTCGGCACCTACACGCGGTATAACCAGGGTGATCTCGAGGACAAGGATGCCAAGGCGGCCACGGTCTCGCTCAAACAGCGCCTGACGCCGGCCGAAGATGCCTTTGCGCCGTTCGTGCGCGGTGCGCTGACTTGGCGCAACCGCAGCACCTTCTCCTCCGCCCTGCCGCAGCCGGAAGAAGATTCATTTTCGGAAGTGCTGCTGGCGGTGACCGCCGGCATTGAATTCGAGATGCGCTCGGACTTCACCTTCATCTTTGAAGGCGGCTACCAGGAAGCCGACGAGAGCAATGACAACACCGAAGACCTCGACGGCATCCTCGGTTCCGTATCGATGCAGTACTATTGGTTCTGAAGTCGCCGCTTCCGTCCCGGGCCGGCCTCTCGCCGGTTCGGGCGGACATGTCCGGCCTCCGCCCCCGCTACGCCAGCGGACTCACCTTGCTGAACCCAAAGTACCGCGCGGCATTATTGTAGCCCACATCCCGCACCAACCCGCCAACCAGCTCAAAGTCGTTCGGGATCAAGCCGCCCTCCATGTCCCGCCCCAGCAGGTTGCAGAAGATCCGCCGGAAATACTCGTGCCGCGTGTACGAAAGGAATGACCGACTGTCCGTCAACATGCCCACGAACCGGCTGAGCAGGCCCATCTGCGACAGCGCCTCAAGCTGCTGCTCCATGCCGTCCTTCTGGTCAAGGAACCACCAGCCGCTGCCCCACTGAATCTTGCCCGGCACGCTGCCGTCCTGGAAATTGCCGATCAGTGTGGCCATCAACGCATTGTCGCGTGGATTCAGGTTATAGAGAATCGTGCGCGGAAGCTGATCGGTTTCGTCCAGCCGGTTCAGCAGCTTCGCCAGCGGGCGCCCAATCTCGAAATCCCCGATCGAATCGAAGCCCGTGTCCGGTCCCAGCTTCTTGAAGAGGCGCGTGTTGTTGTTGCGCAAGGCCCCGAGATGGAACTGCTGGGTCCAGCCTTGCGCATGGTCCATGATCCCGAATTCGTAGAGCAGAGCGGACTTGATCTTCAGCGCGTCCTCACGGCTCGGGGCTTCGCCGCCGCGTACGCGCGTGAAAATGCGCTTGATGGCGGCCTCCGTGTAAGGCTCCGCGTATACCGTCTCCAGGCCATGATCCGAGAGCCGGCAGCCGGCGTCATGAAAGACGCCCTGGCGCTTGCGCAAGGCATCCAGGAACGCGCTCCAGCCGTTGATCTCCACCTTGGCCGCCGCGGCCAGACGGTCCACCCAGGCATTGAACGCATTCGGGTCTTCCACCGCCATCGCCTTGTCCGGCCGCCAGGTGGGCAGCACTTGGACGCCGAAGGACCTGTCAGCCGCGATGGACCGGTGGTGGTCCAGCGCATCCGTCGGGTCATCGGTGGTGCAGACCAGCACGACCTTGCTGCGCGTCATCAACCCGCGGCATGAAAAATCCGGCTGTTGCAGGCACGCGTTGCCGGCGTCCCAGATGCCCTTTGCCGTGTCCGGGCCCAGCAGGCGGTCGGATATGCCGAAGTAGCGCGCCAATTCGAGATGTGTCCAGTGATACAAGGGATTGCGCAACAGCCGCGGCACGGTCTCCGCCCACTTCTGAAACTTATCCCACGCCGGAGCATCGCCGGTGCAGTAGCGCTCAGCGATGCCGTTCGTGCGCATCGCGCGCCACTTGTAATGGTCGCCCGCCAGCCAGATCTCGGTCATGTTCGCGTAGCGCCGGTCCGCGGCAATCTCCGCGGGCGGCAGGTGACAGTGGTAATCAATGATGGGCAGGTCGCGCGCGTAGTCGTGGTACAGCCGGCGCGCGGCCTTCGTCTGGAGCAGAAAGTCGTCGGTGATCAATGCGGGTGCTGCCATGGGTCCTCCCGTTGCTAACCCCGGGCAGTTAACCCAAAAACCGCGCCCGTTGCCAGCCCCAGATGCGTCGCCCCTGCTCAAAATGACCTTGCGTATCCGCGCCGGATGGCCTTTCCTTTGGTGAGTGGACGACATGAAAAACTCGCATTCTCCCACGCGCGGTCCCGGCGATTCAAAACCCATTCCTGGCATCTACAACTACTGCGACCGCTGGTGCGAGCGCTGCGCCATGACGTCGCGTTGCGCTATCTACGATTCCCGGCGCGAACGCCACCGCCACCCAGGCGCGGGCGCGGCGAGCGATTCCCTGTTCTGGAAAGAACTCGGCGACACGATGTCCCAGACGCTGAAGATGGTGAGCGAGATGGCGGCCAAGCATGGCATCAATCTGGATGAGGCCGAGATGAACGCCTACACACGCGAAGCATCGCGGCGACGCGAATCCACCAAGACCCATCCCCTGGCACGACTTTCCCGCGACTACGAGAACCGTGTGGACGCCTGGTTTCGGGCCCATGAACCGCTCGTGCAGGAAACGGTGCGCGCGCGGCGCGCCATCCGCACGGAGGCGTTGACGGGGCACCGCCCCGAACACGATGCGGCCGCGATCGAGGACGGCGTGGAGGTGATTCTCTGGCACCAGCACCAGATCCACACCAAACTGATGCGCGCCCTGCTGCATGAGCCGTCCCCGGCCGAGCATCCCGGCGACCCGACGGACGCGGACGGCTCCGCCAAGGTGGCCCTGCTCGGCATGGATCACTCCATTGCCGCCTGGGGCCGACTGTGCGCCCACCTACCGCCATCCGAGAATGCCATCCTGGATTTGCTCGTGCAACTGACCCGCCTCCGCCGCCTGACGGAGCGCGAATTCCCCAAGGCGCGCACCTTCGTGCGCCCCGGTTTCGACGCGCGCTAGCGGGGACGCCCGCCAATATTCCCCTTCGTAGATTGACAATCTTTTGACGAGTGCTAGATTCTTCACGTGGCGGTCGGCACGGGCAATCCGGGGCTGCGCACCACCACCGGGGGCGTGTCGTGGACCAGGAACTCTTCAGCGAACAGGTGCAGATCGAACGAAAGATCTTTTCCTTCGACCTGCGCGAAAATCCGCGCGGCCGCTTTCTCAAAGTCACGGAGGATGTGGGCGGCCGTCGCGACGCCATCATCATTCCCGCCACGGGCCTGACCCAGTTCCGTGAGATCATCGACCGCGCCATCAGCAAGAGCGACGGCATCCCCTCAACCGAATCCGTCGCCGCCAGGTAGGAGTCGCAGAGGCTTGAAGCTGACACGGCCAGGCATCTGCGCGCTCGTTCTGATTCTCCTCGCCGGGTCCCCCCGCATGCACGCCGACGAGGCGCCCGCGACGCCCGACGCACAGGCCATCCTCGACGCCGTCGTGGCGCGCCTGCCCCGCGAGACGCTTGAAATCGAAGGCGATCTCATCACGCGGAAACCGCGCGGCGTGGTGGTCAACACCCTGCGCTTCGCCATGCGCCTCGACTGGGGCGCCACGCCCGCCACGGCACGCTACACCATCCGCGACACCTTCGGCGCCGACCTGGAGGAGCTCACCCTGAGCCGCTCCGCCCGCGGCCAGCTCAGCGCGCGCTACGCCAAGGGCTCGCCCCTGGCACCGGCCGACGTCCCCGCGCTGACCACACGCATCCAGCAAACCGACCTGAGCTGGACCGATCTCTCCCTCGCCTTCCTGTGGTGGCCCGGGGCGCGGGTCACCGGCACGGACAGCGTGCGCGGCCGGCCCTGCTACATCCTCGACGTGCCAGCCCCCGCGGAAACCGTCGCCTCCGATGCCGTGCGCTACGCCTTCGTGCGCATCTGGGTGGATCAGGAATTGTCCCTGCTGATGCAGGCCGAGGCCTATAGCCCGGCCGGCATCCGCGTGCGTCGCCTCTGGGTCCGCAGCCTGAAGAAGCAGGGCGACCGCTGGATGATCAAGGATCTCGAGGTGCAGGCTTATCCACCGGTTCAGCGCACCCGCCTGCACGTGAACGCGGTTGACACCCCCCCCCAACCATGACCACGGCCCTCATAATCGCCGGCGCCATCCTGCTGGCGCTGCTCGTGTGCTCCGCTTTTTTCTCAAGCGCCGAGACGGCCCTCTTCTCCCTCAACTCCCTGCAGGTCCGGCGCCTCCAGCGCGCTCACCCGCACGCCGGCACCCAACTGGAGCGCCTGCTGGCAAAGCCCCGGCACCTGCTTTCCACCCTCCTGATCGGCAATACGATCGTCAACGTCTGCGCCTCCGCCCTCGGGTTTACCATCGCCGAACGGTTGCTGCCGGACTATGGCGAAGCCGTGTCCATTCCTGTCATGACCATCCTCCTGCTGCTGTTCGGCGAGGTGGCGCCCAAGCGCTTCGCCATGCTGCAGGCCGAGCGCCTGGCCCTGTTCTACCAAGTGCCCTTACGGATCCTGCTGGTCGCGCTCAAACCGGCCCGCGTGGCCATGGAAAACGTGACCCGCTTCATCGAAAAACACCTCCCCGGCCGCGTTAAAGCACTCTCCGAGGAGGAATTCCGCACCGTGGTCGAAGTGGGCGCCGAAGAAGGCGTCGTCGACCGCGAGGAGAAGTCCATGGTGGAAGGCATCATCCGTCTCGAGGAAACGCAGGCCAGTGACGTGATGACCCCGCGCGTGGACCTCGTCGGCCTGGACCTGGACGATCCGCCCGAGCGCCACCGCGAGATTGCCCGCAGCGTCATCTATCGGTTCCTGCCCATTTACCGCGGATCGCCGGATCACCCCGAGGGCTTTCTCGATGTGCCGCGCTACCTGCTCGCCGAATCGCCCACGCTGGCCGACGCCATGCTGCCGCCCGTCTTCGTGCCCGAGACCGCCCCACTCGACACGCTGCTTGCGCAGTTCCAGCGCGAACACCGCCGCGTTGCGTTTGTCGTGGATGAGTTCGGCGGCACCGCCGGCGTGATCACGCGCGGCGACATCCTGGAAGTTATCGCCCCCGACCTGGAGGAATACGGCGAGCCGCGCCTCACCATTCAGAAGGTCCGCGCCAATGCCTGGCTGATCGACGGCAGCGCCAGTCTCGAAGACGTGAACTACGAACTCGAGACCTCGCTCGAAGCCGAAGGCGCCGACCGGATCGCGGGCTGGTTCCTCGCCCAGGCCGAGCGCATTCCCAAGGCCGGCGACGTGGTCGAAGCCCACGGCTGCCGCGTCACCGCCCAGCGCGTGCGCCGCCGGCGCATCACGCTGGTCCTGTTGGAGAAAATCGAGGCTCCCCCCGTCGACGAAACCGAGGTGAGCCATGACTGAACTCCTGCAAGTCGTGCTCATCCTGCTGTGCATGGCCGGCTGCGCGTTCTACGCGGGTATCGAAACCGGCGTCATCTCCATTCACCGCATGCGCCTGCGCCACTTCTCGCGCCAGGGCGAGCCCGGCGCCGACATCCTCGAGGAGTTCCTCAAGGACTCCGACCGCCTCCTCGGCACCACCCTCACGGGAACCAATCTCTTCCTCGTGCTGGTGTCCGTGTTCTCGGCCAGCCTGGGCCGGCGCCTGCACGGGACCTATGGCGAGTCCGTGGCCGCGGCCGTGACCACCATCATCGTGGTCGTTTTCTGCGAGTACCTCCCCAAGGCCTGGTTTCACAGCCGCCCGCTGGCCCGCTCGCTGCGCTTCGCCCGCCTGCTGCAGCTGTCGGAGGCGCTCTTCCGCCCCCTGTCCGTGACCGTCGTCGGCATCACGCGCTGGCTGATCCCGGGCGCCAAGGCCTCCCTCTCCGAAACCGTGCCGTTCGTCACCCGCGACGACCTGTTGGCGCTGGCCCGCGAGGGCGAGGAACACGGGGTCCTCTCGCGCGAGGAGCGCGTGATGATCCACCGCGTGTTTGATCTGTCCCGCAAGGTGGCGCGGGAGATCATGGTGCCGCGCGCACAGATGACGTTTGTCACCAGCGCCAGCACGATCCCCGAAATCTTCGAAAAGGCGCGCACGTCCGGCTTCACGCGCCTGCCGGTCTTCCACGCCGAGCGTAATGAATTCGTCGGCATCCTGAATGTGTCGTACGTGCTGACCCACGCCGCCGCCAACCCCGGGCGCACGGCGGAATGGTTTGCGCGACCGCAGGTGATCGTGCATGAGCGGACACCGGTGGACAACATCCTGCCCCTGATGCGCCGCAGCCGGCAGCCGCTGGCCCTTGTGCAGAACGATCGCGAGGAAATCACCGGGCTGCTGACAACGGAAGACGTGCTCGATGAAATCGTCGGCCAGCTTTAGCACGGCGCGGCGCCGCGCTGAAGCGATGCCGCCTGTCGGCGGCGGGAGACAACCATGAACGACATGCAAAAAACGTCGCCCACGGGCATCGGGCTGGTCATCATCGGATCGGAAATCCTGGATGGCCGCCGCACCGACAGCCACTTCACCTTCTGTCGCGACCAGCTCAAAAGCCGCGGAATCCCGCTCATCTACACGCTGATGCTCACGGACGAGCCCAAGCTCATTGAAGACAAGCTGCGCTGGTGCTGGTCACGCCCTGAGCCGTTTATCAGCTGCGGCGGCATCGGCGCCACGCCGGACGACTACACGCGCGCCTGTGCCGCCGCCGCGCTGGGCATTGGCCTTGAGGACCACCCCGAGGGCCTGCGCATCCTGGCCGAACGCTGGGGCGCCGAGCTGACCCCCGTCCGCCGGCGCCTCGTGGAGTTCCCGGTCGGATCCGCACTCATTCCCAACCCGGTCAACCGTGTGCCGGGGTTCTCCATCCGCCACGGCCACTTCGTGCCCGGCTTTCAGGAGATGGCGCGCCCGATGATGGCCTGGGTACTCGACACTTACTACACCGCCGGCGTGGCCACCGCCCGCCATACCATGCTCCTGCCCGGCGCGCGTGAAGGGGAGCTGATTCCTGTCATGGAGCGGATCGTGGCGGAGTTTGGCGAGCTGTCGTTCTCCAGCCTGCCGCGTTTCACGGCCACGGGCACCGAGGTGGAGCTCTCGCTGCACGGCCCTTGCGAGCGCGTGGCCGAAGGCTTCGACAAGATGAAGCGCTATCTCGATAAGCTCGGCTTCGCCTACGAGGTGAAGCCGTAACGGTCCCCGCGCCGAACCGAACGTCAGCGGAACGTCGCCATCAGGGCGTTGCCGCCCGGAGCCGCACGAACCGCATCACGTCGTTGCTGGAGACGAAGGCATCCGCGCCGGACTTCAGCATGGCGTCCACGAAGGCGGGGGCGGCCGACGTCACCGTGATGGAATCCGGCATGTGCTCCTCCTCCGTGATCGTGCCCTGCAACTGGCCGGATTCGATCATCGTTCGCACGGCTTCGGACAGGAAGAGTTGCACCTCCAACTGGTCTGGCGTGCCAATCCGGTAGCGCGCCATGAGATACGGCTGGGCCTCGCCTGCCTTCGTCTTCTCGTCGCGGCCGCGGAAACACAGGACATGGTCCGGGCCCACGGTGGCCGTATAGCCTTCGTAGATGGATGCGCCCGCCCCTTTGTCCGACGTTCCGTCGATCTCCGTCAGATGGATAATGTCCACGCCGCCGTCCTGGCGCGCAAAGAAAGAAACCTGGGAGGGATCCTTATCCGAACGGTCGCTGGTCCAGGTTCCCAGCAGGGCCGGATCGGGTTTGGGATCCGGGGGTGGGGGATTGGTGAAGACCGGCACACAGGCTGCTCCGGCCAGGGCCAGGGCGAGCGCGAGCAGGTTTTCGCGGACGAACATGAGTCGATGGTGCATGGCAGTCCCTCCGGAATCCAACCTACCCCCGCCCCCCCTGTATCGCCAGCGAAAAGGGGCCCCCGTCTTTATGGTTCTCACCCCGCGCGCTTTACGCCATACTCCGCCCAACCCACACGCGCCTGTAGCTCAACTGGACAGAGCATCTGACTTCGGACAACATGGACTTTAGGCCGACATTGGGAGACGATGACGACAAAGCCTTGTCGGAATGCCCCCGAAACCGACAAACCTTTGTCGCTGAACGACAAGGATTTACCGCAAACCGACAAGACTTTTCCACGAAAGGCGTTTTTCGCTGTTTTCTGGCCATAGGTCGATCCGTAGGTCGATCTGACACTTAATTCTGGGCGCCCGTAGCTCAACTGGACAGAGCATGCGGCTTCGGACCGCAGGGTTGGGGGTTCAAATCCCTCCGGGCGCGCCACTCTCTTGGATGATCACACGGCGAAGAAAGGAAACACCGATGACGAAGATCGAGGGCGTCTGCAAGGAAGTGCTGGAGAAGACGGAATGGGTGGCCATCGCCACGGCCGGCAAGGATGGGCCACATGTCGTGGCCACCTGGGGCGATTATGTGCGTGCGCTCGGGATCGGGGACGATCAGTTGCTGGTCCCGATGGGCTACATGAGCAAGACCGAGCAGAATGTGAAGCTCGACAGCCGCGTCGAGGTGCTCGCTGGCACGAGGCAGGTTGCGGGTGCGCACGGCCCCGGCAAGGGCTGTTCGATTGTCGGCAAGGCGCACGTGCAGGCCGCGGGTGCCACCTTCGACGCCGTCAAAGCCAAGTTCCCCTGGGCTCGTGCGGCGCTGGTAGTGAAGATCGAGAAGGTCGAGCCCCAGCTTTGAGGCACAAGCAAGGGGCGGCCCGCTTCAGCGCAGGGAGCGGATCACGTCGGCGGACCTCGCCAAGCTCGCCTTGCCGATGCCGAGGACGCCGATGCCGTGGTTCCTGACCCGGTGTTGATAGGCACATGTGGATGAAATGCCCATCAGACGCATCGCCTCGCCCTTGGTCATCCATTCCGTGCAGAGCCTCTCAAGGAATGCCTGCGAGTAGTACACCTTGCCGTTCCGTTCCACCGCCGCCTTCTCGCCGAGGGCGTAGTCCCGCAGCGAACGCCAGTTGACACCCAGTGTCCGCACCCTCGCCATCGCCTCCCGCTCCGGCGTCCTGATGTCAGACGCCATGGCACGGAGCTGCAGGTTTGGCTCTTGGGAATGTCCGTTGCCGTTCGCGGCGTTCACGATGGCCACGTGCTGGGCCTCGTCGAGAAGCGGATTGTGGGTGACGTAGACGTCGATCGTGATGCGCAGGTCATTGTGCCGCAGGCGGCGCATCAGGTAGTAGGGCGTGAGCCGCATCCCCAGTTCGCCCACGTTGAGCGTGCCCAGGCTGTGCCGGTACCGATGGGGGCACGGCACCTTGCCGTCGTGGGTCCTGATGCCGAGGGCCTCGCCGACGCGCTTCACGGCCTTGCGGCACCCCGAGGTCAGGAGGGGCTTCCCCGACGCCGACACCAGCAGGGCGCCATGGGCAGACGCCGGGCGCAGCCCGAGGTACAACTCGAAGAGCCTCTTCGACTCCGGGAACAGGTTGCGCAACGTCGCCGCCGCCTTCCCCGAGCCCTTCTGGATGTTGCCCGGCAACGTGACCTCGGCGAACTCGTTGACGCGCACGTCGTCCAGCCGCAGCCGGCCCGCCTCGCCGATCCTCAGCGCGCAGTCGTAGCAGAGCGCGAACGCGACCAGCCTGTCCCGGACGTCGGCGAAGCTGGAGGTGTCAAGCGTGGCGAGGTCGGCCAGCTTGTTGATCTGGTCGGCCGGCACGTAGTCGCGGTTCGCCCGCGACTTCTGCTGCGCCAGCCCGTCGAGGGGATCCTTCCCCATCGCGCCCGAGGCGACCAAGTAGGTGATCCTTGGATACATTCCGCACGTCGTCGATGCCCACGATGCGCATCACCATGGTCGCCGCGTACACGGCGCTTTCGCGCACGGACGCGCTCAACAGGGCCGACGTGGACCGCAGCCCCTCGGGGCCGCGCTTCACCTTGCGGCCGTCGGCGAGGAAACGGTGTAGCAGGGCCTTCGTCTCTGGGGTGAATTCGTCGAACCTGTGGAGCCGATTGAGTTCGGTGTTCGTCAAGAGCCTGCGGTTCCGAGCCGCCTCCGGCATGGCGTTCACGACGGAGCGGAGGTGGGACGTCGTTTTGCGGTGGTAGCCACGCCTGGACACTTCGCCTTGAACCAGCCAGTCCTCGAACGCGTTCAGCAACAGCTCGTCCACGCTGGTTGGGGGCGTCGGCAGCGTGGCGATGAACGCCTCCAGTCTGCGGATCGCCATGGCGTGGTCGTTGCGCCTGATGCGGGGCAGCCCCATGGCGTCGAGTTGCGCCCGGAGTAGGGCGACGAGCCCCGCCGG
>JAIOPI010000018.1 GCA_021413965.1 Lentisphaerota bacterium | reverse complement strand
TCCACCGGCAACAGCATCGGCGTCTCCCGATCCACCGTCACAAAGCGTGTGCTCATGGACGCGTAGTTTACCATCCGCGCTTACCCACGCTATCGAAACTGATGAAAACGACTGTCGCAAGTCCGACAGGCTGCTAGGCCGCGGAGGGAGCCGCTACTCCGTGTATTCCGCCCACGTGCTGCTGGTTTCCCAAACGCGAACGGAGCGGACGCGTACCGCGGCACGCAACTGGTAGGTGTCGTGGCGCCCCGCCAGGTAGGCGGCCAGACGCTCGCGGCAGGCATCGTAAATCGTCTTGGCCATCACCTCCGTGGTGGGATCGATGCCCGGAAAGCCGATGATGTTGTCCCCGTAGGCGGCCTTGAACTCCGCGTAGCGCGGGTCGTCGGTGTTCATGCACATCGCGTGATCCAGGCGGTTGAGATATTCCGCCATCGTCTCCTTGATCACCTTGTAATCGCAGACCATCTGGTTGACGTCGAGGTCGCCCGCCTCCAGCACAATCTCCACGGTACGCGTGTGTCCATGCGGGAACCGGCAGCGATCCGGATGACGCGCCAACATGTGCCCGCTTTCAACTTCAAACATCTTGCAGATGCGATAAGGCATAAGTCCTCATTCGGTGACGTACGGCAACCGCGACGGGAAGCGAGCGGCCAGGCGTACCGGAGCGCCGGACGTCACCACCCCGCGGCGCGCCGTGGCGTTCACGGGTGAATGCCGTCACGTCCCCCGCGTGTTTCCGAACAGATCGATATGCAGACGGCGGCAGTAGCGATACCCCAGGCGCTTGCAGAGGTCAACCAGCAGCGCATCGCGCGCGCGCAGCGTGGCCGCATCCGTGCCCTCCGGCATAAGCATCACCCGCTCCGCCGGAATGGGCCGTTCCAGGCGGCCCAGCAGGGCCTGTATCTCGTCCAGATCGGCCGACCTGCTGACGACGAATTTCAGCTGGTAGTCATACGCATCGATCCAGGCCCTCAGCGCGGCGAGGTTCCAGCGCTGCGCCTCGCCCTGCATCCGCGCTTCGCGGGGATGCGTGCGGACATCCGCTTCGGAGTTGCGCAGCTTGGGGCTCAAAGAAGCCAGGTCCACGGCCATGCCGTCCGGGGCGAGCGTGGCATTGGTCTCGATGGTCACGTGCCAGCCGCCCGCCTGCAGCGCGGCCGCCAGCGGCCGAATGCCCTCCGCCGCCATGGGCTCGCCACCGGTCAGCACCACATGCCGCGCGGGAAACTTGGCGACTTCGGCCAGGACGTCCTCCTGCGTCATCACGCCACCTTCCGGCATCCAGGACGCGTACTTGGTGTCGCACCAGACACAGCGCAGGTTGCATCCCGTCACCCGCACGAAGACGGAGGGCACGCCCGTCAGCGCGCCCTCTCCCTGCAGGGAATAAAAAATCTCGGTAATCTGCATGACCGTGGGGAATCTTCTGCCAGCAGGCGGTCTGGCGGCCACTGCCATTCCCGGCAGCACCCATAGCAGCGGCCGTTCTGCCGCTACTTTATTCGCATGATCCAAACCACGTCGTAATAGGGCGGGAGGTGGTTGGCTGGCACGGGTGCGGCCACGGGACTGCGCTGGGTGCCATACTTCTGTGATCGATATCCTTCGTGCGCGTGCGTCGTGGACCCGCCCGTCATTCCGCTCGACGGGGCACCGCGCAGGAAGCGCCCTTCGACGCCGCCCGCGGCGTTCAAGTTTGGCACCAACTGACCATGCAGGGGGCTTTCGGTGTCCATGACGGGCTGACCATTGCAGGGCACCCAGCCGCGCGGCAGCGGCGGCATATTGGTGAAGACGTTGGCCCAAGCCACGATAGCGCCAATCGGCGCCAGCAGCACGCCCGTCTCAGCGGGAGCCGAGGCGACGGTCATGTCCGCCTTCGGTGCACTCGTCGGCCCGCCCTGCACCTGGACCGCCTGGGGCGTCACCACCGTCACCGGCCGATCCGATTCGGTTCGTCCCAGAATCTGCACAACGGGACGATCATCATCCGCCAAGCCGTTCAAAGCGGCCATGAACATCAGCCCCGCAACCAAGGTCTTCATGATATGCCCCCGCCAAACATGGGCGTATTCTAGTGGTGCATAGCCGGCGAATCAACACAATCCCGGGTGGCGCAACGATCGCGCCAGGGCGACGCTCGCCAAGAGCCTTCGGCAGGGCGCGGATGATGCTGATGATCTTGCAAAAACGAGAGCGACAACCGTGCACGCGGCCCCGTCAGGGCGTGACCGTAGCCCCGCCCCCCCCCCGAGGTGACGCACTTCGCGACATCGAGGCGCCAGCCCGGTTCATCCTGTAACGGCGGGAACCGCCCCGGACGCCCCTCGTCAACCGGCCACCCGTGACGGCATGCCTGGCACCGCGGCTGCGCCACATGCGGCCTATTGCGCAAGGAATGGCACAACACCTGCTTCCCACCACCTCATCTGATGCTTGTGACCCGAACGCAGAGTGATAGACTGTTTTTAAGAACGCAGGGTGGGCCCGCCGTACCGATGGCGGACATGACGCCGTTCGTGAGGAGGAGTCGATGAGTTCGTGGAAACGTCTCGGCGAGCTCATGAGTGAACATGGGTATGTGACCCCGGAGCAGGTCGAGGAAGCCTTGAAGGTTCAGTCCAAGCCCGGCGAAAGCCGGCTGCTTGGGCAGATACTGATCAGCCGGGGGTATGCGACGGCGCCACAAATCCAGGTAGCGCTGGCCAAACAGAAGCAGGGCGAGCAGGCCCCGCACAAGCCCGCGCCGAAACCGAACCACACATGAGGGCATGCTCGTGAGCGAAGACCGAATGCAAGTCGTCGAGGCGCGCCGCCTGATCAATCTGCTGGTACGGGCATGCCGCCAGACCCAGACCTATTTCGACGGGATCAGCGTCATGGACAAGAATCGCGTGCAGCGATTATTGCGAGACGCGATCCGCGAGAGTGAAAAATTCCTGAGTTCCGGCGGAGCGTAAGCGTTAAGGATTGGGGTATCGATGAGTGGTGGGATGGTCGGAATCTTGGTGGTGGCCGGCGCAGGGGTCCTGCTCGCCGTCCTGGTGATCGGGATCTATAACCGGCTTGTGGCCTTGCGCAATCGCTTTAAGAACGGATTCGCGCAGATCGATGTACAGCTCAAGCGACGCTATGATCTGATCCCCAATCTCGTGGAAACCGCACGGGCGTACCTGAAACACGAGCGCGAGACGCTCGAAGCCGTCGTGGCGGCGCGCAACCAGGCCGCGGCCGCCAGCCGACAAGCCGCCGCCACGCCCGGCGACCCCGCCGCGATGCGCAGCCTGATGGGCGCCGAGGCCGGACTCAGTGGCGCGCTGGGCCGCCTCTTCGCCGTGGCCGAACAGTATCCCGACCTCAAGGCCAACCAGACCATGGCCCAATTGATGGAAGAGCTCACGTCGACCGAGAACAAGGTCGCGTTTGCCCGCCAGGCCTACAACGACGCCGTCATGACGTACAACACCGCGCGGGAAACCTTTCCCAGTGTCCTGCTGGCCGGCACCTTCGGCTTCGGGCCCGCCGCGCTGTTTGAGATCACCGAGACCGCCGAGCGCGAAGCGCCCAAAGTCAAATTCTAGCCCCGGGTTCACCGCACATGAGCGCGAAGGGTGTCGAAGGGTGGCGAAGGGGGCTTCCCGCTCCTTCGCATTCACCCGCGACCATGCGCGGCTGATCCGGTCGTTCATTCATGGACTTCTTTCACAGCCAGGAAGTCGCGCGCCGCAAGACGGCGCTCCTCGTCTTCTATTTTGCCCTCGCCGTCGTGGCCATCGTCGTCTCGGTCTACGTGGCCCTCATGGCCGCCTTCAGCGGGACCGATGTGCCCCTCGATTCGCTTTGGAACCCAACACTGTTCGGCGTGGTGACGGGGTGCACCCTGCTCGTCGTGCTGGGGGGCTCTCTCTACAAAATGGCGACCCTGCGGGGCGGCGGGGAATCGGTGGCGCAGTTGCTGGGCGGTGTGCCCCTGAATCCACAGGCCGCGGGCGTGGCCGAGCGCCGCCTGCTCAACATCGTCGAAGAAATGGCGATCGCGTCGGGTATGCCCGTGCCGCCGGTTTACCTGCTGGATGAACCCGGCATCAACGCCTTTGCGGCAGGCTTCAGCCCCGCCGACGCCGTGATCGGTGTCACGCGCGGCTGCCTGGAACGCCTGAACCGCGACCAGTTGCAGGGCGTGATCGCGCATGAGTTCAGCCACATCCTGAATGGCGACATGCGCCTGAATATCCGGCTGATGGGCGTCCTGTTCGGCATCCTGGTGATCGCCATCATCGGCCGCATGCTGCTGCGCACGGCGCACGTCAGTTCCAGCCGCTCGCGCAGTTCCAGGAAGGGAGGCAATCCCCTGCCGCTCATCGGACTCGTGCTGATGATCGTGGGCTACATCGGCGTCTTCTTTGGCAAGCTGATCAAGAGCGCGGTGTCCCGCCAGCGGGAGTTCCTCGCGGATGCCTCGGCCGTGCAATTCACGCGCAATCCGGACGGCATCGCCGGCGCGCTCAAAACGATCGGCGGTTTCGCCGCAGGCTCCCGCCTGCTGTCACCCCGCGCGGAGGAGGCCAGCCATTTGTACTTTGCCAACGGGCTGGGCCGCAGTTTCACCAGCCTGCTCGCCACGCACCCGCCGCTGGATGAACGCATTCGCCGGATTGATCCATCCTTCGTCACCGGCGCCGGCCCGGACGCCGCACCGCAACCGCTCGACACGCCCGACGCCCTGTCCGCCTTTCTGAACCGCCGCCCGTCCCCTCCCCCCCTTCCCCGGACGGCGCCGGCCAGCCATCCCGCGGCGGGCGTGCTGGCGCAGATCGGCAATCCGCAGCCGGCTCACGTCGCCTACGCGGAACGCCTGCTGGCGGCGCTGCCGGAGGCCGTCGCCAAGGCCGCGCGCGATCCCCTGGCGGCGCGCGCCTGCCTCTATGGCCTGCTCGCCTCGGCCGACGGCGCCGTGCGCGAGCGCCAGATCGACGGCCTGCGAACGGGACCTGACGGCGAGGCACATGCACCAACCCTCCAACTGCTGCCCGACATCCAGGCGCTCCCGCGCGCGCTGCGGTTCCCCCTCGTCAGCCTTGCGCTCCCGGCCCTGCGCCGCCTTACGACCGAACAGTACGACGCCTTTCAGCAGGCCCTGCTCGCCTTCATCGAGGCCGATGGCCAGATCGAACTGTTTGAATATGCCCTGCAGCACATGCTCGTGCGCCACCTCGACCCGCACTTCGGACGGCGCCCGCGGCTCGTCGTCCCGTCTGCCTCGCTATCGGACTGCCTCGATGCGGCGACCGATTTGTTCTCCAACCTCGCCTATTACGGCCACGATGATATGCCGTCGGCCCAGCGCGCCTTCGCCGCCGGCCTTGCCTGCTTGAAGATCGGGCAGCATCGCGACATCCACCCGCTGGACGCATGCGGCCTCGCCAAGGTGGGGACCGCGCTGGAGCAACTCGACAAGGCCTATCCCCTCGTGAAGCAGAAGATCCTCGACGGATGCGTCGCCGTGGTCAGCACGGATGGCCGCGTCACCGCCGAGGAGGCCGAGCTGTTGCGCGCCGTGTCGGACGCGCTGGGCTGTCCCGTCCCCCCGCTCCTGCCTGACGTCCCCGCCGCGGCCTAGCGCGCGTGCTTGGCCGTGGCGTAATGCAGGAACGTCTGGTCGGCGCGGTGCAATCGGCGGCATGCCTCGCGCGCGATGTTCAGGATTAGCAGGCCGAACACGCGCACATCCGCGTGGTACAACTCGTGCAGCGCCCGCGCGGACAACGCCAGGATTGCCGTGCGCTCGATCGCCACCGCGGTGGCCGAATGCGGTTGGATGCCAATGGCCGAAGTCTCCCCGAAGCACTGGCCCGTGACATACTCCACCAGTTCCAACGGTGTCGTGTCGATGTCCACCACGATCCGAACCCGCCCCGAGCGCACGATGTAAATATGCGTCGGGGAGTCGCCCTGGAGAAAAATGCGCTCGCCGGCTTCATACACAGCCGTCTCCATCCTCTGGAACAGCACCGCCAGGTCGGCTTCACTCAGCCCGCCCAGAATGGAAATCTTGTTGAGGATGGGCACAATCGACGAGAAATCCCCGATCGGGCGATAGGTGTGCGATTCATCCATGACTGGTCCTCCCTGCGAAACGGGCGCCCCCTCCGCCGTGCCCCAGGTGCGATGGGGCCGTTGTTCCGTTTCGGCACCGTCTCCCCGACGGGCCCGACCGCACCGCCAGTGGCCTTCAGCCTAGGCCACCCCCGCATACTCTGCAAAGCGTAATTGACGACGGGCCTTGCCACGAAGCATCCCACCTCATGATCGCAGGCGGCTTCGGTCGCGAAATCCCACCGACGCGTGCGTTGACAAGGCCAGCCGGAATGGCGGATCATACGCACCGGATATCCTATGAGCGACACCCCTGACGACACACTGGCGAAGTTTGAAAAGGAGATCGCGCGCCAGGAGGAACTGCTCTACGGAATCGCGCTCTTCTTCGAAGGCATTTCGCTGCTGTTCGCCGGGCAGGACGCGGTGCTGGAAACGTATCGCAAGCAGTTCCGCAACATCATCCAGACGGGCAGCGCCGCCACCGAACGCGCGCGGACGTTACTGGACGAGGCGCGGCTTGACGCCCGCAAGATCGCCATGGTCGAACAGTTTGTATTCCGACCCGGCGACGGGCATCCCGAGCCTGAACGACTTGCCGCGCGCGCACAACTGCTGGTGGAAACCTATACCGAACTCTTTCCCAAACGCCCGCGCGACCAGGCCCTCACCCCAGAGGAAACCCTGCGCCTCGTTGAGACCGCCAGCGTCAAGCCCGGCTACGACGCCTGAACGCCCCCCGCGGTGTCGATCACGCCCCAGGAGGCCATCCACGCCGACCACAGGCGACACCATGCGGGCGGGCCCGGTGCGCGGATGACAGGGAGGGCAGGCGCTGGCGCGACGCGCACGGGATGACGAGGCGGACCGCTCAAGCCGGCACCGGCACGAAGGTGCGCTACTTGGCCTCGGGCGCCTCATCGACCTGGCGCGAACCTTCCATGAGGAGCGACATCGTCGAGACGTGGATGGTGCGCTCCGGCAGGGGACCGCACTGGCGCGTGGTGAAGGTGCCGCTCTTCCAGCGCATCAGCGCGTAGAACGCCGCGTCGCCCGTCTGCTCACCCACCACCGCGTGCACCACATCGCCCTCGCGGATGTAGACGCGACCTTCGGCACTTTCCGAGTTGAGGAACAAGTCCACATTGCGGCGCCCGGCTGACAGAATCTGGATCATGTCCGTGAAGCTCATTTCCTCCAGGGATCCGCTGACGCCGCATTCCTTGACTTCCACGCCCGCCGCCGACAAATGGTTCTGCACCTTGAGGAACAGCAGTTCCGGGTGTACCGGCTTGGAGAGGTAATCATTGGCCCCGGCACGCAGGCACTTCACCGTGAGCTGCGGATCGTCCGGGCTGACCATGGCCAGAATCGGCACTCCGGCGGTCTTCGCGTCGCCCTTCAGGCGCTCGCAGAACCACAGCACGCGGTCCGGCGCGCTGTCCACACTCACGAGGATCAGGTCCGGTTTGAACTCGTCCAGGATGTCCCGCGCTGAACGCGTGTCCGGCATGGCGATGACGTCATAGCCCATGCTGATGAGCGGCGGGGCCAGGCTGCAGAGGGCAATTTCCTCGGGATCGACAATGAGGATGCGGCCGGCGGACCGGCCCAGCTTGTCGAGGAATTCCTCATCCACGAGCACCTGCAGGAAGGTTTCCAGCATCTGCTGATGTTCAGGCGCGGCAGACCAGTGCAGATACAACTCGCGCCGCGTCAGGTTGACATTGCGGCAGACCTCGGGCTTCTCGGCCTTGAGATCCTGGTAACAGCGCACGAGCTTCAGCACGAGGCCCTCGACGCGCGGATGCACGGCGCGCACGCCGCGCTGCTTGTCCGGATAAATGACTTCCTCCAGGCGGTAAGGCGTGGAGAACTGGCCAAGTACGGTTTCGCACGAATCGAGTGCCGACAACCAGGTGCCCAGCACCAGGGCGTCCACCTGCACGGGGGCGAACTTCAAGCGGCTGGCCATCAGCTGGCAATAGCGCACACATGTTCGAATGCCGTGCACGCGCTCCGGCTCATCCGAGAACTGCAGGCGCACGAAATGCGTCACCGCGCTGATCAGGCTCTGGCTCATCTCGCTATACCCCGGCTCGGGCGGCGCGGCACTGCCGGGACGACGCTCCTTGCGCGGGGGGGGGGCGGGCGCCGCCCCGGAAGCACCGGACGCCCCAGGCTTCGATTTGGCTCCCGGGGCCGCACCGGACGGCGCCCCCGTCCTCGGATCGGACTTGCCGCCGCCCCAACGGCTGCCGCGCGCGAATCCCGCCGCCAGTTCACCGGCCGATCGCTTGCCCCCGGGACGCCCACGCTCACGGGCGCGCTGCATTTCGATGTCCGGCGCGACAGAAAATTCCAGCCGCGAGTCCTGCATCAGGAACCGCAGGGAACGTTCCAAACCGGCGGCCTGCTCCGCATCCTGCACCGCCACCTTCAATACGTGCGTCTGCGGATCGTAGGCGATGGGGAATACATGGGCACAGGCCGCAAACTCGGGCGACATCCAGACCGGAGCTTCGGGGTCAGACGGGCGCAAGCCCACCAATGGCACATAGGGCAGGCCCGTGACGCGGGCGCAGGCGGCGCCGAGGTCGGAAAAGGAAATCATCAACCGGGAAATCAGCGCTTCCGAAAGGGAAATCCGCTGATCGCGCGCCACCCGTTCCACTTCCGCCAGGCGCTCAGCCGTCAACTTCCCGGAGGCAATGAGATCCTGTTTCAGTTTTTCCGGATCCAGCATGTCACGGTGCTCCCGGAGCCGCCTCCACATGCACAACGTAGCCGCGCCGGCTAAACCACCATTCCAGCTCCAGCGCCATGCGCCGCAGGAAGTGGTGCAGGGCCGTGGTCAACCGGTTGGCCGCGTGGATGACCGTCAGGTACGTATCCCCTCCCGCCACCACGGTAATTAATTGCCCGTCATAGGAAATCGTGACGGAGTTGATGCCCTCGCCTCCAATTTCGCGAATGTTTTCGCGTATTTGCGTCAGCAGGCGCGGCACGATCGCGCTGTAGAGCGCCGCCTGTTCGCCCACCCCGCTCTCGGCCAGCAGCAACCCGTCGCGATCGGACATGACGCAGCCTCGCAACCCGGGACGTGCCGCCACCGCGCGCACCAAGGCGGGCAGGCTGCTGGCCGCCGTCGGAGCCAGCCCCAGCCACTTCGCGAGAACATCGCGACGGTGGCGGCCTGTCCGGCTGTAGGCCATGCCCGTGATCTTGCGGAAGGTCTTGCGCCCCACGCGCGGCACATCCGCCAGCGCGAACACGTCCGTGAACAGGCCGTGCTTCTCGCGATGCTCAAGAATCGCGCTGGCCACCATCGGCGTGACGCCCTTCAGCGTCATCAGGTCCTCTGCCGTGGCACGATTCAAATCGACGCCGTTGCTGTTGAGCCGCTCCCAGGCGAGGCTGCTGACGAAGACTTCGGCCGCGGTTGCCGCGGGGACCTCGGGCGCGGCCGGCTCATGCCTCGGCGCCACGCTCACCGCGGCCGGGCTGACAACGACAGCCGCCGGCACGTCGACAGGGGGCGCATCCACCACAGCCGCGGCCCGGGGCGCCTCCACCGGAAGCTCCACCGCGACGAGCGGCGGCACCGCGGCAATGGCGGACGGCTCGGAACGTGCAGGCGCCGCGTCAAGCACGGGCGCCGCCACGGGTTCGACCACAGCCTTGATCGGCGTCACAACATCCACTTGAGGTGCCACAGCCGCGGGGAGCTCCGGTCTGGCCGCTTCGGGCTCGGCTGCCGGCGCCGGACTCGGCCTGGCCTCGGTGGTGACGAACAGCTCCGGCAGGTACGCCGTGTCGAACCGCCGGCCCGGCTTGGCCGTGTGTTCGGTCAGCACCTGCGAGCCTACCGCATCCACCACGTCCTTGAGCGGCAGCTCTACTTTGGTGTCCGTATCGCGCAAGGCCATGGACGAAATCAGCCCGACGGGCACGCCAAACACCAGGCGCGCAATCGTCACGCGCACAGAGCCGCGCGCCAGCTGCTCGAACAAATCGTCCAGAAAGACCCGAATCGGCCGCCGCCGCTCGTTCGCCGGAACCTCGGAGTGGACGTAGCGCGGCGGCAGCGCGTCCAAAATTATCCCCAGCGGGAGTACAAAACTGTTCGCGCTGGCATCGCCGTCGGACTCGTCCCCCAGCGCTTCCAGGACCTGCTTGCTACGGCGAAACCCGGTAATCGCCGCTTCTACTTCCGGATCCACGAACTCCGGTTTCCACCAATCCGGCGACTCCAGCAGGCGATCGTCGGTCTGCGGAAGGGTCTTGCTGTTTCGAATGGTCGAAATCCAGCGCGCGACCTGTTCGGCCTGCCGTTGTTTTTCATCATCGAGTTGCATGCGATTCCCTTGCCTTCCCATCTTCCGGCGATGATTGGTATACCAGCAGGATGCGTGCCATCGGCGTGGCACGCATCCTGCTGGTAAATCCATCACCGACCATCGCGGGTGCAACAGCAGGGGATGGTCATGGAGTCGGGCATAACAAGTTGGTGAGGCGGGGAACCCAGCGAGCGGAGGCGGCGACCATGTCTTTTGTTAACTTCGACAAGAAAGAGATCAACTTCAAGGTGGTCTACTATGGTCCCCCCATGGGCGGCAAGACCTCCAACCTCGCCTACCTGCACGACGTCATGCCCGCCGAGGTCCGCGGCGACCTGACGATGCTCTCGACCCAGCAGGACCGAACCCTCTATTTCGATTTTCTCCCCCTCCAATCCACCGTCATCAAGGGGTTCATCTCGCGCTTCCAGCTCTACACCGTCCCCGGCCAGCCGATCTACGACCGCACGCGCCGCATCGTACTGACCGGCGCCGACGGCATCGTGTTCGTTGCAGATTCGCAGTGGTCGCAGATGACATCGAACGCGGACAGTCTTGAGAATCTGAAAGCCAACCTGGTCTCGCATGGCCGCTCGTTCGACACCACGCCCCTGGTCTTCCAACTCAACAAGCGCGATCTGCCCGACATCGCCCCGGCCCCTTATATGGAGTTCCTGCTCAACCGCGGCGCGACCAAGGCCGATTGCGTCGAGGCCACCGCCGTCAAGGGCAACGGCGTCGCGGAAACGCTGAATCGAATCTGCAAGATGGTGCTGGCGCAGTTTATCGAAGAACACAACATGAAGGTTTCCGTGGTCCGTCGCGCGGAATCCGCCTGAGGTGAACCATGACTGGGCTCACGCTGGATATTGAACAGGCTCGTGCCCTTAACCGGGTGGTGACCGATCTGCTGGTCCAAGCGGAAGCCAGCGTGGTCTTGCTGACGGACATTGGCGGCAACGTCCTGGCGCAGGCTCCCCAGCGCAACGATCCGCACCTGCAGACGATGGCCGCGCTGGCCGCGGGCGCGTTTTCGGCCACGCGAGAACTGGCGCGCCTGACCGGAGAGACGGCCTTCCGGTCCGTCTCCCACGAAGGCGAACAGACCAGCCTCTTCGTGCAAAGCCTGAACGAAGACTTCCTGCTCGTGATCGTCTTTCAGCGAACGACGACCCTGGGATTGGTGAAGCTCTATGGACGACAGGCGGCCACAGACCTGGCGCCCATGCTGGGCGAGGTTCGCCACCAGGCTCCCGTATCCTCTGCCTTCGGCCCGTTCACGCTGGATGAAACCAGCGCCGCCGTCTTCGACCTGCCCGCCCCGGGCTCCCTGCGGGGACGGGCTGTTCGCCCCCCGTTACGCACGGGCTGATCACTTTGGAAAGCCGCCCTCGCCGTACGGGGAGAGATGACGCTCTCCCCGTACGGGCGAGCCAGCGGTGATTCGACACACCTGCCAATCGGCGGACGCGACCCCCTCTTCGTCGCCCGCCATGCCAGCCCACATTTCGAGACAGTTCTGTTCACCCCTCCCAACCTGCAACATTTTTGTGGCAATCAATGGCCAGCCGAAATCCCCGCTCACCGCTGCGACACATTCATAACTAACTAATATATAGATACTTACCAACTATCAATAGATGCCCATTGAGTTTGGCATGACACCTGCGATAGGCCGTCCCAGTCACTTGCATCTTGACGGCTCAAAGAAGCCTCAACATGCTGCAACACAAATAGAAAGGAGTGGTGCCACATGAGGGCATTCAAGGGTAGCAGCGTTCTGGGTGTACTGGCCGTGCTGGGAGGGCTTTCGGGGTCGATCGCCTTGGCACAGGAGCAGGAGGCGGCAGTCGAGCCGGCCGCGACGGCAGCAGCTGGGGTGGATGTGGTTTCGGCCTACGTCTTCCGTGGCGCCACTGTCAACGATGAGGTCAACGTGCAGCCGACGCTTGAAGGCGCGTTCTACGGCGTGACCTTGGGAACCTGGGGCAACCTGAACACCGATTCGTCGCAGTTTGACGAAATCGACTATTACGCGAGCTACAGCCTGCCGCTCGGCAAGTGCCCCGTCGGCCTTTCCGTAGGCTATACCGAGTACACGTACCCGACGGCAACGGATGAGGAAGGCGCCGGGCTGGAAGCGGATCGCGAAGCGAACGTCGTCGCCTCCTACGACCTGGCGCTGTGCGACCAGACCACGCTGAGCACTTCTGTCGGCGGCTATTTCGGCATCGAAGGTCCCTACCTGGATCAGGGCATCCATCTCGAAGCCGCATCATCGCTGGAATATGCGGTGAATGACGACGTCGCGCTGAACGGTGGGGCCAGCGTGGGCGCTGAAGTCGGCGACAACTACGAAGAGCACGGCGTGTCTTACGTGCAACTCAGCGCGGGAGCGAGCTACTCGGCCCTGTCGGCCGCCATCAACTACGTGATCGAAACCGACGATGAAATCGTCGCCGTTGACGAAGAATGGTTCGGTTCGGTCGGCGTGACCCTGCCGCTGTAAATCGAGTTGTGTGTCGATCGGGGCGGCGCATCCGAAAGGGGCGCCGCCCCTGTTGTTTCTGTCGAGGCCACCGCCGGCCGCGCCGCATGGGCGGGTCACGGGCGCGGCGGGGACTGCCGCTGGGTCCGCTCGTAGTCAAACAGTTCGAGCGCATTGCCCGACGTCAGTCGCGCCACCAGGGCCGGTGCCTCAGACTCCGGCAGCCACCCCTCCTCGATCAATTCGCTGAGCGCCTGCGCCAGCCCGCGGCGGGCCATCTCCGCATGTCCGGGCACGAGTTCAACCGGCATGTAGTCCCCGCCGAAGGTCAGCAGCTTGTTCGCCGGCGCGGCCATCAGGAATTCCTTCACAAAGCGCACGCTGGCCGCCGGATTGATGATCCAGGCCCAACACAA
The DNA here is from genome assembly GCA_021413965.1 of Lentisphaerota bacterium. GTDB lineage: Bacteria > Verrucomicrobiota > Kiritimatiellia > UBA8416 > JAIOPI01 > JAIOPI01. The sequence goes on along the minus strand of JAIOPI010000018.1, from coordinate 162,164 downwards.
ATCCACGTAGGCATTGGCGTAATGCTTCGCCAGCGCGATGGCCTCGTCCTGGTAGGGATACGCGATGTGCATGATGACAAAGGGCGTTTGCGGATGCAGGCGCAGCAGGTCGCAAAGATCGCCGGCGTTCTCCCGCAACCGGTGCAGCGGCATGCGGTTGTAGCCGACATAGTACCCCGTGTGCAGTTTGACCGGCAGGCGATAGCCCGCCGCGCGTCGCACGCAGTAATGGAACAGGTGGTCCTGGATGGCCTTCCGCTCTGCCGGCGCCAGTCCCGCTGGCTCCCGCAGCAGCCGGGCGAAGAGCGGCGCCGCCACCGCGGCCGGCACATCGACATAATCCAGCTTGCGCTCATAGGCGCTCTGATTCTTGATGGCGATCGCCCGCGGCCCGTACGCCGTGAAGCACCAGTCGATGGCCCGGTGCCAGTCTTCCAGCCCGCCAATGTCGATGCCTGTCAGCTCGCTGACCACGCGGATGCGCGGCTCCGTGGCCAGGCCGACAAAGCTGATGTCCTGGCAGAGCAGGTCCGGGTACTCGCTCTCCTGAAAGATATGTGCCTCCAGCGAGTTCACCTGGCAGTGGTGCACATGCGCCACGTCTTTCAGCACCCGCCGATAGTATCCGGGCCGGATGAGCGCCGCCACCCGCTCGCTCACCAGTTCCACGTTGTCGGCACGGAGATCATCCACCCCGTAGAGCAACCGCAGGGAGGCGCGCACATTCTGCATGTAACCCGTATGGCGCGCCCGCGCGTAGTACGGCGCCATGCACGTCCACTTGTCCCGTGGCATCACGGCGGCATCACGCAAGGCCCGCAGGTCGTCCTCCGGCATGCCAGCCACGACCAGATCGTCGAAGGCGTAGTGGCTGAACAACACGCTGAAATCCCGCGCCGCCTCCCAGCGGGTCTCCGGACCAGGCGGGCTCAGCCGGGTGCGTTCTTCCAGCAGATGCTCGTGCGTATCCACCAGCGGCGCGGCCTTCACAAGTTCAGCCAACGCCCGGCGCAAACTCACGGCACGCTCCCCTTGGCCGGCGGGGGTGCGCCCGCCGCCAGCGTCACCGCGCAGTTGCGGCCCGCCTGCTTGGCCTGGTAGAGGGCCTGGTCTGCCATCCGCGTCAGCTCATCCGGCTGCTGCCCGCGGACAGGACGCATGGACGTCACGCCCATGCTCACGGTAATGCCATGGACCGACTCCGATGGGGCCGCCCCAATGCCCATCTGCGATACGGCCTGCTTGAGCAGGTCCGCCACGTACTTGGCGCCATCCAGATCCGTGGCGGGCAGCACCACCACGAATTCCTCGCCGCCGTAGCGGGCGACGAAGTCCGTATCGCGCGGCAGGGCATCGCGCAAAGCCAACGCCAGCCGCTGCAGGCACTCATCCCCCACCAAATGGCCGTGCTTGTCGTTGAACGCCTTGAAGTGGTCTGCATCGATCATGATGAGGGAGATGGGCGCCCCGGCACGCTGCATGCGCTTCCACTCAAGCGGAAACTGATCGTCGAAATAGCGCCGGTTGGGCAGGCCGGTCAGCCCGTCCATCGACGCCAGCCGGTCCAGGGCGCGGTTGCTGGCTTCCAGCAGGCGGCGCGTGTTGAGCAGCTCCTCGTAGAGACGCGCCTTCTCAACGATGGTCGCCAGTTGGCCCGCGATCTGACAGAACAACTCCACGTGCACATTGGCGTATGCCTCCCGCTGCATGCTCGAGAAGAAGAGAAACCCGATCGGCTTGCCCATGGCGATCAGCGGGCACGTCAGGCTCGAGCGAATGCCTTCGGACAGGATCCGCCGCGTGGAATCCGACTGCGGATGCTCGCGGTAGTACAGCTCCAGATCGTTGATGATCCGCGGTTTGCGGGTCGTCAGGATGGCTTCCAGGCTGCTGCCGCGCAGGGACGCCACATAACCGCGGGGCAGGCTGGGCACCGCCGCCTCGGTTCGCGCCCACACCGCGCGCAGCAGATGCCCCCCGTCTTCGAGCAACGAGAACCCGATGCGATCATAGGGCAGCAACTGGCGAAAGGAGTCGTAGACGTAGTTCAGCACGTCATCGAGCAGAATGCCCGTGTTGACTTTTTCCGTGATTTGAATCAGGCGGCGAAGCTCGTCAACCTTACGCTCCATGGCGGAAGCCAGCGCCACCAGCGCCTCGCCCAACCGCCCGATCTCATCCGCCGGCACCACCGGAATCTTGACGTCGTATGTGCCGCGGGCCAGCGCCCAGGCCGCTTCACGATAGTCATGAATTCGGGGATCCACACCCCCGCGCCCCTCGTCCGCCATATCCGCCATACACCCGTCCCCTCGTCCCGCCGCCCCCGCGCGCGGCCGTCACCCTCGCCCCATGTCTCGCCCGGCAAGTCCCACTCTCGCCGGGCCATGGGCTGATCAACGCTTCGGTGGCGCGGCCTGCTTGAGAATCGCCGCCCCGCCAAGCTCGCCGAGTCCTGCCGTCTTCAGATCCGTCCACAGCGTCCCGTCCCCGGCATGCAGCACGTTGATGCGCACCTTCGGGTTCAGTTGGCTCGCAAACTCCCACAGCGAGTAGGCCTGCGGATCGTCAAACGCCTTCGTCTTCAGCTGCAGCCCGCGCGCCTGCTCGCCTTGCACCATGCGAATGGCACTCGCCTCCGCCTCGGAAAGGATGCGCACCGTGTCCGCCTGAATGCCGGCGGTCCCCTTGCGGACTTCCGCCACCTGCTTGACCGCTTCGGCCGCAATCAGGGCCACCTGCTTCTCCTGGTCGGCCTGGATCTCGGCCTTCAGCTTCTCCGTCTCCACGGATACCTGCTGGCGGCGCTGGTCGATCATGCTGAGTTCCGTGTTGAGCTCGGCCTGCTTCTTGGCCGTGTTCTGCCGCTCCTTGTTTGTCAGGTCTTGCTCCACCGCCAGGCTCGCCTGCTGGATGGGGTCGAGGATCTGCTGGGGCACCTCGGCATGCCGGATCAGCGCGTTATGCACCGTGATGTTCTTCAGCCCCAGCGTCTTCGCCAAGGCCATCGTCAGGTCCTGCTGAAACTTCTCCCGGCCTTCGCCGACAATGAAGTCCTTCGCACGATATTCCGACCCCTTGTTGCGCGATATCGAACTGATCTGCGGCAGGATCACCTTGTCCACCACCGCGGGCAGGTCCCCGTACGTCCGGAACAGCCAGGCAATCTTCTCCGGCTCCAGCTCAAATTCCACGGTCATGTCGAGGCTGATCTGAAAGCCGTCGCGCGATGGAAACTCCAGGAACTGGGACACGCCAAGCGTCGCCATGCTCTTGTCCAACTGGTACTCGGGCTTGACCTGGTTGAGCGTCTGCTGCTCCATGTCCTCGGGCGAGGCCGGCTGGTACTGCCCCTGCGCAGCCTGCTGCATCGGCTGCGAACGCGAGCGCCCCGTGAACAGGTCCGCGCTCTTCTCGAGATACTCCGAGCGCTTGCTGCGCTGCTCGTCCAGAACTTCGGACTGCAGGGCCGCCATGGGCGCATTCTGGGTCTCGATCTTGCCCTTGGTAATGATCTCGCCTCCCGCCTTGCCCAGCAGCGAAACCTGGTTCACGCCGATCTCGAGCACGTCCACCTGGTACTCGCGCGGGTTCACGTAATACAGCCCGGGCTGCAGGATGTCCCGTCGCACGCCCTTCTGATCCGGACCGGCGAACTCGCCCTCCTCCACCTGCTGGCCCGACAGTGACGTGATCACGCCCACGTAGCCGATCGGTATGCTGATCGCCGAGTTCGTGTCCACCTGATAGCCGTACGGATTGATCCGGTAGCGTCCCGGTCCCAGCACGCGCCGCCAGATACCCTTCTGGCCGGGCTCCGCCAGGAACTCGCCTTCCGGCAACTTCTGCCCCACCTTCGACGTCACCAGCCCCACCTTGCCGGGCGGGATTTCAATCGCGGGACGAATTTCCCAATCATTGAGCACGGGGTTCAGGAAATGCCGTCCTTCGCCCAGCACGTCCTCCTGAATCCCCTTCTGCCCCTTGCGCGCCAGAATCTGATCGGGTGGCAAGTCCGCCCCCGTCTTGCTCGTCACAACCGCCATGTACCCCGGCTCCACGTAGAACCGGCAGAACCCCCATTGCCAGATCCCCTCGCCCAGGCCCGCCACCACCGCAATCAGCACGATGAAACGCGTCATACTCTTCATGGGGCCACCGCCTTTCCCGGCGCGGCCGGGAGGAAGGGCGTGAACAGCCCTCCCAAGCCATCGGCCTGGTCGCTCGACAAGACGCTCTCAATCTGCGGCGCAATCCGCTGGTACAACACATACCGCGCGAGATTCAGCCCCCCGCCAAAAGCCTGCACCTGCCCGCCCAATACCGTGGCCTCCGCCTCGTTGCGGAAGCGGATCCCGTCACGCTTGCCCTCCGCGTCCAGGATCACGCCTTGCGACTGGAACTTGGCCGCATCAAACTGAACCTGCGCCACCTCCAACTCCTTGCGCGCGGCAATCACCTGTACGGACTGCGCCTGCTCGGCACTGATGACGGCCCGGATGCGGACCGTGTCCGCATCGACCTTCTCCTTGCTCTGCACCGCCAGCATCTCCTGCTTCACCAGTTCCGCCTTCGACTTGGCCTGCTCGATCTGCTGCGCATACTTCAACGCATCCTGCACGGCAATTTCCCGGTCCCGGTTGATGCTGGCGATTTCGTCCGGCGGGATGATCTGCCGCACGAGCACTGAGCGGATATCCACCCCCCACGGCTCGCACTTCTCCTTGAGGTGCGATTCCAGGCTGCTCTGGAACAACTGGCGGTTCTCGCCGACAATGAAATCGATCGCGGGGTGCTTGCTGCCTTCGATCCGGCTGAACCCGCGCGCGCGCGGCAGAATCACCTTCTTCAGAATATCGTCCATGTCGCCCACGCGGTGCGTCAGCAGCGCCGCCTTGTCGCGCAAAATGGCGAACTCGAGCGTGCCTTCGACGGTCACCGTAAACCCGTCCAGCGTCAGGAACGTGATCACATCCTTGCCGCTCATTTCAAACCGCTGGCCCTGCAGATTCACTTCGCTCACACTGACCATGTACGGGTTCAGGTAATACGTGCCCGGATCAATGACGGCGCCGACCACGCCCTTCAGATCGTCGGCCACCAGGAAGGTGTTGGTGTGCCCCTCGACGCCCGGGGTGTTCAGTACGTCGTGACCGACCAGCCGCGTGATCACACCCACGTTGCCCGGCTTGATCGTAATGGCGTTGAACATCTCAACGTGGTACGCATAGGGGTTGATGCGGTAGCGCCCCGGGCGGAGAACGTCGGCGAGGATGCCGCGCTCATCGGCGCCGGCAATGATCTCTCCCGGCGGCAGATCCTTGCCATAGAGCCGGGTCTGTACGCCTAGTTTCCCTGCCGGAATATCCGTGATCCGCATGATTTCCCAGTCCCAGAAGAAGGGATTCTTGAAATAGCGCCCCTCCCCAAGCACCTCCAGTTGAATGCCCTGCTGGCCGGGCTCGAGAGCCAGGATTTCGTTGGGCGCCAGGTCCTTGCCCGTCTTGTGCGTCAGCACGGCAATCCGCCCCGCGCCGGGTTCGATGCGGCAGCCGAACCAGATAAACCCCGGAATGAACGCCACCAGCAGGAAGATCAGATAACCCACCACGCCCTTCCACGAGAGGTGGAAGCGGGGACCGCTGGGGGGAGCCACACGGCGCGGAATGGGCGGCGGTTGACCGGACGATGAGTTGAAACTCATGGCGCTACTCCTTGCTATCACCTTTCCAGAACGTCATGGCCGATGCCAGGATCGTTGCCAGTGGGATCATTTCCGTTCCCGGGATCGTACAGTAAAGACCGGCCGCCAGCGCCCATAAAAAACGCTTCCACACCGGTTGCCCGAAAAACCCGCTCAGCACATAGGCAAGCGTTCCGCCCACCAGCATGCCGAACATGAGCCCGATCGGACCATACGTGACGAAGTCCGCCAGATCGATGAGCACCCCCGCCCCGATCGGGCCGAAGGCCTCGACGAACCGTCGCGCCGTGCGCGACGGTCGCGCCCCCGCCGGCGTCCCTTCCGGCGGCAAGACTTCCGGATTCTCGACCCGGCTCTCGGCTCCCCGCTCGTTCATATCGTTTCCCGGCGCTTCCTGGCACGCCTCTGCCGCTACGCTGAACGTATAGTGGAGTCCGCCGTCGGACTCAAGCCGTCGATTGGCGATCCGGAGAAGTGCACGCCGCTTATCGCGCGCCAAGCGCGCAGACAATTCGGCACCATTAGGAGCCTGACGGGCGCAGGCAAGGCGAAGCCGAAGCCGAAATCCGACAGGCTCCTAGCCCGCATTTCTCACAAGCACTTCGCGCTTGTGCTCATGCGGGCTAGTAAGTCTTTGTTGTTGCCTGTGTTGCGGAGCGTGGCCGCCGCGCATCGCCGCCGACACACTGTCACATGTCGGGGGGCGTCTTTTTCGGAGGACGGCGCTGGGCTTTGGGCGCGAGGCGCTTGAGCCACACCGTATTCTTATCCTCCAACAGCCACTCGAACTCCTCGCCCTTTTCCACCTGCATCACGTCCGCCAGGGCGGCCGGAAAGTTCAAATAGAAAGAGCGCGTCTGACCGCGCTCCACGCGTTGGATTTTGACGACATTGCCCATACAAAACCTTTCTTCTGGGGCTTGATTGTATAATAGTATATATACTATGCTTTCGGCATGTCACATTCAATCCGCAAGCCCGCGTCGGCGCCGCTGTCCCTGGCGTTCTCCGATCTGCATGGCCGTCAGGTCGTCGCAGACTTTTCCGCCGGACATCTGTCCAGCGATGGCGGCGTCCTGTTGCTGCGCCAACTGGATCGCGGGTTGGGCGTCAGCCGACTTTTGGCCAGCTGCTTCCATGACCAGCGCGATGCCCGGTTCGTCGAGCACTCGCTACGCGCCTTGCTCGCTCAGCGCTTGTATGCGTTAGCCCTCGGTTACGAAGACCTCAACGATCACAGCGATCTGCGTCGCGACCCGCTGCTGGCGACCGCCGTTGAAAGCCGTGATCCGCTTGGCCAGACGCGTCTGATGCCTGATGATCGCGGCAATCCGCTGGCCGCCCCGGCCACCTTGAACCGCTTGGAACTGAGTAATAACAAATCCAGCCGTTATCACAAGCTACGGCATGATCCTCAGGCGCTCGAAGCCTGCCTGCTGACGCTGGCAGTCCGCTGCCTGCCCAAGCACGCCCGCGAAATCGTCTTGGACATCGACGCAACTGGCGACTTGGTGCATGGCCTGCAGGAGGGACGGTACTTCAACGCCTACTACGGCGATTACTGCTACCTGCCGCTGTACATCATGGTCGGATCGGTGGTGCTTTGGGCGCAGTTGCGCACGGCGGAGCATGGGGCCGCGCACGGAGCCTGCGAGGCGCTGGCAAAGGTGGTGGTGGCAATCCGTCGCCGCTGCCCGAAGACCCGGATCATCGTGCGCGCCGACAGCGCGTTCGCGACCCCCGCGCTCCTGGACTGGTGCGAAAGCCAGCCCGCGGTTTACTACGTCATCGGACTGGCGCCCAACCCCACGTTGGTGCGCACGGTTCAACCGGCCTTGGCCGAGGCCCGTGCCCAGCACTGCTTGACTGGAGTCGCCACGCGTCGGTTCGAAGAACTGCGCTACCAAACACGCGACTCCTGGAGCCACCCGCGCCGGGTCGTGGCCAAAGCCGAAGTCACGGCGCAAGGCAACAACCCACGCTTCGTGGTAACGAACTTGCCAGCGGAAGGCTTCAGCGATGATGCGCAACCCAACCGCTTCGTGGCGCAGGCGCTATACGAAGTCGTCTACTGCGCACGCGGACAGTGCGAGAATGTGTTGAAGCAGCAACTGCTGGACTTGAACGCCGAGCGGACCAGCACCCACTACCTGGCGTCCAACCAACTGCGCCTCTGGTTCAGCGCCTTCGCCTATCTGCTCCTGGAGCGGATGCGCTCCTTGTGTCTGCGCGGCACCGAACTGGCCACGGCTACAGCCGGAACCATCCGCTTGAAGCTCCTGAAGGTCGCGGCCAGCATCACGGTCAGCGCGCGGCGTGTTTACGTGCAGTTGCCTTCCGCCTATCCCTACCAGCATCTGTTCGCACGCGCTCACCAGCGACTCATGGCCCAATCGGCAGACACCGGCTGAGCCGCCAGCCCCTTCGCCCACGACCGTTCGTGGCGGAGCTGTGCGCAGATCCGCCCCAAACGCGCACAAATCACCACGCCGCAACAGGTGCGGCCAATCCACTAAATCGTATTCCCGAAAAACGACCGCTCCCGGCATGTCCACATCGGATGAGCGCCAGAATCAATGGTAGTGTGAACGATGCGGGCTAGGCGCTTTCAAAGCAGCGCATGCTGATGCTGCCATGCTGGAAACGCTCGTGCGTGAATCGCACGGATTCCTTCCCATCCATCAGGCCCAGCGTGTAGAGCATCGGCAGGTAGTGGTCGTTGGTCGGCACGGCCAGCGCCGCCGCGCGGCCCTGCTCCTCGTAGCGCACCAGCGCCCCGTAGTCGCCCGCCACCAGGCGCGCCTTCACCCATTCGTCGAATTCCTGCGCCCACGCCATGGGATGCGCCTGGTTCTCATCCGGATCCAGCCGCCGCAGGTTGTGCACCACGTTGCCGCTGCCAAGGATCAGCACGCCTTGCTCGCGCCACCGGCGCAACTCCTGCGCGAGGGCAAAGTGAAAGGCCGGCGGCTTGGCATAGTCGATGGACAACTGAAAAACGGGGATGTCCGCCTGCGGCCAGAGGTGGTGCAGGATGCTCCACGCCCCGTGATCCAGCCCCATCTCGTGGTCTGGGTGAATGCGGATCGACGTCACGCTGTCGGCGACCTGCTGAGCCAGTGCAGGGTGCCCGCTGGCCGGGTACGTCACGTCATAGAGCGCCGCCGGAAACCCGGAAAAATCGTGGATCGTCGGCGGGTTCGGATTCGTCGACACACGGGTCTCCCCCTGCGTCAGCCAATGCGCAGAGACGACCAGCAGCGCCGACGGCCGTTCCGTGCGCTGCCCGAGCGCCTGCAGGGACTGCGTGAACGCGTTGTGGCGCACAATATTCATCGGGCTGCCGTGACCGATAAACATCACCGGCTGGCGCGCGGATCGGGCGTTCCCGTCCGCCAGCGTGCCAAAGGTTTTCAAGTCCATGGTCATAGCCGTCGCTCCCAACATAGACGTACGCAAGAATGTGCGGCGCATCACCTGGAGACCCGCCCCCTCGCCCGGATGGAAGAGTATATGTCAGCACGAACGCGAGGTCGACCACGACGGCGCCGCTACCCTCGGCTTGACTTTCCCCGCCCGTTGCGGAAACTCCACGCGCATGAACACCATCCCAGCCGAATTCAAGGGCGTGACGGCGGTGGCCAAGGCCAACGTCTACTTCGAAGGCCGCGTCGTCAGCCACACCATCCGCCTTCCGGACGGAAGCAAGAAGACCCTGGGGCTTATTTACCCCGGCAAGTTCCATTTCAACACCGACCAGGCCGAACGCATGGAGCTCACCGCCGGCCAGTGCCGTGTGACCCTCGCCGGCCAGGCCGCGGCCACAACTTATGTCGCCGGGCAGAGCTTTGATGTCCCTGCCAAGTCCGGCTTCGACATCGACGTCTCCGCCGGCATCTGCGAATACATCTGCTCATTCCTCGGATAAGGCCGATCGGTAAACAAGCGGGACAAGTCGTGCGTCCCGGGCATTCGCGCCGCGTCCCCTCTCGTCGCGGCAAGCCCTCGTGGTCAGTCCTCACTTCGAAACAGGAGTCACGATGACAGGTAAAACGCCGCCACGCCGTCTCACGCGCGCCGAGAGCTTTGTCGGCGTCCACTACGATTTCCACGCCGGCCCGGACTGCACGGCCATCGGCGCCCGGACTACGCGCCGCATGCTGAACCGCATTATCGACGCGGTGCAGCCCGACTATCTGCAGACGGATTGCAAGGGCCACCGCGGCATGTCGAGCTACCCGACCAAAGTCGGCCACCCGGCGCCCGGTTTCGTCGGCGATCCCCTCAAACTCTGGCGCGAGGTCACGGCCGCCCGCGGCGTCGCCCTCTTCATGCATTACTCCGGCGTGTGGGATGACGAGGCGCTCAAGCACCACCCCTCATGGTCTTGCGTCGGGGCAAACGGCAAACGCGACAAGCGAAAGACATCCGTCTTCGGCCCCTATGTGGACAAGCTCCTGATTCCCCAGCTGAAGGAACTGTGCGACGTCTACGGCGTCGACGGCGTCTGGATCGATGGAGACTGCTGGGCCACCGTCCCCGACTACCGCCCGGACGTGCTCGCCGCCTTCCGCCGTGACACCGGCATCCGCGCCATCCCGCGCCGCCCCAAGGATCCGCACCACGCGGCCTTCCTCGCCTATTGCCGCGAGGGCTTCCGCCGATACGTGCGGCACTATGTCGACACGCTGCGGCGCCACAATCCGGCATTCCAAGTCACGAGCAATTGGGCCTTCTCATCCTTCATGCCGGAGCCGGTCACGGCCAACCTGCCCTTTCTGTCGGGCGACTACTCCTGCTTTGACAGCATCAACACGGCTCGTTTCGAGGGCCGCTGGCTCGCCCAGCAGGGCCGCCCCTGGGATCTCATGGCGTGGAGCTTCAACGGCGAGATGGACAACGGCGATTGGAGCACCAAGAGCATCCCGCAGCTGCAGCGCGAAGCCGCGACCGTCATCGCGCTCGGCGGCGGCTTCCAGGCCTATTTCTCCCAGCGGCGCGACGGGTCCGTGCGCGAGTGGCAGCTGCCGCTGATGGCCGCGGCGGCGGCCTTCTGTCGGGCGCGCCAGTCCATCTGCCAGGGCGGCAAGCTGATTCCGCAGATCGGTCTCCTTTACTCGCGTGCCGCGTACTACCGCGAGCAGCCGGGCGTCTTCGCCTGGCCGGATAAATACCTCAACGGCCTGCGCGGCGTTCTGCAGGCCCTGCTGGACGGACAGCAGGTGGTGGACATCGTCGGCGAGCATCACCTGGCCGGCCGGATGAAGGACTACCCCGTGATCATCGTCCCCGAGTGGGCGCATCTCGATCCCGCCTTCCGGCGCGAGTTGCGGGACTACGTGCGCAACGGCGGCAACCTGCTGCTGATCGGCCCCCGCGCCGCCGCGCTCTTCACGCGCGAGTTGGGCGTTCGCGCCAAGAGCGCGCCCGCGGACAAGAAGGTCTGGCTGGCCCATCAGGACGGACTGGCGGCCCTGCTGACTCTCAGCCAGGACGTGGCGCCTCGCCCCGGCACCCAAACCTTCGGCACGCTCCACCCCGAGAACGATCCGGAGAGCCCGGCCATGCCGGCCGCCACGATCCGCCGCTACGGGCGGGGCCAGATCGCCGCGGTCTATGCGAACCTCGGCGCGCGCTACCGCACGTCCACCTCGCCGACCGTGCGCGACTTCCTCGCCGCGCTGACGCGGCGCCTGTTCCCAACCCCTCTCGTGGACGTGACGGGGTCGCACACCGTCGATGTGAGCGCCATGCACGTCCGGGGGCAGTGCGTCATTCATCTCGTCAATACGGCCGGCCCTCATGCCGACCGCTCGGTGTGCATCCATGACGACATCCCCCCCGTCGGCCCGCTGGCCGTCACGCTGCGCCTGCCGCGGCGCCCGCGCGCCATCCGGTTGGCGCCGGACGGAGGGCGTCTGCGGTTCACGTGGTCAAAGGGTGCCGCGCACCTGACGGTCAAGCGGCTGGCCTTGCACGCGGCCCTCGTCGTGGAGGCGTAATGCGCCTGTTCGCGGGCCTCATCATCGGCTTGTTCCTGGTCCTGACGCTGATGTTCCTGGCCGCGGAATCGCAGGGCTGGATGAGTGCCGTCACCGTCACGCACTGGATCGAGGCCGCACAGGTCGCCCCCGCCGGCCGCTGGCTGGCGGCCGGCCTCGTCATCGCCTTGCTCGCCGCCGACCTCGTGCTCCCGGTGCCTTCCAGCGTGGTGATGACCCTGTCAGGCGCGATCCTGGGCTGGACCGCCGGGACGGCTGCCAGCTTCATCGGCAGCATGGCGTCGGCGCTCGTGGGGTTTGCGCTCTGCCGGCGCTACGGCCAACGCGCCTTTGAACGGCTTGTTGGCAGGGCGGATTCGGAACGCATCGGACAGATCATGAACCACTATGGAACGTGGGGCCTGCTGTTGAGCCGCAGCGTGCCCATGCTCACGGAAGTCGTCAGCTGTGTGGCGGGATTGAGCCGCATGCCGGCGCGCACGTTTGCCGCCTTGGCGGCCGCGGGCACGCTGCCCATCTGCATGGTCTACGCCTGGGCAGGCACCCGCGGCGCCGTCACGGGCAGCGGCTGGGCCGTGCTGCTGGCCTTCGCGATTCCGGCGCTCGGCTTCCTGCTCGTGCGCCGTCTCAACCGCCAGCCCCGGCCCCGCTAAACCGCGTCCTTTTCCATCCGCCGCCCTCGCCGTCAGTTCGCTTCCGGAGCGTCGTCCGCGTCTTCCTTCGCGTCGCCCGCCGGACCCTGTCCGTGCCCCTTCGGACCACGCTTGCCTTCGCCGTCATGCTTCGGCGCGCCAGCCTTGAATTCCTCCTTGGTCAGGGATCCGTTGTGATCCGCATCCAAGGTATCGAAACGCTCGCCCAACTTCTCGGTTCGCTTGGCAAAGGCCTCCTCGAAATTGCCTTCCTCGCCGCGTTTTTCGAACTTTTTCTCGGCCCAAGCCTTGTGGGCCGTCATGAATTCATCCCGCGTCACGCTGCCGTCGCCATCCGCGTCCATCTTCGCAAAGCGCTCCTCGGGATTCATGCCCTTGTGCTTGTGGTCGCCGCCCGGCCCATTCGCCGCAAACACCTTGCCGCCCAGCATCATCGCCGCCGCCATCGCCAACGTCAGTCCCATCCGCTTGTCCATGGAATTTCTCCTTTATGACGGAAAAGCATGCGCGCTCCTCCCGTGTTGAGCACTAACGCTACAGCCCCCGCGTTTAGTGTAAATCACCCCGGCGCCAGCGGCGAACCGTGGCAGTTGCCATTGGCAAACGCGCCCCCACCCGCTATGCTCGGCGCTTCACTGGGGTGTGAACGCCGCGGCGCGCCAAGGGGATGAATGGGAGGCGGGGCCGCGCTCAATAAGGGAAATTCCAACCATGGCAAAGAAACTGACCGTCAAGGACCTGCTCGACACCAAGGGCAAGCGCAAGCTCGTCCTCACCACCGCCTTTGACGCCTGGACCGCCAAGGCCTGCGCCGATGCCGGCGTCGACATGATCGTCACGTGGGGCAACGACATCGAGCACCTGAAATGGGTCATGCAGGAAGTCCGCGCGGGAGCGCCCAACATGTTCGTCGGCGCCGGGCTGCCGCTGATTGAAGCCTACTCCAGCGAGTCCGAGGCCCTCCGCCTTGCCGGCATGTGCCGTGGCCTCGGCGTCGACTGCATCTACGCCTCGGGCATGGTCGTCGACAAGTTCGCCGCCCTCGGCCGGCAGCGCTTCCCGTGCTGCGGGCACGTCGGCTATCTCCCGATCCGCAACACCTGGTTCGGCGGCCCGCGCGCCGTGGGCAAGACCTGGGACGAGGCGCTGCAGGTGTACGAGGACACGCTCGCCCTGCAGGATGCCGGCGTCATCGCCGTGGAGATGGAGTGCGTGCCGCACAAGATCGCCGCGGAAATCACCAAACGCGTGAAGATCCTCACGTTCTCAATGGGCAGCGGTCCCGATTGCGATGGGCAGTTCCTGTTCGCCTGCGACCTGCTCGGCACCAACGCCGGCCACTACCCGCGCCACTCCAAGACCTACGGGCGCCTCCTGGAACAGGCTACGCTGGCACTCACCCAATACACCACCGAGGTCCGCAGCGGCACCTATCCCGCCCCCGAACACAGCATCAACATGAAGGACACGGAATACGATCGATTCATGGACGCCGTGGCCAAGCGCGACAAGTGAGGCGTGAGGCCGCCAGCGAGGCGGGTGCAGCCGCATGTCGGCGCATCGCGAATATGTGACTCATAAGGTTGGCCCGCCCGCCCCCCGCTCACGCCCGCATGTTCTTCTTGGCGGACTTGATGAATCGGCCGAACGACCGGTCCTTCTTCCGCTTCTCGGCGTACGAAAGTTCATGGAAGGCGGCTTCCTTCTTGAGCTTCAGGTAGCTCTGGTACCGGTCCTCGCTCAAGCCCCCGCTCTCCACGGCCCGGAGGACCGCGCATCCCGGCTCGCCGGTGTGTGTGCAGTTCCCGAAGCGACATTGAGCCGCGTGCTCGCGGATCTCGGCGAACGCATCGTCCAGCCCGTCGCTCGCCCCACGCACACCCACCTCGCGCATCCCCGGCGTGTCGATGAACATCGCACCGCTATCGAGGACGAGCAGGTGGCGGCGGGACGTCGTGTGGACGCCTTCTCCCGTCTCGCTGACCGGCTGCGTATCAAACGCGTCGTGCCCAATCAGGCGGTTGATCAGCGTGGTCTTTCCCACTCCCGAGGACCCAAGCAGGCAGTAGGTTTTCCCGGGGGCGAGGAGCTTGCGAAACTCGTCCAAGCCAGCGCCCGTGGTGTTGCTGAGGGCCAGGACGCGAGCGGAAGCGCGCCCGTGCCTCACCTGCCCCATGGCCTGCTCGAGTTGCTCCGGCGATATCAGATCCGTCTTGGTGAGTATGATGCACGGCTCAATTGCCCCCTCACTGGCCATCACCAGGTACCGGTCGAGCCTGGCCAAATTGAAATCGTACCCGCAGGCCTGCACGATGAAGGCGACATCGATGTTCGCCGCGATCATCTGAACATCAGACGTCTCGCCAGGGGACTTCCGGCGCAGGAACGTCCTCCTCGGGACGACGCGATGGATCACGGCGGGACCGCCCGACGCCTGGCCCGTGACGCACACCCAGTCCCCCACACAAGGCAGGTCCACCGCTGTCTGAGCGGCAAAGCGCAACTTGCCCGTGATTTCCGCGGTTGTCTCGCCGTCCTGATGCCGAACGAGGAAGGCACCCCGATCCACGGCCGTCACGCGCGCCATGCGGTGCCCCGGCTGCAGAAGGGTCGCGGCGCGCTGTTCGAACCATTCGTCAAATCCTAGCGCGGTCAGATCCATCGGCTTTCCTCCCGCCATGAACGTCGCCGTCCAGGTTCCGCACCCTGCGGGTCACCCTCTTCAACGCATGACTCAGTCTAGAGCTTCAGCAGCGCCTGCACGTCTTCCCAGGTCAGCGAGCGCAGCATGGCGTTCGGGCCGCCCACGGTGGCGTCAATGAGTTGCCGCTTGCGCGCCTGCAACTCCAGGACCTTTTCCTCGATGCTGTCGCTCGTGACCAGCTTAATACTATACACGTTGCGCGTCTGCCCAATGCGATGGGCGCGGTCCGTGGCCTGGTCCTCCACCGCGGGATTCCACCATGGGTCGTAGTGGATGACCACGTTCGCTCCGGTCAGATTCAGCCCGGTGCCGCCCGCCTTCAAACTGATGAGGAACAGCGGAATGTCGCCGCTGGTGTTGAACCGGTCGACCTCCGCCTGGCGCTCGCGCGTGGCCCCGTCCAGATACGCATACCGGATGCCCCGCGCGTCGAGTTCATTCCGCAGCAGGTGCAGCATCTCCACGAACTGGCTGAACACCAGCACGCGCTGGCCGCCGTCCAACGCCTCGTCCAACAGTTCGAAGAACAGCTCGAGCTTGGCCGAAGGCGGCGGAGTGCCCTCGGCGTCTGCCTTGAGCAGCGCCGGGTGGCAGCACAGTTGCCGCAAGCGCAGCAGGGTCTTGAGCACCGTGAAGCGAGCCTGCTGGAACCCCTTCTCCTCCACCAACGCCGCCAGGCTGTCCTGGTACTGCTTGACCAGCCGGCG
This sequence comes from Lentisphaerota bacterium, assembly GCA_021413965.1. Classification (GTDB taxonomy): domain Bacteria; phylum Verrucomicrobiota; class Kiritimatiellia; order UBA8416; family JAIOPI01; genus JAIOPI01. The sequence continues at coordinate 146,394 of JAIOPI010000018.1, read as the reverse complement.
ATACAACGCCGCCTGCTCCGGCCCCATCGTACACGTGGCCACCCGGCTGATCTTCTCCGGCAAATCCTTCGCCACGTCCGCCTTGAGACGCCGCAGCATGAAGGGCCGCAACTTGCAGCGCAGCCGGTGCAGCGCCACCTCGGCCACCGCCCCGCCCGCGCCGACCGGACGCTCGAACGACTCGCGAAACCCCATCGGGGAGCCGAGATACTGCGGCATCAGAAAATCCATGATGGACCACAGATCGCTGACGCTGTTTTCCATGGGCGTGCCGGTGAGCACGAGGCGGTGGATCGCCTGCAGCTGCTTGGCGGCTTGCGCGTTCTGGGTCGACCGGTTCTTGATGTGCTGCGCCTCGTCCAGCACCACCACCGCAAAGGTCTGCCCACCGTACCGCTCGATATCCCGCCGCAGCAGCGCGTAGGACGTGATGACCAGCTGGTGCGTGCCCACCGCCGCCCAGGCGCGGTGGCGATCCGGCCCCTGCACGACGTGCACGGTCAGGTGTGGCACAAAACGCGCCGCCTCGCGCGCCCAGTTTTCGACCAGGCTCGTCGGGCACACCACCAGCGCGGGGAGATCGCGCGCGGAGGCCGAGTGCCGCTCCACCTGCAGCCAGGCGAGCGCCTGGATGGTCTTCCCCAGCCCCATCTCGTCGGCCAGAATGCCGTTGTAGCCGCCCTTCTCCAGGAAGCGCAGCCAGTTCACACCGTCCTGCTGGTAGGGGCGCAACATCGGGCCGAGGGCCTCCCCGACATCCACGGGTTCGAGCCCCACGCGCTCCGTCTGCCGGCGCGCATGCTCCCTCCAGGCGGCGTCGGCCGCCACCGTGATTCCCGGCTGCGTCGCCAGAACCCCGGCGAGGTAGCCGGCATGCACATCGCTGATGCGGGCGCGGCGCGCATCGCTTGCCTCCAGGCATTCGCCGCAGACCCGCCGCAGCATGCCCAGCGCGGCGCGATTCGCCAGCAGCAACCGCCCGTCCGCGTTCACGCTCGTGCGCCCGGCATCGAGCGCATCCTCGACCAGCGCCGGATCGAGCGCATGGCCCTGGTCATCGGCATACGTAATCTCCACCTCGAACCAGCCGGGCGATGAACTCGGAGCAATCGTCAGGGTCGGCCGGATCCACACCGCCCCCCCCGCCAGGCTTTCCATGAGGCCGCCGAACTCGACCCGCCAGCCGCGCGCACGCAGGGCCGGCACGGTGCCGGCCAACACACCCAGCACCGCCTCCGCCCCGCACACCGCCTTGAAACCCGCCCCCTCCCGCACCAGCCCCCCCTGCTCCTGCAACCACGCCGCCGCCTCCTCCTCAGCCGCCGGCGCCCGCATCTCAAAAACGAGCGGTTCCCCCGCGACGGGGAAACTGTCGCCCCCCGCCGCCGACGGCACCCCCGCACGCACCCGGGCCTCGCCATAGCAGGCCCAGAGCTGCACCTGCAGCAGGTCCGGTGTCCCCGTCAGCTCCACGGCAAAGTCCGGTTCGCCAACCCGCCGCGTGAACGTGGCTTCGGTCACGCTGGCGTCCACCAGGAACGTCTGTTCCAGCTTGGGCAGTTCCTCGCGCAAAAAAGCCAGCACCTGGGCCCGCGGGATGACGGCACCCGCCGTGCCATACGCCCCATGCAACGCTGCCGGCAGCACCGCCTCCAGCGGATGCAGCGTGCTCCCGATGCGAACCCATGCTTGCCGCCTGCCCGCCAGTGTGACCGCCGGCCCCGCGTCCAACCGGTGCCTCACGCGCAGTTCGCCGCTGTCGGTCTCCAGCGTCACAGCCAGCAACGGCAGCTGTGGCTGATCGGAAACCTGCAGCGCGGACGCGCCGCTCACCAGCACGAGCTCCCCCGGGGCCATGGCGTGCAGCAGGTCAAGGAAGCGCTCCCGGTCAAGCGTCAGGATCCCGGGCGTGGCCTCCGAACCCGCCAGGTCCTCCAGCACGTAAAGCAGGTCGGCCTCCTGCTCCGTGAAACTCAGCGGGATGTCGGTGGCAATTTTGTCGAGCCGCCGCCGGCTGTCCCCCACGCTCGCCTGGCAGGTCACGACCATGGCGTCCGCGTCCCAGCCTTTGTCCAGGTCCGTGTCCAGCCGCAGGCGCAGCACCCCGGGCGTGCTGCCGGCACTCCCCGGCCGGCGGCGCTGCAGGGCGCGGGGCGACCGTCCCTCGCGTTGTTCGACCTGCCGCCGCGCGGCAATCCGCTGGCGCCGCTCGCGCGCCGGATCCTCCGTGATGTCGGCCACCAGGCAGCCCACCGCCACCACGTGCACACAAATCATGCCGCGCTCCTGCGTGAACAGGCAGGGGCAGTGGCTCTCCACGCTCCCGTCGGAAAGGATGCGGAACCGCGTGCGCACAGGCCGGCCGCCCACGGTGACGGTCGCGCGAACCATGTCGCTGTTCAGATCCAGATCCGTGACGGAGCCCCGGCGATAGCAGGCCTGGCCTTCTGCCAGCCCCTCGCGATCCGTCCACCGCCGCAGCGCCGCCTGTGACAAATATACCGACATGGCGCGAAAGCATACCAGCCCGCCACCCATCTGCCACGTCTTGACTGCCACGGCATCCGGAATTGAAACGGCTTCAAAGAAAGACGGACAGCGTGCCGCGCGGTTTGGTAGGGTGGCCGCCAATACTCGGGGCGCGTCGGATCATCGGACGCAAGGACAGGAGCCAGCATGACCGAAGCAACGGAAAAACCAGCCACGGGCGGACGCGTGTTGGTCGTCGACGACGAGCGCGCCAATCGCGCACTGCTGCGGGATCTGCTGATTGCGGAAGGGCACGCCGTCATCGAAGCCATGAACGGTGATCAGGCCTGGCGCCTGATCCAGGCCCAGCCGATCGATGTCGTCCTGCTCGACGTCGTGATGCCCGGCACCGATGGCATTGAAATCTGCCGGCGCATCAAACAGACGCCCGCCACCGCCGCCATTCCCGTCCTGCTTGTCACCTCGCTCCGGAAGCGCGAGGACCGCCTCCACGGCATTGCGGCGGGCGCTGACGACTTTCTGAACAAGCCCGTCGATGCCGAGGAAGTCCTGCTGCGGGTGCGCAACGCGATCCGCAGCAAGCGCCTCTACGACGAATTGCAGCAGCAGTACCAGCAGTTGAGGCAGATGACGGAGCTGCGCGAGAAGCTGACGCGGATGCTGGTCGATGATACCGCGGCGCTGGCCACCTTGCTGGGACGGCCGCTCACGCCGCCGGCCGGGCAGGATGCCACCGCAGGGGAGACTGAGACATGAACGCGATCGATGAATTTCTGACGCATATGATCACGCGCGGCGCCAGCGATCTGCACATGACGGCCACGCTGCCGCCCTATCTGCGCGAACACGGCGACATGACCCCCATTGCCGGATGCGAACCGCTCTCCCCGGGGCAGTGCAAGGAACTGCTGTACGAAATCATGCCGGACCGGAACCGGGCGGCGATCGAAGAGGACTGGGACACCGATTTCTCCTACGAGATTTCCGGCGTCGGCCGCTTCCGCGCCAACATCTTTCGCGACCGCCTCGGCCTGGGCGCCGTGTTCCGCGTCATTCCCACCAAGATCCCGACCGCGGACGATCTGGGCCTGCCCAAGACGGTGCGGGATTTCTGCTACCTGCCGAAGGGCCTGGTTGTGGTCACCGGGCCGACCGGCAGCGGCAAATCCACGACGCTGGCGGCCATGCTGGATCTCATCAACAAGACGCGCACGGATCACATCATCACCGTCGAGGATCCCGTCGAGTTCGTGCACACCTCGCAAAAGTGCCTGGTGAATCAGCGCGAGGTGCACGTGCATACGCGCAGCTTCGCCAACGCCCTGCGAGCCGCGCTGCGCGAAGATCCGGACATCGTGATGCTCGGCGAAATGCGCGACTTGGAAACCATGGAAATCGCGGTGGAAACGGCCGAGACCGGGCACCTGGTGTTCGGCACGCTGCACACCAACACCGCCGCGTCCACGGTCGAGCGCATCATCGATAAGTTCCCCACCGCGCGCCAGAACCAGATCCGGGCCATGCTCGCGAGCTCGCTCAAAGGGGTGATCGCCCAGACTCTCTGCCGCAAGAAGGGCGGCCGTGGCCGGGTGGCGGCGATGGAGATCCTGGTCTCCACGAGCGGCGTCGCCTCGAATATCCGCGACGGCAAGACGCACCAGATCGCGTCGGCCATGCAAACCGGCCGCGCCCTGGGCATGCAGCTGATGGACGACGTCCTCATGGAACTGATCGTGAGCGACAAGATCACCGTCCGCGAGGGGTACTTCCGCTCCACCGACAAGGACGCCTTCGCCAAGAAGCTGGCCGCGGCCGATTTGCCGATGGAAACGGAGGAAGGGCCGATCACGCCGCCGGCGGGCTCCGTCAAACCCAAGCCTGCCGACGCCCACCTGCAGCAGCTCGCGCAGGCCATCAAGCTGAGCCTCGACACCTTGCGCCGCGATCCCGACAACCTGGAAGCCTTGAACAACCTGGCGTGGATCTACGCCACCAGCACCGATACGGATTCCCGCCGCAGCTCGGAAGCCGTGCGCATGGCGGAGAAGGCCTGCTCGCTCGTCGAGGGGGAACACCCGGGGTTGCTGGACACGCTGGGCGCGGCCTACGCCGGCCACGGCCAGTTCGCCAAGGCCGTCGCCTCCGCCCGCCGCGGACTCGAACTGGCGCGCGAACTGGGCGACACCGCCCTCGCCGAAGCCTTGCAGCAGCGGCTCAACCTGTATGAGGCCGGCAAAGCACACCGCGAATAGACACCGGCCGCGACTCGCGTCCCTGGAGGGCGCCATCCCCTGGCGCGGATCGCCGTGACGACAACGCACGCTTACCCACCATCAGGCGCCCAACCGGGCGCCCCCGCCTGTGACGGCGAAGGCCAGCCGCTGCTGGAACTCCCACACACGGCAGCCCCGGGCCTCCGGCGGGTCGGGGTTCGTCCGCGCTGGCCCTACAAGACAGTGCTGATCACGGCCAAGGCGCTTGAGGGGCTGCTCGCCGCGCAAGGGGACTTGGACCGGCAGGGCGACGGCCTCGCGCTGAGCGTCATCCGGGGATACGAGACGCCGGCGCAGACCGCTCGCCGTAACCGCCTGCGCCGACTCGGGGCCGCGATCTTCACCCGGCTCTATCCCCGCCGCCGCGCCGAAGCAGCAGGCATCTTCTCAACCAACGGACACGATCGATCCGGGGACCACGTGGATGTGCGCTTCGCGGTGGCCGGAAAAACCCCGGTGCTATTGCCCCTCGGACCGCTCACGCCCGCCTGGCTCATCCGGCGCACGCACCGGCTCCACGGGCCCGAACTGGAACGCGTGTGGGCGGCGCTGCGCAAGGCCGGCTTCCGCATCCATCCCAACGCCAGCGAGGCCCTGCAGATTCACGCCGATTTCGGATCCCGCTGACGGCCCCGGAGCCACCCCGGCTCAGGCCCCGTAGTTCGCCAGCTTGAACTCCACGCCGCACGGCCCGCCACCTTGGGTGGCACCATACACAACCTCGTCTCCGGAGAAGTTGAGCAGCGGGAAGTACCACGAGCTGATGCAACGCGCCGACGCGGGCATGTAGTGGCAAATGAATGACCGCCGCCACAGGGTGGGCGACCGGTTCGGCCCGGACCCGTGGATGACGTTGCCATTGAAGAACAGCGTGTCGCCGGGCTGCAGTTCCGCGGGCACCGCCTGCGCCCCCGCGGGCGGCCGGACAAGGTGCGTGACGAAACTCTCCGCCATGTCGGCCTGCTCCGGGCAGACCAGCGCGTAGTCCTGGGTGTGCGGCACCACCGAGAGGCCGCCGTTCTCGGGGACCGAGGGGTCGATGGCGGTCCAGGCGGCGATGCACGAGTGCGGCTCGACCTGCAGGTAGAAATTGTCCTGGTGCAGCGCCTGGCCCCGCGCTCCCGGCGGCTTGAAATAAAACATGCTTTGCGTCGCAATCGGCTCGTCCTCCAGCAGCGTGCGCAGAATCGTGCGGAGTCGCGGATCCAGCAGCCAGCGACGCGACAGGCCGTCCCAACGGTGCGGCATCATGACCCGCGGGCAGCGCTGCAGGGGATCTGCGGCCTGGGGATCGTTCGGCCACTGGCCCGGCGGGGCAGGCTCGGTTCCCGCCACCAGGCGTTCGAACCTGGCGCGCAGAGCGTCGACTTCACCGCTGGAAAATAGACGTCGGACGATGAGATAGCCCTCGCGGCGGAAGAAGTCCACCTGCTCCGGGCTCAGGCTGCCGACCATGGGTTCCGGTGTTTGCATCCGTTAATATTACCCCACATGACCGCATTCTGGCCATAGGGTTTCTGCGACGCCAGCGGCGACGCATCGCCGCTGTTGGAACGCGCTACCGCTGGACAAGGGGCCCGGGACATCCCTATAATGGCGCCTCAACAATGCACCCCCGTGGTGTGCGAGGGAGGATGAACATGTCGCGCTTCACTTGGTCTGCCACGCCTTGCCAAATCGCCCGCCACCTGTTTTCCGGCGCGCTGCTCGCCGGACTCCTGCTCGCCAGCGGCTGCGATACCACGGAGGACTTTGACCATACCGCACCCCCGGGACAGGGCGCCCTGATTGTCGATAACAACGGCGAGATGAACGTGTCCGTCTATGTCGACGGCGTGCTGATCGGCGAAGTGAATGACGGCCACTGGGAAGCCTTCGACCTGACCCCCGGCGTGCCCCGTGTCGTGCTCGACGAAACCAACGGCGACCGCACGTTCGCGGCGGACGTCGATATTCTCGAAGGCCGAAACTCGATTCTCGACGTCAGCGTCGGCGGATCCGACCACCTCTCCGTCTCGCTGTCGATCGACTAGTCCGCCTCGATCGCCGCGGACGTATCGTGGTGGCGGCGGCGCAGGCGGCGGGTCTTGATCTTGCGCAGCCGGCTCTCGAGCTTTTCCGAGACGAGATCCAGCGCGGCCATGGGCTCGGGCCCCTTCTCTTCCGCGCTGATATCGCTCCCCGGCACCTCGATCAGGACCCCCACCACGAACTGGCTCGTGCCAGCGTGCGCGCTGACCTTGCGAATTTTGACGCGTGTGCGCAGAGCCCGCGGCGCATACTGCTCCAACCGGCCGATCTTCTCCTCGATCGCCCCTTCCAGTTTCTTGGTGAGCGTCACGCCGTCCGTGTGAATAAGCATGTCCATAAATCCATCTCCCTCAGGTTTCCATCCGGCGGCCGACGATCGGCGCACCGCACACAGACAAGGTATCACTGCCGGGCCGGCCAGACAAGCGGCACCGGCCGGATTCCTCACCCCGCCTGGCGACCGGCGGGTACGCCCGGTCAGTACCGGAACTCCGCAAAGCCAAGCCCCGCAACACGGCCGCGGATCCATGACCGCGAGACAGCTCCGAATCGCCGGCTGTCCAGGCTGTCGTCGCGATTGTCTCCAAGGACGAAGTAGCAGTCATCGGCCACTTGGTAGACGTTCGTCGACAGGGCGCCCGACCGGGTGATGATCCCGGGCGGCAGGTAAGGTTCATCCAGTTCATGGCCGTTGACAAACACGGCCCCGTCCCGGACCTGAACCGTTTCGCCCGGCAGCGCCACCACGCGCTTGACGGAGGCCCCGTCGTAACCGGGGACGTCCAGGGCGATTACATCCCCACGATGAGGGTCGACGATCCGGTAGAGCCACAAATTCAAGAAGACCCGGTCCCCGTCCGCCAGCGTCGGCATCATGCTGTGGCCCTGCACCTCGGCCCCATTGACGAGCACACGGCTGATGGCGACGTAGCTCAGCACGGACCAGAACAGAATACAGGCCAGCACGTGCGATTGCCTGTGCTCGCGCAACTGAAACCTCGGATCGAAGAACTGGCGCGACATCTTCATTGGCCTCTCCCCACCCCGGCACGCGACGATACGATCGCCCCAGGCGTATAAAGCAAGTATCGCGCCAGAAGACCACCGTCGGGCGCGTTTTCGCCCATCGCGTGGCCAGCGCCTTCCGAACCCGCGCGCATGAAACAGGGCCGGCATGCCGGCTTGTCTTTCACCACCGCAATCGATACAACGTGTCGCCTGATGGGCCGGCACCGCCACACAACCTGCACCGCCCCGCACGGGCATATCGGAGGACTGCAATGGCAATGATCAAACTGGGTATTGTCGGCACCGGTGGCATGGCCAACGCGCATGCACGCTCCTTCAAGGAAATCAAGGGAGTCGCCGTGACCGCCTGCCAGGACGTCCTGGCCGAGCGCGCCCAGGCCTTTGCGAAAAAGTGGGACATCCCCCACGTGGCCGCTTCGCTTGACGAACTGATCGACCAGGTGGATGCCGTGACCGTGGTCACCCCGGACCGCCACCACGCGGCCCCCAGCCTGGCCGTCCTGCGGGCCGGCAAGCACCTGATGTGCGAAAAGCCGCTGACGGTGACGCTCGCGGAAGCCAGAAAGGTCGCCCAGGCCGCGACGGCGGCGCATCGCCGGCAAGGCACGCAACACCTGGTCAACTTCAGCTACCGGAACAGTTCCGCCTTCCAGGAGGCGCTCAGCCTGGTGCGCCAGGGCGTGCTGGGCGACATCCGCCACGTCCACAGCCACTACCTGCAGTCCTGGCTCAGCGCGGCCATCTGGGGCGGCTGGACGTCTGAAGCCATGCTCTGGCGCCTGCAGACCGCCAAGGGCTCGGGCGGCGTACTCGGCGATCTGGGCTGTCACATCCTTGATTTCACCACCGCCATCGCCGGGGAATTGGAGTCGGTGCGCTGTACCTTCGCCACCTTTCCCAAGATGGACGCCAAGGGACGCAAGGTCACGAAATGGAAGGGCGTACCCCTCGATGCCAACGACACCGCCATGATCGAACTGCATTTCGGTAATGGCGCCGTGGGACAGTGCCACACGACGCGCTGGGCCACCGGACACGCCAATACGGTGGCGCTGGCCGTTCACGGGACGGAGGGCGCACTGCGGATCAACCTCGACGACGGCTACGACAAGCTGAACCTCTGCCTCGGGAAAAACCGTCACGCCACCAAGTGGGAAACGCGCCTGATCAAGCCCACACCAAACAACTACCAGCGCCTGATCAACGCCATTCGCAGCGGCAAGCCCGAACAGGCGGATCTGATGCGCGGCGCGCAAATCCAGGCCTATCTCGACGCGTGCGAGCGCTCGGCCGCGAGCGGCGGCAAGACCACAACCGTCCGTTCCTGGAAGTAAGCGCGGCGGCCCTCGCAATTGGTCGTCGCTTTCCCTCGCCATTGTCGCTACCCTCTTTCATGCCATTCAAAACACTCGGCCTGTCAGATAAACTCGTCCAGGGCATTCTCGCCACTGGTTACACCGCGCCCACGGACATCCAATCCCGGGCGATTCCCCTCGCGCTGGAGGGCCGCGACATCATCGGCTGCGCCCAAACCGGCACGGGCAAAACCGCCGCGTTCGTCCTCCCCCTGCTCAATCGCCTCGCCGCGGAAGAGGCCGCCGGACGCACGCGCCACGGCATCAAGGCCCTCGTGCTGACGCCCACACGCGAACTGGCCCTGCAGGTCGAAGAGTCCGTCCGCACCTACGGCCGGTTCCTGCACCAGCGCTCCGTCGCCATTTACGGCGGCGTGGGCTATGGCCCGCAACTTCACGCCCTCGCCCGCGGCGTCGACATCGTCGTCGCCACCCCCGGCCGCCTGATCGATCTGATGGGCCAGCGCCGCGTTGACCTCAAACACGTTCAGGTGCTGATCATCGACGAAGCGGACCGCATGTTCGACATGGGCTTTATCAACGCCGTGCGCCAGATCGTGAAGGAGATCCCGACCGATCGCCAGACGCTGCTCTTCTCCGCCACCATGTCCCCCGACGTGCGCGAACTGGCCGCCAGCGTACAGCGCCAGCCCAAGCTGATCGAAGTGGGCGAGCGCCGCAACCCGGTGGCCAGCGTGACACAGCACCTCATTTCCGTGGCGCGCGATCGCAAGATTGATTTGCTCTTCCAGATCATCGAATCCGAGGAACTGGACTGCGTGCTCGTCTTCTCACGCACCAAGCACGGCGCGGACCGGATCCAGCAGCGCCTGGAGCGACGCGGCATTCCCTCCGCGGCGCTGCACGCCAACCGCACCCAGGGGCAGCGCCAGCGCGCGCTCGACGGCTTCAAGCGCGGCCACTACCGCGTGCTGGTCGCCACGGACATCGCGGCGCGCGGCATCGACGTGGACGGGATTTCCCACGTCGTCAATTTTGACACGCCGGCCTTCGCCGAGGATTACATTCACCGCATCGGCCGCACCGGCCGCGCCAGCGCCACCGGCAACGCCCTCACGTTCGTGGATCCCGACGAGGAAGACAATGTGCGCAAGATCGAGCGCTTCATCGGCAAGCGCATCGAGCGAAAGACGGTGCCCGGCTTCGCCACCCCTCCGCCCGCAGCACCAGCCCCACGACCGGCCAGCCCCGGACACCGCCCTGGACAACGCGGCCCGCGCCGCTATGGCAGCGGCGGCAGTGGCGGCGGGTTCAATCGCCGGCGGCGGTGAGCCACGAGGCCACCGGACAGGCCCCCTCCCGTGAGCCGGCCACAGGTGGCCGGGCGGGACCTCGCAGGTCGCGGCAACGGTAACTGGCCAATCAGCCGCGTGCCCGGGGATCCCGCAAGGATAAGACGGCGCGCGAGGTGCGCCCTCGTAACAAAGTGGCTGCCGCGCTATTTCCCGGGCTTGATCAACACCGGTGCGCAGATCGCGTCGATGGCCGCCAGCTCCGCGTCCGAAAAACTGGTCATCGCCAGCGCCCCCACGTTCTCCACGATCTGCTCGGCACGACTCGCGCCGATGAGCGCCGACGTCACGTCCGGACGGCGGAGCACCCAGGCCAGCGCCAGTTGCGGCAGGCTCTGTCCCCGGGCGCGGGCCATGTCGCGCAGCGCTCGCGCCGCCTCGACGCGGGCCGGCGTCACGTCTTCGCGCCGCAGCCAACTGTGCGCCTTGGTGGCCCGCGACCCGGCCGGTATCCCGTCGAGGTACCGGTCGGTCAGGAGACCCTGCGCCAGCGGCGAGAACGCCATGCACCCCACGCCCTCCGCCGCGATCAGATCGAGCAGGCCATCCTCCACCCAGCGGTTGAAAAGACTGTACACGGGCTGGTGAATCAGACAGGGCGTCCCGGCCTCGCGCAACAGGGCGATGGCCCGCCGCGCCGCTTCCGGGCGGTAGTTGCTGATGCCCACGTACAGCGCCTTTCCCTGACGCACCAGGTGCGACAGCGCGCCCATGGTCTCTTCGATGGGCGTCTCCGGATCCGGCCGGTGGTGGTAGAAGATGTCCACGTAATCGACCCCCAGCCGCCGCAGGCTCTGGTCGAGACTCGAGACTACATGCTTGCGCGATCCCCAGTCGCCGTAGGGGCCCGGCCACATCGTGAACCCTGCCTTGGTGGCGATGATCAGCTCGTCGCGATGCCCCGCCAGATCGCGCCGCAAGATCCGGCCGAACGTTTCTTCCGCCGCGCCCATGGGCGGGCCGTAGGTATTGGCGAGATCCACATGTGTAATCCCGAGGTCGAAGGCCTTCACGACCATGGCGCGCGCGTGGTCGAAGACATCAACCTCGCCGAAGTTCTGCCAGAAGCCCAGCGCGAGGGCGGGCAACCTCAGGCCGCTGCGCCCGCAGCGACGGTACGTCATGGTGGCATAGCGACTGTCTATCATCGGCTGGACCTCCTGTCGATCACGCGCACTCTGTCACAGCACCAACGACTTGGAAAGCGGAGATCCGCGGGCAGCCAGCGACACCCGTCATGCGCCCGTCCCGAACCGCTACCCCCGGTCGCCGCCGCGGTCGGCGCTCCACATCACCGCCCCGCCGGCCGCCCCCGGCCAGGACGCCGGGCGCTCCCAGAACGCGTCGTCACGCCCACCGTAGTAGGCCGTCAGGACGCGGTCCATCACCTGCGTCGTACGCAGCGCGCTTTCACCCGTGCTGGGACAAGCCTCGCCGCCAAGCAGTTGAGCCACGATGGACGCGATCAACGGCTGCTGCACGTGCTCGGGATGCGGGACGTGCACGTCCTCGCACCCGGAAACGGTCTCCAGGCGCACCGGCCCGTCCCCGAACACGGCGACGCTCGCTCGCCCCGCCGCGCCGCGGAAGACCAGCTCATCCGCATCAGCGCCGGCCGCGAAGTCGCACTCGCCGCGGCCAGGCACCTCCGCGGTCGTGCGAAAGTCCATCTGCACGCGATCCTCTGCAAGCCACGGGCTTCCGGCGTGACAGACCGTGGATTGCGTCACGTCCACCGGCCCCGCGAGGTAATCGATGAGGTCAAGCACGTGGCACCCCATGTCCAGGAAAAGCCCGCCACCGGAGATCGCCGGATCCAGCCGCCAGCCTGGTGCGGCCGGCTCCCGACGCGCTCGGGCCAGGATGAACGCGACGCCGCTCAGCGCACCGAGGCGACCGGATGCGATAATCTCTTTCAGGGCGCGAAAGCGCGGCAACGCCCGCCGGTAATAGGCCACGAAAAGCGGGACGCCAGCGATGCGAAACGCCTCAACCATCGCGCGCGCCTCCGGCGCGTGGCGGGCCATCGGCTTCTCGACATAGCAGGGCTTGCCGGCCCGGCACACGCGCCGCGCATGCTCCAGGTGACTTCCCGGGGGCGTCGCCACGTAAACGGCGTCCACATCCGGATCCGCAATCAGCGCATCAGCATCGGTATACCAACGCGGCACGCCGTGCCGCCGCGCGTAATCCTCCGCCCGCGCCGCCGTACGCCGCATCACGGCCACCAGCGCGCTGCCCGGCGCCTGCTGAAACGCCGGCCCGCTCTTGACCTCCGTCACGTCGCCGCAGCCAATGATGCCCCACCGAATCGTCCTCATCCGCGCATCGTCTGCGCCGAAAGGGCCGGCTTGTCAAGCGCGGCCATCGGGCCCGCACTTCCGGGCTGGCACGCATCCCGCACATTTCTATACCATGCCCCCCTTGAACCCGGGAACCTCATGAAGGCGGAAGCCCCCGAAGCCCCCATCCGTTGGTACCGCGTCCCGGTGGAGCGGGAGATGCTGCGCCAGTTGAATGAGCGCAGCGACCTGCGCGGCTGGCTCCAGACCGGCGGCTTTCTCGCGCTCCTCGCGTTCACCGGATCGGCGGCCTGGCTGGCACAGGGCCGGGTCTCCTGGCCGATCGTGCTCCTGATTCTCTTTGTGCACGGCAGCGTCTGGGGATTCCTGCTGAACGGCTTCCACGAGTTGTGCCATCAGACGGTATTCAAGACGCGCGCCCTCAATACGTTCTTTGCGCACGTGTTCAGCCTCTTGAGCTGGAACAATGTGTACTGGTTCACGGCCAGCCATACGCGCCACCACCAGCATACCCTCCACCCGCCTCGCGATCTGGAAGTGACGCTGCCGATGCTGATGTCAGTCGGGGAATTTGTGCGGACCGGAATCGTCCACCCGCTCGGCCTGTGGAAGTGGATCAAGCGCACCGTGCGGCTGAGCGCGGAACGTGCCGACGGAGCCTGGGAAACGAGGGTGCTGGCCGAAATGGACGAGGCCGGCCGGCGCCGCCTCTTCAACTGGTCCCGCGCCATCCTGGCATTCCACATCCTCATCGTGAGCGTGTCGATCTACGAGCGCCTTTGGCTGCTGCCGGTGCTGACGACGCTCGCCCCGTTCTACGGTGGCTGGCTGCTCTACCTTCTGAACAACACCCAGCACGTTGGGCTCATGGACAAGACCCCGGACTTCCGGCTCTGCTGCCGCACCATCCACGTGAACCCCTTCCTGCGGTTCATCTACTGGCACATGAACTACCACATCGAACATCACATGTACGCCGCCGTGCCCTGCTACAATTTGCGAAAATTGCACCGCTTGTGCGCACCCCAGCTGCCGCCCACCCCCGACGGACTGCTGAAAACCTGGAGGCAGATCGGCGCCATCATCGCACGCCAGCGGACCGAGCCGACCTACCAGTTCCGGCCGGAGCTACCCGCGACGCCGGCCGCCTGATGAAGATCCACCCCTGCCGCCGCTCAATCGCAGAACGTGCTGCAGCCGCGCCGGCAGCTCGTCGCGCCGGTGCGTCACGTAGATCACCGTGGTGGCGGTCCTCTGCAGAATCGCATCCACGGTCTGAACAAACCGCCGGCGATGCGCGGCATCCAATCCCTGGCACGGCTCATCCAGCACCAGCAAGTCCGGCCCCGCAACCAGTGCCCGCGCGAGCAGGACCATGCGTTGCAGTCCCGTCGACAGCGTGCCCAGCGGCTGCCCCGCGTGCGCCAGCAGCCCAAACGCCTTCAACCACTGCCGCGCCTGCAACCGCTGGCGGCGCGTGCCCGGCGGGCGCGCGCCATCGGCTGAAGAAAATCCATCGAGCACCGTGTCCAGGCAACAGCGTGCCCCATCGCAGTTCAGGTGCACTTCCGGCGATATCCATCCGATCCGGCGCTTGATCTCCCAGATTGATTCCCCGGTTCCCCGCCGCCGGCCAAACACCGAGACGTCGTTCGCATACGCCTGTGGGTTGTCTCCGACAATCAGGCTGAGCACGGTCGTTTTCCCGGCGCCATTGGGGCCGAGCAGCGCCCAGCTTTCACCGGCGCGCACCGTCCAGTTCACCCGGTCCAGGATCGTCGTGCGCCCGTAGCGCACCGTCACCTCTCGCAGGCAGATCACGTCACGGCCGGCCGGGCGCGGAGGCGAGGCGGGCACGGGGATGGGCAGGCGCCCGGCGGCGGCCACGGCATGTGGCGCCAGCAGACGGCGCACGACGGCCAGGCGGCGCACGACGCCGGCCGCCCCCTGCGCCACGACCCGGCCGCGTTCGGCCACCAGCATATGCGTGATGCCCCGCGGCAGATCGGACAGCCGTGGCGTGATCAGCAGCACGCGCAGCGGCCCGCGCATGATCGACGTCAGCACGTCGCGCAAATGTCGCCGGTACAACCCATCGAGTCCTGCAAACGGATCGTCGAGAATCAGCAGGCGCAGGGGGCGGCACAGCGCCCGGGCCAGCACGACCTTGCGCATTTCGCCGTTGGACAGCGTGATCAGCGCCCGGCGCTGCAGCGAGGCAATTTGCGTGGCGGCGATGGCATGCCGGCGCCGCCGCGCAAACGCGGCGGCCGCGCCCGGCGGATCAACGCGGATCTCGAACGGATTGCGATCCTCAACGTGGTCCCGCGACAGGTAGTCGGACACGCGCGCCGCCCCCTCCAAGGCCCAGGTGTTCCAACGCGCCTGCACAAACCCGTTGCCGACGGCCGCCCGCTGTTCCGCAAAGGAAACGGTCCCGACGGCGTGTTCCGGCTCGACGCCCGGCGGCATGCGGAAGTGATACTGTACGTCGCCGCGCACCACTGGCACGTGCCCGCACAGGGCCGCGGCAAGGCAGGATTTGCCCGCCCCATTCGGCCCCACCAACGCCCATTGCTGCCCCCGCCGGAACGTCCACGTGGTCCCGGTGAACAACAGGCGCTCTCCCACGCGCAGCGAGACGCCGTGGAGGCTCAGAAACGGAGTGCTGGATCTGGCGCGCATGGATGGACGGCAGGCTAGCCCACATGCCTGCTTTCTTGCAACCTGCGCCTTGCCGCAGGATGGCCGCGCCCCCCATCCCCGTCCGCGTCGGCCCGAATGTCGACCAGGAAAATGGCCTGCACGTCCACTTGACACACCCCATGGAAATGCACACGATTTAAATCAAACGGGAGGGTAAAGATGGGTACGAAACATGCCGTGTTGCGTTCGAGATTGGTGTGGATGGCGGGTTTGGGCGTATCGGCCGCACTGGCGGCGGGGTATGCCGCGCGGGCAGGCGCCGAGAGCAGCGTCGCGCCCGTGACACCCGCCACATCCATTCGCGTGCAGGCCGCCTCACCGGTGGACGCGGGGCGCTACCTCGTGACCGTGTCGGGCTGCAATGACTGTCACACTCCAGGATACATGCAGAAGGACGGCCACGTGCCCGAAACCGAATGGCTGACCGGGAGTCCCGTCGGCTGGCAGGGGCCATGGGGCACGTCGTACGCCTCGAATTTGCGCCTGCTGCTGCAGGACATGGATGAGGACACCTGGGTTCAATATGCCCGGATTCGCGATGGCCATCCCCCCATGCCGTGGTGGGCCCTGAAGACCTTGAGCGACGAGGACCTCCGGTCGCTCTACCAGTACGTCAGGAGCCTGCCGGTCGCCGGTGAACCGGCGCCCGCGTTCGTTCCGCCGGGACAGCCGGTGAGCACGCCGTACATCAGCCTGATGCCGCAGATGCCGGCGCCCGTCCCGGGCACGCCCCCGTCCGATACGCCAGCCGCACCGGCGCCCATGCCGTAAACAGAAACGGCAGACAGCCCCGCATCCGGTGAATCCCGGATTCGCCGGATGCGGACGCACCTGGCCGGCAGCCGGCGGTCAGCAGACACATCCCCCGGCATGCGCCACACGACCTCCGAGCGACGTGCCCGGCCGCGCCCCCCTCCGCTCGTCATTCAGAACGTTCACCCGCTGCACTTGCCGTCGCTGCCCGAATGCGGTACTACCACTGCCCATGCGCATCTTCCTCTTCCTGTGCAGCGGAAACTACTACCGCAGCCGCTTCGCGGAGGAGTTCTTCAACCACCACGCCGCCCACCTCGGACTGACCTGGCGTGCGGAATCGCGCGGCTTGATGCGGGACCTCAACACCCTGAACAACCCCGGTCCCATGTCTGCATTCGCCGTCGCCGAGTTGCGCCGGCACGGCATCGAACCGCGGGACGCCTCGCGCTACCCCCTCTCCGTCCAGGAAGCCGACCTCGCGGGTGCCACCCGCATCGTGGCGCTCTTCGAGTCCGAGCATCGCCCGATGGTGCAGCGCGATCACCCGCATTGGCTGTCGCGCATCGAGTTCTGGCAGATTGGCGACCTCGCCGACGCGGAACCCATGGCCGCCATGGCGGCACTCGCGCGCAACGTGCAGCAACTCCTCCGCCACCTCGCCGCCAACGGGCGGGCGACGTCGCCAGGCCACATGGCCGCGCCATGATGGTGACGAATTGGTGACAAGCGCAACGTTTGCGCTATGCTCCGCCCCATGCAATTGCGCAAGCCCTTGATCCTGGCCTCCGCCTCAGCTCGACGGCGCCACATGCTCACGGAGATGGGTGTCCCATTCGAAGTCCGCGTGCCCGCGGTCGTGGAAATCGCCACCCCCGATGATCCCGAGGGGGCGGCGCGCGAGAACGCGCGCCGCAAGTTCGACTGGTGCCGGGCGCAGGCACCCGATCATCTCATCGTGGCGGCGGACACGGTCATCGATCTGGACGGACGCCTCCTGGGCAAGCCCGGCTCGCGCGCGGAGGCTGAATCCTTCCTGCGGGCGTTCTCCGGCCGCGACCACCGGGTGCTCACCGCCCTGGCGTTGTCCGCTGACGGCGGTGGGCTGACTCTGCATGTGACCGCATCGCTCGTGCGCTTCCGGCAACTGGCGGAGGCGGACATCCACGCCTACCTGGAAACCGTACGTTCACTCGACAAGGCGGGCGCGTACGACATTGGCGAGAACGGACAGGCGATCATCGCGGGCTTCGGCGGGTCGTGGACGAATATTCTCGGCCTGCCCATGGAAGTCCTGCAACCCTGGCTTCAACACTGGAGCCGCTAGGCCGACAGCGGAGTCACGCAGGTGAATCGCATCCTGTTCACAGCGGCTGAAGTCGACTCGGACGGGGGCGTGACCTTGTCCGACCGGCGGGCCCAGCACATCTGCCGCGTCTTGAAGCCCGCACCGGGTCAACTCCTGCGCGTGGGCATTCTCGATGGCCCGACCGGCTCGGCCGAGGTGATCGACTGCACCGCGGATCGCGTGCAGCTGCGGTGTACGTTTTCGGCCGTCGCCCCTGCCCCCTCGCCGGACCTTGGCGTGATGCTGGCCCTCCCGCGCCCCAAGGTGCTCAAGCGCCTGTGGGCGCCGCTCGCCTCCCTCGGGGTGACACAGATCGTACTGACGAACGCCGCCAAGGTGGAGCGCAACTACTTCGATACGCACTGGCTGCAGGAGGCGCACTACCGGCCGCGCCTGATTGAAGGGCTCGAACAGGCCGGCCTCACCCGCGTTCCGGACGTCACGGTCTGCCGGCAGCTCAAACCCTTCGTAGAGGATGAGCTGGAGCACCGCTTTCCATCGACCTTGCGCCTGCTCGCACATCCCCATGCCGCACGCCGCATCCGCGATGTGACACGGGCTCCGGCCGAGGGCGTGCTGCTCGCGATCGGTCCCGAAGGCGGCTGGATTCCCTTTGAACTGGAACTCCTTGAACGCCAGCACTTCGTGGCGATCAGCACCGGCACCGACCCCCTGCGCTCGGATGTCGCCTGCATCGCCCTCATCGCCGTCGTGCGGGAACTCGCGGCCGGCCCGCCCATCCATTCACCAGGCCGGTGACCACGACCGACACGTACGGCCGACGTCCGAGCCCCCTCGCCAATCCTGCCTTCTCACCGCGTCAGTGAGAAGGCGCACGGCTCCCCCTTGCGCGCCGCCGAATCGCCTGTCATGCTTCCCGTTCACATCGACAACGCAAAGGAGCAAGGACATGCACAAGCAAATCTGGGGCATCGTGGCCGCACTGTTTCTGGTCGCCGGGATGGCGCAGGCAAAGAGCGACTGGCACAAGGTCGCGGACCTGACGACGGGCGGCGACGCGAAGGAAGTGGCGGTCAACCGGGAAGTCTCAAAGGTGCGCATCGTATCGGAGAGCGGAACGGTCGTCATCAATACGGTTGTCGTGCGCGTCGGCGCCCAGAAGACGCCACACACCGTCGGCGCCCGCCTGGCGGAAAAGGAAGACCGCGAAATCGAACTTGGCAGCAAGCAGAACATCACCGGGCTGCGCATCAGCGACAGCGGCAAGGGAACGTACAGCGTTTACGTGAAGTAACGGCCGTCAACGCCGGCGGGGAGACGGGCTAAGGGCCGGGCGTGAGCGGGGCATCGGCGGCCCCGCTGAAACCCTTGCTACCGGACATATGTTTCCCGCCCGCGCTCGCTTCGCTTCTGTATGTGCGCCGCTTCCCATGACCCCTACGCCGCACTGCGGCATCGCCACTACCTGCGCTATGCCGTTGGCGGCACGCTGGCCAATATCGGCGGCGCCATGCAGAGCGTGGCGGTAGGCTGGGATCTGTACGAGCGCACCGGGTCGGCCATGGCGCTTGGCGGCGTCGGCCTCGTGCAGGTGCTTCCCATCATCCTGCTGGCCGTGCCCGCCGGCCATCTGGCGGACCGCCTCGACCGGCGGCGCATCATGCTCACGGCGCAGGCCGTCGTGGCCACCGGTTCGGTGGGCCTGGCTCTGCTGAGCTGGGCGGGTGGATCCGTGGCATCCGTTTATACCTGCCTCGCCCTGGCCGCCATCGCCCGCGCGTTCGGCGGGCCCGCCTCGTCCGCGTTCTGGCCCGGGCTGGTTCCAGCCGAGGCCTACAGCAATGCCGTGACGTGGCGCAGCGGTGGATTCCAGGTGGCGTCGGTCCTGGGCCCGGCCCTCGCGGGCCTGCTGATCGGCTGGCAACACCGCGCCGTGCCGGCCTACCTGATGGATGCCGCGCTCACCCTGATCTTCTGGCTCAACGTCTACCAGATCCCGCCGCGCCCCGTGGTGCCCCACCCGGAACCGGCCTCCTGGCGCAGCCTCCTCGCCGGGTTCGGATTCCTCTGGCGCACCAAGGTGCTGCTGGCGGCCGTGTCGCTCGACATGTTCGCCGTCCTGCTGGGCGGCGCCACGGCCCTGCTGCCGATCTACGCCAAGGACATCCTCCACGTCGGGCCCGTTGGCTTCGGATTGCTCCGCGCCGCCCCAGCCGCGGGCGCCGTGATCATGACGCTGATGATTGCCCATCACCCGCCCACCTCGCGCGCCGGCCCGGCCATGCTATGGTCCGTCGTCGGCTTCGGCGTGGCGACCGTGGTCTTCGGCCTGTCGCAGTCGTTCTGGCTGTCCCTGGTGGCGCTTGCGCTCACCGGCGCCCTCGACAACATCAGCGTGGTCGTGCGCCACAGCCTCCTGCAGCTGCAGACGCCTGACGCCATGCGCGGCCGCGTGAACGCCGTGAACAGCGTGTTCATCAGCTGCTCGAACGAACTTGGCGCCTTTGAGTCCGGCACCGTAGCGGCCATGTTCGGCCCCGTCGTCTCGGTCGTGGCGGGCGGGCTCGGCACGCTGGCCGTGGTCGCCGCCGTCGCCCTGTTGTGCCCGCCGCTGCGCCGACTCCGACACCTGCGCGCGACCCCCGATTAGTCGCCGTCGCCGTCGGCAACCGGATGTGACACCGCTCCCGCCCCCACGGATAACGGTGAGCGTACGCCCAGTTCATGCACGAGACGCCCGCCAAGGTGCCCCGCATTGGCCAGCACCAGCATGCCGAAGGCGTAGCCGACCAGGAAGAGCAGCGGCAGCGCCGCGACCGCCCGCTCCCCAAGTCGGCGCCTGAGGACGCCGCTCAGCGTCACGAATGCCAGCCACACGACCGTCAAAAGGGTGAAGATCAGACGCGCGGTCTCGGCCAGTTCCGCATGCTCCTCTATCGCGGCCCGGATGGCTTCCGTCTGCGGCGCGAGGTGCGCCGCCGCTTCGCCGGTTTCAACCGCCAGGTAAGCGGCAAGCGTGCCGAACCCCATCAGCAGCAGGGCCGCTAGGTGTAGACCGCCGCGCGCCTTCCCACACACCAGCCCCGCCAGCACCAGCACCGGCGCAAACATGAGCAGCGCAATCGGAAAATGGACCACCAGCGGATGTAAACCGTCCCAACTCGGCCACGGCGGCAGTGTGAGCATGATCCCCAGCCTTTCCTGTGTGATTCCCACATGAGCCCCGTTCCCGTCCCCCATCTGGCGTGAAGGCCTGCGCGGTGGCGACAAGACCGGGCGCTCAACATCATTGACGCGTATGCTAGCATGGGGGCCGTCAATTGAAACGCAAGCTTGAACGTTGACCCGACGCCGAGGAGCACCCATGCGCCGACCGATCTGCTGGACAACCCGCCTTGAAGACCGCACCAAGCGCGAAGTGCGTGTCAGCATTACGGGGCGTGCCATGGCCTGGCAATTCAAGTGCGCCGGGGATGAGGGCTGGGACCGCACATCGCGCCCCACCGCCGGGGATTGGCAGACCCTCATGGACACGGCGGAGCGGTGGTATACGCGGCGCGCCCTGACGCACGAGAACCTGGTCCTCATTCGCCGGCTTCACCAGGAAGCGCAGGGCCGCGGCGAAGCCGGCTGACGCGCGGCAGACACACGCCCGGGCACACACATGAAAACGGCGCGGGTGAGCCATCGCCCATCCCGCGCCGCACGCCTCCAACGTACCGCCTACAGGCCGAGCCGCACGGCCGCGGACAGGGTGACCGTGTCCGAATCAATGTCCTTCGTGACGTTGTCGTCCCATTCGGTGAAGCGGTAGTCCCCGCTCAAATCCAGGGCAATCCGCGGCAGGATCTCCAGATTCAGGCCCGCCTTGAGCACGTAGAACGGGTCCTTGGAGAACTCGTCGTTGGCATAGTAGTACCCGATGCCGACGCCGGCATAGAGCGTCGAACCGAGGAGCAGATACGCCTGCGGCGCATACACGGTGTCTTCGGCACCGGCGAAATGGTCCGGCAGCACCTCGACATCGGCCTCGAAGGACAGCAGCGAACCCGGGCGCCATTGGTACGACGCAAACCAGCCAATGCCTTCTTCGTCAATGTTCCCCACATCCACATCATCGACCGTGGTCCAGTAATGCGCACCACCCCCGATCCAGTGCTCCGAACTGGCAGCCATGGCCGGCATGGACGTCGCCCACACCGCTCCCAGCACGCACAAACCTGTTAGCCAACGCGTCATATGTCCCTCCCGGATTTTAACCATCATCGCTTACGGGCGCATTCTGACACACGGCGCGCGCTTCGGCAAACCGAATGCATAACCGGCGGCGCCAGGGCGTCGGCCACCGGGCGATTACCCGCGCCCGCAACCTCAAATACCCTCGCTTTTCCGAACGTTTTGCCCCGATTTCGCCAATGATAAATAATTAACGTTAAGGGATTGACGATTGAAAACCCGTTTGTTAACGTCTTCCCGACGATTGAAGTGGGTGTGTAGGCCATGAGTACGAACCAGCAAGATAACCATCGATTGCCCGGCCCTGTGCTGCGCCGGTTCCCGCGCTATCTAACCCATGTGCGCGAGCTCAAGAAGGTTCAGCAGCAGTGGGTTTCGTCACGGGAAATTGCCGAGACGCTGGGCCTGACGACATCCACCGTCCGCCAGGATATGTCCCACCTCGATTTGACCGGCGTCTCCAAACGCGGTTATGAAGTGAATCGCCTGGAACAAGTTCTGGGCGACACGCTGGGCGCCCACACCGAGCATCGCAACGTGATCATCGGCGCCGGCCTCCTCGGACGCGCGCTCGCCCTGCATGCCGACTTCGGCGAACATGGGTTCAAGACCGTCGCCATTTTCGATTCCGACCCCAAGGTGATCGGGCGCAAGGTGGGGCCGCTGACCGTGCGGCCCATGACGCTCCTGAAACGCATGGTGCGCGACCAGAAAGTTGACATCGGCGTCATCGCGGTGCCGGCTCAGGCGGCCCAGATGGTGTCCGACCAACTGGTGGCTGCAGGCATTCGCGGCATCCTGAACCTGGCCCACACGCATCTGCATGTGCCGAAGACGGTCGTCGTCGTCGAAGCGCGCATTCTGGCGCGCATGCAGGAAATCGCCTACGCCATTCGTAAACGCCGGAGTCAGCAACCCCTGACCATGCCAGCCGCGACGCCGGCAGCATCCGCAGGGGCCGCCTGAGGCGCATGCACATGACCCTTTACACGATTAAAAAAGGACAACCCGAGGTGAGCCCGTCCGCCTACCTCCCACACCCGGAAACCCTCGAGACGGGTTCCCTCGGTTGTCCCCTTTTTCCCTCCGCAGCCCCTGCGTCCAGCCAGAGCCACGGGTGCACGGCCTAGGCCGGAAGGGCCGCCATGCACGAGTTCGCCATCTGCCAGAACATCGTGGCGGCGGCAGAAGTGGAATATGCGCGGGTGTCACCCCCTCCTCGCCGCCTCCTGCGGCTGCGCGTCGTCGCCGGTGGCTTGCACCAGATTGTTCCGGAATACCTCACCCAGGCCTACGTTGTCTTGACCAGCGATTCGCCCCTGGCCGGCTCGGCGTTGGAACTCGCGATCCTGCCGGTCAAGGCGCAATGCCGGCGCTGTGCATGGACTGGCCAGATCGAATTGCCCATTTTTCAATGCGGTGCGTGCGACAGTTTTGAGGTGGACGTCATTCAAGGCAAGGAACTGCGGCTGGAATCATTGGAAGTGGACACACCATGAGCACACGTGAGATCCGGATCTACCAGGATTTGATGGGCCAAAACGAAGTCTGGGCACGCAAGACCCGTGACGTCATCGCGCAAAAACGCCTGTTCATGATCAACCTGATTGGCGCACCGGGTTCGGGCAAGACCACGCTCGTTGAAAACATGGTGTCACATCTGGCCGGGACCTTGCGCTTCGCCGTTTTGGAGGGCGATGTGGCCACCACCCGCGATGCCGAGCGGCTGGACGCCCTCAACGTGCGCGTCAGCCAGCTCCTCAGCGGCGGCGCCTGCCACCTCGAAGCCAAGTTGGTGCATGCCGCCCTCATCGACTTCGCCCTCGATGAACTCGACCTCATCATCGTCGAGAACGTCGGGAATATGGTCTGCCCCGCGGAATTCGACATCGGCGAGCACGCCAAAATCGCCGTCCTGAGCGTGACCGAGGGCGAGGACAAGCCGCTGAAATACCCGCTCCTCTTCCGCGAGGCCAAAGCAGTGGTCATCACCAAGCTCGACCTGCTGCCCCACCTGACCTTTGACCTGCAGGCCTGTCGGGACAACATCCGCAAGGTAAACGCCGGCATCCCCGTCTTCGAAGTCGCGGCCAAGCGAAACGAGGGAATCGACGCCTGGATCAAGTGGCTGGCAACCCAGCGACGCGCCGTGGCCGAATCCGCGACGGTCACCTGACGCCCTCGGGTACGCCGCAGGCACGCGGTGCGGACGGGACCGCTCCCTGCTTTCCTGTTGGCTTTCAGCGTGCCTCTCGCCCTACAGTCTCGCCATGCGCAAATCCGCTTGGCCGTTCTGGGGCGTCACGGTCATCCTGCTGGCTACGCTCGCGGCCTTTGCCCCCGCCGTCCAAGCCAACTTCCTCAACCTGGATGATTACCGGTATCTCACGGCCGTTCGCCCGTTCGACGCCGCCCGCATCACGTACATCTTCACGCACTACTTCGAGGGCTACCACCCGCTGACACTGGTCAGCTTGGGCCTCACGTTTCGACTTGCGGGCTTTGACCCCTGGATGCACCACGCGGTCAACATCCTCCTGCACCTCGTCAACACCGTGCTGGTTTACCTGCTCGCCACCCGCCTCCTTCGCGACCGGGTTGCCGCCACCGTGACCTGCGCCGTGTTCGGGCTGCATCCCATCCACGTCGAAGCCGTCGCCTGGGTCACGTCGCGCAAGGATCTTCTCTATGCCTGTTTCTACCTGGCCGGTCTGCTGTCGTACATCTCGGCCGTCACCCACGGCGGCCGCGCGCGCCACGCCCGCACCATCCTCTGCTTTCTGCTGGCCTGCCTCTCCAAGGGCATGGCCGTCTCCTTTCCGCTCGCCCTCCTCGCCGTCGATGTCGCCCTCCAGCGCCCGATCACGTGGCGCACGCTGGTCCTGGAGAAGCTCCCCTACTGGGCCGGCGCGCTTGGCCTGGGCTGGCTCTCCATCCGCGCCCAGCAGGCCAGCGGCTACGTTCCCAATCTCGCCGATGCCGGCAACGGGCTGACCCGCGCCAGCCGCGCCCTCGCGTGCCTCTGGCTCTACGCCGCCCACTTTTTCCAAGTGCCCGCCATCACCGCCTTCCACCCCTTCCCCGCCGCTGCCGAGCTGCGGCGCGAGTCCATGGGCGGCGGCGCCCTGCTCCTGTGCGGCGTCGCGTTCGTGGCCTGGGCGCGCCGCCGGCGCCCGCCTGCCGCCTTCGCCTGCATGTTTTTCTTCGCCGGCATCGTGCTGGTGCTGCAAGTCATCCCCGTCGCCGACTTCATCGTGGCAGACCGCTATGCCTACGTCAGCTCGATCGGCTTGTGCGCGCTCGTCGGACTGGGCGTGGCCCGCCTTTGCCTGGTGCCGCGGCGGCGCGCCATCGCCCTCGGCCTCGCCGCCGCCTACAGCCTGACCCTCGCCCTGGGCACCCACGCCTACGCCCATGCCTGGCGCAATAGCGACAGCCTCTGGTCGCACGTGCTCGCCCGACACCCGGATGCCGTCTTCCCCTTGAACATGCGCGGATGCGCGCGCAACGACCTCGGCCGCTATGCGGATGCCATCGCCGACTTCGACCGCGCCGCCGCCCTGAATCCCGCCTACGTCCGCACCTACTTGAATCGCGGCTTCGCCCGCGAAAAACTGGGCGACCAGGACGGCGCCCTGGCCGACTACGAACGGGTCTGCCGGCTGGATCCGGCCAATGCCCTCGGGCACAATAACCGAGGCTTGGCCTTGCTCCACGCCGGTCAGCGTCAGGCGGCGCACGCGGCCTTCGATGAGGCCATCCGCCTGGCGCCCCATAACCCCCAGGCCCATCTCTTCTTCGGCAACCGCGCCGAAACCTGCCTCGCCGAGGGCGACGCGCCCGGCGCCATCGCGGACGCCACCGCCGCCATCGCCCGGTTTCCTCGTCACTTCCGCGCGTACCTGACCCGCGCCGTCGCCCACTGGACCCTCGGGGAGACCACGGCCGCCGCGGCCGACCTCTCACAAGCCCGCGCCATCGATCCCTATGATCCACAAGTGGCGGCGTTGGGTCAGGCATGGGGACTGGAGTTGCGGTAGCCCGTCCCCGCCGGCACGTCGTCGGTTCCCCCTCCCATGGAGAGGGATGCCGCCAGGCAGAGGCAGGGCCGGCGCAAACCGCCGACGCCGTGACACGCACGTCCTACCGCAGATACGGGATCGACATCGGCCCCTCGGGCAGCACGGCAATCGCCGCCTCCGGACCGGTGCGGGCCAGTTCATCGCGGAGGGCCCGCGACAGGTCGTGGGTGGGCATCAGGTGCGCGCGGCGAACGTCGTCGTCCGGCAGCTCACTGTGCAGTCCGATGCGCGCCTTGAGCTGAATGATCGCCAGCAACTGGGCTTCCCACTGGTCGAACAGCGAAAAGCCCGGCGCATGGATGGTATCCAGCAGGGGCTGCGGCCCGCGGCTTTCCAGCAGCAGGCGCTTGAAATTGCCGTGCTCGGGGAACCCGTCGTTGCAGCGCGACGCGCACAAGATCAACCCGCCTTGGCTGACGATCTTGGCCGCCGCCGACAGCCCTTTCACCGTCTGGTACAGGTTCAAGTCCAGCGGATAGCCGGAGTTGGTCGTCACCACGATCGGAAATGGCGCATCGAAGCCCGCCATCGCCGTACGCTTTGCCACCGCGCACCCGGCGTTGTGCGCCTGCAACACGTCGCCGCAGAAGTACGCGGTGATCTCCCGGCGGGCGTTCAGCGTCACGTTGATCAGAAAATCCACGGGCAACAGCGCCCCGTGGTGCCTGACGTAGTCCTGGGTCGGGTTGCCCGACAACTCGCCCCAGTTGCTGCGCGGATCACCCACGATGCGCGCCCCATGATACTCCAGAATCGTATCCAGGTCCGCGATGCCCGGCATCACGCCCTTGTAACCGCCCGAAAACCCCGCCATGAAGTGCGGTTCGATGAACCCCAGCACGATGCGCCGGTCGGCTTCGACATAGTCCCGGTTGAACGCGATGGGCTTGCCGGACGCCCGCGTCCCCACGACCCGCAAGCGCTGCGGATCCGTCGCCACGTGATTCACCACGCGATAGCGAGCCAGGATGTCCGGCCCCACCATGCGCTCCAGTTCCGCCGCCGTGTTCCCCCGATGCGTCCCGGTGCCATTGATGATGGTAACGTGCTCGGGGCGGACGTGGTTCAGTTCAGCAAAGAGCCAGCGCAGCAGGCGGTCGCTCGGCAGGGGGCGCGTCAGGTCGGGAATGACCACGGCCACCCGCTCGCCCGCCGCAACGAGATCCCGAAGCGGCTTTGACCCGATCGGGCGGCGCACGGCCTCCTGGAACGCCTGCGCCTCATCCGCCAGCCCCGGCTGGTGCGCCGGACGGATCACGGTCACCCGCTCCGACGGTATCTCGACGCTGAGATCCCCCGTCCCGTACTTGAGCCCGATCTTCATGCCCCCAGCATACCGCCCGATCGATGGCGGCGAAAGCCGGAAAGCGGGCTTGCCCTGGTCAGCGTCCCTCCGCCCCCGATCTCCTCGTCCTCGATGGCCGGCCCATGCGTCGATGACGAGGGCGACGACGAGGACGCCTCACGGAACAGGGCACGCGGCCGCATTCGCTGAATTCATGTTCCCCACACCGAACGCCAGCATTGAGGCCCGCGGGCACCGCGTCGCCTCCGGTGCTTGGTTCGGCTCTCACTCCTGCTTCATCGTGGTCGTCCATCCGCCAGCCTGCAAGTCCGTTGAGTATTGGAGTGTGGCGTTCGTGGGGCAGCCGTTGGTTGAAGTCAGGCGGAAGTATGCAATGGCAGGAGATGCCATCACGCTGCATGAGACAGGATTTGAATAAGCGTTCCCAAGTACGGTGATGCCGAAGCGCATCTTCGGGGGAGCATTGGTCATGCTGTTCAGAACGAGTGACAGTGTATCGACGGACGGATAGGGAATGTAGGACTCGTCAATCGCAATTACAGCGGGTGGTCCCGGTGTCATGGCGCGAAATGTGATGCCATTTCTGGGAACGTCTCCCAGGTTGAGCTGATACATGCAGTTCGTTCCGCCAAAGGTCACGGTGGTCAAGTCTTGCCAGGGCGCTCCCGGTTGCGGAGAGCCCTGATGGGCTTGAAACAGGAGTTCATAGTCTTGGTAGGGACAAGCCACAGCAACCGCGGCCTGCAAGGTCTGCGGATCAATTCCGGGTGCGACGACCAGTTGAGCGTCGCCGTATTGCGCGATCCCTGCGAGAAGCATGGATGCCGCAGCAAGGGCTCCCCTCATGTTGATCTCCTCCTCGTCTCTCTGAGCCGAACGCGACATCGGTCGACGTTGGCCTATCCGGGTATGGGCATTGGCGGGATCGGCTGCCCTTGGCCTGTCGCAGTGGCAAGCGATGCCCCCTATCGCCCGCTGCTGCGCATGCTCGACAGGTAAGGGAGGACGTTTTCCCGCTTCTGCATCTCGCCCACCGCCCGGCCCTTCTCAAACAGCGCGCCCGTGGGGCATACGTGGATGCACTTGCTGCAGGCCGTGCAGGTCGTCGAGCGTCCCCAGGGTTCCTGCAGGTCCGTGGCCACCGTGGAGCGGATGCCTCGCCCCATGACGTTCCACGTGCGCGCCCCTTCCACCTCCTCGCACACCCGCACGCACCGGGTGCACAGGATGCAACGATTGGCGTCGAAGCCATAGCGGGCATGGGACGCATCCACCTTGAACACCGGATACCGATACGGATAGCGCGTATGCGTGACCCCCAGCTTGAGCGCCATCTCCTGCAACTCGCAATTGCCGTTGGCCACGCAGGCCGCACAGATGTGATTGCGCTCGGCCAGCAGCAGTTCGATCACCTGGCGGCGGTAGGCAACCACCTTGGGCGAGTCAATGGTCACGTCCATCCCATCCGCCACCGCGGTGGCGCAGGCCGGCAGCAGGCGCGGCACGCCGCGGACCTCCACCATGCACAGCCGGCAGGCGCCCGCCGCCGACAGCCCTTTGAACGTGCACAGCGTCGGAATGAAGAGGCCCAGCGCCCGGGCCACATCCAGAATCGTGTCCCCTTCCCGCGCCTGAGCCTCCACCCCGCCAATCTTGATTCCAAGCGTCCTGCCGGTCGTCTGCTTCATGGCGGCCTCCAACATCTCCCGGATCTATGCCCCTCGCACATCGCACCGCAGGCACCGCTGGCACTCGGCACCCGCCTGCGCCCCGGTAAAGGCCTGCACGACTTCTTCGAAATCCCCGCGCCGTTTGGCCGCCGGGATCTTGCGCCCCTCCCGGCGCGCCCCGCCCTCCGGCTCGGCCGGCACCACCGTCGCCACGTCAAACCGCCCCAGCACGTCCGCGAAGCGATCCCCGCCCGTCAGCATGCGGTCGATGGCCCGCGCAGCGTCCTTGCCGGTAGACATGGTCGCGGACACGTTGGAGGAGCCCGTCACGAGATCCCCGCCCGCAAACACCCGCGGCCGGTTCGTCTCGAACGTGACCCAATCCGCAGCCGCCGTGTCGTTCTCACGGACCTGGATGCCTGCCCGCCGCAACGGCTCGGCATCGGGCGTCTCCCCGATCGCCATGATGATCGCATCGCACGGAAGCACATACAGTTCCCCGGTCGACACCGGCATCCGGCGCCCCGACAGGTCGTAGTCCCCCAGCCGGGTCCGGCGCAACTCCAGGCCGGTGATGCGGCCGCGCTTGTCGCAGACCACGCGCTGCGGTGACGCCAGGAACTCCAATTTCACGCCTTCGGCCTCGGCATCGTCCACTTCCTCGACGATCGCCGGCATGTCCGCCCGCGCGCGGCGATAGGCGATGGTCACGTCCGCCCCCAGCCGCAGCGCCGTGCGCGCCGAATCCACGGCCGCGTTGCCGCCACCGATCACCACCACGCGCTTGCCCATGTGGGTCGGCGCCTCGCGCGCCACCTGCTCCAGAAAGCGGATCGCATGCCACACCCCAGGCACATCCTCACCCGTGATGCCCGCGCTGACTTCCCGCCACGTGCCCGTCGCCAGGAACACCGCGTCGTATTCGGCCTCCAGCACGTCGAGCGACACCCCCGCCCCCAGCTTCTGGTTGAAGCGAAACGCCACCCCCAGCGATTCGATGACGGCGACCTCCTGGCGCAGCAGCGCCCGCGGCAGCCGGTATGGCGGCAGCGAATACCGCAGCATCCCCCCGGCCTCTTCGCGCGCCTCGAACACCGTGACCGTATGTCCCAGCAAGGCCAGATAGTACGCGGCCGTCAGCCCCGACGGCCCGGCGCCCACCACCGCCACGCGCTTGCCCGTCGCCGCCTGCCGCCGCCCGGCCAGCCGGCGCTGGACCTCCGCGAGTAGCGGCCCCGCGAACACCTGATCCGAAATGAAGCGATGCACCTCACGCATATTGACCGGCGCATCCACCGCCCCGCGCCGGCATTGGCTCTGGCAGGGATGCTGGCAGATCCGGCCCGTCGAGCCGGGCAGCGGGTTGTCGAGCCAGATGAGTTCGGCCGCCTCGGCCGCGCGCCCGCTCTTGAACAGTTCCAGGAATCCCGGAATCCGCATGTGCAAGGGGCAGCTGTTCTCGCACGGCGACAGGTACAGTTTCTCGCAAACTCCCGCGCGGCAGCGATGCGCCCGCAGATGCTCCTCATACTCCCGCCGGAAGTAGCGCAGCGTCGTCAGCACCGGGTTGGGCGCCGTCTGGCCCAGCCCGCACAAGGACATCACCTTGATCATCTGCACCAGGTCCTCGAGCGTCTGGAGATCCGCCTCCTCCGCCTGCCCATCCGTCACCTTGCGCAGGAGCCGCAGGGCCTGATCAAGCCCCGCCCGGCAGGGCACGCACTTGCCGCAGGATTCAGCATGCGTGAACTCAATGAAATACCGCGCCACGTCGACCATGCAGTTGTCTTCGTCCATCACGACCATGCCGCCCGACCCCATGATGGCGCCCAGTTGGGCCAGCGATTCGTAGTCCATCGCCACGTCGAAATGCTCGGCCGGAATGCAACCGCCGGACGGGCCGCCGGTCTGCACGGCCTTCACGCGCTTGCCCGCCGGACTCCCCTGCCCGATGTCGTACACGACGGTGCTCAGCGACGTGCCGAGCGGCATTTCCACCAGCCCCGTGTTCTGAATCTTGCCGACGAGCGAGAAGACTTTCGTCCCCGGGCTGGTGGCGGTTCCGATTTCCGCGAACCACGCCCCGCCGCGGGCGATGATGACCGGGATGTTGCACCAGGTTTCGACATTGTTGATGTTGGTGGGCTGGTTCCACAGCCCCCGCTGGGCCGGGAAGGGCGGCCGCGGCCGGGGCCGGCCGGCGCGCCCCTCGAGGGACGCGATCATGGCCGTCTCCTCGCCGCACACAAACGCCCCCGCGCCCTCCACCAGTTGGATGTCGAAGGCAAAATTCGTCCCGAGCACATGATCGCCGATGAGCCCGAACTCGCGCGCCTCGGCCACCGCATGGCGCAGCCGCTGAACTGCCAGCGGATACTCCGCGCGCAGGTAAACAATGCCCTCGGAAGCGCCCATGGCGAAGGCGCCGATCAGCATGCCTTCGATGAGCATGTGCGGATCGCTCTCGATCTCGTTGCGGTTCATGAACGCGCCGGGATCGCCCTCGTCCGCATTGCAGATGACGTACTTCGGCTCGCCCACCGCCTTCTGCAACAGCCCCCATTTCACGCCCGTCGGATAGCCCGCCCCACCCCGCCCCCGCAGCTTCGACTTCCGCACCTCCTCGATGATCTCATTGGCGTGGGCCTTCTGCGTCGCCTGGTAGAGCGCGTGGTAGCCGCCGACGGCAATGTATTCCTCGATGTCATCGGGATTGATCAGGCCGCAGTTGCGCAGCACCACCTTCTTCTGCCCCTTGAAAAAGGGAATCTCGTTCCAGTTTGGCACGCCGGCCAGGCCGCGCCCGTACATGACGTGTCCCGTAAGGTGGTCCCACTCTTCGATCTTGCACAGCGCCTTCGCCACCGGCGCCCGGCGCGCCGCAATCTCCGCCACAACCCCCGCCACGTCCTCTTCGGTCAGCTGCCCCAGCACCACCAGCGGCTGCCCCGGCACGTGCACGTTCACGAGCGGCTCCGCCGCGCAATACCCGAAGCACCCCACCGACGTAAGCTGCGCGTCCACGCCCTGCTCGCGCAGCGCCGCCTCGAACGCCGCCCGGATCCCCTGCGCGCCGTTGCCCATGCCGCACGTTCCCATCCCCACCGCAATGCGCGGCTTGCCGGGAAGCAGTTTCATCATGCCCGTGCGGCGAATGTCGTGCAGCCCATCCAGATCATGAATCTTCATGCCCCGCCTCGCTCTTCCAGCGCCGCCACCAGCTTGCGCAGCTTGTGGTCGGTCACTCGCCCATAAATGGCGTGATCCACCGTCACCACCGGGGCCAGCGCACACTGGCCAAAACACGCCACCGTACGCACCGTCAGGTGATGATCCGGCGTGGTGAACGACGTCGCCGTCCCATCCTCGTCCTCCACGTGCTGGACGCCTGCGGCATGTTCGAGGGTCGTCAGCAGGGCCTTCGAGCCGCGCGTATGGCAGGCCGTGCCGCGGCAGACGGTGACCGTGTGCCGCCCCTGCGGCTTGAGGTTGAAGAAGGCGTAGAACGTGACGACGCTGAAGACCTGGGCGCGTGCCACGCCCGTGAGGCTGGCCACCAGTTCCAGGGTGGCTTGCGGGAGGTACTTCAGCGGATGGGCCTCCTGCAATTCCTCAAGGATACCCAGCACATCCCCGGTGCGGTCGGGATGGCGTGCAATCACGGCATCCACAACCTCGCGCGTCAACGGCCGGCTGTCCGCTTCGGTAAGCATGGCGCTCCTCCTCTGGCGTGCGGCTTGTCGCAGGGTCACCGGCGCGCGGGATCGCTCGCCGGTGCCATCGTGCTCGGTAGGCCGCGGCGTCCGCGGCTCGGTTCCTTCCCTTCAGAACGTGATGATCAAATCGTGGTGCGCAGCGTGCCGGCCAGCAGGCGTTCCACCTGCTGCATCGCATCCGCCACCCCGCGCGCGGTTTCGGGCGAGAGGGTCTCGCCCAGGGCAAAATTGAAGGCGGGAATACCAATCAGCCACGCATCCGGCACGTTGCCGTAAAGCTGGCCAGCCAATTGGAGCAGGTGCGCCGGATCGCCGTGATGCCCGACCGTCCCACCGGGCCCCACCGGCGCGGCGGTCAAGTGCTCCACCCGCACCGGTGCGCCGGTCCCGGCCGCTGCATACGCATCAACAAACACGACACGCCGCGCATCCGCCAGCGTGTCGGCAAGTTCAGGGGTCAACTGGTGAACGGGCAGCGCCGTGACATCGTGGCGCGTCCAAGCCGCCACCGCTTCGGCGACACGACGCCCGGCGGCGTCGTCGCCGCGCAACACGTTGCCCCAGCCAATCACGAGGAATGGCGTGGCGCAGGTCGTGTCACTCTCGAAGTTGTTCGTCAAGCACGGTTCCCTCGACGTCCCGCAGCTGCACCTGCAGGGGCATCTGGCCAAGGGCGTGCGTCGAGCAACTCAGACACGGATCGTAGCAGCGGATGACCGCCTCGACCCGGTTCAGCGCGCCTTCGGCAATCTTCTTCCCGGTGACGAAATGCTTGGCAGCCTGCGTGATGCCGCGATTCATCGCCAGGTTGTTGTGCCCCGTCGCGATGATCAGGTTCGCCCAGGTCACCAGCCCGTCCGGATCGATGCGGTAGTGGTGAATCAGCGTCCCGCGCGGCGCCTCCGACACGCCCACGCCCTCGGACTTGTTCGGATTCGCCACCGCGCGCACCTGCGTGCTGAGGATGTCCGACGACCCCAGCAGCTCCGACAGGCGCTCAATGCCGTAGACGATCTCGATCAGCCGGGCATAGTGGTAATGGAAGGAGCTGAGCACGGCCCCCTCCTGCAGCTTGCGGAACTCCGCCAGTTCCCGGTCCGCCAGCGGCGTGCCGCAGCGGTCGCAAACGTTCAGGCGCGCGAGCGGCCCCACGCGATACATGCCACCGGGATAGCCCAGCGGCTTGAAGAAGGGCGACTTCAGGTAGCTGAACGGCTCCACCGCTTCCCCGATGTGATGCGCGTAGGCGCTCGACTCCAGCTTGTCGGCGATGATCTTGCGATTGGAGTCCACGATGCGCATGAACCCGTCGTAGTGCTCCAGCGAACCGTCCGGCGTCACCAGGCCGAGAAACAGGCTCGGGAAGTTGGCGAAGGTGCTGATCTCCTCCTCGAACTTCTTGATGGCCGGCTTGAACCACTCCAGCGTCCGGCGCGCGATGGTGAGCGCCTTCGGGACGTCGGCGAGTATCTGGTCGCGGACCTCCGCGCTCAGCGGCTTGCTGACGCCGCCCGGAACCACCCAGGCCGGATGCACCCGCTTGCCGGTCATCCGCTCAATCACCTGCTGGCCGAACTTCCGCAACCAAATGCCGTCCTGGGCCAGCTCCGGAAACTTGGCCGCCACCCCCAGGATGTTGCGCGCCACCGGATCCGAGTCCATCCCCAGCAGGAAATCGGGGGAACTGAGGTGAAAGAAGCTCAGCGCATGCGACTGCACCATCTGCGCCAGGTTGAGCACCCGCCGCAGCTTCGCCGCCGTGGCTGGAATGCGCACGGCCATGATGTCGTCGCACGCCTTCGACGCCGCCATCAAGTGGCTGACCGGGCAGATGCCACAGGTGCGCGCCGTCAGCGACGGCATCTCCTGGAAGGGACGCCCCTCCACGAACTTCTCGAAGCCGCGGAACTGCGTCACGTGAAACTGCGCGTTCTCCACCTTGCCCTGATCGTTCAGGAAGATGGTGATCTTCGAGTGGCCTTCAATGCGGGTGACGGGATCGATGATAATATGCTTCGCCATGATTGTACCTCGCCGGTCAGCCGAAGCGGGCCTTCTGGGTGGAATCGGGCAGGCGGCCCTCCAGCAGGTCCGCCACGGTTTTGAAAATCAGATCCGCGTGGGGCGGGCATCCGGGCAGGAAGATGTCCACCTTCACAAACTCGTGCACCGGCCGCGACTTCGGCAGCAGCGGCGGGATGACCTCCGTCGGAATGGACGGATTGACCTGCGCGTTCTCCACGTACGCGCGCCGCAGCAGGTCGTCCCGTGTGAAGTAGTTGCGCATCCCCGGCACGTTGCTGGTGACCGCGCAATCCCCCAGCGCCATCAGCAGCTTCGTGCGCTGGCGCACGTGCAGCACCTTGTGCAGGTCATCCTCGTTGCTGACCGCGCCCTCGACAATCGTCAAGTCCACCTGCTCCGGAAATACCTTGCAGTCCACCAGCGGGCTGTACACCAGGTCGATCATGCCGGCCACGGCCAGCAGGCGCTCGTCCATATCCAGGAAGGACATGTGACAGCCCGAACAACCGTCGAGCCAGACCGTCGCGACGCGCACTTTGCTCATGACCAGGACTCCCTCATCGTCTTCAAATACGGCAGGAACTGGGTTCGTTTCACCATTTCGGCGACGGCCTTGCCCTTCTCCGTCAGCGCGCCCGTCGGGCAGACGTGCACGCACTTGCCGCAGCTCGTGCAGCTCTCCGATGTGCCCCACGGCTGCTTCAGATCCGTGATGACGCGGCAATCCACGCCGCGCCCCTGCATGTCCCACGTGTGCGCGCCTTCCACCTCGTCGCAGACGCGCACGCAGCGCGAGCACAGAATGCAGCGGTTATGATCCACCGTGAAACGCGCATGCGTGGCATCCACCGGCAGGCGCGGGTACAGGTACGGCACGCGCACATGCGTGACGCCGAGATTCTCCGCCATCGACTGCAGCTCGCAGTGCCCGTTCGACACGCATACGGCGCACACATGGTTGCGCTCGGAGAACAGCATCTCCGTGATCGTCTTGCGGTACTGGCGCAGCCGCTCGGAATCCGTGATGACTTCCATGCCCTCGCTGGGCCGCGTCACGCACGCCGGCAGCAGCTTGGGCGTGTTCTTGATCTCCACCAGGCACACGCGGCAGGCGCCCACGGGGTGCAGGCCCTGCAGGCTGCACAGCGTCGGGATCGGAATGTCGTTCTCGCGCGCCACGTCGAGGATCGTCTGCCCCTCGCGCGCGCTGACATCCCGGCCGTCGATGATGAACGTAATGATCGCCGTGCTCACGCGTGCACCTCCGCAAGACTGTGAATGTTACACACACCGGCGGGACAGCGCTTGTCCGTGATGTGGGCCAGATACTCGTGCCGGAAATACCGCAGCGTCGTCAGCACCGGGTTCGGCGAGGACTGCCCGAGCCCGCACAGGCTGGTGAACTTGACGGTGTCGCAAAGCCTTTCCAGCAACGCCAGGTCGTCCATGGTCGCCGTCCCCGCGCAGATGCTGCTGAGCAGGTTGTGCATCTGGGCCGTGCCCACGCGGCACGGCACGCACTTGCCGCACGATTCCGTCCGGCAAAACTCCATGAAGAACTTGGCCACGTCGACCATGCAGGACGATTCGTCCATCACGATCATGCCGCCCGAGCCCATGATGGAGCCGACCTTGGCCAGCGAGTCGTAGTCCACGGGCATGTCGAGGAACTGCTCGGGGATGCAGCCGCCGGAGGGCCCGCCGGTCTGGACCGCCTTGAACTTGCGCCCCTCCGGGATGCCGCCGCCGATGTCGAAGATGATCTCGCGCAGCGTGATGCCCATCGGCACTTCGATCAGGCCGGTGTTGCAGACGCGCCCGGCCAGCGCAAACACCTTGGTGCCCTTGCTCTTCTCCGTGCCGATCCCCGCAAACCACTTGCCCCCCTCGCGCATGATGGGCGGAATGTTGGCAAAGGTCTCCACGTTGTTGATGAGGGTCGGACAGCCCCAGAGGCCGGCCTCCGCCGGAAACGGCGGCCGCGGACGAGGCTGCCCGCGACGCCCTTCGACCGACGCGATCAGGGCGGTCTCCTCGCCGCACACGAACGCCCCGGCGCCCAGGCGCACTTCGACGTTGAACGTGAACGCCGTGTCGCAGATGCTCGGGCCGAGCAGCCCGGCCTTCTGCGCCTGCTTGATGGCGTTGTTCAGCCGCTTGACCGCCAGCGGATACTCGGCGCGCACGTACACGTAGCCGTGATCGGCGCCCACCGCGTAGCCCGCCAGCGCCATGCCCTCGAGCACCCGGTGCGGATCGCTCTCCAGGACGCTGCGATCCATGAACGCGCCCGGATCGCCCTCGTCCCCGTTGCAAATGATGTACTTCTTGGGGCCCGCCGCCTTGGCGACCATCTGCCACTTCAGCCCCGTCGGGAAGCCGGCGCCGCCGCGCCCGCGCAGCCCGCTCGCCAGCACCTCCGCCACCACCTCCGGGGGCTGGCGCTCCGTCAGGCACGTCGCCAGCGCCTCGTAGCCGCGGTGCGCCACGTAGTCTTCCAGCCGCTCGGGGTTGATCTTGCCAGAGTTCTCCAGCACGATGAATTTCTGGCGCTTGAAGAAGGGCGTCTCCAGCGAACAGACCAGCCGCTTGACCGGCTTGCCGCCCAGCGCCGCCACGATGTCCGCGGCGTCCTCGGCCTGTACCCGCTGGTACAGCACGTGCTCCGGGTCCACCAGCACGAGCGGCCCCTCGGCGCAGAGGCCCAGGCAGCCCACCCCGCGCACCTCCACGCCTTCGAGCTTGCGGCTTGCCACCTCGGCCTGCAGGGCCTTCAGGACCTTGTCGCCGTGGCAGGACTGGCAGCCGGCCGCCATGCACACGTTCAGCCGGCAACGCACCTTGGCCGACGCCTCGGTCTCCGCATCCGTAATCGCCTTCAGTTCATCCGGAATCATGCGCCCACGCACCTGCAGATGTGCTCTGCTGTTTCGTCAGCCGTCAATTTTCCACTCATGGTGCCATCGATCACGACGGCCGGCGCCAGGCCGCAGGACCCGATGCAGCGCGCCGTCAGGACGGATAGCTTGTTGTCGGGCGTCGTCTCGCCGGGCTTGATCCCGTAATCCTGCTCGATGCGGTCCAGGATCTTCTGCGCGCCCTTGATGTAACAGGCCGTGCCGAGGCAGACCACGCACGTGTGCTCGCCTTGCGGCTTCAGCGTGAAGAAGTGGTAGAAGGTCGCCACGCCGTAGACCTTGCTCGGGGGCAGGCGCAGGGAGGCCGCCACGAAGCGCAGGCTCACGTCGTCGAGATAGCCAAAGGATTCCTGCACGGCGTGCAGGCTCTCAATCAACCCGTCGGCACGATACCCGTGCCGGCGCATCACGTTATCGACCAGGCGCCATCGCTTGTCCGCGGATGGCGCAGCGATCTTGGAACTGTCGGCAGCCATGCTGTTCTCCTGCGGGTTAAACGTGAGCCACCAGCTGCTCGCGCAGGGCGCGGATGCGTTCGAGCATCAACCGCGCAAACCGCGTATGCATGGCGTACCCAAAGTCGTGGTCCTTTTCCATCTTGGTGCGCAGGCAGCGCCCGTCGAGCGCGATGGCGCGGATGACTTCCATCGGGCGCGCATCCAGGTTCCACGTGTAGGGCGGGAACAGCCAGGACCAGCCCAGCACGTCCCCGTCGGCCAGCGTCTCGATGATGATCGAGCCGCGCCCCGGCGGCGTGACTTCAACCGCCACCCGGCCTTCGCGGATGATGTAAAACTTGTCCGCCGGCTCGTTCGAGCGCGTCAGCATGTCGCCCGGATCGAAGCGGATGTTGGACGCGCACCCCACCAGAATGTTGAGCTGCGCCGGAGACATGTCCGCGAAAAACGGATGCCCCTTGAGAATCGACTTCAGGTCCTTGATTTCGCCCATGGGTCGGCCTTCCTCTCGTCCGAACGTCAATACGGCTCCCACACCGTTAACGGTTTAACGTTAACTTTTTATCGTTAAAACCTTAACCGCGGCACCGTCACGGCGCAAGCGTTTTCTCGAAGCCGCCTCGCGGAGCACCATCGCGCGCGCAGGAAGCAGGTAAAAAAGGGCCCGCGCACACGATTCCCAGCCGGCATGTCGGGCGCAGCGAGGAATCTCCCTGCGCATCGGCGATCCCCTCCCCCGGAGGAGTGCCCGCCAGGGCGGAGTGGGTTCCCACCGCCGCTTCCGCCTCCGAATCTCTGGAGCAGACGGCCTTCGCCATCCGGGCGGCGGGAGTTAAAGACCGGGCGGTGGGTGGACCTGCCCGCGTTTACTCTTCATGCTGAAGATCCACCGTCATCTCGTTGCCCGGGAATTATTCAGTTTCGCTGTCACGTCGTCCCAAGTGGGCTCGCGGTCACGCACGGGTTCGGCGCTCTATGCCTTGCGCAGTGTCTTCAGCGCCCCGCCCCAGGCGATAACCTCGTCGAGCATGCTGTGGACCGACTTGTCGTGCCGGGGGTCGGGCCTGAAGGAGCTGAAATTCTCGAAATCGGTAAAGAGGGACAGCAGGACCTGGGCACGGACGTCGGCGACCTTCAACTCCCCCATCACGAGCCGCAGCTGTTCCACGGCACGCGCGCCTCCCGCGCTTCCATAGCTCACGAATCCAGCCGCTTTGTTGGTCCATTCCGCGAACAGGTAGTCGATCGCGTTCTTCAGCGCGCCGGAAGTCCCGTGGTTGTACTCGGGCGTGACGAACACGTAGGCATCGAAGGAGCCGATCTTCGCCGCCCAGGACTTCGTGTGCGGCTGGCGGTATGACCCCATCATGGGGGGCATGGCCTCATCGAGCAGCGGTAGGTTGAAGTCCTTTATGTCCACCAGTTCGAACTGCGCGTCGATGCGCTTCATGGCAAGGTCATGGACCCAGCGGGCGACGACCTCGGCCTTACGCCCCGGACGTGTGCTCCCGATGATGATTCCCACCCTGAGCGGACTTGGTTGCCCCAGGCTCATGAGCTGCATTCCTTTCCTGTGTTGCCGAGCGTCACGATTGCGGCGGCCCGGATGCCATGCCGTCCTCGGCACGGGCTCCGGAGGCGCCGCGTGCAGGTTCGGCATCGCTTCTGAACTACTTGAGCAAGCCTGACCGCGTCTCGAATGGTGAGTCAGAGAATGTATGCTTCTTCACGACCCCGGTGTCTTCAAAGAGAATGACGAGTTCCTTCTTGGTGCCCGTGTTCCTCTGTAATAGCGGGTTCACAAGATTCTGGGCTTCCATCTGTTCATAGGTGAACTCGTAGCGCCACACCTCCTTGTCCGATTGGGAGAAATCAATCTTCTTGGGCCCGCCAAAGCATGCCGCGACTTCGGCCTTTGTTGTTTTCCCGTCAATGATCTTCGCGTCAACGGAACCAGGCGTCTCGTTCCTGAGCTGTCGTGATCCCGTGGACCAGCAACCACTGAGCAGGATGGCAACCACGGAGATCAAGCTCAAGGTGATATGTTTTCCATGCCGAGTGTTCATCCGCTCCTTCTCCTCTTCTGCTGTTGACCGCAGGCCAGGGCCTTGAAGCCCACGTTCGCGCGACAGGCCCGCTCCAGCTTACGCGCCCCCACCAACCTCCGCGAATACCCGAACCACACGACCTTCAGCACGACTTTCGAATCGCAGGCGCAGCACCCCGTGCGAGAGTGCGATAGCGGGCGGCGACGCCGTACCGTTCAGGCGCTTGACCTACCGGGTCAGTCCGCGGGGAGCCAATTGGGCACCCGCCTTCCTTCTACGGAATCTATTCACAGCGCCGATTCCAAATACCACGCCGGAGATGAGTCCGACCCTGAGCGCAAGCCATGACATGACACCTACGCTCACGTTGAAACTCTTGTTTGCTGAAGGGCTGAACATCAGGACCAGTGATGGACTCGTTGGTGCGAGCTCTGGCATGGATGTCCGACTTGTGCCGCGGAGTGTGTATGTGTTGCCCCGTGACAACCGCACCGTCGCAACCCCGAGGTAATAGGCGGCATCTGTCGAGCCCCGAAACACGGGCTTGGCAGTGGACCCAGCACAGATTCCAGACTCGCGCGAAGCGAGTTCGAGGTCAACGACTATCCTGTCGCCCATGGTTGCCGCCATGAGGTCCTCTGGATCCAATGTCCGTCGTCCGTCCGCTAACTTGGTGATGCGGAGGCACACGTCGTACATGCCGGTGTAGTGAATGGGCAGGTGTTGTTCCGCGGCAAAACCAGTTTCAAGACGAAATGGGACGGACGCCTCCGATGCCTGGATCAGAATGACTGCTAGTCGCGTGCACGCAAAGACGAGCGCACACATGAGCAGCAGTGCGACGTTCGTCCAGTAGAGCCATTTGCATACGCCCTTCATGTCGTCTGTTCACCCACTGCCTCGGTTCACCCTCGAGGAGACCGCGTAGCGCGCTCCGAATAGGGTGCCACCGGATGCTGGGCATTCCATATCCTACTCGATGAACATCATCGGCCCCGGACCAAAGGCAAGCAAAAGCACCGCCATGACCACCAAGGCAATGTAGTTGGCCTTGATCGTCTTGCGTCGCATCAGTCTATCCCACCATCGTGTCGCGGCAATCGCACCTGACATTCCGGATGTGATGCAGACGCCCATGGTGGAGATGACGGGAATGAATCCATTAATCTCAACCTGCATCAGTGCGGCTACCCGTGCGGCAGTTCCTCCAACGACGAGGGCTGCCAGCCAGAAGGCCCACCACCCGAACAGCAGGTCGTTCACGACCCGGAGCCACGTCGGGATGCTGTGTGTCTCGCTCATATCCCTCGTGCCCAACGTCCGCGGTCACGGACGCGAGCTTGCAAGCGTACCGTGCGCCGCCATGTTGGGCGTCTTCACTCGTCCGGATGGCCTGCCTTTAACTCGTACTTCTTGAGTATGTCGATGCTCCTCGGATCAGCGTATCCGGATGGGATCGCCAGTGACAACGGGGTTTCTCCCCTCTCTGTCTGCATCGTCGGATCGGCGCCGCGCAGAATCAGAAGCTCGACCACCGACGCTGGCGCAAACTTCGCCGCTGTGTGTAGAGCCGTCCATCCGCCACTCGACCTGGCGTTGGGATTGGCCCCCATGTCGAGCAAGACCGTGACGATATTTGTGTCCTTCAAGTAGAAGGCTGCCTGACTCAAGGGGGTGAACCCACGCAGACTGACCGCATTGACGTTGGCACCTTGTGCAACAAGCGCCGTGATCCTGGTCACTTTCTGGGTGGTGCTCAAGAACGACGCGGAGACAGTCTCAAGCAGCGCGTCGTTCAATTCCATGTTTCCGTACCGTGCTTCATAGTCCTCCCGTGTCTTCTTGCGGGATAGCAGGTACTCCTCGTTCGCCTTGAGCAAACCGCTTATCTCCTGCTCCGATAGCCGGCGTTTCGCAAAGATGTTGTAGCCAGGGAGCAGGGCACTGTCTTTGCAGACCCATCCCCGGATGTCCGTCGTCTCCGGCGTTGCCCGCAACACGTAGAGGCGATAGCGCGCCCCTTCCCAGAATATGTACTGCTCCCAGAATGTGATGACTGCGTGTCGCCTATTTTTGTCTTCCTTCACCTGGGTGAGCCTGGGGCCCTCAGGAGACGAGAGGACCTGCACGACATTGCTATAGGGGCGGGAAATGGTGACCGATGAGGCGGTGCATGAAGCGAAACACGTGAATGCCACGACCGCCGCGAGTCGCATGGCAATCGGCAGGCGCAACTTACATACAACCTTCATAGTCGTCATGCGCGCGGGCAC
The DNA here is from genome assembly GCA_021413965.1 of Lentisphaerota bacterium. Taxonomy (GTDB): domain Bacteria; phylum Verrucomicrobiota; class Kiritimatiellia; order UBA8416; family JAIOPI01; genus JAIOPI01. Next base: position 104,100 of record JAIOPI010000018.1, on the reverse strand, counting down.
CGCGTCCATGGACGCGGTTGGCCATCTCCTTGAAACCGTCATATGCGGGCCCGCTTGTTCGGTGGAGTGGCCCCGCGGCTGACCGACTGAGTCAGTCGCGCGGAGCCGATTGGCCGCGCAGCTTTTCCCAGAACTGTCGTGGATTGAGAATGTCCAGCGGGCCGACTCTGCCGAGGGCCAGGAGTTCCTTGTCTCCCGTGACCAGTTGATCGGCAGCGCCATTGATGGCAGCCGAGACGATGGCGATGTCGGCTACGTCTTTCAAGGGGAGACTGGCACGAGGTCTTGAAGATGCCACATGTGTGCCTTGGTGCAGCAGCCAAATCGTGTCCTTAATCAGATCATCCGGCGCCCCGAGCTTGATCTTGAGAATTCGTTTCAGCTCCGTAAAGGCTTCCTCCGAAACGACTAACTCATGAAACTCAACTGTGGTGCGCAAGACATCTGCGCAGAGCCCGCGCGTCGCTGTAGCACTGGCAATGACGTTGGTGTCCAGAAAGACTCTCATGGCACCTTGGCGAACACGTCCTCATCGGTCAGAAACCCTCTGGCTTCGGCAAAGGGCATCATACGGCGTCGAACGGACTCGAATTGCGTCAGACGCAACTGGCGCCGGAGCGCATCGCGGGCAATGTCGCTGCGACTCCTGCCAGCCTGCCGGCTGGCTTTGCCAAGAAGACGGTCCAAATCGGCGTCGAGGCGTATGCTCAGTGTTGCTGTCTTCATGTCAGACAATGTATGACATTTATCACATTCTGTCAATATACGGCCTCAGGCCAACACCTACGTGAACCTAGACGGTGGAGCGAAGAGGAACCGTCGTCGTGTTGGGGCTTCTGCTTGCGGAATTCGGCCGTGCCATCCAGCTTCACTCGATGACGACCTCGATATCGGTCGTGGGTCCTTCCGGAGTCGGCTTTCGTTCTTCGAACTCACGTGGGTCGTACAGGAGGTCTTTCCCTTTGTGCTGCGCTCTCAAGACTCTGCGCTGCTCATCCGCCATGGGCAGGATTTCGTACATCTCCGTCTGGCGCGGCCCTCGTGCGTTCCGAATCGCCGCGTTGGTTGCCGCCTGCAGATACTGGGGTTCTGAAGTGACCGCCACGCTTGTGTCCGCGCCAACGGTACTCATGACTCGCGATACAGGGCTTGTTGTACTGAAGGTCGTCATCATACGAAGGAGAACCCAGGCGTTGGTGCGCTTTTGAAAGTGTACCGCTTGAGGGGACCAACCCGCATGCGGAAGGTTTTCCGGTTTTATGTGAGCCATGATGGCGGCCAAAGGAAGTCCGCTCTTTTCGACTGCTGGTGCGAATGCCGGCCAAAGGCTGATTGCCTCTTCCTGAATCTCCGCGTCCGCGTCATACGTGAGATCGGTGTCGTAATGAAGAACGATCGCACGATACTCGCTCTCAACCCTGCCCAGGTAACTGGTGGCAATTCGAGCCGTTGTGGGCAGGCCATCGCTACGGAAGTCGAGACCGTAGGTATCCAGAGTGCGGAGTGACACGGTTATCGCCGCCGCAAGCCAAGCTATGGTCCTCATTCCGTTCTCGTGCCCCAACGCTACGGGTGAGGCTCTTCATCGCCCGTCCGCGCAGCAAGTACGGGTCAGGGCTCGACATTAGACATTGCCAAACCGGTTCCGCCCCGCCACCCCATCCACAAACGCGAGCAGGTGCTCCCGATTTCGTTCGTCCATGCAACTATATCAGCACATTCAAATTAGCCGTCGACCATTATGTCCAATGTCTAACCCTGGCCCCTAAGGCGCTATTTAGTCAGTTGGCGAACGCCCCGCAGTATAATTTCGAGCGGAACGAGAATATCAGGTTGTTGAGCCGCTTCAGTACAAGTCTGCTCCATAGGCCTCTTCGATTGCTCTCTTAACCACATGCGATGCGCATTGGCTGAACTCCACCATTTGATTGAGACGAATGCCACGCGTGGGCGTTGATCCGTGAGCCACCCGCTTGTCTCGAATTTCGTTCAGCCGCTTGGTGCAACAGTAGATATGCATATTTGGCTTCCATCGGTAGGCAGTGGCAGGCGATGAACGCCCCCGAAGGCTTCTTGACTCCGAGGAGTTCATATCCTGGGAACCTACCGATACCACGCGGCCGGGAGGTCCTTCTTCTCGGCCGCGAGCATTTCCGCGATGCAGGCGTCCACGTCCGGAATACTCACCGCGACCATGCTGGCCAGGAATGCTTGGCGTAGCGTCCGACGGTCATGGGTGACGGCTGCCTCGACCGCGAGTTCATGCTCATCCAGAACACGCTGCAAGTACCCCGTCAGCGGCCGCGGCATGACGCCGAACGGCAGCGGCCGAACATCGTTCATGTTCACGTCGCAGAGCAACTCGAGAAAGGCGTCGTCGGCCATGTTTGGCACGGCTCCGCCATTGGCCACATTGATATAGAAGCGCTTCGGCAGTCCGGCCCACATGGCCTCGATGATATCGCTGGCGTGATCGGAGCCGGTCTTGGCGAGGAAGTCGGCAACGGGGCGTTTGCCCGCGGCGATGTTGCGCATGTCGGCCCAGCATTCGTTCATCCACTGGCGCCGCACCTTGACACTCCACTGGCGAATCGTTAGCGCGTCGGTCTTGCATACATCATGGCCTTGGAAATAGGGCAAATACTCCTGCGTGTGCCAGATGCACATGGGCAGATACCCTACCGCGTCAGCGAGTTGGGCGGCGATCATGTTCGTGAGTTCGATTTTGCCCTTCTCCGATTGGGCGACGTGAATCGCTTGGCTGGCAGCGCGCAACTGCTGCTTGATCCGTTCCGTGACGTCCCTGCCGTCATGCGTCATCTCGACCAGCCAGTTGAAATGATTCACTCCGCCTGACCGGATTCGTACGCGGCTGCGCAGGGCGTCGGTGACTTCTGCCGCCGAACGGGCCAACCCGGCGCGCACGATGAGGCTGTCGTCGAACCCCGGGTTGTGCGGACCGTCGCAAATGGCCAGAGACTTGAGGCGCGGGAAATGCCGCATCATGGCTATGCCCATGGCCGCGGTCGGGTTCACCCAGTTGATCACCCATGCATCCGGACAGAGCGTCTCGACATCCTTCAGTATCTTGCTCTGCGAGGGCACCTCGCGCAGCGTACGCATGGTGCCCCCAGGGCCAATGGTATCGGCCGAACACATGATCATGCCGTGCTTGGTGCTGATGCGTGCATCGACCCCGCGCAGTTCTACGCCGTCATTCGCGAACGCCAGCGTCACGAAATCGGCGCCCTTCAGTACGTCCTTCCGGTCGGTCGAGACTTCCAGCTTCAACGGCACCTTCCGCGCCGCAATCGAGCGGCGCGCGATCTTCTCCATCCAGCCGAGCTTCTTCGCGTCCGAATCGACCAGTGCCAGCGTGCCGTTGCAAAGCGCCGGTTTCGAGACCATGCTCCATATCGTCTGCCGACCGAAGAACGCGCTGCCAGCGCCTATCAGTACAACCTTGGGTCCCTTCATGGTGGAACGTGCTCCTTTCGTTCCCGTCCTTTGCAAGCCAACGCCGCGTTCAGGCTTTTTGTTCCGTGGCGTGGTGGCTGCTCCTCACTCTACGCGCAGCCACCATGACGCGGAACAAAATAGCTCTGCAGCGCGTTGTTCGGCTCCGAGAATCCGAGACCTATTGTGTGGATCGGTTTGGTGCTTTCGCTTGCAGGCTGATTTCCCCATTTGCGGCCTCACCGGCTATTCGTCCGTTTGGCAAGTGCACAGAGAGAATCACCTGATGTGGTCGCTTCTTTGGATTCAATCCGGTAGATACCCATACGTACATATTCGTGAGCAGGTGGACCTCATGTGGGTGCAGATAGCCCCGCGCGACCAAGTCATCTAGCAACACCGTAGGTGGAATTTCCGTTCTACTCGTGGAGTTGTCCCGCTCAAAGGCATCCATCGCTTCATATATGCGCGCCCTTGGAATGCTTCGAATTGCGGCCACCGTCGAGTCCCACTCCGGGCCGTGGTTGAAGTCGGGAGTGCCAGCGTGCCACCAAATGTAGAAGGCAAAGCCAAAGGCAAGAAGTCCCGGCAGCACTATTTTTGCGATCGGTTGCATACTAGAGCGTGTGCGTTGTTTCGTGTTAGCCGAACGCCATGCCGCGGAACAAAATATCGCCAGCAAGTTGTTCGCATCCTATCTGTTGATCTCGACCTGCTCATCACCTGACTGAATTCTGAATGCTGGATAGTCATATCGGTGGAAGTCCAATAGAAGTGCCTTAATCCACAATGGTTGCCCTACCGATTCGCGTTCCGGTTGGGCCGTGAGAATCCATCCGTGATTTGTGGAGTCTTCAACGTGTACTTCATATCGGTTGAATTGGTCCCTCCAACTGAAACGTGCGATTTCCTTTCGCACCTCATCAGGGGGCAGGCCAGATCGGGAAAGATACTGGAGGTTGTGTCGCACCTGGACTGGCAATGCCCGTTGGGGATGCCCAACTGATGGACGGAAGTACACGAGGGCGTACCATGCAGCGAGCACCAAGAGGGTGCGGACGATTGTTTTACGTGTTCTGATCATTTCTCTTTTTGCGACGGCGCCGTTGAGGTTCCGAGCGGAGCGAGGGAACCTCCGACGGCATGTTCGGCCCCTCCTCCTTCGGGAGAGCCTGATTGCTCAGTACGGGAGATTGTAGAGTCGCCACACTTCATTGGAGGACAAGGCACGGTTGTAGATGCGGATGTCGTCCAGTTTCCCTTGGAACTTGAGGTGCAGGGCTCCCCCCATACCAGCCATCACCACGGGGTCGTCTCCAGCATCCAGTACGCCTCCAGCCGGCATGCTGCTGTCGAAAACGCCATTGATGTATGTGGAACTTGTTTCGCCATCCCACACTTTTGCAATGTGATACCACGCATTCGTCGTAATCGTCTTGATCGAGTCAAACGTCATCTCGCCGCTGCTTGTGAAAATAGCATTCCGAACCCTGCCAGATGCTTCCAATTGTAAGGCCCATTGAAAAACGGAGCCTTTTGCTATCAGGTCACTGCGCGGTTGTCCTAACGGATTGAAACGGGCGGCATTTACCCAAATGGAGAGGGTGAAGGTGTTCAGCTCGAAACCGGGCGTTTCAGCAACCTCAATCTTGTTGGAAAGGCCATCAAAGGCAAATGCTGAGTTTGGCGCACCAAGGCGGTCTTGGGTTGGCAGTGCGCCCATGGCCGTCCCGTCATGCCCATGCCCGCTTGCATCATTCGCATTGCCGTTGAACGGGTAGTACGCAACAAGACCGTGAACGACGTTTGTGTCCGGGTATCCGCGGACACGGAAGAACATCGGGATGTCGTTTGTCATGACATCGTCGGTGACGACGACATCGGTGAGACCGTGCCAGTTCGTTCTTCCGGCATCCGTCAGGCTCGCCGCCCATTCGACCCTTGCGGTGGTGCCCACCTGAGCCCCCCAGAACGACATTGAGCCGTCTCTGCTCATGGAGTCGATTACGAGATCCTGTGCGGCCGCCGTCGCGATGACTCCCGCCACGACTGCTGCGATTGCCATGGCCGACTTCATTTGCGCTATCCTCCCCATTTTGTTGTGCCGAACTCTACATAGATCGACGTTGGCCTATCCGGGTATTGGCATTGGCGGGATAGGCGGCCGTGGGCCTATCGCGGTGGCGTGGGGCGGGGGCCGTTGTGGTCATGCGCTTCTCACCATCTGCCGGTGGCCCGGCAGGGCGGGCCACGCGGCGGTTGTGCCGGCTCGCCCGGCGCGGGGCGTGCGGCCCGGTCGATCGAAATGTAGGAGTGCAGCGGCGGCAGGGCAAGCGGATTCTGGTCCGCGGCGTAGTGCGCCAGTTACGGGAGGGTGCGCAGGCGGAAACCGGCCGGGACGGCCGGCTCCAGAGCTTGGAGACGGCGGTCTCCGCCGTTAACACCCTCCCGTAACTGGCCCCTTACTCCGCGGCCCCTCTTTGGCATGGCCCGTCCGGCGCCTTCGCGCTAGGCTCTCGCTCGCGGGAAGGGACAGCCCAACACGGGTTGCCCGCAGGAGGCCACATGCAGATTGTACATGTTCATGTGCACGTCAAGGCGGCGCAGATCGACGACTTCAAGGCGGCCACCGTGGCCAATGCGCGCGCCAGCCTGCGCGAGCCCGGCGTCGCGCGCTTCGATGTCATGCAGGACCGCCAGGATCCCACGCGGTTCGTGCTCGTGGAGGTCTACCGCACGGCACAGGATCCGGCGCGGCACAAGGAGACGGCTCACTACCGCCTCTGGCGAGACACAGTGGCCGAAATGATGGCGGAAGACCGCCGGGCCATCTGGTTTGACAACGTCTTTCCCGGGGAACGGGGCTGGGACGCAGCCGCAAGCCCGGCGAGTTGACGGGGCGCGTCCGTTTATACCGCGTAGTACACGCGGACCGGCAGCTCGGGCTGGCGGGCCCGGAAGCGCGCGGCCAGGGCGTCCAGTTCGACGTCGCTCAGCGGCGCCACCCACGTCTCGGCCGGCGCGCGGGCAATCGTGTAGAGCTGCACCCGCGAGATCCGGCAGCCTCGCCGGCGCAGCAGGTCGAGACAGTCCAGATAGTCGTCAAAGGCCGCCGTCGCCACCGGCTGGCCCTCGACGTGCAGGACCATCGTCTGTATCACCAGCGGCCGCTTCTGTCCCGCCGTTACCAAGTTGTCCAGAATGACCTCAAACGGCACGCGCGACCGGTTGATTCCGCGGTAGGCCTTCTCGCTGCCCGCGTCCAGCTTGGCCCAGACTTCGCCTTGGTAGCGATCCAGCAGCCGCAGGGCCGGCTCCACGCTCGGAAGCTGCAACTGGCTGGCATTGGTGATCAGCACCAGCTTCACGTCGTCCAGCCCGCGCTGGCTCTTGGCCACCGCCGCGAGCGCCACGGCCTGCGTGAACCAGCGGCACAACGTCGGCTCGCCGTCCCCGGAAAACGCAATGTTGTCCAGGCGCCGATAGTCAGCGTTCGCGCCCGCAAAGGGGCCTTCGTCCCAGAACGTCGGGGCCAGCACCATGTCCAGGATGCGCCCCAGTTCGGCCTGCAGGACCCCGAGATCGACCGACGCGGCGCGCGCCGGGTCCTTGCGGTCGACCTGGCAATAGACACAGTTGAAATTGCAGACCCGGTCGAGGTTCAGATTGATGCCCACCGAAAGCCCCTGGCTGCGGCGGCTGATGACGGGATACACGTACTGAAAGTCGCTCCAGGAGCGGCTGTGCGAGCGGAAGAGCTTGCCCATCTCAGCCTCAGGACCGGCGCCACTGAAGGGTGTGGAGTCCGTCATGCCGACGCTCCGGTTGGCGCCCCACCCCACGCCCGGCAGATGTCGCGCACCAGCTTGATGCGGTCCCACGGCGTATGGATGGACGTCTGGCAGGACGAGCTGAAAATGAATCGACGGCGGCTGGCGCGCGCCAGATAGCCGGCGTAAAAGGCGCGCACTTCCGCGTCGCCCATGGACTCCTGCTCGTGGGCGCCGAACCCGCCCATGAAGATGAAATCCGGGTGGCACGCCTGCGCGGCAGGCGCGGTCCAATCGGCCAGCGGCGGGTGCGCCACCCCTTCCAGCCCCGTCACCCGGCAGTCCGCAAAGATCGGGCTCAGGCCGGCCAGCTTGCCGCAGGCGTGCACAAACAAATATTTGCCGTTCGCGCGCATCAGCGCCGCGGCTTCCTTGACATAGGGCGCCCAGTAGAGGCGGGCCAGCGCCGGCGGATAGAACGGCGTGTCCACGTTATCCATGAGAATGACCGACGCTACACGCGGATGCGCGGCCAGCCGCTGCAGCAGCGGCCGCAGCTTGGCCCAGTACAGGTCGCAGATGGACTGCGCCGCCTCGGGATGATCCACCACGAACAGGCAGCTGTAGGCGAGCCCGAACTGATTGTGCAGCATCTTCAGCGGCGTGCACGCCACCGGCACGTTGACCAGCCCGTCATCCCCCACCTCGCGATCGACCGCATCGAAGACCGCCTCGTCCCACTCGTACACGCGCTGGTCCAGCAGGTAGCGAAAGGCATCGCCGTCGCGGTCCCAGTCCTTGACGAAGTGTTCCTCCTCGTGCGACGTGCTGAGCGCCACCTGTTGCTGGCGGACCATCTGCAGGGTGCCGTACGGCGTCTCATAGGTGATCGTCCGCCGGGAACCGGTGGACGCGCTCACGTCGTGTTCGCGCGCTTTGAGCAAGGTGTCGCGCTCGCGATAGCCGCCATCCAGATTGCGCGAAAAGATGTCGCACCCCAGCACTTTCATCGCCTGAATGTAGGAGGCGCATCCGCGCAGGTCCACCGGCAGGGTCCCAAACGTGCGGTGATGCCCGAACCACTGGGCGAAGTTCAGGGCGAAGGGCACCCAGGCAGGTTCGCCACCGGTCAGGACGTTGCGAAGGTTGTCGCGCTTGGTCAGGCTCATGCGGTTGTCATCCAGTCTTACTCGCTCAGGCACAAAGGAGCGGAAGATGGCCGGCCACGCAAGTTGTCCCGGTCGCGAGCGCTGACGAGAGCGGGCGCCGACATGGGCTAGCGCGCTCCCAGTTCGTGGATCGTGTCGTACATGGCAATGATGTTGGCGATCGGCGTCACAGCCTGCAGGTTGTGGCAGGGCGCGCAGATCCAGCGCGCCTGGCGGAAGATCTCGAGATTCTCCCGCACCTCGGCCGTGACGTCATCCACCGTGCCGAACGGCATGGTCTGCTGGTTGTCCATGCCGCCATGAAACGCGATGCGGCCGCCAAAGTCACGCACCAGGCCCTCGCGCTCCATGCCGGGGCAGCGCCATTGCAGGGGGTTCAGCACTTCAATGCCCACCTCATCGATGAGGTCCGGCAGGAAGAGCCGGGCCGCGCCATCCGTGTGATAAATCACATGCACGCCGTGCTGGCGCGCGAGGTCCGCCATGCGCTTCTGATTGGCGCGGAAGTAGCGCCGGTACATGGGGAGACTCATCAGTGGCGACTGCTGGCCGCCCAGATCTTCCGCCACGTACGTGAGCTTGATCCGGCCGCCGCCGGCGTCGAACAGGCGCCGGTTCTGCTCGTAGAAGAACTCGAAAAGGCGGCCCAGAATCGCATCGGCGATTTCCGGATTCATCGCGAGGTCGGCGAAGCCCTGCTCGATGCCGCGCAGCTTGCACATCAGCAGGAACGGCTCGTAGCTGCCGGCCTGCAGGATGCGGTAGCCGTCATCCGCGGCCACGGCATCGCGCACCACGGCGTAGTCGTAGTCGTCCGGGCTGGGCCACGGGAAGTTCCGGATTTCATCCACCGTGGTGAACGCCGCCATGGGCGGGTCCTGCGATTCCGCGTAGTCGCCGGTCTCGTAGCGGATGGTGCGATACGCGACGCCCCACATGTCGCGCTCGGGATCGGTCGGAAACTGGCCCGTGCGGTGCGGGGCGCCCAGTTGCCGCGGGCGGTCGATGTGCAGCCGGCGCCAGAGCACGTCGTAGTTCTCCGTGCCGAAGTGCTGGAAGAGCGCCGTGTACACCTCTTTCGTGGCCCAGATGTCAGTCGGAATGCGATCCGGCGCGCGGCGCTCCAGGATGGCGAGCCAGCGCTCGCGCGGCGTCATGCCGGATGGCGGCGCGGCCGGGCGTGTGCGGCTGTCGGTCGAAGCAGATATCGTCATGTGGCGTAGTTTCCGTACTGGTCAAGCAGCTGGATGTAGAACTGGTAGGTGTCCCATGTCACCTGCGGCGGGACCGAGTGATCGGAGTGGGCAATGTACCCCTGGATCGACATGCCGGCCGCCAGCTTGGCCCGCACTTCCGCCTCCAGGGCCGCGCGGTCGTTGGTCAGCATCACGGTCATGTCCATGTTGCCGAAGTAGCTCACGCGGCGCTGGTACTTGGGCACCAGTTCGCGAATGTCCATGCAGGCCTTGGCTTCGAGGGGCTGCAGGCAATCGATGCCGGCTTCCAGCAGGATCGGAATCAACTGCCGCACGTCGCCGTCCGTGTGGTAGATGTATTTCATCCCCCGCGCCTTGGCCCAGTCGCCGATGCGCCGGTGGTCGGGCCAGATGATGTCGCGGTACATGGCGGGCGCGAAGAAGGGCCCGGAGTTGTACCCCATGTCGCCGAAAACCCAGACGGCATCGGCCGTGACGCCCGCGTCCACGGCGGCTTGAAAATCGCGCAGGATCAGGTCGGTGTACACCTGCGACATGTCCTGGATCCAGTCCGGCTCCTCGACCATCCCCATCAGCGTCACGACGTCGCCCATGAGCTGGCGGATGCCTTCGAACGATTCAATGCCGGCAAGGTAGGTGAAGCGCCCCTTGGCGCGCGCCGCCTTGAAGCGGGTCAGCGCCTTGTCGAGCTCGATGTGCACGGGCGCCGCCTGCAGCGCGGGCTTGTAGACATCCAGCCATTTCTCCCGGCTGCTGCAGTCGAAGGACACGTGCTCGGGCGTGCCGGACTTGTGCTTCCACAGGCGCTCAATCTTGCCCATGGGCCCGCGCACGAGCTTCGTCTCGTCCGTTTCCTCCAGCACGTCCTCGCGTCCCGGAAACGGCACCGGCCAGCTCCACAAGGTGAAGGCCAGGTCGGAGCCCAGCCGCTCGCGCACGCGATCGGCATCGCCATCCAGCCCCTGCTCGCGCCAGCGCGCGATGGTTTCGGGCCACAGGGTTTCGTGCCGAGGCACACGGTCGTGATCGCGCCGCTCCAGCGCGCGCACGACACGCTCCCGCCCGCTCAGTGTTACCGCCATAACGTGAACCCCGTGTAATTGCCGGAAGGCCCGCCACCCCATTCCTGACTGCGAAAGTAAACATACGAACGCGGTCTGGCAGAGGCAATAAGAAAAGGCCCGCCAGGGCCTGCACCACATCCCCACCAAATACATGCCCGGCCGCCTGAGCCGCCAGGCGAACGGGCCGATCGCCTCTGGAAATTCTACAACAAAAACGCTTATCCCAGGCCCCTCCATGTGTGCTACTAAATCCCGAACGCAAACAAGGAGAGCCATGAGCGAAGCCCTGCTGAAAAAGAAGATCGCCGACAGTGAAAAGGTCATCCGCGAGGCGTTCCAGAAGTACCCGGCGGAGAAGGTGGCGGTGTCCTGGACCGGCGGCAAGGACAGCACGGTCATGCTTTGGCTCATTCGCACGGTCTGCCTGGCCGACGGGCACCCCATCCCCACCTGCTTCTGCATCGATGAGGGCGACATGTTCCCCGAAGTGCGCGCCTTCCTTGACACCCACGTGCGCGCCTGGGGCCTCACGCTGGACATCATTCACAACGACGACGTGTCGCGCGCCGCGGGCGGCAAACTGGGCGCGGCGGTGCGCGTGGCTGACCTGAACGCGCGCAACCGCGCCGAGGTGGAACGCCTGGGCTACGAGGAGGACACGTTTGCCTACGAGCCCGAGTCCTACGTCGGCAACCACCTGATGAAGACCGCGACGCTCAATAACTACCTCGAGAAAAAAGGCGTCGCCGCTTTCTTTGCCGGCATCCGCTGGGACGAGCAGCAGGCGCGCCAGAACGAAACCTATTTCAGCCCGCGCCCCAAGACGCCGTACTCGCCGGCGCATGACCGGATCCATCCCCTCCTGCATTTTGTCGAGCGCGACATCTGGGACGTCACCCGCCTCCTCGGAATCCCGTACGCCAGCCTCTATTCGCAGGGCTTCCGCTCGCTCGGGGCCCGGATCACCACCTCCAAGACCACCGATGTCCCAGCCTGGGAGCAGGACCTCGAAAATACCACCGAGCGCGGCGGGCGCCGCCAGGACAAAGAAGGCCTGATGGCCAAACTGCGCAGCCTGGGGTATATGTAGAAGGTGTCGTGGCCGTGACCACACACTGACCTGCTTCAGAAATGCTATCCCATGAGCACAGGCACTGCTGCTGATCGCCTCACCGCCCTCGGCCTCCCGCGCGGTCTGCCGGGCGTCTTGGAACTGCCCTGCACCGCCGTGCGTCTGCCCAATGGCAACACGCTCATCGCCGACGCCGGCGACGAGATCGGAACCGGCGCGGAGGTCATCGAAGTCGACCCCCGCGGCCAGATCGTGTGGAATTTCCACGGAGGCCTGCGCTTCGTCCATAGCGCCGTGCGCATGCGCAACGGCCGGACCCTCGTGGCCGACACCACCAACGACCGCGTGATCGAAGTGACCCCCGACGGTCAGATCGCGTTCTCCTCGGACCAGTTCCAGGGCGGCACCGGCCGGCTCTCGGACGGCACCCGGCTCTCCTATCCCAACAACGCCCTCGAACTGGCCGACGGCAACCTGCTGATCACCGACCGCAACAACAACCGTTGCCTCACCATCGACCACACGGGCCGCGTCCTCTGGCAGTACGGCGCCGACATCCGCCATCCTCACAACGCCGAACCGCTGCCCAACGGCAATGTGCTGCTGGCGGACTCGGACGCCAACCGCATCATCGAGATCACACCCGGCGGAACGATCGCCTGGTCCTATGGCGACGGCTCCGCGGCCATGCTCAACTGGCCACGCCACGCGCGCCGCCTGTCGAACGGCAATACCCTCATCACGGACTCCAAGAACAGCCGCGTGATCGAAGTGACCCCCGCCGGCGACACCGTCTGGTGCTTTCAAGTCGACTACTTCGCCAAGTTCTACACGGCCGAACCGCTGGCAGGCGGCAACGTGCTGATTGCAGACCAGCAGGGCCACCAAGTGCTGGAAGTGGACCCCGCGGGCACCGTGGTCTGGGCCTTCCGCAATTACCTCTATCCCAACCCCATCTACCCGCGCCTCAAGGACGGCGCCTTCAAGGAGCGCGCCGCCGATGGGTGGCCCGCGCACTGGATCCTGATGCGGCGCTTCTCGGAGGGGGGCGGCGAGGTCATCTGGGACGAACAGGCCCAGCCACGCCCCTGCCCCGGCCTGGCCTACGACCGGCACGGCGCGCTCTGCCTGCAACAAACCATCCGCGCCGTCCCGGGCCTGACTTATCACCTTGCCGGCCAGCTCCGCACCCAGGACCTGGACGGCCACGCCTGCTTCCAACTGGCCTTCGTGGACAGCCGCGGCGCCGCCATTCACGACGCACCGCAAATTCCCCGCGGCCACACGTTCGCGGGCACGACGGACTGGACCCAGGATGGCGTCGAAGCGGTCGCCCCGCCCACCGCCACCGCCGTGGAAGTGCGGCTCTTTGTCAGCGGCACGGGCCGCGCCTGGATGAAAAGCGTCATGGTGCATACGTGAGGACGAACCGGGTGGCCTCATGAACGCCGCGGAACGGCGCGCGCACCTGCAGGGCCGACTGTCCGCGATCGGCGAGAAACTGGCCTTCGGTTCCGGCATCGAGGAACTGATGGACGATCTCGGCCAGGCCATGTCCGGCTCGGCCTCCCTGCACATGTTGGGCGGCGGCAACCCGGCGGCCATCCCCGCCGTGCAGGCTATCTGGCGCGAGGAGATGCAGGCCCTGCTCCACCAGCCCGGGGCCTTCGACCGCATGCTCGTCAACTACGACTCCCCGCGGGGCAACCCCCGGTTCCTCACCGCGCTCGCCGCCCGGTTCCGACACGAGTTCAACTGGCCCATCGGGCCGGAAAACGTGGCCGTCACCAACAGCAGCCAGCTCGCCCATTTCATGCTCTTCAATCTCATCGGCGGGCCCGCCGCCGACGGCCTCCCGCGCAAGATCCTGCTGCCATTGGTCCCCGAATATATCGGCTACGCCGACCAGGGCCTGACACCGGATCTGTTCGCTGCCCGCCGGCCCCTGATCACGATGCTCGACGACCACACGTTCAAGTATCACGTGGATTTCCACCAGCTCGCGATCGGCAAGGACGTCGCCGGCATCTGCGTTTCCCGGCCGACGAATCCGACTGGCAACGTGGTCTCGGACACGGAATTGCTCGGACTGAAGGCCCTCGCCACGGAACACCGCATCCCGCTGATCATCGACAATGCCTACGGTGCGCCGTTCCCGAACATCCTCTTTACCGACGTGGCGCCCTACTGGGATGAGGACGTGATTTTCACGCTGAGCCTGTCGAAGCTGGGCCTGCCCGGCGCGCGCACGGGCATCGTCATCGCCGCCGAGCCCTGGATTGACGCCCTCGCGTCCATGAATGCCGTGTTGAGCCTGGCCAACGGCAATGTCGGGCAGGCGCTCGTCGCCCCGCTGCTGGAAAGCGGCCGCATCATGCAGGTCAGCCGCGACATCATCCGGCCCTTCTACCAGGCCAAGCGCGACCAGGCCCTCGCGTGGACGCGCGAGTACTTCGATGCCAGCCTGCCCTACGCCATCCACGAATGCGAAGGGGCCTTGTTTCTCTGGCTGTGGTGCCGCGGCTTGCCGATCGGCTGCCGCGAATTCTACGAGCGCCTCAAGCGGCGACGCGTGCTGGTTGTACCAGGGTCCTATTTCTTCTACGGCCTTGAGGCACCCTGGCCGCACGCCCATGAATGCATCCGCATCAACTACTCCCAGCCGGAGCCTGTCGTGCGCGAAGGATTGAGAATCATCGGCGAGGAAATGCGCCGTGCGTACGCCTCGTAGCCGCGCCACGGCCGACAGGAGCGCCTGGCCAGTCCCGGACCCGCCCGTTCACCGCGTCACAGGAGGCTGGCCGGGCAGCGCCGATGGCCCCGGCGGAGGTCCGCCGCGCCATCCCCCACCATGGGCCCCGTGGCGCATGGCCCGGTACAACGGGGCCGTCGACGTCGACTCCATCACTTGGTTGATGTAGTCCACAAACACGGCCGAATCCTGGGCGGTGTAGCCGGACTCCAGCGCCAGCTGGGAAAGCGCCCGGTTGCGCTCCGAGTCCAGCAGGGGCGTCAGGACCTCGATGTTCTGGCGCATCGCGTGCACCGTGTCCCAGCGGTTGCTTGTCGGCGTGTCGCTGTACAACTGCTCGGCCATCTGCCAGGTGTCCGCCACCAGCTTGAGCATCGTCTGGCGCTGTTGCTGCTCCGCATCGCTTTTGCCTGCCGCCGCGTCTTCCAGCAGATGCGCGGCTTGGCGCGCAAAGGCATCGCGCATCTCCTTGCGCGCGGCCTCCCGGCGGTCGACCATTTCCTGGTAACGCACCGGATCCGTGCGCTGGAACTCCGCCATCCGGTCCGGGCGATCGGAGCGCCCCTGGCCGGACGCCGCCAGCCGGTTGGTGGCGTGCGCCTGCAAGGCCGCCAATTGTCGGTCCTTGGCGAGCAGCGCGGCTTCCAGTTGCTGGATGCGGCTGTTCGTCTCTTCGGCCGCGCCGTCCCCGCCGTCCTCGAACTCCAGCCGCCGCATGCCGACCCGCGCGCGGTCCTGCTCCGGACCCGAGAAATCGAGCACGACGTCGGGGGCGTTGGGTTGCTTCAGCAGCAATTGGTGCTTCAGGGATTCAATCTCGTTGCGCGCCTGCGCCACGTCGGCACGCGTCGCCACCGCGCGCCGATGGTAGTGGGCCGCCAGCCCGCTCGACGCCACCAGCGCCACCGCCAGGGCCGCCAGGGTCACCGCGTTGGTCATGCGCGAATTCATGGGATGGACGTCGGGCAGCCTACCACAGGCGCACAGCGCGATCCCGCACAATCGGCGCGGCGCGCCTGCGCGCGCCGTCAGGCCCCCGCGCCGTCACGCGGCGGCCGCTCACTCCGGCGCTTTGATGTGCTCGCTCTTCGCCGCCAGGGTATGGGCGCGCTCGCGCCCGCGGTAGTCCTTGCCGAGGTAGAAATTCGCCCAGCCCGATGTCTGCTCGAGGCGCGCATCGCGCGGCGGCACATACTCGGAGCGCATGACGTCGAGCTTGTCGTTGGCCTTGTTGCGCCGGTAGACGATCGTCCACACGCAGGGCTTCTCGGGATGCACTTCGCACTGCCCGTCGCGCGTGCCGCCGCAGGGGCCATTGCGCAGATTCTTCGGGCACTGCGACATCGGGCAGCAGAACGCCATGTCGGCCAGGCCGCAGTCGCCGCAGTCCTGGCAGCCGAAGAGCACCTTCTTGCTCCCCAGTTCCAGCGCATGCGCCACCTTGCCCAGCGCGCCCTTGCTGGCCGTGGACTGATAGAAGCTGCGCATCAGGTTGTAGCCGGCCGTGTTCTCGACAAAGAGCGCACGATGGAACCCGCGCATCACGGCGCTCTTGACGCCCTCGCCCCCGCCCCGCAGCGACGGGATCGGGTCCGGATCGCGCTCGCGCGCGGGCCCCCAGACCTTGGGTTGCGGGAAGAGGAAGAACTCGCCGGGCCGCGAGAAACTCAGCTCGGAGACGAACGTCTCCCACTGCGGGGCCAGTGCCTCGGACATGGCAATGATGGCGCCGAAATCCTCGAACTTCAGCCCGAAGCCGCCCAGGTGCACGCCGTTGAATCCCATGCCGCGGAACACGGCCACCATCTTCGCCGCCCGCTCCATGCGCTTGGCCTTGCCCTTGTCCGGCGCCTTGGACTCCTCCTCCACCACCTTGAGCAGCGCGTCGGACACCACGCACCCCGGCACCGCGCGCCGGTTCATGATCTTCGCCGTCCCCAGGTTGAGCACGTACACGTTGCCGAGTATCGGCACGTTGAGGCCGCGCGCGTCCATGTAGCGCTTCACCTCGAGAAACTTGCGCATGTCGTAGCCCAGTTGCGGAATGATGTAATCCGCCCCGGCACGGACCTTGCGCTCGAGCTTGAGCAGCTGGGGCACCAGCTCGTCCTCCCGCAGCTTGAAGGGATTCACCACGGCCCCGACGAAGAAATTCGTGCTGGGCAGCTGATGCGCGCCCTTGGCCCCATGGCCGCCCGCAACCTCGATGCCGCGGTTCATGGCCTTGAGGTACGTGATCGACTGCACGGAATCGAGGTCGAATACGGGGCGCGCCACGCCGCCGTAGCCACCCTCGGGATAATCGCCCGTAACAGCCAGGACGTTCTCGACGCCCGCGCGCGCCAGCGCCGTCATGCGCGACTCAAGCGCGTTGCGGTTGTAATCCCGGCAGGCAAAATTGACGATGGGATCGACGCCCGCGGCCAGCACCTCGCGCGCAATCGCATCCGGCGCGATGGCCGGGTTGCCACCCGGGTTGTCCGTCACGCTGATGGAGCGGATCGGCAGGCCCGACTCCTTGATCCGGCGCGCAAAGGCCGCCACCGCGTCCACCGCCGGCCCGCCGCTCCCGCGCCCCGGCACCATCTCCGTGGAATAGACAAACTCTCCCCGCGCTAACGCTTCACGCAACATCTGGCCCCCTCATGCTTGGACAGGATTGACAGGTTGAACGGGATGAGGCCGTACGCGGCGTCCATCGGCGTACGGCCGCATCGTCAGCTTCCGCCATCCCTCAACCCTTGACTCCCCAGAATCGATTCACAGCCCCACCTCGTCTCCCGGCGCCGTCACGTCGTGAATTCACGGCGCGTCGTGGGGCTTGCTGAGCGCGCTCCTCGCGGCCCCACGCCCACGTCACTTCTGTATTCGCCCGTCCCGCGTGGCGGTGATGAAGTTCATCCCGTACTCGTCCTCGCCCATGAGCATCGCCCGCGCCAGCTCGAAATCCTCGGCCTTCGGATCGAGTCCGGACAGGATTTTCCCGTTGATGTGGGCCGGATCGACGATCCCGCTGTCAGCCCCCGCCTGCACCGCCAGCCAGGTGAACACCTGGTTGATCAGCTTGCGCGCCGGCATGCCGAAGGACACGTTGCTGAGCCCCCCGGTGATGTGCACGGTCGGCCCGTATTGCCGGCGGATCGCCGCCACGGCTTCGATGAACGACTTGCCGTTGTTCATGTCCGTCGAAATCGGGAAGACCAGCGGATCGATGTGGATGTCCGGCAGCGCGATGCCGGCCTGCTGCAGCTTGGGGATCAGCACGCCCAGATTCTGCAGCCGCTCCTCGGTATTGGCGGGCAGCCGCTCCTTGCCGGCCGCGGACGCCACCACGGCCGCTTCGAATTCCGCCGCCAGCGCCACGGCCTCTTCCCGCTCCAGCGACACCGAGTTGATCATCGGCTTGCCGCGCGCGCGATCGCACGCTCCCAGCCCGGCCCGCAGGATCTGCATGTTGGACGAATCAATGCTCATGGGCAGCGTCGACGCCTGCTGCACGATCCCCACCACCCACCGGATCAACTGTTCGCGCTCGGCAATGTCGGTGCTGAACTCATCCACGTTGATATCCAGAAATGTGCCGCCTTCTTTCTCCTGGCTGCGAGCCAGCGACTGGAGATAGTCGATACCGGCCTGCCTGGCCGGAGCATCGCCATGGACGCCCTGCCACATGGCCACCGCGCAGTGCTTCACGGAACCCTTCTTCCAACCGGCCGTTTCCTTGACGTGGTCGGGAATGGGCAAATAGCATTCCTTGCCTGCGGATTTGTAGACGACGACTTCCGCGCCGTTGTCGAGAACCTTGACCTGCGCCCCGCCGCGCTTGAAGACGCGCGTGCAGTGGATTTTCTCCGCGATCACCGCAAAGGGAATGCTGCTCATATCCTGTGCTCCTTATGGCGGCCGGTACGGTCCGTGCGCGCCGACACACCGAACGATTGGGGGGGAGCATAGTGTCGGCCTGTCCAAAGGGAAACCCATATATTATGAAAAATGGGTAAAGACCGCCGCCTCCGCCCCCCCTGCCGCCCGCTCAACCCGGGCAGGATTTTCGTTTGACGCATGCTGCATCCGGCCCTACGTTCATCGGTTGTGCGTCCTGCAGAACTTCGCGTCCCGCAAGAACATACACGCCATGGGGTGGAAGCCGGCCGCATAAGACACGGGCACGGAGTGTCCGTTAATGGTGTGCGATCTGCCGCGTGAAACCCTCCGCCCCTGAACCAGTCGCCTCCCCCGGCTTGCGGTGAATGCCGGGGCCCGGTTCGTAATCCGGAACGCCCACGCCCCCATGAAGCCGCTATTGGCATGGCGCCAGTCTGATTTTACCCGGAATGTTGCCACACTGGCCGGCAGCACCGCCGTGGGGCACGCCTTCCTTCTGCTGGCTTCGCCGCTTGTTTCTCGCCTCTATACCCCCGCGGATGTTGGCGCCCTCGGTCTGCTCACCTCATTCATTGCCTTCGCCACACTCGCCGTGACCCTGCGCTTGGAACTGGGAATCGTGGCCGCGCCCAGTCCGGCTGTGGCCATGCAACTCGCCGCCTGCGCGGCGTGCTCGAGTGCCTCCCTGAGCGTCCTGGCAACCCTCGCGTTCCTTGGGTTGGTGGAACTGCACGTGCTCGGGTTCGGGAGTCTGTCTCCGTGGCTGGCCTTGCCGGTGGCAGGAACCGTGCTGCTCACCGGCTGGCACAGCACGCTGCGCTACCTCCTCGTGCGCCTGCACGCCTATGGCACCATTGGCCGGGTCTCGATCTGGCAAAATGTGACACGCGGGGTCGTGCAGGTCGGGCTCGGCTTCGCGGGCGGCGGCATCTGGGGGCTCGTGACCGGAGAATTCGCCGGCCGCCTCAGCGGCGTGCGGACCTCCTGGCGCCAGGTGCGCCCCACGCTGGCGGGGACCTTCCCGCCCCTGGCGGTCATGCTATCCACGTTGCGCAGCTATTACCGGTACCCTTGCCTGACGCTCCCGTCATCGCTGCTCGATTCCGCTTCCAAGGCACTCCTCATCCCGCTGCTCACGGCATCCTATGGCATCGTCTTTGGCGGAGCCTTCACCCTCGTCAGCACCGTTATGGCCGCTCCCGCCGCTCTCGTCGGCGCTGCCGTTGCCGATGTGTACCACGCGAACCTGGCGAAGGCCCGCGCGGCCGGGCACGCCCAGGCCGTCCGGCTGTTCTGGCGAACCAGTGCCTCACTCGCGGCCATGGCGGCCCCCCCGATGGCGGTGCTCATGCTGGCCGGGCCTGCCCTCTTTGCCACCGTGTTCGGCGACGCCTGGCGCACCGCCGGTGCCATCGCACAAATCACCGCGCCATGGACCCTGCTTCAATTCATCGTGGTCCCCGTCAGCCGCACGATCTTCGTCTACGGCGGCCAGCGACTGAAACTGGTCTTTGATGGCTTGGCCCTCGCGGCCGCCCTCCTGATCCCCACGCTCGCACAGCACTTCCCCTCCGCCCCCCTGACCACCATGCGCGTCCTCACCCTCCTCTATGGAGCTGCTTACGTGATCTACTTCGCCCTGCTCCGCTACGCCCTGGGGCGCACACCAGACCGGCCATCTCCTCCCGCCGCCAGCACTCCTGTCACCCCCTAGACCACGCCCATGCTTAACGTCATCCCCATCGTCTTCCTGGTCGGCCTCGCCATGGCCGGGCTTTACGCGCTGAGAAACCCCGCCTTGGCGGCCATCCTCGCTATCGCGGCCTATGGCCTGGAGCAGATTGCAGCCAATTTCCTTCCCCAGCTTCAAATCTACCCGTATGCTTTTAACGTCGGAGTCGGCACGCTGATCCTTGCCTCGCTCGTACTGTCGCTGCTGCGCGACCCGCCTGCCTTCCCGCGCACCGTCGCCGGACGCCGGCTCCTGCTCCTGGTCTGGGCCTTCGCGGCCTGCTTCTGGCTTTCCTCCTTGTGGTCCCCCTTCTCGGAGCCCGAGAAAAACTTGGCCCTGCTCCCCTATTTCCTCCTCAATGTCATCATCCTGCCGTTTCTCGTGCGCGGCCATGACGCCATGGTCCGTGCCATCCTGATCGTCTGGGGGCTCCTTTTCGTCGGCTCCTGCGCGGTGCTGCTGAGCCCCAATCAAGAGTCCAGCGAACAGCTGGGCCGCTTTGCGCTTCGGCTCGACTATGGCGATCCCGATATCCAGTACGCCAACCCGCTCGCCCTGGCGGACATGGGTGTCTTCCTTGCCTTGAGCAGCCTCTTCCTGCTGTGCGCCGGCCCGTCGGACGGGCGCGTCCACAGGCCCCGCCGGCTTCTCCTGCAGCTCGCGCTCGTAGCCGGCCTCGTCACGGGATTGTCCATCGCCTTCCTCAGCGGCCGCGGCGAGTTGCTGTGCGGGCTGGTCGTGATCGCACTGTTCGGCGTGTTGATCCGGGCGCGGAACATCCCCAGGGCGATGACCCTCTTCGCCCTCTCAACGCTGGTCCTCGCCCTGGTCTTGTTCGCGCTCTATCAGGTGAGCTATGAACGCATCGTTCACTTCTCGCCGCGCTTCAGTTCCTCGGCCATCCTCGACTCCATGGATATTCGCCGTTACTTGCTGATCGCATCGTTCGAAGCCTATGCGTCCGAACCCAAAGCGTGGCTGCTGGGGCTGGGCGCGCGGGCCTGCGAGGAAAGTCTCGGCATGTATTCACACAGCAGCCTGTTGCAAGCCCTGGCAGAGACCGGGATCGTCGGGCTGACGATGCTCTGCACCTGCTATGTGCTGGCCTTGCGCTTCGGCGCCCGAACGCTCACGCGTTGCCGCCAGTTGGGCCACATCCGGGTCGCCTACTATGTGATCTTCCTGATCAGCCTCCTGGTCTACCATCTGCTCGTCAGCAACAAGAAGGGCTCGCTGGCCCAGCACGACACCTACATGTGGCTGGCCCTGATCGCCACCGCCTTGGATCGCCTTTACAGCCGTGAGCGCCGTCCCGCCGCTGTCCCACCCCCCGCGAAACAGGCCCCATGAACGCCAACAACCAAGACGCCGCACCACGGATTTCGCCCGCCATCCGCGTGGCGATCGTCACCTCGATCCATCCCGACTTCGATTCCCGCATTTGGAAGCACGCCACCTCGCTGGCGGCCGCCGGGTTGACCGTCCATCTGATTTGCCCGTGGCAGGTCCCGACGGGGACCAGCCGCAACGGGGTCGTGTTGCATACCTTCCCGCGCATCGCGCGCCGCCTTGCCCGCCCCCTGCTCGTCCCGCTGCGTGTCGGCGCGCTCCTCGCGCCGCTCCTCGGCAAGGTCGACCTGGTGCACTTCCACGACCTGGACCTCTTACCCTTCATGGCCGTCCTGGCGGCACGCACGCCCTGCGTATACGATGTGCATGAGAACTATGCCGAAGAGATGCTCGTCAAGGCCTGGCTGCCCACCCCCCTGCGCCGCCCATGCCGCGCGCTCGTGCAGACCCTGCACCGCATCCTGCCGCGCGCCATCGGTCACATCGTCTTCGTGGTCCCCGAGCAGTCGCGCGAGTTTCCACCCGATCGATTCCACACCCTTCAGGTCTGCAATTACGCATCCCTCTCGTTGGTCGAGAACGCCCGCGACAACTATGAGGATCGCCCCGACACCGTCATCTTCACCGGCGCCCACTACAAGGAAAACGGCAGCCTCCTCCTCCTGGATGTGGCGCAGCTACTCGAGCAGCGTGGCAGTCCCCTCCGCTTCCGCGTCACCGACCGCTTCGTGTCAACCGCCTTCCGGCGCCACTTCGAGGAGGAAATATCCCGCCGCCGGCTGACCCGCGTTGAGATCATTCCCAGCGTGCCTTCGGACCGGATCATGTCGCTCCTGAATGAGGCCACGATCGGCATATCCCCGAATTTGCGCGTGCGCAAACAGGAGCTCGCGATCCCAACGAAGCTCTTCGAGTACCTGGCGGCCGGGCTCCCGGTGGTCGCCAGCGACCTCCCCTTTGCACGCAACCTCCTGTCGAACACCCCCGCCCCCATCGGTCTCCTCGCACCACCCGAACAGCCCGCGGCCTTCGCCGATGCCTTACAGACCCTTAGCCTGGATCGGGCTCGAGCGCGTCAGATGGGCCGAGCAGGTCAGTCCCTCTTCCGGGAACGCTACACCTGGGAAAGCCAGATGCCGGGCCTCCTGCGCTTCTACGAGACCATGCTCCACCGCCCGGGCGGCAGCCCCCCCCTGACACCCGCAGAAGCGCCAACGCCATGAACGTTGTTCTGGTCAGCTGCGTCTATCCGCCCGAGCCCGTCGTGTCCGCGGTCACCAGCCGTGAACTCGCCGAGGCGCTCGTGTCCCGCGGCCACACCGTGACCGTGCTCGCCCCGTTTCCCAACCGCCCCGGCGGCCGCCTCTACCCCGGCTTCCGACGCCGGATGTTCGCCCGCGACAGCAGCGCCGCCCCCATCACCCTGTGCCGCTGCTTCAGCATCCTGTCCCCGCGCGCCAGGACGTTCAGCCGCCTGGCCGAGAATCTCTCGTTCGGCTTGTCGGCCGCGCTGGCCCTCGCGCTCCAACGGCGCCCGGATGTCATCTACAGCAACACGTGGCCGATTATCGCCACCGGCTTCCTGACGGCGATGGCGCGTGCCCGCCGCATTCCCGTGGTCCTCAACATCCAGGACCTCTATCCGGAGTCCCTCGTCATGCAGGGGCGCGGCGCCGAAGGCAGCCTGACCGTGCGCACGCTGCAGCGCTGGGATCGCGCCATCGCCCACGCCGTGCGACACGTCTGCGTCATCTCGCCGGGCATGGCCGCCCGCTATGCCGGCGCACGCGGACTGGCCGCCGATGCCCTCCACGTCATCCCCAACTGGCAGCCGGCCGAGCCCGTCGCATCTGACGCCGACGTCCTGCGCTGCCGGCAGGCGTGGGGGCTCCCGGGCCACGACTGGGTCGCGCTCTATGGTGGTAACATTGGCCCTGCCGCCGGCGTCGAAACGCTCATCCGCGTCTTCACCGCGCGGGACCCCGCCGTGCCGGCGCACCTCGTCGTCGCCGGTGAGGGCAGCCAGTTGGACGCCTGCCGCGCCCTGGCCAGTCACAGCCCGCGGCCGCACGCCGTGCGTTTCCATGCGCCCTGGCCCGCCACGCAAACCGCCATCGTCTTGCGCGCCGCCGACCTCCTGCTGCTCCCCACCCAGGGGCGCCAGTCGCACGTGTCCACCCCTTCCAAACTGATCCATTACATGCTCGCCGCGCGCCCCATCCTGGCCGCCGCCTGGCCCGACTCCGACCTCGCGCACATCATGCATGCCGCCGATTGCGGCTGGGTCGTGCCGCCCGATGATGAGGACGCCTGGGCCCGGGCGCTCCACGCATTCAACGCCGTTCCCGCCGCCGAACGCGAGCGCCGCGGGCAGGCCGGCCGCGCCTATGCCTTGACGCACTTCACCCGGAACGCTTGCCTCCCGCGCCTCGTCCAACTGATCGAATCGGCCGCCGCGGAGCCGGCATCATGACGATCCGCCCCATGACCCCAACCGACCTGCCCGTGGTCGTGGCCGTCCACGGCCATAGCTTCCCGGGATTTTTCCTCACCGTTCTCGGCCCCCGCTTCCTGACGCTGCTCTACCGGTCCATCGCCGCCGATGACGGCGGCCTGGTGCTCGTCGCGGTGCAGGACGAACGCCTGCTGGGGTTCGCGGCCGGCGTGCTGGAGCAGCGCGGCTTCTACCGGCGGCTGATCCGCCGTCACCTCGTGGCCTTCGCCCTCGCCGCCAGCGGCGCCGCCCTGCGACACCCCGCCGCCGTGCCGCGCCTCTTCCGGGCCCTCACCAAACCCGCCGACGCGCAGCAGGCCGCCGCCCCCTGCTGCCTCATGTCGCTTGCCGTTGCGCCTGATTGCCAGGGCCGGGGAATCGGCTCCGCCCTCGTACGCGCCTTCTGCGACGCCATGACCGCACGCGGCGCCTCCGCCATCTCGCTGACCACCGACGCCGCCCATAACGATGCCGTGAATGCGTTTTACGCCCGGGCGGGCTTCCGGCATCATCGCCAGTACAGCACCCCGGAGGGCCGCATCATGAACGAATATCTTCGCATCACCACCAACACCCGCCCCGCGACGGCATGAAGCGCGCCTTTGATATCGTCACCGCCGCGGCCGCACTGGCCATCCTCGCCCCGCTGTTGCTCGTGCTCGGCCTGCTCGTGCGACTCCGCATGGGCCGCCCCGTATTCTTCTGCCAGACCCGGGTCGGACAGGACGGTCGCGATTTCCGCCTCTTCAAATTCCGCACCATGACCACCGCCGCCGGCGCCGAGCACGGGACCTTTGATGCCGGCCAGACACGGCGCGTGACCCCGCTTGGCCGGGTGCTGCGAAAAACCAAGCTCGATGAACTTCCGCAACTCTGGAATGTGCTCAGGGGCGACATGTCCATGGTGGGGCCGCGCCCCGAGGTGCGCTCATGGGTCGCCGTCTATCCTGAACGGTGGCAGCGCGTCCTCCGCGTGAAGCCCGGCATCACGGATCCAGCCTCCATCTATTTCCGCAACGAGGAGGACCTGCTCGCACGGTCGGCCAACCCCGACGCCCTCTACCGCACAGAAATTCTGCCGCGCAAGCTCGCCTTCTATGAGGAATACGTGCAGAATCCTTCCCTCTTGAACGATGTGGGCATCCTCCTGCGCACGGTCACCGCCCTGTGGCGCGGACGGTAACCCGCCGGGACCGCGGCACCCGGATGCCGCAGGACAACGATTCTCGATCAACATGAACCAGATTCCATTCTCCCGCGTCGTCTGCGACGGCCACGAACTCGACTATGTGCGCGCCGTGCTGGATAGCGGCTGGCTCACCACCGCCAGCCGCACACGCGAATTCGAGGAGCGCTTTGCCGCCGCCGTCGGCGTGCCGCACGCCTGCGCCGTGAATTCCTGCACCGCCGCCCTGCACCTGGCCCTCGAAGCGCTTGGCGTCGGCCCCGGGCAGAAGGTCTTCGTCCCCACCATGACCTTCACCGCCTCCGCCGAAGTGATCCGCTACCTCGGCGCCGACCCCGTCTTCCTCGATGTCGAATACGGCACGTGCCTGCTCACCCCTGCCATCCTCGCCGACGCCATCCAGCGCCATCCCAGCGTGCGGACGCTCATCGTCGTGCACTACGGGGGCCAAGCCTGCGACCTGCGCCCCGGCGAGCCCGGCGGCATTCTCGATCTCTGCACCCGCCATGGTCTGCGCGTCGTCGAGGACGCCGCCCACGCCTTCCCGACCCGGCACCGCGGACGCATGGTCGGCGGCTTGGGAGACGTCACCTGCTTCAGCTTCTACGCCAACAAGACCATCACCACCGGCGAAGGGGGCATGCTCACCACGAACGACGCGGCCATCGCGCAACGCGCCCGCATCATGCGGCTGCACGGCATCGATCGCGACATCTGGAACCGCTACACCTCGCCCCGGCCCGCCTGGGAATACGACGTCGTCGCCCCCGGCTTCAAATACAACATGCCCGACATCAATGCCGCCATCGGGCTGGCACAACTCGAACGCGCGGAAACCATGCGCCTCGCCCGCCAACGTTGTGCGCAAGCGTACCTCGAAGGACTCGCCCGGGTTCCTGGCCTCGACCTGCCACTCCTCCGCGTGCCCCCGACCGACCACGCCTGGCACCTGTTCCCCGTCGTGCTCGCCCCGGAGGCGCCCCTCACCCGCGACCGCCTCATCGAACGGCTGGCCGAGCGCGGCATCGGCACCTCCGTGCATTACAAGCCCCTGCACCGCATGACCTATTACCGCGAGCGCTACACCCTCCAGCCCGATGACTTCCCCGGCGCCGAGCGCGTCTGGCAGGGGTGCCTCTCCCTGCCCATCTACGCCACGCTGCGCGAGGATGAAATCGCCTACATCGTCGACCAGCTCCGCACCCTGCTGCGCGAGGGAGCCGCGGCATGACCCCACCCCCCCCCGTCACCGCCACCGCGGAAACCCGATGGATCGACCGCGTCGCCCACACCATCGCCACCAGTGTCCCCATTCGACGCCTGCTGATCGCCACCTGGCACGTGCTGGGCGTTTATGTCACCTATCTGGCGGCCTTCATCATCCGCTTTGACGGACAGCTCTCGCACGAAGTCTGGAGTCTCCTCTGGAACACCCTGCCCATCCTGATCGTGGTGTACCTCGCCGTGTTCGCGCAGTTCCGCCTCTACTCGGGCATGTGGTCCTATTTCAGCGTCGACGATCTGGGCCGCATGGGACTCGCCCTGGCCACCGGCACCGCCATCTTCAGCGCGACGATCTTCGCCCTGCACGACACCATCGCCGACAGCTACCCCCGCTCGATCATCCCCCTCGAATTCCTGCTGATGAGCGTCTGGATGACCGGCGGCCGTTTCGCCGTTCGCTACTGGCGCCAGCGCCGCGGCGGCTCCGCGCCGGACGAACCCGGGCAGCAACGCATCCTGGTTATCGGACGCACCGACGACGCCGATCTCCTGCTGCGCGTCGCCCGCCAGGCCGGCCTGCGCACCATCGTCGGCATCGTCACCGACGACGCCGCCCAGACCGGCTTGCGCCTGCATGGCATCACCATTCGCGGAACGGTGGCCGACCTCGGCGTCAATGCCAAGACCTTGCGCGCCAACCTGATCCTCGTGCTCCCCCCCTTCAACCGCCCGCGCCAACTCAATGAAATCGTCGAGCAGTGCGCCGCGGCCGGCGTGGCCTGCTCCTTCCGCACCGTGCCCTCCCTCGGCGATCTCGCCGGCGGCCAGATCAGCGCGTCCAGCATCCGCGAGGTGGACGTCGAGGACCTGCTCGGGCGCGGCCCCGCCCGCTTCGACCGCACCGAGGTCCGCCATTACCTCAAGGGCAAGCGTGTCCTCATCACCGGCGCCGGCGGCAGTATCGGCTCGGAATTGTGCCGGCAGGTCGCCAGCTACGAACCCGCCTGCCTGGTCCTCTTCGAACTGTCCGAGTTCGCCCTCTACTCCATCGAGCAGGAATTGCACGCGTCGCGCCCCTCCTTAAAACTCTTGCCCTGCGCCGGCGATGTCCGCCAACCCGACGATATCGAGGCCGCCATCCGGGCCGCGGGGGGCGTGGATGTCATCTATCACGCCGCTGCCTACAAGCACGTGCCCCTCATGGAAGGCAACGTCCCCGCGTGCTTCCGCACCAACGTGCTCGGCACTGCCCGCCTCGCACGGGTCGCCCGCGATCACGGCGTCGACCGCTTCGTGCTCATCTCGTCCGACAAGGCCGTGCACCCCACCAGCATCATGGGCGCCACCAAGCACCTCGCCGAACGGGTCGTCAACGCCTTCCCGCCCGGGCGCACCTCGTTTGTCTCCGTG
This sequence comes from Lentisphaerota bacterium, assembly GCA_021413965.1. Classification (GTDB taxonomy): domain Bacteria; phylum Verrucomicrobiota; class Kiritimatiellia; order UBA8416; family JAIOPI01; genus JAIOPI01. The sequence continues at coordinate 76,319 of JAIOPI010000018.1, read as the reverse complement.
CGCTTCGGCAACGTCCTCGGCAGCAGCGGTAGCGTCGTGCCGCTCTTCAAGCAGCAAATCGCCGCCGGCGGCCCCGTCACCGTCACCACCCCCGACGTACGGCGATTCTTCATGACGATCCCCGAAGCCGTCGACCTCGTCCTCATGGCCGGCACCGTCGGCCGCAACGGCGATATCATGGTGCTGGAAATGGGCGACTCCATCCGCATCGTCGACCTGGCCCGGCGCCTGATCGAACTCTCAGGCCTCGTCCCCGACCGCGATATCCGCATCGCCTTCACCGGCCTGCGCCCCGGCGAGAAGGAGTACGAGGAAGTCATGACCGCTGACGAGAACGTCCTGCGCACCGCCTACGACAAGATCTGGGTCCTCTCCAAGCCGCCCGGCAGCAATGGCGCGCCCCACGTGGACCTCGAACGCATCCAGGACCTCGTCACCGCGCACGACGAACCGGCCCTGCGCCAGCTCGCCGCCGAATGGGTTCTGGACCACCATTTTCCATGGACCTCCACGAACCGCCTGAAGGAGAATGTATGATGCGCACGAGGTTAACCATGTCCGCCTTCATCGGCTCGCTGGCCGTGGCCAGCCTGGCCGCCCCCCCCATCGAGCCTCTCCCCGGCCGCGTCACCTCCAGCGGCATAACCGAGTCCCGCCTCTTCCGCGACCACCCCCTGCGGCTGCGCACCAGCTGTGGCACCATCCACCTCGCGCTGCACGACGTGCATGCCATCACGCAACGGAAAATGGAGCCGCGCGCCCGCCTCGAAACCACCCGCGGCGATGTCTGGCTGATCGAACTCCGACAGCTCGACGGACAACTCGCCGCCATGCCGGGCCCCGGCGCCAACCCGCGGGAGGATACCCCGCTGGCCTTTGACCGCATCGAACTCAACCCCCTCGCCGGGGAGGCCCCCGCCCCCGGCCAAATCCAGGTCAGCTTCGTCGACGAGCAGCGCGTCGTCGTAATCCCCGATGACTGGACATTCGACATTCCGGACGGCCATGCGCAGTGGTCCCTCCCCGTGGGCGCCCTGCTCTCGATGTCACGCACGGAAGGCACGGGGAGCACCAGCAAATCCTCGCCGCACTGGTCCGTCCTCTTCCCGAGCGGCGTGAAGGCCGATCTCCCCGAACCGCCCCGCAACCGCCTGCTCGCCGCCACGGATCGTTATGGCAACGCGCTCGACATCCCCTTGCAGGACGTGAGTCGACTGGAAACCGCCGCCCGGTCAGGCACGGTCAGCCAGCCATCCCCCGCCGCACCACAGGCGGATGGTGCCGCCGACCGTGTCCGGTCCACCGATATGCCGTTTGCCGTGATCCGCATCAGCGGGCTGCTGGGCGACGTGCCGCTGCCCGCCGCCATGTTGAATGCCGTGGCGCCCCTGTCCGACGGCAACGTGCAGGCCACCACCGTCTATGGCGAACACTTCATCGGAACCGCCACACCGGCTGAACTCACGTTGCGACACATCCCGGGGCGCGGTCAGGTCACCGTGACCCTGGCCCGCGACAACCTGGCCTGGGAACCGGCGCGGGCCCTGCCCCTGCCTCCGGGCACGCAAGTCTGGCAACTGTCAGACGGCAACATCGTCGCGGCCAGCCTCGCCGACACCGATCTCACCCTGAAGGTGAGCGGTACGGACGCGCCGGTGCGGATTCCGTCCAGCAACCTCGTGTCCGTCGTGAATCACGGCTCCATGTTGACGGTCACGGACGATCGCGAGGCCCTGCACTACGGCCGCCCCGCTCGTACCAGCGTGGCCCTGATCCTGCTGACCACCGGCATGCGTTGCGAAATCCCGTGGTCCCAGGTCATCGGCGTGTCCAGGGACTTCTCCCCGGCCGCATCATCCGCCCTGCCCGGGCCGGGCACCGACGAGTTGCGCGACGGCATGCTTCGCATCGCCGGCGGCACATACCTCATGGGCCGCACCCGCGGCGATGGCCAGCCAGACGAACTTCCGCCCCACGCGCTGACCCTCCCCGACTTCTTCATGGACCCGTACGAAATCACGCGCGCCCAGTTTGCCGAGTTCGTTGCCGCCACACGCTACCGAACGGATGCAGAAGCCGCCGGCGCCGCCACCACGTGGCGCGATCCCGGATTCCTCCAGCGCTCGGATGAGCCCGTGGTCTGGGTCTCCTGGCGCGATGCGGCCCAATTCTGCAACTGGCGCAGCACCACCGCCCACCTGACGCCCTGCTACACCTTCGGCCGCCGCCCCGACGACGTGACCACCCTGCCAGACCGCAACGGCTATCGCCTGCCCACCGAGGCCGAATGGGAATACGCCGCCCGCGCCGGCGGCGGCGATGTGCTCTACCCCTGGGGCGATGAGAGCTCCGCCAATGCCCTGCCCAAACTGGCCAATCTGAGCGCCGCCGCCGGCACACCGGCCGATGACTGGCTGTGGACCAACCCTGTCCGCGCGTTTCCGCCCAATGCCCTCGGCCTTTTCGGCATGGCCGGCAATGTCTGGGAATGGTGTGAAGACTGGTACTTCGATCGCGCCTATGAATCCGTGCATCGCCAACGGCCCGGCGATCCCAGCGTCCGCACCGGCGACGTCGCCGGCCTGGCGCGCCGCGTCATGCGCGGCGGATCCTTTGACAGCGAAATCGAACTGCTGCGGTGCGCCAGCCGCGCCAACGGCCTGCCGCAGGCCAGCGCCAGCCGCGTCGGATTCCGCTGCGTGCGCAGCGCCAGCCCCGCCGGGGAGGCCGCGCCCTGAACCGGCGCGTCATACCTGCCGTGCCGCTCCTCGCCATGGCGCTGTGCACGAGTGGCTGCTTGACCGCCAAGCCCCCGGCCGAACTCAAGGTCCCCTTCATCCGGCAGGACCCGCACCAGTGCGGAGCTGCCGCGCTCGCCATGGTGCTCGCCTTCCATGGGCGGCCCGCTGACATCGACGCACTCGAATCCGAAATCTATATCCCCGCCCTCCGCGGCACCATTCCCGCCCTCATGGTCGAAGCCGCCGGCCGGCGAGGGCTGGCGGGACGCACGCAAACGGCTACGCTCGAGGACTTGATCACCGCCATCAACCGCCGCCTGCCGCCCATCGTGCTACTGGCCCCCGACGGTCCCCATGACGTCGGACATTTCCTGGTCGTGACCGGCGTGCGACGCGGCGGCACCTTGCTGCGCGCCCATGGCCCCAATGCCCCGGACATCTGGTGGAACCGCGACGCGTTCCTCAGCCGCTGGGAAGGCGCCAGCCGCACGGCAGTGTTTCTGGAGCCGATGGCCGACACCACCATTGGCCCTCTCGTTCCCGCCAATCCATAACAGATTGACCCGATAGGAATGGCCCCAGATTTCGCGTAAGAAGCCCTTGCTCCACGTCCAGCAGTCATGCTAAGTTTCCGTCATTATGTCGCCTATGGCTCATGCGCGGTTTGACTGCGGGAAGGCGATGGTCTTCGCACTTATGCTCTGGGTGCCGGCATGGCCGTCAACCACCCGTGGGGACGAACCGTTGCAGGCAACCGTGAGCGATCAGCGCATGGAGGCACGGCTGAATGACCGCGTGATGGAGCCCGGCCAAGGCAAAACCGAGCAGCAGAAAGATTTGCGGTTGACCAAGGCCGTGCCTGCGGCACCCCGTCCGGCGGCGGACGTCCGGGCGAAAGCCGAGGGGGCAACCCTTCGGGAACAGAAGACCAAGCGCGTGGCCGCCGCGCAAAACTAGCCAACCGTGAATGGCCGCTTGCCGTTGGTGGGAACGCAAAGCACAGGTAGAGTTCGAGAACCAAGAGGAGGAACGACAGCATGATACGCAAACCTAAGTTTTTCACCTGGATAACGACCCTGTTCGTGATCGCCCTGACGATGACCGTCATGGCCAAACCCAGTGAGTCGCTGGTCAAAATGAAGACCGGCCCCTGCAAGTTTGTCTTGCTGGATTCACGCGGCGTCGCCCCCTTGAGCGGCTGGTCGCTGGCCCTCACCTCGCCCGAGAACGGTCAGGCACTTCTCCAGGCCAAGACCGATCAGAACGGCGCCTGCGAACTCGACGTCACCCCCGGGCGCTATATCGTCCGCGTAGACAACATGGACCTGGCAATCCTGGACGCACAGGCAGACCAGACGATTTCCGAATGCCGCATTGTCGTCCCCGAGAAGCCGTTGCTGGCCGGCGGTGAAGCGTCCGCCTCCGGTACCGGTGGCGAAGGCGGCACCGAAGGTGCTGCTCCCGTGGTCACCGGCGGCAACGGCCTGACGCCCTTCATCGTCGGCGGCGCCGTCATCCTCGCCGGCGCGGGTGGCTATGCCATCTACGATAACAACAACGATGACGACGACGATTCGCCTCCCCCCCCGCCCCCGCCCACGACCACCCGGCCCAAGTCCAAGCCCCGCCCGGTCAGCCAATAAGACCGCTTAATGTGCCGCACAGGATCAGCGCACGCGTGCTGATCCTGGCGCGGTGCGCCGTCACCCCGGTGGGTCTCGCCTGTCTGGCCTCGCTTGTCTTCACGTTCGACCGTCCTTCGAATGTCGAGTTTAGGATTTCGCGCCTCCCGCCGCCCGTCGTGAAGGGCGGATCAAGGATACCCCTATGGAACTACGTCCCTCGCGAGTGACCGGTCTGCGCGGCGGCAACGCCCTCTCCATCCTCTTCCCACTCCTCACCCTCATCATCGCCGGATGCATGGCGCCACCATCGGCATCCACACCATCCACCGCTGCAGGCAGCGGACTCCTCGAACCATCTTCCTTCAGTGACGAAGCCAGCCGCGACCTGATCCGCAAGACGCGCGAGTTGCTCGATCTCAAGGCCCGCGACTACCTCGTCGGCCCTGACGACCTGCTCGAAGTCAGCGTGTTCGAGTGGGAATTCAGCGAGCAGACCCGCACGCTCGAACTGCGCGTGGGCGAAACCGGCACCATCACCCTGCCCGTCGTGGGCCCCGTCGCCGTCGCGGGGCACACCATCCAGGACGTCCAGGCCACCATCGTGGCCCAGTTGGCGTCCCACAATATTTTGCAGAACCCCCGCGTGGCCGTCTCCGTGAAGGAATACCGAAGTCGGCGCATCGGCGTCGTCGGCGCCGTCAACGTCCCGGGCGTGTATGCCATCCACCAGAACGTCAGCACCCTGCTCGACGTCCTGACCCTCGCCGGCGGTCCGAACGACACGGCCGGCGAAGTGGTCTACGTCCTGCGCCAGGGCAGCACCACCGCCGCCGCCCCGCGCATCGCCGTCGACCTGGGAGCCCTCTTCGTCCAGGGCGATGCCACCCAGAACCCCGTCCTGCAGGGCGGCGACGTCATTTATGTCCCCAAGGCCCCGCTGATCTTTGTCTATGGAAACGTGCGCCAACCCGGCGGCTTTGCCCTGCAACGCCCCACCCAGATCCTCGACGCCGTTGCACTCGCCGGCGGACTCGGCAGCCGCGCCGATAAGTCCGGCTGCAAACTCATCCGCCGCCGACCCGATGGCGCCCAAACCATCACCACCCTCGACCTCGGCCGCATTGAACGCGGCACCGACGCCAACCCCTACCTGCGCGGCGGCGACGTGCTCAACGTGCCCCAGTCTTCCGCCAAAACCGTGCTGGGTGAAATGTGGGATGTCGTCCAGGGCATCTTCACCTTCACGTATCGCCTCGATAGCGGGAACTGAGCCCCGACCACGCCACAGGCTCTCCTGGCCCGCCGTTTGACCCTATGAGCGAACTGACGCCATCTGAACTCACGCCCCTCGGCGACGACGTCCACCTGCGCGACTACGTCCACGTCATCCTGTCGCGGTGGCCCATGGCCCTGACGGTCTGGGCCACCGTCCTCCTGATGGCCGTCCTCTATACCTGGACCCGCACGCCCCGCTACATGGCGGCCGCCCGCATCCTCGTGGAAAACAACGAGGTCAACCTGACGGACATGAAGGGCGCCTATGACCAGAACACCCCTGTCAGCGGCCAGCGGGAGTTCATGCAGACCCAGGTCAAACTCCTCTCGTCTCAGCCCGTCATGGAAGCCACCCTCATCAAGGCTGACCTGCAGAACGATCCCGACTTCCGCGAGGCCAAGGACCCGGTGGCGGAACTCGCGCGGGAATTGGTGGCACAGCCCGTACGCGGCACCCACCTCATCGACATCGCCATCGAACGCGAAGACCCCCAGCAGGCCGCGCGCATCGTCAATGCCATCGTGGACTCCTTCCTGACGGAAAACCGCAACCGTCGCCTCGGCGTCTCTGGTGAAGGCGTCGAGGAACTGCAGCACAAGCAGGAGGACCTGCGCGTCAAACTGGACGCCGCCTCCGCGGAACTCCAGGCCTTCATGGTCTCCAATAACATCGTCTCCTTCGAGAAGGTGCAGAATGTCGTGCTTGAAAATCTCATGGCGTTTAACAAGGAACTGACCGAGAAGGAGCCCGCGCGCATGGCGTTGCAGGCCCGCGTCGAAGCGGCCCGTGCCGCGCTCGCCCGGGGCGAACCCGCCGAAAGCCTGCCCGATGTCATGGCCTCCGAAGTCGTCCGATCCCTCCGGCTGGAACTTATCAAGAACGAGCAGGAATACACGCAGCTGCTGGCGCGGCTCGGTTCCCAGCACCCCCAACTGCTGGCGCTCAGCACGCAGATCGACACGCTGCGCACCAAGATCGCCATCGAGGCCGGCTCCATCCTGAAATCCCTGGAAACCGGCTATGAACAGGCACGCATGGAGGAGGATCTGCTCAAGGCGCGCGTGCGGGAACAGGAATCCCAGGTCTTCCGCTTCAACGAACTGACCTCGCGATACAACGTCCTGAAGCAGAACAAGGACTCGATCGAATCCACCTATCAGACCATCGTCCGCCGCATCCAGGAAATCGACAGCAACCGCATGGGCGGACAGGGCGAAAACATCTTCGTCATCTCCCGCGCCACCCCGCCCACCCAGCGCAGCTGGCCCAACCGGTCGCGCAACATGGTCATTGCGCTATTCCTCGGGGCCGTCTCCGCTGTCAGCCTCTGCTTCTTCATCAACTACATGGACGTCACCATCAAGAGCGAAGCCGACGTCCAACACCTGCTGCAAACGCGCGTCCTCGCCGGCATCCCGGGGCGCGCCCCGGATGAGCAGGCCCCATCCCTCCCCGATCGCGTGGTCCAGGAAACACCCCACAGCCACACCGCCGAAGCCTTCCGAACCCTCCGGACCGCCGTCACCTTCACCCCGACGGGCGACGTGCTGCGTTCCCTGGTGGTCACCAGCACGCTGAGCTCGGAAGGCAAAACCTTCGTGGCCGTAAACCTCGCCACCGCCATCGCCAACCTCAACCGCCGCACGCTCTTGATCGACGCCGATATGCGCCGGCCGCGCCTGCACCACGTCTTCCCGGTGTCCACCCTGCGCGGCTTGTCCGATCTCCTCGCCAGCAACCCGGGGGTCCCCACCGAAGACGCCATTCAGAGCACCGACATTCCGAACCTGTGGGTCCTGCCCTGCGGCCCACTCCCGCCCAACCCCGCCGAGTTGCTGGACTCGACGCGCTTCGTCGCCCTGATCATCGACCTGCTCGCCAAGTTCGATACGGTCATCATCGATTCCCCGCCCGGCCTCCAACTGGTGGACTCCACCATCATCAGCAAACATCTCGACGGGTTGCTGCTGGTCGTGCGCAGCTATTCAACGGCCAAGACGCCCGCCCGCCGTTTCGCCCAGAGCCTGCACGCATCCGGCGTGCCCCTGCTGGGCGTGGTGCTGAACAACGTCGACGTCCCCGAGCATGGCTACGGCTACTACTACGGCCAGCCGCGCTATCACTACTCCTACCGCGCGCAGACCGAGTCCGACGCCCAGCCCGTGGCCCCCTGGCGCGCCGCCCTTCGCCGCCTCCAGGCCCGCTTCCCCACCCGCCCCAAGCGCAAGTAAGCGCCACTCCTCGCGGCGCACGCGGCGGCTGAACGCCAATCCGTCATGCCGCATACGCGCGGCGAAGCCACGCGAGGTGCCCCCCCGACGGGCCCCTCACCCCTCCGCAAAAATGCCCTCGTCGAGCGCCACCCCGCGCTGGCGAAACAACGGCAGGAACCCCGGCGGGCCGTGCGCCACGAACCGCCCCCGCACCTCCTGGCTCTCCGTCACCTCGTCCACCGCAAAGCTGAAAATGTCTCGCAACGCAATCTCGCCGCCCTGCAGTCCCGCGACCTCCGTCAGATGTGTGATCTTTCGCGTGCCGTCCAGGAACTGCTCGTGCTGCACGATCAATTCGAGGCCCGACGCCACCTGCTGCCGCACGGCCCACGACGGCAGGTTCAACCCCGCGTACAGCGCCATCGTCTCGAGCCGCGTCAGCGCATCGCGCGGCGTGGCCGCGTGCAGCACCGCCAGGCACCCGCGATGGCCGCTCGTCTGCGCCTGCAGGTAGTCCATCGCCTCCTCGCCGCGCACCTCCCCCAGGATCAGTCGTGACGGCCGCATGCGCAGGCTGTTGCGAAACAGGTCCCGGATGCTGACCTCGCCCTGCCCCTCCACGTTCGGCGCCCGCGTCAACAACCGCACCACGTGCTCCTGCCGCAGCGACAACTCCGGCGCATCCTCGATCGTAATGATCCGCTCCTGCGCATCAAGGTACGACGACAGCACCTCCAGCGTCGTCGTCTTCCCGCTGCCCGTCGCCCCGCTGAACAGGATGTTGAGCTTGGCCCGGATGCACGCCACCAGGAAGTCCGCCATGCGCGCATCCAGCGTCTGAAGCGCGACCAGATCCTCGATGCCGCGCAGCGACTGCAGGAACTTGCGGATCGTCACCGTCGCCCCGCCCGCGGACACCGGCGGCAGGATCACGTTGACCCGCGCCCCGTTCGGCATCGCAAAATCCACATACGGCAGGCTCTCGTCCACGCGCCGCCCCGTGTGCACCAGCATGCGCTCCACCGCGCGCCGCAGATGCGCGTCGTCGCGGAAGCGCGCCGCCACCCGGCTCTTCTCACCCCGCTTCTCCACGTAGATCTGGTCCGGACCGTTGATCATGATCTCCGTGACCTCCGGGTCATCCATGAACCGCTGGATCGGCCCCAACCCCAGCACTTCATCGGTCAGCGCACGGACCACGTCCGTGCGCGTCTCCGGATCAATGCGTATCCGCTGCTGCTTCTCCACCCGCGCAAACAAGTCTGCCGCGGCGGACTGGATCGCCTCGGGCGTGATCCGGTCCGCCCGCCCCAGCGACGCCAGCACGCTCTGCCGCAGTTCCTCCCGCAAGTCCTGGCTCATCGTACGCTCCCCTCCGCCCATGGGCTCCCGTCACGTCCGTCCCCGCCGCCCGCAAGTCTACCCCACCCCGCCCCCCCCATCGCCAGCCCCCTTTTTCACGCTGCGCACTTGTGCCCGCAAGGTGCCGCCAGTATCGTGCGGCTATGACCGCCTACCCGTCGGCCACTCGGTCCTCACGTCGTGATTCCCTGTCTGGCTCGGACACGATCTTGACCGGCTTGCTCGCCGCCCTCTGTCTGGCGGCAACCCTCCCGCTCGGGAGCGTCGCGCGCTGGGCATCCGCCGGCATCGTCATGGCCAGTGCCGGCCTCGCGCTCATCGCCTGGCTGCTTGGCGCCGGCCTGCGCGCCGCCACCGCCTGCCCCCCCTGGTCCCGCTCCAACCGCGCCATCTTCGTCGCCCTCATCGCCTGGACGCTTGTCCAACTCATCCCTCTGCCGCCCGCCTGGCTCGACTGGACGCACCCGCTCGTCGCCGACACCGTCCGGCAACTGCTGGGTGACGCCACCCGCGCCCCCCTGGCCATCTCGCCCTTCGCCGCCTGGTCCACCCTGACGCTCTGGCTCACCTACGCCCTCATCGCCTTCACTGCCCGCCAGATCCTGTGCTCGCGCCTCGCCGCCCAGCGCTTTGCCGCCCTGCTCGCCGCCATCGGCACCTTCCAGGCCCTCTGGGGCATCGTCGGCATCCACTCGCCCGGCGGCGCCGCGCCACTGGTGGCCGGCACGACACGCCTGTCCGGCACATTCTCCAGCGGGAACGCCCTCGGCGGCTTGCTCATCCTCACCCTGCTGCCCACGGCAGGTCTCCTGCTCCAAACCGCGGCCCGCTCCTCTCCCTCGCTTTCCTCCCCGCCCCCTCGCCCGTCCGGGCACACCCGCTGGCGCAATCGCTGGCTTGCCGCGCTCTTGCTCGCCACGGCCCTCGCCATTCAATGCGTCGCGCTCATGCAAACCGGCTCGCGCGGCGCCACCCTCTGCGGGATGGCGGGCCTCGCCGTTCTGCTCTCCGCGTTCGCCGCAGGCCGCAACCGTCTCGGGCGCGCCCTCACCCTGGTCGCGACGATCGCCCTCGTGGCCGTCGTGGCGACCGCGGCCATGAACGGCACCTACGCGATGCTGGCGCAGCGCTTTGGTCACGCGTGGGGCTCCGCTCCATCCGCCGCCGATCCGCGCCTCTCCATCTGGGCCGCCACCCTGCGCCTCGTCGGCACCTTCCCGCTCGGCGTCGGTCTGGGCGGGTTTGGGGACGCCTTCCTCCGCTTCCAACCGGCCGGCTTCGACTCCGCACGCGTCTACCACGCCCACAACGATTGGCTCCAGAGCCTCGCGGAACTCGGATTCCCCGGATTCCTGCTGCTGCTCGCCGCCGTCGCCGTCCTCGCCCGGCATCTGGCCCCGCTGCACCGCGCCAAGACAAACACCGGCACGCTCTGGGTATGGCGCAGCATCGCCATCGCCTTGCTCGCCACCCTGCTGCACGCACTCGTCGAGTTCAACCTCACCTCGCGCCCGGGCGTGGCCGTCACGTTCTTTGCCCTCCTCGGCGCCGCCCTCGCCGGTGCCGATCGCTACCGCCCGGCGCCCGCCACGACGCCCCTCTCGCCTGCACCGTCGCCTCTGCCCCTCGCCCTGCGGGTGGCCGCCGGCCTGACCCTCGCCCTGCTGGCGGCCTGGCTGCTGGCCCGCGAATGCCGTTGCGCCGTCGCGGACCGCCTCATGGAAGCCGGCTTCGTCGGCATGGGCGGCGCACCCGATCCCTACGCCTGGCTGCCCGCGCCTCCCCTCAGTGAGGCCGCATCCCTCGAACACTTGCAGCGTGCCGCCTCCCTCACCCCCGGCAACGGCCGCGCCCACTATGCCCTCACCCGCGCGCGCCTCGACGCCTTCCAAAACCGACGCCAGCAGGTCATGACCGAAACCCTCTCGCGCGGCGTCTCGCTCCCTCCCTCCGACCTGCGCCGCGTGCTCGCCACGGCGCTCCGCGCGGATGAAATCGCCCTCTGCCGCGACCTGCTGCCATCGCTGGCACGCGCGGCCCAGCTCGCTCCCTGGGACGCCGACATCCGCGCCTTGCGTGGCGACGTCCGGCTGCGGGCCGCTATCGGCGACCGGGACCCGGACGCGCAAGCCGCCGCGCAAGCGTTCAGCGAACTCGACCTCGCCGCCTGGCTCGCCCCCGTGGACCTGACCGTGCTGCCGCAGCTCGGACGCACCCTCGCGGACGTGCTCACCGCACGCCCGCCAGCCGGCCTCCATCGCGCGTGTCGCACCCGGTCGTGGGCGTGGGGCCGGCAGGCCCTGGCCCTCACGGGCGCCAATGTGGATGCCTGCCTCGAAAACTGGATCGACGCCGGCATCTCCCCCGAGCGCCTGCCGCTCACCCCCTCCCTGCCCGCCGATGTGCTGCGCGCGCTCTACCGCTATTTCGACCGCGATGCCCAGGGGCCGGCCGCGCTGGCCGTGCTGGATGCCCTCGCCCAACGCCAGGCCTCCACCGCGCCATGTCCCCCCGGCCCCGCGTGGCGCCTGCAGCGCCAAGCCGCGGAGCGCGCGCTCGCCTACCGCGTGCGCGAACAGGCCAGGTGGACCCTCCGCTTGGGACGCTGGGCCGACTACCGCGCACTCGCGCCGGCACGCGACGCCGCCTTCGCCATCCGCCTCGCCCAGCAAACCGAAGCGCTGGACAACCCGGACATGTCCCCACTCCTCGTCCGCCTCGGGCTCGAAGATCGTCGCAAGCGCATGGGCCTCACTACGCCCCAGCGCCTGCACCTGTGCCGCCTGCGATTCGAAAATGGCGACCCGCTCGCCGCCACGCGCCTGCTCGCCGAGGTGGCGCTCGCCTCCGCGGACAGCGAACTCCCGGCCCTCCGTTCGTTCCTCGACGCCTCGCCCGCCATCCCCGCCGACAACGCTGGCCGGCGGCTCGCCGAAGCCCGTCTGCTCCTCGCCGCTGGACAGCCCGCGCAGGCCCTGCCCCTGCTGAACGCGCTGGCCACGGATGCCGCACTCCCGGCCAATATCGCACGCGCCACCCGCCGCTGGCGCGCCAATGCCCTCCTCGCCGGCGGGCTCACCGCTCAGGGGCGCGAACTGCTCACCGCCATCGCCGCGGACAGCCCCACCGATGCGCCCGCACTCGCCGCCCTCATCCGCGCTGCCGGCCCTGCCGCTCCCGTATCGCCCGCAGGAGGCCCCACCCAGCGCGCCGTGGATCTGCTGACCGCGGCCACGCCTCCGGTCGGACTCGGCGTTCGCTATCTCGGCGGCTCCGTCATCCTGGAAGGACTAGACCTGCTCCGCTCCCAACCCGAGCAGCCCGATCAACTCCGCCTGTTCTGGACCTTCCATGAAGGCGTCCCGCCCGATCTCGCCGCTTCGGTCCGCCTGCTGGATCGCGCGGGCAAAGTCTCCTTCTCGCGCCAGCTCGCCTTCGACCAGATCGCACCGCAACGGTTCGGCGATGGCGTCCCATGCCTCGGGGAAACCATCATCACGACGCTGACCATGCCCACCCTCGACCGCGCCCACTCCTTGCTGTCTGTGCTCCTGAGCACCAGCGACGGCACACAGATTGTCCACACCGACGAAGACCTCTTCGACGTCCAAGTCGCCAACTGGCCCGCCATCGAACGCGCGCCCGTGCACGCGCAAACCCTCCGCCTCCACCCTGTGGTCGCCGCGGTGGATCCGTCCAGCGGCCTCGACCTTGCCATCCTGGGCCCGGAAGGATTTGTCGCGCGCAGCACGTCGGATAACGAAGTCATGCTCACGGCGCTGACCCCAGACGGGCTGCGCCACGGCGAACGCATCCTGCGTGACGCTCTGCAAGGGGATTCCCCGCTGTCCCCCCCTCCATTCCCGCCGTCCTCTCCTCGCCCCTCGCCCCTCGCCCCGGCGCCCTGGTGGCGCTGCGACGCCCCGGCGTTCACCATGCGCTGCCTCTACGCCGTATCGTCAGCCGATCCCGCCGTCGCGGAACGCCGCCGCTGGGAAGACGCCATGGGACTCACCCCCTCGCACCCCTCGCCCACGACCGGCTTCTCGCACAACCTCCTGCGCATCTACGACCCGGCTCGCTGGTACCGCGAGCATCCCGAATGGTATCCCCTGCGCGCAGGCCAGCGCGCCTGCCCCACCAATGACGACTGGCAGCCCTGTCTCAGCGCCCCCGGCATCGTCGAGCGCGCCGTTGCCGCCGCACGCGACTCCTTCACCCGCCATCCGCCGCCTGCCGCGTTTTCTCTCGGCATCAACGACAGCGCCGCCTGGTGCGAATGCGATGCGTGCCGCGCCCTCTGCCCGCCCGACACCCGCGACACGCCCGCCAGCGAGCGCTGGTGGAGCGAACCCTACTGGCTCTTCGTCAACACCGTCGCCGCGCGTGTCGCCGCGGAATTCCCCGGCCGCCGCCTCGGCGCCATCGCCTACGGCGCCGTCCTGCATCCCCCTTCCGTCCCGCTCCACCCCGCCGTCACCGTCTTCGTTTGCCAGGAATCTGCCATGCATGCCGATCCCGAGGCACGCGCCACCGACCGCGAACTCCTCGCCGCCTGGCAGGCGCGCGCCAGCACGCTGGGCCGCTACGACTACGCCGGCCTCGTCACCTGGATGTTCCCGCGCTATCCCGCCGACGAGCTGCGCGACAGCCTCCGCGATGCCTGCCGTACCGGCATCCGCCAGTGGTTCATGGAGGACCGCAGCCTGCCCGGACTCAATGCCGGCCTTTCCTGGCTCGTCGCCCGCTGGCTCTGGAATCCCTGGCAGGACTCCGAAGCCCTCGAAACCGAGTTCTGCGCACGCGCCTTCGGCCCCGCCGCCAATGCCATGCGCAACTATGGCCGCGCCCTGCAGGCGCAATGGGATGCGCCGCGCACCGGCATCTGGCTGGAAGGCTTTGACGATCTTGCCGCGCAAACCGCCCATTACCCGCCCGAATCGCTCGCCCCCCTGTTGCCCCTGCTCTCCCATGCACGTGCCGCGACGGAAAACGATCCGGCGGCGCGGGCCCGCGTCGAAGCGGTGGCGGCCCCATTGGATTGGTCGCTCGCGCTGGCCGAGGAAGCCGCCGCCTGGCGCGCACTCACCGCCGCCACAAACACCGCCGCTGCCCCGGCCTTGCGCCGAACCCTTGCCATCGCGACCGACCGACGGCGCTCCACCCTCGAAACCGCTGCCGACAGCGCCTGGGCGCAAACCCTGCGTGCCGAAAGCCGCTGGACCTCCACCCTCGCCCGCTGGGACACGCAGATGGCAACCGCCGCCCAGTAAGGACTCGCACACCGTGGCGCCCCGTATTCCCACAGTGCCGACGGGGCGATCGCCATCGTTTCTGGTTTGCATAGCCTCCCGGGTCTAGTAAAGTTCTCCCCTGTCTTTACGAGGTGTGAAGGGGGACATCATGCAAACCAAATCGCCGGCCATGGATCTCGATTCCCGGTATCCGCTAACCAAGGAACAGACCCAGTACTTTCGCCAAAAAGGGTTCGTCAAACTCAAGGACGTGCTGTCCGCTGACGCCATCAACCACTATGGCGACCAGATCACCCGCAAGGTGATCGATCTGAACACCATGCACGTCCCCCTCGAGAAGCGCTCGACCTACGACAAAGCTTTCCTCCAGATACAGAATATCTGGGAGAAGGATGCCGTGGTGCGCGAGTTCGTGTTCGGCGAGCGCCTCGCGCGCATCGCCACCGAACTGATGGGCTGCCGCGGCGTGCGCATGTACCACGACCAGGCCCTCTACAAGGAACCCAGCGGCGGCCACACGCCCTGGCACGCCGACCAGTACTACTGGCCGCTCGAAACCAATAAGAGCTGCACCGCCTGGATCCCCCTGCAGGCCACGCCCCTCGATATGGGTCCGCTCGCCTTTGCGGCCGGCAGCCATAACGTCACCTTCGGCCGCGACCTCGCCATCAGCGATGAAAGCGAACAGCAGATTCAAAAGGCCATGCAGGCCCGCAACTTCCCGCTGATCGAAGAGCCCTTCGATCTCGGCGAAGTCAGCTTCCACTACGGCTGGACCTTCCACCGCGCCGGACCCAATACGACCCAGACCCCGCGCAAGGTCATGACCATCATCTACATCGACGTCGACATGCGCCTCGCCCCGCCCGTGAACAACAATCAGCAGCGCGATTGGGAACGCTGGTGCCCCGGCGCCGAAATCGGCGAAGTCATCAACAGCCCCATTAACCCCGTCATGTACGAACAATAAGAATCCTCGCCGGCGGTCCCGTCCCCCACGCCTGGCCAGGAAGAACGAGGATTCTGATGAACAAGATCGTCTTCATCGGCGGCGGCAGCTTCGCGTGGACGCCCAAAATCATGGCCGACATGCTGCTCGACCCCATCCTGCGGGAACAGCACTTCGTCCTCTACGACATCAACCGCCCCGCCGCCGAACTCGTCGCGGCTTTCGTCAACCGGCTCAAGGGCGACCTGAAAGCCCCCGCCCTCATCACCGCCACCGACAACCGTGATGAGGCCTTCCGCGACGCCAACTTCTTCATTGTAACCATCTCCACCGGCGGCCTCGACGCCATGGCCCACGACCTCGCCATCCCCGAGGAATACGGCATCCTTCACACCGTGGGCGACACCAGCGGCCCCGGCGGCTGGGCCCGCACCATCCGCAATTACAAGGTCTTCGTCGACCTCGCCGCCCAGTTCAATGCCTATGCGCCCCACGCCACCGTGCTGAACTACACGAATCCGATGACCACCCTCACCGACGTCCTCGCCCGCCACTGCCGCGCGCCCGTCGTCGGGCTCTGCCACGGCGCCTTTGAAAATTTGGAACTGATCAAGACCATGTACCGGCTCGAGTCCGAGGACGACATCTCCGTCGTGTTCGGCGGGCTGAATCACTTCTTCTGGATGAAGGAACTCGCGGTCAAGGGGCGCAACGTCATGGATGAATTGCGCGAGCAGGCCCGCACGCGCAGCCTGACCCAGATGAGCAACCCCGACTACCAGGACGCCATGGGCTTCTCCTCGCACCACGAGTTGGCCACCCACCTCCTGCGCGAAACCGGCTTGCTGCCCTACATCGGCGACCGCCACACCTGCGAATTCTTCCCGGACTACATCACGAGCGCCGATGCCATGAAGCGCTTCAACCTTAAACGCACCCCCATCACCCACCGCCGCGACGTGCTGCAGACCCGCCGCGACAAACTCGAGAAGGCCGTCGCGGAAGGCATCCCCGAACATTATCTGACGCGAAGTCGCGAGACCGCCGTCGACATCTGCCGCGCGCGCATCACGGGCCGCAATTTCATCGATGTCGGCAACGTGCCCAACCGCGGCCAGATGCCGGACCTCCCCGAAGGCGGCGTCGTCGAAACGCTCGTCGTCGTGAATGGCAACGGCTTCACGCCCCTCGTCGCCGGCCATTTCCCCGAGCCTGTCGTCGGCTGGCTGCGCAGCTATGACCGGCTCTTCCGCGCCACCGTCGACGCCTGCGAAGCCGCCGACCGCGAGGCCGCCCTTGCCGCCCTCGCCCTTGACTCCGTCTGCAGCCACCTGCCGCCCGCCCGGATCCGCGAACTGGGCAACCGCCTCCTCACCCAGTATGCACGCTTCCTGCCGTTCTGACGCCCGAGCACGAGGTGCGCGCACCGATGCGCGGGCAACGGGCCGCGCGAATTTGATTGCCTAGCCATTCGGAATTCCGCTTCAATTCCTGTGGGTGCAGGAGGCGGGCGGGCGCGGTCGCGTCGGCACGATTCTGCCCGTCTGGAAAGGATGATGACGTGTCGGCTAACTCTGTAGATCCCCATGCCGTGCAGCAGGCGCTCAGCGCCAGCCATCGCATCGACGTCCCCAAGCTGCTCAAGCCCGAGCAGATCGCCTTCTTTGTCGAAGAGGGTTACCTCGTCGTCCCGGACCTGATGACGGCCGCGGAGTTGGACGAACTCAAGGCCGACACCGTCAAGATCGCGCGCGGCGGCTACCCGTCGGATCGCCTCAAGCCCCTCCCCGCCGAGATGCCGGCGGACGAAGTCCTGCGCAACATCCTCTGCATCCACCAGCCGCACTACATCAGCCCGGTCATGCTCAAGTACGTGCAGCATGCCAAAATCTGCGGCATCCTCTCACAGATTGTCGCCGCGCATTTGCCGGCCTGGGACGGCTCGGTCAAGTGCATGCAGTCCATGCTCTTCGTCAAGCCGCCGGACTTTCAGGGCCAGCCCTGGCACCAGGACGAGATCTACATCCCGACCCGTGACCGGTCGCTGTGCGGCGCGTGGATCGCGCTGGATGACGCCACGGTGGAAAACGGCTGCCTCTGGATCCTGCCGGGGTCGCACCGCTCGGGCTACCTCTATCCCCAGCGTTCGCACACCAACACCGAGGAGTTTGACTTCTCCGAGGAGTCCTTCGGCTTCGACGATTCGAAAAAAATCCCGGTCGTCGTCAAGGCCGGCGCCGTCGTCTTCTTCAACGGCTACCTGCTGCACAGCTCGCGCAAGAACCGCAGTCAGATCTACCGCCGCGTCCTCGTCAATCACTACATGAATGCCTGGTCGCTGCTGCCCTGGCACTACGAAGAAGGCCTTTCCATCGCCAAGCAGGACATGCGCCGCATCGTGCCCGTTGCCGGCTGCGACCCCTACGCCTGGAAACCCGCGCCCACCGGCAAGCTCGATGTCTTCCTCCGCACCTGCAAAGCCAACGCCGCCCTCGTCACGCCCGATGCCGACATCAACAAACAACCCAAATCCGGCCCCCGTGGGGTCGGACCACGATAAGCGGTTTGCGTTCAATGATCTGGTTGTCGAGATGTCTTGGCCCAAGCCCCTTATCCGTGGTCGGCCCCCTGGCTCAAATAACCGCCAGGCACGCCTGGTGCGGTCGATTTTCATTGCCGGACCTTCGGGTAATCCGGTTCAATCCTGCTTGTGCGCAATGAGGGGGTGCGGCTTGGCGCCCGTACCGGGCGCCCCGGGGAGGAATCGCTTATGACACGTTCGTTGACGGCCACGGAAATCGCCCAGTACAACGCCGACGGATACTACATCGCCCGCGGCCTCTTCGATGCCGAAGAGATGAAAATGCTGATCGAGGTCGCCAAGGCCGACCGCGACTTCGACACCGCCCCCACGCGCAAGGACTCCCAGGGCATGGCCAGCAAGCTGCGCCTCAAGAACTACGCCGAGGACGACATCTACAGCGTGTACGTCTGCGCCCGCCGCATCGTGGACAACATGGAACGGCTGTTCGACGACGAGGTCTACCACTGGCACCACAAGATGATGCTCAAAGAGCCGCGCGTGGGCGGAGCCTGGGAGTGGCACCAGGACTACGGCTACTGGTACGTCAACAACCACTGCCTCTATCCGGACATGGCGAGCTGCGCCATCGCCGTCGACCGCGCCTCCAAGGCCAACGGCTGCATGCAGGTGCTCCGCGGCTCCCACCTCGTCGGCCGCATCGACCATGGCATGACGGGCGAACAGGTCGGCGCCAACCAGGAACGCGTCGACGCCCTGATGAAGCGGCTCGAACTCGTCTACGCCGAAATGGATCCGGGCGACGCCCTTTTCTTCCACGGTAACACCCTGCACCGCTCCGACCAGAACCGCTCGGAGTTCCCGCGCTGGACGCTGATCGGCTGCTACAACACCAAGCACAACGATCCCTACAAGCAGCCCAGCGGTCACCCGGCCTACCACAAGCTCAACAAGATCGAGGATGATCAGGTCAAAACCCTGGGCCGCAAGTACTGGGAAGTAGCCCTGGCCGGAAAAAAGTAGGTCTTCGGCAGCGCACCAGGCTCAGCGGGCAACGCGCAACAGTCACGTGCCCGTGCGCCGGACTTGACTGTTGAATGCTGAGCGTTGCCCCTGCCCTCTCTACGCATGAAGGTTCTCGTCACGGGCGCCGGCGGGCTTATCGGTCGCGTGGTGGCCGAGGCGCTCGCGGCGTCCGGCCATGCCGTCACCGCCACGGATCTCCGCCATCCAGCCAACGGACGCCTGCCGCTGCACGCGCTCGACCTTCTAGACCGCGCCGCGGTGGAAGCCCTCATGCCGGGCCATGAAGCCATCGTTCACCTCGGGAACCACGCCAGCCCCCGGTCCATCCCCGATGGGCAGCGCCTGTACATCGAGAACGCCGCGATGAACCTCAACGTCTTTGCCGCCGCCACCACGGCGGGCGCGCGCAAGATCGTGTTCACCAGCAGCATCCAGGTCCTCCGCAGCCTGTTCATGGCCCCCATGGTGTCCGGCCAGGGCTGGCCTCCCCTGCCATTCGACGGCGACACACCTCCCAGCCCAAACAACTACTACGGGTTGAGCAAACTCCACGGGGAGGATCTGCTGCGCCTGCTGGCCACGCAGCATGGATGTGAAGCGACCACGCTGCGTCTCCCCCTGACGCACGTGGATCAGGAATGGATCGAGAGCTATGCCCGCCGCGTCTCCGGCCGGGAGTCCGATGATGTCTTCGCCGCACGCATGACCGCCGCCGAAGTGGGGCGCCTCGTGGATGCCGTCCTCCGCGCCACGCTCCCCGGCTATCGCTGCTACATGCCCACACTCCGCTCCAACATGCTGGATATCTCCGACGAAGACCTTCGCCGCCGCCACTTCCCCCACGCCCCCCTCAAAGCCCCGGATGCTCCCCTGACATGCCTCACGGACATCTCCCGCATCACCCGCGAAACCGGCTGGGTTCCGGCCTGCTGAGGCCCCCTGCCCATGGGGCGATGTGGGGCTAGCCGCTCAGGCCCCGGGCGCCAGGATCCCGTCTTCCAACCACGTGAACTTGCCCTCCAGCACCTCTCGCGCCAACCGGTAGCGGGCATGGTCGGTATTGTGCGCGCTGGCACGAAATGCCTCTTCCACACGCCCGCGCGAATCGCGGCAGAACACATCCGCCAGCGCCAGCGCCTCCTCCCCGTGGCCGCCGTCCACCAGAGATTGCGCGCGCGCGCATGTCGCGGCAATGGCAAACACGTCCGTCCCGATATCCACCAACCGCCCCAGCAACACCTGCTCGCGCTCCAGCTTCGGCCCGTGCCGCAGCATCGCATGGAAAAGCGCGCGTGCCAGCCGCCGGCTCGTGGCTTCCGCATAGCGCGCATGCCGCCGCAGTGCCGGGTGCATCCCTGCCCCCCGCCCCCCGCCCACCCACCCCACCCACTGCCGCACATACCATCCCGCGTAGAATACCGCGGCGCGCGCCCCCGCCGCCAGGCGCGTCGCCACGGGCAGCTTAGGATTCAGCGCCGCCCCTCCCAGCTTGAGGTGCGGATCGAGCGCCTCGCGCGCGATGAACAGGCGCATGATCTCGCTCGAGCCTTCGAAAATCAGGTTGATCCGCGAGTCACGCATAAAGCGCTCCACCGCGATCGGCGCCTCCCCCCTCGCCCGCAGCGAATCCGCCGTCTCGTAGCCTCGCCCGCCGCGGATCTGCATCGTATCGTCCACGATCCGCCACGCGCGCTCCGTGCCCCACATCTTGCACATCGCCGCCTCCAGCCGGATGTCCGTCTGATGGCGATCCACCAGCGCCGCCGTCAGCAGCGTCATCGCCTCCATCGCAAACGTGTCCGCCGCCAGGCGCGCGATCTTGTCCGCTATGGCCGCGTGCTTGCCGATCACCGCCCCCCATTGCTCGCGCGCGCCCGCCCAGCGACGTACGATCCCCAGGCAGCGCTTGGACAATCCCACGCAGGCCGAGGGCAGCGTCAGGCGCCCCGTGTTAAGCGTCGTCAGCGCCACGCGCAACCCCTTGCCCTCCGCCAGCAGGATATTCTCGCGCGGCACTTTCACGTTCTCGAAGCGAATGACGCCGTTGTACAGCGCCCGCAGCCCCATGAACCGGCAGCGATGCACAACGCTCACACCCGGCATCGTCGCCTCCACGATGAACGCCGTGATCTGGTTGCGCTCCTTGCCATTGACCACCTTGGGAGGTGTGCGCGCCATCACCACCATCACCCCCGCCCGCGTCCCGTTCGTGCACCACAGCTTCTCGCCGTTCAGAACGAAATGCTGCCCGTCCGCCGTCGGTTCCGCATGTGTCTGCATGCGCGCCGGGTCCGAGCCCACCCCCACCTCCGTCAATGCAAAGGCCGAGAGCTCCCCCGCTGCCACGCGCGGCAGGTAGCGGCGCTTCTGGTCGTCCGTGCCGAATACCAGCAGGGGCTGTGGCACGCCGATCGACTGGTGCGCGGAGAGCAGGGCCGTGAGATTCCCGCAGTGGCTTCCCAGCAGCATCGCCGCCCGGCTGTAGGTCACCTGCGACAGCCCCAGCCCGCCGTAGGCCGTCGGGATCTTGATGCCAAAAGCCCCCAGCGCCGCCAGCCCGTCCATGACCTCCTGGGGAATCTCACCATCCCGGTCGATCGCATCCGGGTCCGTATGCGTGCGAAGAAAGGCATCGAGACGCGCCAGAAAATCGTCACCCGCCGCACGATCCTCGGCCGTCGGCTCCGGGTACGGGTCAATGAGTTCCCAAGGCAGCCGCCCCATGAAGAGCTGCCCAACGAAGGATGGCACCTGCCCCGCCGCCTCGCGCGACGACTCCGCCAATTCCAGCGCCTGCCGCTTGCCCTCATTCATCTTGGAGGTATCGATGACCTCGGCCGGCTCAGCGCCGCCCGCTTCCACGTTCGTCTTCATGCCCCACCTCCTTCAGGCCGCGAACCCCCGCCCTGCAGCCGGTGGTCCCCGCCGGTCATGTCGTGATAGAAGGTCTCTTCCCGCTCCGCCATGCGCCGCAATCGCTCGCACGGCTCAAAGCGCGCGTGGACCCGCGCCGCCAGTCGATCCAACTCGCGCACGACGTTGACGATGCCACGCCCATCCGCGTAACGCAGCGGCCCGCCCCGGAAGGGCGAAAAGCCCGTGCCCATGATCATCGCGAAATCCACATCCTGTGCCTCGCCGACCACTCCCTCATCCAGGCACCGCGCCCCCTCGTTCACCATCAACAGGGCCATGCGATCCACCAGCGCGTCCTCGTCGAGTCCTGCCGCCTCCCGGTTCCGCACGTGCTTCGCCAGGGCCGCGTGGGGGCGCGCCCGATTCCCACCCGCATGCCGGTAAAAGCCGCTGCCACGCTTGCGCCCAAGCTGCCCCGCCGCCACCATCGCCGACAGCACGGCCGGCACGGCCATCCGGGCGCCGAAGCACGCCGACAAATGCCCCGCCACGTGACTGGCCACGTCGACACCCACCTCGTCGATCAGGCGCAGCGGCCCCATCGGCATCCCGAAGTCGAGCATCGCCTCGTCGATCCTCGCCACGGGCGCCCCCGCCTCGAACAGGTGCCCGGCCTCGATCAGGTACGGCATCAGGATGCGATTAACCACGAAGCCCGGCCGGTCCTGCACCACCACCGGCAGCTTGCCCACCTCCTGCACAAAGCGCAGTACGCGGTCGACCACGGCCGGCGCGGTCTGCGCGCCCACAATCACCTCGACCAGTTGCATCCGATGCACCGGGTTGAAGAAGTGCACGCCGATGACCCGCTCCGGATGCCTCACCACCCGCGCCAGTTCGGTGACCGACAGGGCGGACGTGTTGGTGGCCAATATGGTCTCCGCGGGCGTGGCCTCGCCCAGGCGGCGGAAGATCTCCTGCTTGATGGTCATGTTCTCCACGGCCGCCTCGATGACTAGCTCCGTCCCCGCCAGCGGCACCTCGACCGCCGTCGGCGCCAGGCGATCCAGGCCGGCCCGCGCCGCCACGGCCTCGAGGACGTGGTGACGCACGGCCTCGCGGTACAGCGTGGCGATCGTGGCCATCCCCTGCCGCACACGATCAACGTCCACATCCTTGAGAATGACCGCGCGCTCATGCGCGCTCAGCCACTGTGCGATGCCCGCCCCCATGACGCCCGCCCCGATCACGGCCACGCGCTCCAGCCGCGGCGGCGGGTGGGCGTTGTCCAGTCGCAGGTGCTTGGCCCGCTCCTGCTGGAAGAAGACGCGCATCAGGTTGTGGCAGGTCGGTGTCACCGCCAGTTGCACGACGGCCTCTTCTTCCAGCCGCTGGCTTTCCGCCACCGAGACGCGCAGGCCGCGCCGCATGGCATCGAGCGCACGATACACCGCCGGGTAATGCCCGCGCGTGCGGTGCTCCAGATCCCGACTGACGACCCGGGCAATCCCGCCCGCGATCAGCGCCTGGTTCACCACCCCGTGCCGCTTGCGAACGGGCCGCCCCTTCGCCACCAGCCGCCGCGCCATCGTCAGCAGCGCTTCACGCGGCACCACGGCGTCCACCAGCCCCGCCCGCAGGGCCGGCTTCGGCGCCAGCCGCTTGGCGCCCAGGATGAGGTCACACGCCTTCGGAAAGCCCACCAGCCGCGGCAGGCGCGTGCAGCCGCCCCAGGCCGGGACAATCCCCAGGCTCGTTTCCGGCAGTCCGATGCGCGTGCGGTGATCATCCGACGCCACGCGGTAGTCGCACGCCAGCGCCAGCTCGCACCCGCCTCCCAGGCAGGCCCCGTGAATCGCCGCCACGGATGGAACCGCCAGATCACCCACCCGCGCAAATACGCGCTGGCCCTCCCGGATCATGGCGCGCAAGGCGTCGTCGTGGTCCAGCGCCGCCAGCTGCTTCACGTCCGCACCGGCAATGAAGATGGTCGGCTTGGCCGACAGGAACACGACCCCGCGCAGACCGGGCTGGGCAGCCACCCAGTCGAGGGCGCCGTCGAGCGCCTGCAGCACCTCACGACTGAGCACGTTGGCGGCGGCGCCGGGCTGATCAAAGGTCACCAGCGCCAGGTCGTCCGCCGTGCGTTCCGTGCGAATGCCCGTGCTCATGCGCCCCCCCTTTCCAACCACAGCGCCGCCCCCTGACCACCGCCGACACAGAGTGTCACCAGCGCACGCCGCGCGCGACGCCGCTGCAGTTCCTTCAGCGCCGTCAGCACCAGCCGCGCCCCCGTCGCCCCCACCGGATGCCCCAGGGCCACCGCACCGCCATTGACGTTGAGTATCTCGGGCCGCACGACACCCAGCGCGTGCTCCCGGCCCAGCGCCGTGCGCGCGTATTCGGCGGACTCTGCCAGCTTCATCACCGCCAGCACCTGACCCGCAAACGCCTCGTTGATTTCGATCAGGTCCGCATCGGCCAGTCCTAGCTTCAGGGCATCCTCCGCCGCCGCGATGGCCGCCAGCGGCCCCAGCCCCATGCGCGCCGGATCGCACCCCCGGTAGGCATAGCCCGTCAGCACCCCCAGCGGCGTCAGCCCCAATGCCGCCGCCCGCTCCTCACTCATGACCAGCAGCGCCACGGCGCCGTCCGAAATCTGCGACGAGTTGCCCGCCGTGACCGTCCCGGTCTGGCGCTCAAACACCGGGCGCAGCTTGGCCAGCACGGCCGGGGTCTGGTCCGTCCGCGGCCCGTTGTCCTCGGCCAGCGCGCGAACATACGCGGGGCCCGCGTAGACCGGCGTGATCTCCTCCGCCAGCCGGGCGCGCGCGGCGATGGCCTTGCGATGCGAGTCCATGGCCAAGGCGTCCTGCATCTCCCGCGTGATGCCGTTCTCCCGCGTCAGCAGCTCCGCCGTCTCGCCCATGTTGAACCCCGAGACCGGGTCGGTCAGCCCCATGATCAGGCTCACGCGCGGCGCGAAATCGCGCGGGCGAAACGCCGCCAGGGCCGCCAGCCGCGCCGGCCACGTGCGCGCCTTGTTGAGCCGGGCGAACTTCTGTGCACCCGCATACGGGTACAGCAGCGGGTACTGCGACATGCTCTCGACCCCGCCCACGATGAAAATGGACCCGCGTCCTGCCGCCAGCTTCTCGTACGCCTGCGTGACGGCTTCAAACCCCGACGCGCAGTTGCGCGAGACCGTGATCGCCGGCACCTGCCGCGGCACACCCGCGCGCAGCGCGATCACGCGTCCCACGTTGGTGGCGTCCGCCGGCTGCCCGACGCAGCCGAAGATCACCTCATCCACCAGCCCCGGATCGAAGCCCGTCTTCAGCAGCAGCGCGCGCACCGCCACCCGCCCCAGCTCGTCCGCCGGCAGCGCGGCAAACTCGGTTCCCGCCCGCGCAAATGGAGTGCGGACGCCGTCAATGATCACCAGTCGCGCGGTTTTCATGATTCCCCCGTCCGGGCGCGATGCGCGCCGTGCGCCCCGTTGCCCGGCGCTTCCCGTGGCGGCGCCGGCTGCCCGTCCCTCGGCCGGTTATCCACCAGGCGCCGCTCCTTGATTTCCACCCCCACCCCCTGCCGCCTGCGCATCTCGCGCGCGCTGTGAAACTCGATCGCGTTGGGCCGCAGTTCCGTGTGGGCCATGAGCGTGTCGCTGAGTTCCTTCTCCAGCGTCCCGTGCGCACGACGCGTCCGGTTCTCCACGTGCAGGATCAACTCGTCCAGCTCCAGCGGATCGTCGTGCACCTTGCGAATCTCCAGCTGCCACGCCCCGATGGCCGGCGCATCATCCAGCACGTGTTCCAGTTCGTTGAAATCCACGAGCGTGCCCTTGATCTTGTCGAGCCGCAGTTCGCGCACCTCGGACTGCCGGCCGATGTTCCCCACCAGCCGCGGGCCCACCCGGCCACAGTGCGGGCACGAGCCGTACACGAGCCCGCCGTCGATCACGTCGCCCGTGCGGTAGCGGATGGCGACGCTGCCCCGCGCATCGAGCGCCGTGAACACGATCTCGCCCGGCTCGCCATCGCCCACCGGCACCCCGGTCCGCGGGTCGACAATTTCCACCACGCCCAGGTCCGGATACAGGTGATAGCCGCCGGACGTCCCGTCGTCCGGATACGGGCACTCGCCCCAGGCCATCTTGGACTCGGTGAACCCGTACGTGGCGACGATGGTGGTGTCGGCGCGGCTGCCCAGCTCGCGCGCCAGCTCGCGCAGCTTCCGCCGCATGCCCGGCGGCAGTTTCTCGCCGCCCAGCACCAAAACGCCCAGGTCCGGGAATTGCCGGCCCTCCTCGCGCGCCTCGCTGAGCAGGTGGTACACGAACGTCGGCATGCCAATGATGCCGCGCGGCTTGATCTTGGACATGACGCGCAGGTTGCCCTCCGTCCCCATCACCTTGCCGCCGCCCGTGCTGAGCAGGAAGACCCCGTGCGCCTCGGCCGCATAGTGCGCCTGCCAGAATGCCAGGTGCGGCGCGTACGGGAAAAGATTGAGCAGCCGGTCGTCCGGACGGGCGCCGCTGACGGTCATCAGGTGGCGCCCCGAGCGCGCCAGATTAGCCAGATCGTGCTGCGTGTAGAGAAAGGCCACGGGGGCGGCCGAGCGACCCGTCGTGCTCGTCAGGAAGATCGGGCGGTACTCCGCCGTCAGCTCCGCCCGCACCGCGGCGCGACCGCGCCACGCGGCCCGGCGCACGACGTCCCAGCGCCGCGCCAGCGCCTGCTCCCCGGGCAGCAGGATGAAGTCGAGCGCCCGCTCCGGGCGCTCCGGCGTCGGCAGCAGGTCCAGCTTCGACGTGAACGGCACGCGGCTGAGATCCTCATGCGTACGCACGTGTTCCGCCCGCAGGCCATGGGACTGGAACAGCTCACGGTAGTAGGCGGCATACGGGAGCACCTGCCGCCGAAGGTAATCGTGCAGCACCACCTCCTGCAGCCGGCGGATGTCGCCGCGCTCCAGCCGGTCCCAGCGTGTTTGCAGCCGGCGCAAGGCACGTGTGGCATTCATTTGACCAGCCTCCGGATATCCTCGATCTGCTGCTCCGCCGCATGCCTCCCCACCGCGATGTATTTGTCCGGGCGCCCGAAATCGTGCCACCGCCCGTCGCACAGCACCGGCCGCAGCACCACGTCGGCCTGCCGGCAGGCAATTTCCGCCACGCGGCTCTCCGCGCCCAGCATGCTCTTCGACCAGATGTCCAGGATGTTCCCGCGCCCGAAGTAGTTCAGGTAGCGGCTGAAGGCCCGCCCCGTCCCGCGCCGCGGCGGCACCGCCGGCTCCTCGCCGCGCAGCAGCAGGCACTGCTTCAGTTCCGCCGGATTGGGGATCGTGTTCACCGCCAGAATGCGCTCGACGCCCATCTCCATCAGCACGTTTACCGGAATCGGCTCCGCCACGCCGCCGTCCACCAGCGTGCGCCCGTTGAGACGCACCGGCACCACGATGCCCGGCATGGCCATGCTGGCATGCACCACCGGCGCCACCTCCCCGCTGTCGAACACCACGCGCTCCAGCGTGTCCAGGTCCGTGGCCACCACCCGCAGCTGTTTCTGCATGTCGTAAAAGTGCGCCTCGCCGATGGCCTCGCGCACGATCTCCGGCGCGCGCATCCCGCCAATGAAGCCGCGCCGCGGCGGAAAGACGGGGTCGATCAGGCGCCACAACCCCCGCGCCCCCCCCTGCGCGCGCGCCAGGGTCTCCATGCCCCGCCCGTCGATGCCGTACGCCCACAGCGCCCCGATCAGACCGCCCATGCTCGTCCCCGCCACCACGTCCACGTCGATGCCCTGCTCCTCCAGCACCTGGATGACGCCGATGTGCGCGAGCGATTTGGCCCCGCCCGAGGAGAGCGCCAGCCCGAGCCGGCAGCGCCCGATTTCGCGCGCCAGGTGGCGGATGTGCGCGCTGAAGCGCTCGCCCGGATGCCGCCGGTAAAAGTCGTGTGCCTCGGACTCCGCGCGGGGAAGCCCCGGGATGACGGCGTGGACCGGCATCCCCAGCCGCGCCGCCAGCGATTCGGCCGCCGTCGCGCGCTCGCCCTCGTCCAGGCAGAGCACGGGCAGCGGGTGCACGATCTCGTGCGCGGGATGCTGGGTCAGCCGGCGCGTGAGCGCCTCGGCCCGTCGCCGATCCGCATCGCGCTGGCCGAGCAGCATGTAGGAAAGGTCGGCCTGCACCAGGAGCTGCTCGACGACCCCTTCCGGCACGGACGCATCCGCGTGCACGATCACGATGCGCGCATACAGCGCGAGATGGCTGAGCACCGGGGCGACGCAATCCGCCTCTGCCGCCGTGTCCCGCGCGTGCAGACGCAGATCCCAAAGGCCACTCGTGGCTTTGCGGACGTCCGCCGCCGCCCGCAGTTCGTCAAGCGTGCACAGCGGCAGGTTGCGCCAGTCGGACAAGGCCGGCCCGCCCGGCTCGCCCACCATTTCCACGGTCAGCACCGAGCAGCCCGCCTCCTGCCGCACGGCCGCCGCCAGGTTGTGCGCAATCTCGCTGCCGCGCACGCGCGGCGACAGGTTGCCGAGCACCGCCACCCGCCCCAGCTTCGCCGCCGGCTGTCCGGCGCGCAGCAGCCGCACCTGACCGTAGACCCGGCGCGTCAGCTCCTTCTCAAATTCCCGGTACCGGTCGAGCACCGGACTCAGGTCGCTCGCAGGGATGCGCAGGACGATGCAGTCGGTGATCACGCGCACCGTCGCCGCGTGCCCGTCGCGGCTCAGCAGCGGCCGCTCGCCGAACGTGTCCCCGGGCCCGTAAACGTCATGGACCTGCCGCGTGCCGTCGGGCCGGTCCACCGTGGCCTGGCAACGCCCGCTGAGCACGACGTACAACGCCTCGCCGGGATCGTTTTCGCGCACGATGATGCCGCCCTTGGCATACTCGATGCGCACCGCGTTCGCCGCGAGCTGCTTGAGCGCGCGCGGAGGCAGGTCCCGGAACAGCGGATGGTCGCGCAGTTGATTGGCGATGGCATTCATGGTCCCCTCGCACCGCGCGGCGGCTCCGCGCATGCATCCCCATCGGCCCAGCCATTGCCTCAGTGAGCATAGGCCGTGCCATATCCCGGCCCGACGCCGGGGCGTCGCCTTTTTTGACAAAGCCGTGACACGACAGGCGGAAAAAGAGAGGGAATCCAGACCGGCACAGGACGGCAGGCATCATGGCCGTCCCGTGTCGCCGCAACGCCGCGGGGCGCATGGGCAGGAACCGCGAGCGGGGAGGATGGCGGACGTGTCCGGCTTACGGCCCGTACACGTACTCGAGGTAGGCCTTCTCGGATGCCGCCATGGCGGCGCGCTCCGTTGCCAGCGTTTCCGCCAGGGTCGCTTCGGCGGCGCGCCGCTCAATGTAGCGCTGGCTCAATCGGGCCCGCAGAGCCGTCAGCTTCGCATCCAGATCCTGCACGGCGGGAATCGAAACCATGGCCTGCCGAAACGCGCGCTGGGCCGCGTCCGCCTGCTGCCGCGCCTGCTCAATCTCCGCGGCAGGCGATTGCCCGTCGTTGCGCAGGGCCTGCAAATGATCGCGGGCATCGATCCAGGCATCGCGCTCGAGCGCGCACTGCGACGATTCACGCTCTGCCACGCGCTTGCGCTCGCCGGTCAAGCGTTCCAGTTCGGCCTGGTCAGCGGCCAAGTCACGGTCAAGCTGCGCAATCCCGGCCTGGCGCCCGAGAGCCTCCTGGTACGCCTGGCGCGCCTGCATCGCCGTCTGCCGAAGCTGCCGGCCGGTCTCGGAATGCGACCGCGTCTGGATCCTGGCTTCCGACGCCGCCGAGGCCCCCGGCTGGACCTCCACACGCGTATCGTCCGCCTCTTCGCCCCAGGCGCCCGCCGCACACACCGCCAGCAACACGATCAACGGCCATTGGCCCTTCATGCAGACTCTCCATCCAGACCCCGCGCACCACGCCGGAGCCGCTTGGCAACCCTTCTACTCCTCCGCGTGCGGTGCCGTCAACGTGATACGCGTCCGCACGCCCGGGCGGGAATCCACGCGCATCCGCCCCCCGACATCCCGCAGGCGCTCCCGGATCTGGAACAACCCCAACCCCCGCCCCAGCTCCGTCTCCGTCAGGCTGGCCGACCGCGTGAACCCGCGCCCTTCGTCTTCCACCTGGATCCGCACACCATTCGATTCGGTGCACACGGTCACCAGGGCCCGGTCCACGCCCGCATGCTTCACCACGTTGAACAGCAACTCCCGCGTGGCCTTGAAGAGCACCACCGTGGTCTCCACGCTCAGCGCGGGCCGCGGGCCGGTGTGCCGGAAGTCGAATCGCACGTCGTACCGCTGTGTCATGCCCAGGCAGAGGGCCTCAATCGCGGGGATCAATTCGCGCTGGTGCAGCGTCGAGGAGGCCAGCTCGAAACTCAGCGAGCGGATCGTCTTCTGCGCCTGCTCCAGCAAATGGTCCAGGTCGGCGCGCGTCTCGCGCACCGCGTCCCCCGACATCCCGTCCTGCAGGCCGGCCAGGCGATAGCGGCAGGCCGTCAGCACCTGCGCCACGTCGTCGTGCAGGCCGTCGGCAATGCGCCGCTGCTCCTCGTCCTGCGCCACCGCCAACTTGGCCGCCAGACGCTGCAGGCGCTCCTGCTGCCGGAGGCGCGTGCGCTCCGCCTCCCGGCTGGCCGTCACGTCCGTGACGATCACGAAGACGGCCCGCCCCTTCTCGTATTCGATGATGCGCGTCGCCAGCAGTGCGTCCAGCCGCCGCCCGGTCTTCGTCCGCAGCACGCACTCGTAGGGCTCCGTTTCCTGCCCCCGCAGATGCGTGTCGAGATTGCGCCGCACCGTCTCGGCTGATGACGCATCCACGATGCCGAGCACGTCGAACGTCGGCGCGTAGAGCTCCTCCCGCGTGTAGCCCAGCATGTCCACGCAGCGTGGATTGACGTACACCAGGCGTCCGCCCTGGTTGATGAAAATCATATTGGGCGATTCTTCCGCCAGCACCCGGAACTTGGTTTCCGACTCCCGCAGCTGGCGCTCCGCCTCCTGCAGCCGGCTGACGTCCACCAGCGTGACCCCGAGCACCTTCTGCCCCTGCAGGCTGAACAGGCTCGGCCAGATCGCCAGCGGAAATCGCGTGCCATCTTTGCGGTAGTGGTACCGCAGCGGGATCGGGCGCAGATCGCCCGCAACCTGGCGCCAGAATGCGTTGCCCGAATCCACCGGCTCGGCAGTCAGCACCGTCGGATCTATCGCCAGCAACTCCTCCCGCGTGTACCCGTACAGCGCGCAGGCCGCGGCATTGGCATCGACAATCCGCAGGGGATCCAGGCCGTACACCATGGCCCCATGGGTCTGGGCATTGAAGAACTGCCGGTAGCGCTCCTCGCTCTCCTGCAGCGCAAGCGTGCGCTCGGCCACGCGTTGCTCCAGTTCCGCATTGAGCCGGCGGACCTCGCCCTCCGCTCGCTTCAAGGGCGTAATGTCAAACGACACGACCGTCAGACCCGTAATGGCGCCGTCCACCCCACGCACCGGTTCGATCACCGTGTCGTAACTCGTACGGATCCCGCCCAGCTCGATCTCATGCTGGATATGCTCGCCAACTCCGGCCTCCAGCACCTTCCGCTTGACCGACATCCAGGTGCTGGCCAGGTCCGGCGGCAGAAAGTCGAAATCCGTCCGCCCCACCACGTCCGCGGTGCGAAACCCGTGCCGTGGATTGTAGATGTACGTGTACCGCAAATCCTGATCAACGTGCGACACGACAATGGGAACAGTGTGCAGCGCCACCCGCAGCCGGTCTTCACTCTCCCGCAGCGCCTGCTCCATGGCCACGCGCTCCGTCACATCCACCGACACAACCGTGACGCCCGTGATCGCACCGCCGTGCCCGCGCTGGGGCAGGATGTTCACGTCGTAGATGGCCGTCGTGCCAAGCGGGTGCAGGAGAAGCTGGGCGCGCTCCGGGCGACCGGTCTCAAGGACGCGGCGCTTCAGGTCCATGAGGGCCGCAGCATCCGCCACCGGCAGCAGCTCATCGTCCCGCTTCCCCAGAACCCCCGCCACGTCAAACCCGTGGCGCGGGTTGTAAATCCAGGTGTAACGCAGGTCCCGATCCGCGTGATACACAACGATGGGCGAATCCTGCAGCGTCAGCCGCAGACGCTCTTCGCTCTCCCGCAGCGCCTGCTCCATTTCCACACGCTCCGTAATGTCGCGCAGGTTGAACACCAGCGCATGCATCGACGGGGTGTCCAGCAGGTTCTGACCGACAACTTCCGTCCAGCGCCACTGGCCGTCGCGATGCCGGGCCCGATACGTGTTGATGACCGCCGTCCCCGGCGTCCGCAGCAAGTCGTCCAAAACTCCGCGGGCCGCCCACGCTTCATCCGGATGCACAAAGTCAAAGACCGAGCGCCCCAAGGTCTCGGCCACGGTGTACCCCATGAGATGCTCAACATTCGAACTGATGAACGTGATCACACCCGAGCGATCCGTGACCAGGACGATGCCGAACGCATGCTCGATCAAGGCGCGGAACCATTCCTCGCTCCGCCGCAGGATTGCGGTGGCCGTTCGCTCCGGCGTGACATTCTGGACCACCACCGTCGCCCCGATGACATCGCCGCCCTCGGTGCGGATGGGGTTGAAGATCAGGAGATAGGTCTCGACCTCCCCCCCGGCCTGGCGCGCCGGGCTATCCAGCGTGAACAGCTCCCCCCGAAAAGCACGATCCAGATTCCGGTGTGCATTCTCGCGATCCACGGGAACGGTGATGGAATCCAACAGATTGCCGCCGAGCTGGATGTCCGCCCCGTAGTGGGCTTTCATCGTCACGGCGTGCAGCTTGTTGAACCCCGTGTAGCAATACGAGCGGTCGACGGCGAATATGGAGCAGTTGATGCTGTCGATGATCGCGTGCAGCGTGGCATGCTGCTCGCTCAGCCTGGTCAGCGCCACCTTGCGCGGTGTGATGTCGCGGATGGCGCCGGCGTAGTGCGTGATCGCGCCGGCGGCGTCTCGGACGGCGAAGGTGCGGTCATCCACCCACCGCACCTCGCCCGACTTTGTCAGCAGCCGGTATTCCTGGAAGAACTCCGTGATTCCCTGCTCGTGATGCCGGGCCACTTCGGCTTCAAGGCGCGGCACGTCGTCCGGGTGCGTCACCCCCACCCATGAAACCCGGCCGCTCAGAAAATCCTCGGGCGTGTAGCCGAACTGACTCACGCTGGCGCTGACATAATCGACCGGCCACTCCTGGCCACCCACAAAGCGCCAGAGAAAGACCACCAGCGGGCTGGCATCCACCACCGCGACCACATTCCGCAGCCGCTGCAGCACGAGTTCCGGGGTTTCAGACGCCCGGGCGGTCTCGGGAATGGGGACAGCCGGGGAAGGTTGCTGGCCAGACGCGGCATTGGTGCTGGAATCCTGCATGCCCAGGCCTCGTATGTGGGCGGCGGCAACGCCGCGTCGACTCATTAACTTCTACTGCCCCGCTGGGAATGCGTCAAGGGTTCGCACACCGTCTTGTAGGGGCCGCGCTTGCGCGGACCTCTTCCTCGCAACAGGTCTCCGCAAGCGGAGCCCCCACCGCCCCCCGTCACAGAGGCCATACTCGCTCACTTTTCGCGTAATCCGCCCTTCCCGAGAGGTGCCGTCTGCAGACCGCCCACCGGCAAACGGCAGCCGCGAATCCGGCGCGCAACCACGCGTTTAATCACGGCGGCACCGGCGTGGCATCCATCTTTGGCTTGCAGTGCCCGTCAGCGTGTGCTTCGCTGCTAGCCACACGACCTTAGGACGTTGAAAGGAAGACGCAACATGGCATCGCTCAAGGGCAAGGAACTCGCCTTTTTACCACGCACACACGACCTGAAGGAATTTGAGGCCATCGGGCGCGCCGCCAAGGCCGCCGGCTTCACGCACCTGTTTGTCTCCGATCTGGCCGAACGCACCGACTTCCGGGGCGAGGAAGTGGACAGCCCCTGGTGCGAGTGGTCCGCCGTCCTCCCATCCCTCTTTAAGCACGTCACCCCGCCGGGCTTGGAAGACGCCTACCCCGCGCGCAATGTGAAAGCCCAGTTCGACTTTCTCAAGGCCAAGTACGCCATCTGCAAAAAGCTCGGCATGCGCGCCGCCTATTACGGCACGGAGCCCCACTGGCTGAACGAGCGCGTCTATGCCAAGCATCCGGGCTGGCGCGGCAGCCGCGCAGACAACAGCCTGCGCGCCACGGGCCTCTATTACTCGCCCAATACGGACCACCCCGAGGTGCGCGCCGCCTATCGCGCCGGCATGCGCATGCTCTGCAAGGCCTGCCCCGGCCTGGACCTCTTCACCTTCAACACCAATGACTCGGGCGGCTTCTACCCCTGGGACAAGCGCCTCTTCAGCGGCGTCAACGGGCCCACGGGCACGCAGGGCAAGGACATGGGCCTGCGCGTGACCGAGTTCCTCCTCGACATGCGCGCCGGCGCGCTCGACGCCGGCGTCGATGCCCACGTGTTCACGAACGTGTACCACTGGTTCAACGACGACGAAACCCATCTCGTGCTGCGCTCCCTCAAGCCCGGCATTGGCGTCAACGGCATCTGCCCCGGCGAACACCAGGCCGAATGCTCGCTGCTCGGCTCCGGCGGCTCCACCTACTTCGTGGGCCCCACGCTCAACAAGGACAACGCGGTCCTTGACGGCCTGCGGGGCGCGCTCAACGTCAAGGCCGGCAAGGCCAGGCGCTACATGGGCGGCGGCAACAGCCTCGACTACTTCAAGGCCTTCACCTTCGGCTTGACCTGTGAAGCCCCCGCCCACCAGCGCGGCTGGCTCGAACTCTACCACCAGCTCGCCGTGGACATGTACGGCCCCGAGGCGGCGGATCACGTCGTGGACGGCTGGCAGACGCGCGACCGGGCGCACACCCAGGCCGGCGCCGTGGGCATGCCCGACGCCCACACCCGCCTGCGCTGGCTGACGCGCCCGCTGGTGGCCCACCAGGAACTGCTCATGGAAGACGAGCTGTCCTACTGGGCGCCCTTCGCCTATTACTCGCGCAAGGCACAGCCGGACAAGTTCCTCGATTATCTGAACTGCAGCGGCTATAACATGGTCGAGAATTGGGCACAGGCCTCCACGATCTGCTGCGGCATCGACGGCGTCGAAGGCACGCTCAAGGCCGCGGCCGGCCACTTCCAGACGGCCGCTGCCAAGGCTCCCAACGCCAAGGTGCGCCGCGCCCTCGAACTGGAGGCCACGCGCATCCTCGTCGAACGCAGCATGGCCCTCACGGTCCGCCACGTCCTGCAGGTCGGCACCTTGATCTACCTGCGCGATGCCGCCAACCGCACCGAACCACGAGTCGACAGCACCCGCTCGAATCGGCCCGTCATGCCCAAGGGCGACTTCGGTGATGAGGGGCTCTGGTACATGCAGCGCGCCCTGCGCTGGGAACTGGACAACATCGCCGAGTTGATCCCGCTGCTCGAGAACGCACCCGAGCCGATCTTCTTCACGGCGCCGCATCCGTCCTTCGAGGGTCCGCTCATCCTCGGCGGCGACGTGCTCGCCCAGGTGAAGCGCAAGCAGGCCATCATGATCAAGCATTGGCGCGACGTGGAGATCGGCTATTACAAGCCGACCTATGGAGGCTGAGCGGAATGGGGGATGGCGGATTTCGGACCGCGGCTCGCCGCCGCCGGCCACCCCGTCCCCCATCTCCCCCTTCCCGTCGATTTCCCGGCATGAACGCGTCAGGACACCGGCCCGCTTCTGATTCGTCTCTCCGCGCGCGCCTCAGACCATACGCCACGCGTACACCCCCATGAGCCCCCCCCTGCGCTATGTCCAGATCGGGGTCGGCGGCTGGGGCCAGCACTGGTGCCGCCAGGTCCTCCCCCGCCTCAAGACCCTCGGCCTCGCCGTGCAGCACGGCTGCCACATCCTCTGCGAGAAACCGATCGCCGACAGCATGGCCGCCTGCGGCCGCGTCTTCCGCCAGGTCACGGCCGCCTGGATGAACCCCTGGCTGGCTGAACAGTTCGTGCGCTGGCTGCAGGGCGGCGAGGCGCCGCCCAACGCCCTGGCCGACAACATCCAGTGCGCGGCCCTCCTCTTCGCCGCCATCGAATCCGCCCACACCCGCCGCCCCGTCAACGTCCAGGACTTTTTGCAGCGCCACCAGGCTTGACATTCCGCAACGGTCACACCACCATTTCGTCATGCAAACCGTCACCACATTCCGTCACGTGCTGTGCTCGTCACTCGGCGTTATTGCGCTCGCGCTGCTGTCCGGCTGCATGTCGCCGCAGGCCCGCGGCTTTCCCAAGGTGACCCCCGGCATGACCTACTCCAAGGTCGGCGAACTGATGGGTACGCCCCAGCAGCACATTCAGCGGCGCCAGCTCTCCAAGAGCCTCGACGACCTGGCGGCCCGCACCCCGCCCAAGGGCGAGTGGTGCCTGGCCCCGCTCTACTTCCAGGGCGGCGGCTACGTCCTGCCGGAATGCTGGGTCTACTCGGAAAAGGAATTTGACGGTGGCATCCGCCAGTTCGTGATTGTGTTCAGCGATCACGGCGCCGTTGCCAATACCTACATCACCAAGACCAAGGGACCGGGCAATCCCGAAACCTGGTTCCCGGCGGATATCGTCAAGCCCTGACGCGCCCTCAGGCGGCACCCTGCTCGCCGCCGACGGGCGCCGCGGCGTGGTGCTTATCCGGGAGGCCGCCACCGCGCAGGACCTTGCCTTCGCCCCCCGCTGGGTCCGCCACGACCTTGTCAGCGCGCGGCCCACGCCGCCTCAGGCGGCAGGTGACGGCCATTCGCAATCTCGAAACGCTGACCCGGTCGTGCTATAAGCAGGGGCCGATCTTCTATCCATGCAACGCCAGACCATGCTTGAAAAGCTCGCCGCGCGCGGAAGCACGCCGTGGGACATTGCCGTTATCGGCGGTGGTGCCACGGGCCTGGGAATTGCCGTCGACGCCGCCGCGCGGGGCCATGCCACCATTCTTTGCGAGCAGGCCGACTTCGCCAAAGGCACCTCCAGCCGCAGCACCAAGCTGATCCACGGCGGCGTGCGCTACCTCGCCCAAGGCGATATCTCGCTCGTCCTGGAAGCCCTGCGTGAGCGCGGGCTGCTCATGCGCAACGCGCCGCACCTCGTCCATAATCTGCCCTTCATCATCCCCACCTACACCTGGTGGGAAGGCCCGTTCTACTCCCTCGGGATGAAGGTCTACGACGCCATGGCCGGCAAACTCGGCCTCGGCCCGTCGGAACTCATCTCGCGCGACGCCGCCCTCGCCGCCATCCCCACCCTCAGCCGCGACGGCCTGCGCGGCGGCGTGGTCTATCACGACGGCCAGTTCGACGACGCCCGCCTCGCCATCAGCCTCGCACAAACGGCGGCCGACCGCGGCGCCGTGCTGCTGAACTACTGCACCGTCACAGGAATCCTCAAGGACGACGCCGGCATGGTCACGGGCTGCCGGGCCCTCGATGTCGAGTCGGGCCGCCGCCACGACATCCACGCGCGCGTCGTGATCAATGCCACCGGCGTCTTCGTCGACCGGATCACCCACCTGGACAATCCGGCAGCACCGCCCCTCGTGACGCCGTCACAAGGCGTGCACATCGTCCTGTCGCAGGACTTCCTCAGGGGACGCTCGGCCATCATGATCCCGCACACCGATGACGGACGCGTCCTCTTCGCCGTGCCCTGGTACGACCGCGTGATCGTCGGCACCACGGACACCCCCGTGCCCGCGCCAAGCCTCGAACCGCGCGCCCTGGAGAGCGAGATCGACTTCATTCTCACCACGGCCGCGCGCTACCTCACCCGCCGCCCGACGCGGCGCGATGTGTTGAGCATCTTTGCCGGCCTGCGCCCCCTGGCCGCCCCCGAACATGCCACCGAACCCACGCGCGAGATCAGCCGCGGCCACCGCGTCCTCGTCGCGCCCTCCGGCCTGATCACCATCGTGGGCGGCAAATGGACCACCTATCGCCGCATGGCCGCGGATGTCGTCGACAAGGCTCAGCTGGTGGGCGATCTGCCGGATCAGCGCTGTCCCACCGAATCGCTGGCGATCCACGGCGCAAGTGGCCGCCTGCCGCCGCCGCCGGGCCCGCTCGCCATGTACGGATCCGATGCGCCCGCCCTGCGCGAGCTGGCCCGCACCAACCCGCAACTCGCGCAGCCACTGCATCCCGCCTTGCCCTACTCCGGGTGCGAGGTGGTCTGGGCCTGCCGCGAAGAAATGGCCCGGACCCTGGAAGACGTGCTCGCCCGGCGCACGCGCGCGTTGCTGCTCGACGCGCGCGCCAGCCGGGATGCCGCACCGCGCGTCGCCGCCCTCATGGCCGCCGAATTGCACCAGGACCGCGCCTGGCAGGAACAACAAGTGGCCACGTACCAGGCCTTGGCGGCGGGCTATGTGCTGGACTAGCGTTACCTGCTCGGCGGGATCGCTCCGGCCCCCGGTGGGGCGAGCCGTCCCGGCGAGCCGCTCCCCATGAATCCCACGTTCCAACCCGTCATCAGTTTCGCCGACGCCATCACGCCCCTCGACTGGGCCGTGTTCATCGTCGTGCAAATCGCCACCGTCGGGGCGGTCATCTACGGCCATCGCCGCAAACGCCAGACCGTCGCCGCCGGCTCACAGGCCACATTCCTGGACCTCATGCTCATGGGCCGGCAGCTCACCCTGCCGCTGTTTGTCGCCACCCTCGTCGCCACCTGGTACGGCGGCATCCTCGGTGTGACCGAAATCGCCTTCAACTTCGGCATCTTCAACTTCGTCACGCAGGGCATCTTCTGGTACCTCGCCTATCTCCTCTTCGCCTTCTTCCTCGTCAACCGGATCAGTCGGTACCAGGCCATCACGCTCCCCGAACTGGTCGAAAACATGTTCGGCCCGCGCTCCGGCCGCCTGAGCGCCATCTTCAACTTCTTCAACGTGCTGCCCGTGGCCTACGCCATCAGCATCGGCCTCTTCCTGCAGGTCATCCTGGGCGGTTCGCTGCTGACCATGATGATCCTCGGCCTGCTGCCGCTCGTGCTCTACACGATGTGGGGCGGCTTCCGTGCCGTGGTCTTCTCCGACCTCGTGCAGTTCGGCGTCATGTGTTCCGCCGTCGCACTCGTGTTCGCCGTGTCCGTGCTGACCTTCGGCGGGCTGCCTTTCCTGCATGCGCACCTGCCCGCGGCGCATTTCTCCGTGACCGGCGGGAACTCGTGGGGCACCACGTTCGTGTGGGGGTTTGTGGCCCTCGCCACCCTGGTGGACCCCAGCTTCTACCAGCGGTGCTTCGCGGCCCAGTCCGCGCGAGTCGCCCGCCGCGGGATTATCATCTCCACCGTCATCTGGTTCGGGTTCGACATCTGCACCACCGCCGGCGGCATGTATGCGCGCGCCGTCATCCCGGCCGCCGAGGCCAAGCAGGCCTACCTGATCTACGCCATGCAACTCCTGCCCCCGGGACTGCGCGGATTCATGCTGGCCGGCGTGGCCGCCACCATCCTCTCCACCCTCGACGCGTTTCTGTTCATCGCCGGCAACACCGTGTCGTATGACCTCGTGCCAAAGCGCTGGAAGGGACGCGTCGATCTGCAGCGCGCCGGCATCGTCGTCGCCGCCGTGGCCTCGATCGGTCTCGCGCTGGTGTTCGATGGCAGCATCCGCGAAGCGTGGAAAACCCTGGGCAGCTACGCCGCCGCCTGCCTCCTGCTGCCGGTGATGGTCGGGCATGTGTGGCCGGGACGCATCCGCGACAACCAGTTCGTGATCGCCTCACTCTGCGGGGTCGTCGGCACCACCGCCTGGCGCCTCATCGACCGCACGGGCTTCTGGGCTGAAGTCGATGCCCTCTACATCGGCGCCGCTTGCACCGCGGCCGGGCTGGCACTGTATGCCATCGCTCGGCCCCACCAGCCACGCCCATCCTGAACCACGGGCACGCCACCTCCCGGTCACTCCTGCAGCGCCGCCTGCGCCCGCAACAGGTCGTGCAGCGTCAGAAGCCCTATGGGCGCGCCGGCGGCGTGCCCCAGCACGAGCACCATGCCCAGGTCGGACTCGATGAAGAGATCGGACACTTCGCGAATCGGCTGATGCCCCAAGGCCAGCGCAAGTTTCCGCAGCCGGGGCGCTCGGCCCTCGCGCACGGCCGCCTCCAATTCCCGGCGCTCCACGACCGCAAAGCGGCCATCCCCCTGTTGCACGGGGAAGACCCGGTACGGATGCGCCAGCAGGACCGCTTCGATAGCCGCAGGAGCCAAATCGTGCAGGATCACCGGATTCGGGTTGGCCACCGTGACCACCGCCGCCTGCTGCCAGTCGAACAGCGTGCGCGGCGGGGCCACCTCATGCACCGGATGACCGTCCTGCTCAAGAATCGCATCATAAAAATTGGCGTGTCCGAATAGACGCACGACGCCCTGGCTGACCAACGTGCCCAGCATCAGCGCGGGCACCACGGCAAATGCGTGCGTCATCTCGAAGACCATCAGCATGGCACTCCAGGGGGCGCGCACCGTGGCCCCGAAGCAGGCACA
The DNA here is from genome assembly GCA_021413965.1 of Lentisphaerota bacterium. Lineage (GTDB taxonomy): Bacteria > Verrucomicrobiota > Kiritimatiellia > UBA8416 > JAIOPI01 > JAIOPI01. The sequence goes on along the minus strand of JAIOPI010000018.1, from coordinate 35,938 downwards.
CATCCCGACGGCCGCCAGCAGCACGTGATCCTCACCCGACAGGGGAGCCCCGAGGCTGAACAGCCCACCCACACTCAGCCCGGTCATGGCCCCGAGGAACAGGGTCGGCGAAAATATCCCGCCACAGCCGCCGCAACCGTAACAGGCCACGGTCGCCATGAGCTTGGTCAGCAGCAACAGTCCCGCGACCGGCGCGCTCATCCCAGCTGTGAACGCGCTGGATAAATCGTGATACCCCAACCCAAAGACGCCGACCCGCCCCGTAAACGCGAACACACCAAGCCCCAGCGCCCAGGTGATCAGCCCGCCGATCCAGGGCTGAAGCATGGGCGGCACTCGCGTGCCGCGCATGTAGCGACGCAAGCCCAGCACGCTGCGCTGAAAGGCAACCGCCACCAACGTGGCTGCGAGCGCCACCACGAGAACCGCCACGTAAATTCGCAGCGGCGGTTCCGCCACCGGCGGCAGTTCAAACGAGGGCTGCGGCCCCAGCAGGGCATGCACCACCAGCGCGCCGATCACGGCCGCCAGCATGATCCGGCCGATGAGCCGACTGCTGAAATCGTGTATGACTTCCTCCAGCACAAACGCGATGGCAGCCAGCGGCGTATTGAAGGCGGCCGCCAGGGCCGCCGCCGCACCCGTCGCCACCGCCGCGCGGCGTTGGCGGCGCGAAATCCCAAACGCCCCGGCCAGCAGGGAGGCCACACCTCCCCCAATGAAGACCGACGGCCCCTCGCGGCCAAGACTCGCCCCGCCACCAATGCTCGCGATGCCGGCCACCGCCTTCACCCAGACCGGTCGCCAGGCAATCTCGCCAAACTGGAGCCAGAACGCCGACTTCAGTTGCGGCACCCCGCTGCCCGCCGCCCCGCGACCGTACTGTGTCAGCAGCCACCCGACGATCAGGGAAGACACGCTGATGGACACCAGGCTGATGACGGCAAAACGCCACACCCCGAGACCCGCCGCCCGAAGATACAGCACGGAAAAACACCCGTTCATGGCCCCCATGAAGCCGACCGCCGCCAACGCGGCCGCGAGGGAGCACACCACCGTGAGCAGCACGCTGCGCACTTCATCCGGACGGCGAAAGCGTCGCGCGATCCCTTGCCCGACGCGTACGAACCCAGTCATGCGAAGTCGCCTCCACGCACCCGCCGCACGCCGACAGGTGACCGTCCATTAATCAGGCAATGCGAAGCCATTGCCAAGAACTTTGTCCCCCGCCCCATCCATCGTACGACGAGTTGGGCCGCCTTCGCCCTTGACCTGTGCCCCTCCGCACCCCATGCTCTGCCCCTGACCAAGGGGAGGCCTGACTGGGCCTGAGAGTCCGTCCATCCCGGCACAACGGCCGGGGTTCAGCGGAGACCCTGTGAACCTGATCCGGATCATGCCGGCGTAGGGATGGTGGCCCGCCTCAGGCGCTTGGCGCCACATCCCCAAACCGCACGCGTGATCCTGATCGCTGGAGGAGCGTATGCAGGGGATGGGGCAGCCGAATGCATGGTCGATGGTGAATGTCCGATGTTCGCTGGCCGCTCTCTTGACCATCCCGCTCCTGGCCTCCCCCGCCCGCGCCGACACCAACGCCGTCTACGACCTCAGCGCCCTCACCGTCCGCCCCGAACCGGGCGAGAGCCGCCTCCCTGCCCCCTCCACCGCCGCCACCATCCTCGACCGCGAGGCGCTCACCGGCCGCGACGCACCGAACCTGCAGAACGTGCTCGGCGACGCGCCAAACCTGACCTGGGCCGGCGGCACCTCCCGGCCACGCTACTTCCAAGTGCGAGGCATCGGCGAGCGCAGCCAGTTCGCCGGTGAAGGGCCGCCCAATTTCTCCGTCGGCTTCGTCCAGGACGACATGGACTTCAGCGGCATCGGCATGCAGTCCTCGCTCTTTGACGTGGAGGAAGTCGACGTGCTGCGCGGCCCGCAGGCCGCCGTCTATGGCTCCAAGGCGCTCGCGGGTTTGATCGACATCCGCACGCGCCCCCCCACCCCCACCCCCGAAGGCCACGCCTACACCACCGTCGGCACGGATCATACCTACGGCCTCGGAGCAGCAGCCAGTGGCCCGCTCACGCACGATCCCTCCGTACTCGCCACACGCGTGTCCGTGGAACGGGTCTACATGGACGGCTTCCGCCACAACGCCTACCTGGACCGCGACGACACCGATGCGCGCGACGAGTGGACCACCCGCGCCAAGCTGCGCTGGCAGCCCAACGAGGAGGTGCAGTGGGACCTGACCACGCTGTGGGCGCTGAGCGACAACGGCTACGACGAATTCACCCCCGACAACAACGGCTTCACCACCTACTCGGATACCCCCGGACAGGATCGCCAGCGCACCGGCGGCACCAGCCTGCGCGGCACCTGGCTCGGCCCCGCGCACTACCGCGTCCTGAGCATCTCCAGCTACGTCGACTCCGACATCACCTACAGCTACGACGCGGACTGGGGCAACGATGCCTTCTGGGCTGCACCGCCCTACCACTTCGATCCCGCCGCCGAAGGCTACCGCTACGCCTACGCCGAGGAACTACGCCGCACCCGCCGCAACGCCACCCAGGACTTCCGCCTCATCTCCGAGCCCGGCGGCGAAATCCTCGGAAACTCCTCGGCCTGGCATGTCGGAGCCTTTGGGTCGTGGCTGGGCGAACAGGATGACTACCAGGGATTCGGCACCCTCAACAGCGACTACGACGCCTGGTCCGGCGCCGGCTACGGCGAACTCAGCACGCGCCTGACAGATACCACCGTCCTGCGCTCCTCCCTGCGCGTGGAAGAGCGCCTGACAGACTATTCCGATGCCCAGGGCGTGGCCTTCGACGGCTCCGACACCATGGCGGGCGGACGCGTGGCCGTGGAGCACAAACTGGACGACGACGCGCTGGTGTTCGCAGGCGTCTCGCGCGGCTTCAAGGGCAGTGGCGTCAACCAGAATCCCGCCCTGCCCCCAGAGAAGCGCAAGTACGATCCGGAAACGCTCTGGAATTTCGAAACCGGCACGCGCGCCAGCCTCTTCGACGGCTGGACCACCGGCGCCCTGACCCTCTTCTACATGGCGCGCGAGGATCTGCAGATCGGGACCTCCTACCAGGCCGATCCCAACGACCCCTCCGCCTTCGTCTACTTCACCGACAATGCCGCCAGTGGCTACAACTACGGGGCGGAATTGGAAGGCACCCAGAAACTCTGTGCCTTCGGGGAGCTGTTCGGCAACCTCTCCCTGCTGGACACCGCCTACGAAAATTATGAATCCGCCGGCGGCGACGCGCGCCTCGATGGACGCGATCAGCCCTACGCCCCCGCCTACAGTTACCTCGTCGGCACCCGCTGGCACGCCCCCTGCGGCCTGTTCACCCGCGCCGAGGTCGAGGGCAAGGATGCCTTCTACCTGTCCGACGAAAACGATGCGCGCAGCGATCCCTACGCGCTGCTCAACCTGAGCGTGGGCTACGCACAACAGGCATGGACCCTCACCCTCTGGGGCCGCAACGTGCTCGATAAACAATATGTCACGCGCGGTTACGTCTTCGGACTTGAGCCGCCGGAATTTAACGATAAACTGTATCAGGACTACGGGGACCCGGCCCAGTTCGGCGCAACACTGGAATATGTCTTCTAAGCACCCGGGGGCCGGATCTCGGCCTCCAGGATCCTTGCCATGGCACTGCACTACGAGATCGACCCGCCGGCCGGCCGCGTCCAGATTGTGGGGCAAGACGTCGTCACCATGACCGGCATGATTGCCATCGTGGAAGCCGTCGCCTCCGACGCCCGTTTCCGGCCCCATTACACCGTGCTGTTCGATCTGCGCCACGCGCGCTATACGGCCGAATTGCGCGATGGCGATGCCCTCGCCGCGGTGCTCAAGCTGAAGAAGAACGACTTCCAGAATCGCTTTGCCGTCGTCGTTTCGCCGTCCCTGCACATCCTGGCCAAGCTCTACTGTCTGCTCGCCGACATGGCCGGGTTCGACCACATCCAGTGCTTCACCGATTTCGCCGAAGCCGAAACCTGGTGCCAGTCACCGTAGAAACCGCGAGCGAGAACCGCCCCCTTCTTCATCGCCACATCCGCGTCAATCCGTCGGCACATGCTTCGCCGAAACTGAATCGTCCCTGCTCAGTTCCATGCCTCCCCGTAGGGCGGGTTGCCAACCCGCCCCCCCGCGTCACCGGCTCGCCGTCATCCACGCAAACGCATTTCGGATGAGGCGCACATAGGCGACGGTCTCGTCCGCCTGTTCATAGCGCGGGCCGCTCATGAAGGCGAACGTCGTGCCCAGCACCAGGTAGCGCCCCTTCCCCAACTCACCCGCAACCGCCACCGGGTAGGTATCCGCCGCGAAAACCGCGGTGCCCTGCTCATACTTCAAGACGTGCGCGACATGAAACTTCAAGTTCGGCAGCCCCGCGGTGAGCGGCTGATCCGACAGCGCCGCCGCCACGTGCGTCGGCCGGCGGCGCGCGGTCGCCAGCGGCAACTCGCCCAGCGCGTTCTCCTGGTCCACCGCCACGCCGAACGCCGCCAGCCACGACGCGTCGGCCGGCGCGTCCGACATGAACGCGTTCACCACAATCAGATTTCCGCCGTCCTGCACATAGCGCAACACGGCCCCGCGCTCGTCCGCCGTCAACGCCTCCGCCGTCACGCGCGATAGCAGCACCAGCGCGTACGGCTTCAGCCCATCCGCGGTCCAGGTCCACCGGCTGGACCGCCCGCGTCCGGGCACACGCCAATCAAACCCATGGGCGTATTCCAGCACGAGTCCATCCGCCGGCAGGCCGCGCCTCGTGAAACCGTAGAGATGGTTGCTGCGCCAGAGATCCTCCCGCGCACCGTCCATCAGCAGCGCACGCGTCGCGGCACGCGCGTCCCGTCCCGCCGCTGCCCCCAGACGCGCCTGCGCAAACTGCGCCTCCGCCGATGCCGGATACGCCTCGAAGGCCACGCTGCGATACAAGCGCTCGGCCTCCCGCGGCGAACCGTTCTGCTCCAGCAATTCTGCCAGCGACAGGCGGTACGTGTGCGCCTTGGCCGGCTCCTCGACGGTCAGCTCGTCCAAGTGCCGGTACGCCGTGATCGCCCCCTCGACATTCTCCATCTTCTGTAGCGCCAGCAGGTAGCGGTCCACCACCGCCGGCGACTCCGCCGCCATCGGCAGCACGCTGAAGCGCCGCCCCAGCTCAACCACGGCCTCCCAGCGCTGCGCCGCGCACTGCAGCGCCAGCGCCGCGTCCAGCGCCGCCGCCGCCACGTCGCGATCAAAACTGCCCATGAAGGGCTCGACCAGCGCCAGACGCTCATCCGCAATCTCTGCCGGCAGCCGCTCCGGTGCCCGATTCGTCACCACGTATTGCTCAAGGCAGCGCCGGAACCCATCGGCGTCCCCGTTGACCGCCAAGTCGCTCATCCACGTCAGGAGCCCATCGGATGCGGGGGCCGCCTGAAAGGCCTTTTGCTGCCCCAGCGTGCGATCCATCGCGGCGATGATCTCCTCGATCCCCTGCTTGGAACCCGTCCACTCGCCATGGCGCCGGATCGCGTCGTGCAGGTAGTCGATCGTCTCGCGCAACTTGGCGGGATTGTCGCGGTACATCTCGTGCAAGGCATTGGGCGCCGTGCCCGTGTACCCGTAATGCTCCAGCAAATCCCGATAATACGCATCCGCCACCTCGGGCTGGGTCCGGCTGTAGTGCTGCGCCAGCCGGTGCTTGCAGCCGTCGATGATATTACGCGGCCGGTGCGGATCCTCGTACTCGATGTAGCGCAAGCACATCTCGACGACGTCAAAGCCCAGCTGGGGCATCCGGTCGTGGCAGACCAGTTGCGTCTCGTAGATGCGCGCAATCGTCGGGTCCAGCATCGCCGCCGCCTTGCTCAGATCCGCCGCCCGCGGAAAGTTGCCGAGGCGCGCATACTCCTCGGCCCGCGCCACATACTGCAACGCCTCCGCATGGCGCATCGCCGGCGATGATTCCCGCTCGACCCGTTCGCCAAACCCCAGCACCGCCTCGTCCACGCGGCGGGTCAAGTCGTCGACCAGCGCCATCAACTCGGCCGGGCGTCCCGAAAGTTCGAAACTGGCCAGCGTCGACACGTCGCGCGGGCGCACAATCTGCCCCTGCACCACCAGCGCGTCGCCCCGCTGGAACACGATCCCCTGGACCAGCAGGTCCGCCCCCGCCAGGCGCCCCACCGCGGGCCCGCGCTCCGCCGCCGCCATCGACGCCAACGCGATCGTCTGCTCCGCCAGCAGGCGATCCAATTCGGCGCGCTCGACCACCGTCAGCCCCGGCTCCGCCGCGAGATTGACCATCAGCATGTCCGCCAGCGCCGTGCCCAGGCCATGTGCAGTCGTGGCGGCATCCACGGCGCTGAAATCCCAGATCGCCACGCGCGGCGCCGCCGTCCGCGGCGCCGCCGGCGCCCGCGCCCCGCCCGCCGGCCGCAGATCCCGCACAAACGCCATGCAGGCGGACACCAGCCCCGTGGTCGACGCCGTCGCATCCTTCAGCGTGACGGGCACGCTGCACACCCGCGTCAGCGCTTGCGGCGGACAGCGCAGCGTCAGCACCGCCCAGGCCGCGTCCTGGCGCTGGTAGAACCGTCCCTCGACGACCACGTCGGCATGAATCGGGGGCGCCGCGTCCCGGTCCGCCACCAACCCCATCGCGATCAGCTGGCGCTCCGTCTGCAGGCCCGCCAGCCGCTCGCGCGGCACCACGATGATCCCGCCCTGCCCCGCCAGGAGCTCCGCCAGCCGCGTGGGCAGCGTTTGTTCCAGCGGCTTGTACGCGTCGTGAATCGTTTCGTTCGCGAAGTCCAGCACCGCCACCGAGACGGTCGCGTTTGTCGCCGCCACGCCTGCCACCGCGGGCATGCCCACCAGCAGCGCGCAGACAAGCCCGATGCACCCCGCCCGCCGGCTCCGCCTGCTCATGTCCAGCTTCACCATGCGACTCCCCACCTGTTGACGTCGTGCCCGCCTGCACCCTCGCGCTACTGCTTCACCAGCTTCGGCAGCATCCGCTCCGCAATCTGCGCCGCCGCATCCTGCAGCGCCTTCTTGCCCGCAATCTGCTCCGTCAAATCAACCGTCACCGCCGTCTGCCGGTCCGTCGCGATGATCCGATCGGTCGCGCGATCTACCGCGGTAATCTCCAGCCGCGCCTTGACGCTCACCAGATTGCCGCGGCGCATCGCGAATTCGCTGAACCCCTCGCCCTTGATGATGACATCCGCCTGCTTGGTGGCCCCGGATTCCGGATCCATCACCTCAAAGCCGGTTTCCTTACAGATCAGCGCGAGCTCCGTTTGCGCCGCCGGATCGATCACCAGCTGCCCCACGTGCCGCTCCTGCACTGTGATCAAGACGGTCGGTCGTGTCGCATCGCCAAGCACCTTCCCCAGTGCCGCGATGCGGTCCTCCATCTTGACCTCCTTCGCCACCAGGTCGCCGGCATGTTCCGTGATGCGCTTCGCCACTTTCTCGGCCAGCGCCTCCACCAGCGGCGCGAGTTCGTCGCTGGTCTTGCCCTTGACCGACTCGCCCAGCACGCGGCTCGTCTCCGTGCCGATGATCTTCGCCACGACGTAGAGCGACTTGTCCGCTTCGATGATGGAGCCGGTCACCAGTATCTTGGCCCCGGTGAGTTGCCCGACCTGCACGGCCTGCCCGGGCGTCACCATGCCCGAGAGGTTTAGTTCGTGTTCGTCTAGCGTCTTCTGCAGGTCCTGGCGGTCCACCAGCACCAGGTCGGGCCGGGCCACCAGGGAGGCGAACAGAATGTCGCTGACTTTCGCCCCCGCGTCCTTGACGCCTGCGCCACGCTCGGCAAAGGCGAAGATGGCCGTCGGATAGACCGGCGCCAGGTCCTGGGCGACGCCCCCCGACAGGGCGCTGAACCACAGGACGACGGCCCATTTAGCGATCATGCGAGGCTTCATCGAGGTCTCCTTGTTGTGTGCGATCGTGTTCCTGAACGTATTCCAGCAGGTGCACCAGCAAATAGCGCGGTGTGGGACCATGTTCCCAGGACGTCATGACAGGGAAACCGCAGACGACCAGCCGGCCCGCTGGCACGTATCGAAGATCGAGCCACGTCCAGGCAGAGGCGCCCTGCTGCACCGCGAACGTGACCGCGCCACGCTCGGCCTGCAACACGAAAGACTGCGCAGGCAACACGCCGGTGGGTGGCCACCCGATCGCATCAAGCCGTTTGTCCAGGTCGCTGATGATATCGGCCCGGCGCCACGCCATCGCAGACGGGGACACCAGCGGACAGCCCGCCGCTCCCGGCACGGGCACGGTCCCACCTCCCGGGGCCAGGACGAGGACGCGCCCCCCGGCGGCCGCGCGCGCCGTTACTTGCTCCCACAATCCGCGACAGGCATCAAACGACACCCCTTCGCCAATCAGCAGCGTCACGTCCTCGAGCCCCGCCAATGCGTCCACGCTCGGGAGCCGGTCAAACGGAACTCCGGCCGCCGCGAGCACCTCGGCCGTCCGGTGCTCCGGATCGAACACCGCCAGCTTCAGTCCGCGCAGCCATTCTGTGCGGTTGGCAAACGGGTCTTCAGAAAAGACGTGAAACGATTCGCGGAACGCCGCCGCGCCTGGCGCCCCTCCGCCTCCGTCCCCGGCGACTTGGATCTCCAAAACCACGTCGCGACTCACGCCGGCGTTCAGGTCGGGCATGCGCAACGCGATTGGCACCGCCACGGATGCCCCCGGCGCCAGATCCGACGCCACATCACCGCGTTGCAGCGTGCGTCCCTCCGCCGACAGTCGCCAACGGGTCCGCAGCGCACGCGTCGCATCCGATGCGATCAGCGCATGGACCGTAACCTCCTGTCCGGCAAACACCGCCCGCCATGGCTCCTGCAAAACAACCTGCACGGCTCCCGTCTGGGCGCTGGCGGGGCGCACGCACACCCCGGCAAGGACTGCCAGCCGCAGGCACGCCATCACATGCCCCCGGCGCCGGCCAGCCCATGTCAGCGCACCCCCGCTCATGATGTGCGCCTTCCCGTGGCGTCGACAGGCCGGGCGGGCGGCAGAGGCTGCACCGTCTGGTACACGCGATACTCCGTGTCACCCTCACGCATGGAAAGCACCTGGGCGGGGGTGCCCAGGTCCATGACCGTGTCCACGTGCGCGCGCAGCGCAACGGGCGCCACCACGTCCAGGTCGGTTTCGACGGCGAGCCGGCCGTCGTCCAGGCGATAGACCCAAAGCCCAAGCGTCCCCCCGTCGTCGACGCCGGACCTGACGGAGATGCGATCCTCACAGCGCAACACCACATCCTGATACCACACGGGCACCCAGGCATCCGTCGCGGGCTGCCGCACCACCGCGGTGAACCGCACGCAGACGGGGCGCGCGTCCCCCGCCGACACCGCCGCCGTCTCCCCTGCCGCCGGGGCCACGCCGAAGTCTATCTGGCGATCGGTCTCCGAAACCCAGCGCAGTTGGTCGGCAAACAGGTGCTGCATTTCCCGGAAGACCTGGCTATGAGCCGCCAGCCGCCCGCCGTCAAGGGTCGCCAATGCCGGCACGGGCAACGCGTGAGCAGGCCCACCGGCCCGCTCCGGCCACAGGACCAACGCGGCCGCCATCACCATGGCACCGGCAGCCGCATAGGCGAGTTTGATGCCAAAGCCGACCGTGTCGGCGGCCGCCGGGCGGCGGTCCTCCGCCTGCGCGTGGCGCCGCAGGTCCTCCGATATGATCTGGGCCAGCGTCGCCAGATGGGTGTCCGTGGCGAGGTGCATCCGGCGCCAGCGCCGCAGGCGTTCGTCCAGTGATGTGGACATGTGCGTCTACTCCCCCATCTCGCGTTTGAGCCGCCGGCGCGCTTCATGCACGCGCCAGTACAAGGTGGCCGGCAGGCACCCGGCCATGCGGGCCGCCACCCGCACCGGATGCCCTTCGAGCACCGTGAGCATGATCGCGCTCCGCAAGTGCGGCGGCAAGGCGGCCAGCGCCCGGGTCACCCGGCTGTGCTCATCGCGCGCCGCCGCCCGGGCATCCGGACCCGCCGCCCCATCCGCAAGCGGCGGTACGCACGCCTCGCCGGCCGGGGCCACGGGACGACCGTTTCGCCGGCGCAGAAAATCGATCGCCGCGTTGATCGCAATCCGGTGGAGCCAGGTCGAGAACCGGGCGTCGCCCCTGAAGCACGCCAGGTTCCTCACCACCCTCAGAAACACGTCCTGCGTGACATCGTCCGCGTCCGTCGCATTGAGCACCATCGGGTATATCATGGCGCGTACCCCGCCCACATGCCGCTGCACCAGCGTGTCCACGTGTCGCAAGTCGCCGGAATCCCGGTAGCAGGCGATCAGTTCTTCATCCGTAAGGTCAGTCATGGCTGGCGCTTTACAGGATTAGACGCGTGGCGCCCCGGGAATCTTTGGGCACGGCAGGAAAGAACCATGAAAACACAAAGGGCACGGGGAGGGCCACGAAGAGAAGCGTCCTCGTGATCCAGCCGTGCCCCTTGTGTTCTCGTGGCGTCTCCGCCGGCCTGAGCCGCTTATGTCCCGCCCGGGCCCTTTTTCTGAAGCTTGTAAATTTCCTGGGCGTGCGAATCCCAGGTCGGCTCGGCCTGGGGAATGCCCTCAGGGAACCCGTCAATGCACAGGTACGTCAGCGGTTCGGGCGCGCTCGTGCAGAAGATCTGGTGCAGGGTATTGCGCGGGACGTGAACCACATCCTCGGGCTCCAGGTCAAACTCCGCCACCCGGCCATCCGCGTACTGGTACTTGGCCTTGCCGCGCCCCGACCGCACATAGTAGATCTGCTCGTTCTCCACGTGCTTGTGCAAATGTGTGTACTGGCCAGGCTCGATGACCACCAGAAAAGCCTCGAGGCACTCCGACTCCTCGCGCGGCAGCAGGATGTCGTTGATGTGCGTCGCGAACTGGTAGCGCTTTCCGGCGGTGATTTTCTTCTTCAACATGGTGCGTACTCCCTTTGACGTGACGGCCCCCCTGGCACGCCGCATGATCCCCGAGATCCGCCCACTCCATCAAGCGCAAAGGCCGCCCCCCCCGATACGACGAAAAAAAAGGCCGCAGCATGAAGGCTGCGGCTGGCACCAGGCCGACGATTCAGCCCGCCGTGATGGCAATGCGCTTCTTCTTTCCTTCCACCTCCGCCCGCTTCGGCAGGGTCACCGTCAGGACTCCCTTCTTGAAACTGGCCTCGGCCTTTGCACCGTTCACTTCTGCCGGAAGCGGGATGACACGCTGGAAGCTGCCGTAGGTGTGCTCCACCCGATACCAGTTCTCCTGCTTGTCCTCATGCTCCTCCTTCCGCTCCCCGCGCAGGGTGATGGACTGGTCGTCAACCTCCACAGTCACGTCCTTCTCGTCCATGCCCGGCAGCTCGGCGACGACCTTCAGTCCCGTGTCGGTTTCCGCCACGTTGACCCGCGGCGAGAAACGGCCACTCCCCTCGCGGTCGGCGCCCCCACTCGGCAACAGCCCGGCATCGCTGAAGAATTCGTCGAACAACCGGTTCATCTCCCGATGAAAGGAGAAGAGGTCGTTGTCCTCCAGCCGACGCACGGGTGTCCGTCGTTTGATGCCTCGCGGCACCAGGTCCCGTATACTCATGCGATCCTCCCTTCCTGTTGTTTCGCTGTTATGCCTCCGGCACCACCCGGTGCCGGACATCCGCTTGCTGCCGACGTCCGGGCCTCGCCCGCCGCTCAGCCCGCCGAGATCGGCACCCTCCGTGCCTTGATCTCCTCGCGCTTCGGCACCGCGAGGCGCAGGACACCCTGGCGCAGGTGCGCCGTGATCCCCGCGGGATTCAACCGGTCCGACAGGCGCAACACCCGCCGGTAGGCCACCGCCACGTGCTCCCGGTAGACAGGCTCAAACCCCTGAACCGACTCCAGCCGCGACTGCCCGGCGATGGTCAGGATCCCGTTCTCAACGTTCACCTCCAGCGCCCCGTCGTCCACGCCCGGCAGATCCACCGTCAGCAACACGTCATCCCGGCGCTCCACGATGTCCACGGCCGGCGTGCAAACCGCCGTGACCCGATTCACCTCCTGGCTCTCAACCGTCCCCCGTTCCGGACTCAATACGTCTGTTCCCTGTGTCATGATCATGTCCTCCCTGACTTGTCGTTCAACCTCAACCCGCCAGATCCCGCCGCCCCTTACGCCGCCTTCACCTGGATGCGCTTGGGCTTGTCGGACTCCGCCCGCGGCAAGGTAACCCGCAAGACGCCGTTCCTGTACGTGGCCAGAACCTTGTCGGCATCGACGCGATACGGAAGCTGGATCGTGCGCGAAAACTCCCCCTCCTGCCGCTCGCGCTGATGCACCGTCTCCGCCTGATCCAATTCACCGGCGCGCTTGCCCGACAGGGTCAGGGCTCCGTCCACCACCGAAATCTCAACCGCGTTCGGATCGACCCCCGGCAATTCCGCATCCACGATCACCGAGTCAGCCGACTGCCAGACGTTCACCGGCGGATAGGATCGCCGCCCAAAGCGCGATACCCCATTCCGGTCGTCGAAGAGGCGGTTGAAGTCGTCCTGCATCGACACCAAGTCATCCAGCAGCGACCACGGCCCCTGATAGTTGTTTACCATGCGAATCATATCGACCCTCCTGATTGTGTTTACATGCCACGATCTCGACAGACCTATTAGCAAAGACAATGCCAACACAAACAGGCGGCACATCGAATCTATATAAATGCTTTCATAACAGTATTTTACGAATACATGTATACTAATGATATGAGCCCATAATGACTCATATAGTCCATGTCCGATTTTCGCCATGAGTCATAATGGCTCACTCCTGGCGCCAAAAGCACGCCGTGGAGTTTTGCAGTGAAAGCGCAGGCGACTCGCGCCAGCCCGAACGGTCGAAAGCCGGCGCCATGACTGGTGCCGCCGAGGCGGGGGGGGGTCAATCCTCTTCGATTTCGTCGTCGTCTTCGTCGACGTCGTCATCCAAGTCGGACTCGATGTCCTCCAGATCCTCAGGGTCCTCGTATTCGCCCCCCTGCTCGTAGAATCCGGAATCCAGGATGTCCAATGCATCCATATCCGACGCAAACATATCGTCCCGATTACTGTCCTGCATGCAGAACCTCTTGCCCCACCAAGTGATTGATTGGACGGGACATAATGGAAGCGACCACCTCAGCGCAACAGAAATTTCCAAAAATGGAAATGACACCGTCTTCACCGGCGTTTGCCACCCCTTGTCACGATCCCTGCTGGTGACACGCCACCGCTTGCCCTATACTCTCACCGCTGGACCCCGCCCGTGCGATGCGGCCCAGCCACCCGCCATGCGGCTTATGGTTTACAACATCCGGTACGGAACAGGAGGCAAGCACTTCATGTTCCCGTGGAGCGGCTACCTGCGCCGCACGAGCGGGAACCTGCGCTCCATCATCGAATTCATCCGCTCCGTGAATCCGGACGTCATGGGACTCATCGAAGTGGACGACGGCTCGTATCGCTCCAGCCGCCAGAATCAGGCCGAACAGATCGCCCGCGAACTCGGCCATTACCACACCTACCGCTGCAAGTACGCCGAACGAAGCTTCGCCCACCGCGTTCCCGTCGTGAACAAGCAGGGGAATGCCTTCCTCAGCCGCGACAGCATCTCCGGCGAACGATTCCACTACTTCACGGCCGGCGCCAAGCGCCTGGTCATTGAGCTGGAACTGGAGGACGTGACCGTGTTCCTCGTCCACCTCGCGCTCAGCTTCCGCATCCGCCACCACCAGCTCGAAGAGCTGTACGGCCTCGTCAAGGAGTCGCGCAAACCGGCCGTCGTCGCCGGCGATTTCAACGCCTTCTGGGGCGATCGCGAAGTCAACCTGTTCATGGCCGCCTCGGGCCTGATCAGCGCCAACCCCTCCGGAACCCCGTCCTTTCCCAGCTGGACGCCCACGCGCCAGCTGGACTTCATCCTGCACAGCCCCGACGTGGAGTCTCAACGCTTCTGGATGCCGGCCGTCACCTATTCCGACCATCTGCCCCTGGTGTGGGATTTCCAATTGCGCGCATGACCGCGTCGTTCACAGTGCTGGCCGTGCTCGAGTCGGATCCTTTCCGCTGGCCGTGGTTCACCATCGGCTGGCTGATCCACCTGATCGCCTTCGCCCTCGTGACCATTCACTGCCTCACGAACCGGCGCGAATCGACATCGGCCATCCTGTGGATCTTTGTGGCCTGGTCCTTCCCCCTCATCGGCCCCCTGATCTTCCTGATGTTCGGCATCAACCGCGTGCCCGCCAAGGCGTGGCGCAAGCGCCAGTCCGACCAGCAGTTCATGAACGAGCGCCGGGCACGCGAAGACGAGACCATGCCGCTGGCCTACTGGCGCTCCGTGCGCGACGCCGTGGCGGCAGAACCCGAGGCCGACCCGTTTCGGGCCCTGAATAAACTCTTCAACGCCATCGTGCCGGAGTTTCCCCTCCTGGGGCAGAATCGCGTCGACCCGCTCGTCACCGGCGACGAAGCCTACCCGCGCATGCTGGACGCCATCCGCGCCGCCGAACACCACATCCACCTGCAGACGTTCATCCTCGGCAACGACGACACCGGCCGGCGCTTCCTCGACGCGCTGGCCGAAAAGGCCCGGGCAGGCGTCAGCGTCCGCCTGCTGTACGATCGCCTCGGCTCGACGCACGCGATTCTCTCGGGACTTGTCCGCCGCTATGCCGGCATCCCCAACATGCAACTGGTGGGCTGGACCCAGGCCAACCCCATCAAACGCCAGTTCCAGATCAACCTGCGCAACCATCGCAAGGTGCTGGTCGTGGACGGCCGCCGCGCATTCACCGGGGGCATCAACCTGTCGCAGAACAACGTGAGCCGCGACGCCCGCCCGCCTGACCGCGACTACCACTTCGAAGTCTTTGGCCCCATCGTGCAGGAACTGCAGTACTCCTTTCTCGGAGACTGGTACTTCATGACCGATGATGCGCCCGAAGCCCTGCTCTGCGAGGAACATTTTCCGCCCGCAACCGCCTCCGCCGGCAAGGCCCTCGTCCGCCTCCTGAATGGAAGCCCGGTGTCGGAAGTGGAGGAACTGAACGACGCTTACTTCGCCGCCATCGCGGCGGCGCAGCGCCAGGTCATCGCCGTCACGCCCTACTTCGTGCCCCCGCCGGAAGTCATCTGCGCCTTCCGCTCGGCCGCCTTGCGCGGCGTCGATGTGCGGGTCGTCGTCCCCGCGCGCAACAACCACCTCTACGCCGGACTGGCCGGGCGGGCGCTGTACGGCGACCTGCTGAAGGCCGGCGTGCGCGTCTTCGAGCGTGCGCCGCCGTTCATGCATGCCAAGGCCATGCTGGTCGATGACGGGCTGGCCATCGTGGGGTCCGCAAACCTCGATGTCCGCAGCCTGAAGCTCAACTACGAAACCAACCTGGCCATCTTCGATCCTGACTTCGCCAACCGGCTGAAGGAAATCCTGCTGGAGGACCTCGCCTTCAGCAAAGAACTGGATCCGGCAGCCTGGGAGCGGCGCCCGGCCATGCGCAAGCTCGTGGAAAACTTCTGCAGCCTGCTGACGCCGGTCCTCTAGACGGGGCAGCGGGCAGACTCAAGACGCCGGCTTGGCCGGGGCTTCGATGTGCGGCGTGACCTTGATCGTCAGCGCGCGACGGTTGCCGCCGCGGTCCAACCCCATCAGGAACTTCTCGTAAAACTCGACGTTGGAGGTCAGCCCGCCAATGTCCAGGGTCTGCCCGTCCTGCACGGTAATGTCCGTGGACAGGCGCGTAAAGGTGATGCTCTGCGCACCGGTGTCGGAGACGCCGGTCAGTTCGGGCGTCAATTTCAGGGTCATGAGCGGGCCATCCCCGATCACCCGCGCCTGAACGTGCAGCAGGGCCCCGACTTCCCGCATCGTGACGACCTGCGGCAAGTAGCCCTGGTTGACGCCGTACTGCATGATCCAATCCGCGTACGGGACTTCCTCCCCCACATGCAGCACGGCCTCGCCGCCGCTTTGAAGCAGCAGCGTTTGCTTCACGGCCCGCCCGCGCCGACCCGACCGCTGGGACGCCCGCGGACGAACCGTCCCCGAAACCGACGTGCCGCTGTCATCCACCGTGACGGTGCCATCCCCCGAAACGCCAAATGACGACAACTCCTGCTGTTCGGATTCATCCGTGGTGACCTCGATCCGGATGTTCATCGGGGCCACATTCACCTGCGTCAGGACGTCCGCGACCTGCTTGTGTTCCTCCGCCGTCGCCAGGATCAGCAGGCGTCCGTTGGGCTTGTCGTAAATCACCTTGGCGGCGGGCCCGAGAACGGACTCCACCATGCTGACGACGGCGGCCGCTTCGGCCGTGTAGAGCGGATAGACATGCATGAGGCGGCTATCCTCGCCCGCAGACGCCGCCACAATCGCAAGACCCAAGGCAATGATAATCAGGAAGGTGTTCTTCACGACATGCTCCTCGGCGCGGGTGATAGCCACGGCGCGGTATGGAGCTTACTCCCCACAGCCATTTCCGGCAAGCGCTTCCCTCGGGCTCCGTACCCTCGCCGTCCAAGGCGCGCCCTTCACCCCACGGCTCGGCGGGCGCCGCGCACTCCGTCAGCGGGACGCGCCGGCCGGACGAGGTCCCGGACGCATCACCGCGGTGGTCCACTCCACGTCCTGCATCACGTTCTCGGGAACCCAACCACAGGACGCATAGACCGCCTTCACCGCCGCGAACTGGGCGCCCAACATGCCGGCCAGGACCAGGCGACTGCCGGAAACCGGCTTCAGAAATCCCGTCAACGCCACCGCGTGCGCACGCAGCAGTTCATCGAACAGATTGGCGACAACGATGTCGAAGGGGGCGAGTGCCCTGTAGGTCGCCACGTCGCCCACAGACAGCGCCAACCGGTCCGCCACACCGTTGATGGCCGCGTTCTCGGCGGCCACCGTCACCGCCTGCGGATCGTTGTCGAAGGCCGTCACCCGCGTGTAGCCCAGCTTGACGGCGGCAATGGCGAGGATGCCCGACCCGCAGCCGACATCCAGGACGGCCGCGCCCGGGCGCTCGCCGCCGAACTGATCCAGCACCTGCAGGCAGGATCGCGTCGTGAAGTGCCGGCCCGTGCCAAAGCTCAGCCCGGGATTGATCTCCACCACGCAGCGCGCCTGGCTGACGGCCGGCTCCCACGGTGGCCTCACAACCACATTCGGCGACACCTGCTCGGTGCGGAAGAAGTGCTTCCACGCATCGCGCCAGGCCGAGTCCGGCAGCGCGTCCACCGTCACCGCCCAGCGCTCGCCCTCCGCCCAGCCCTGCAGATGCTCCTCCAACTCGGCCGCCAGGCACGCGGCATCTGCCTGGCTCTCGCGATACGCCTCAAAGCACGTCGTGCCCGTGTCCACCTGATGACTGCTGATCATCTCCACGCCCGCCAGTTCGAGCCCCGCCTCGACGAGCGGCGCAAAATCAGCGCCCGTGGCTATCCGCACCGCGTATAACATGGGTCTGCGCTCCCGGCACTGCCCGCGCCTCACCGGCCCGCTACTCGTCCTTCGCCCCGTAGCGGTCCACCGTGTCGTAGATGGCCTTGACGAGTTGCTCGCCGTCAAAAGGTTTCTGCAGAAAACCCCAGGGGCCGAACGGCAGCACCCCGCGGACGTAGTCGCGGGAAAATCCGGACGTCACCAGGATGCACGCCTGGGGCTCTGCGCGACGGATACGCCGGACCAGGCGCGCCGTGCCGCTATCCTGCATCACCCCATCGATGACGGACACGTCGATGTGCCCGCTGTGGCGCCCATACAAGGTCAGGCCAAGGTGCGGCGACTCCGCCGTCAGGACCTTGAAGCCACGCTCCTGCAGCGTCTCCTTCATCATCTGCAGCGCGTCCGCATCGTCATCCACCACCAGCACGGTGAGCTTGCCCTGGCGGGCGGCCGGCATCTTGGCGGCTGGCGCCGGGGCCGCGCGCTCCGTCCGCGGCAAGTACAGGCGAAACGACGCGCCCTTGCCCGGGCGGCTGCTGACACGAATCCAGCCACCCATCCCCTGAATGGAGCTCTGGGCAATGTACAGCCCCAGCCCAAAGGACGTTTCACCTTGCTTGGTCGTGAAAAACGGCTCGAAAATGCGCCGGCGAATCTCCTTGGACATGCCCACGCCCGAATCCCGAATGCGCAACACGGCGTAGGACCCGCCCGGCGGCGCGCCCTTGACCGGCGGACGCGCCACCTGTCGCTCCGTCGCATCCACGCGCACCGTCCCACCGCCCGGCATGGCTTCCGCCGCATTGACCAGGAACGTCAGCAGCGCATCGACCAGCTGCGCCCGGTCGCCGAGCACCACGGGCATCTCCTCGGGCTTCGAAAAGTGGATGCTCACGCTCTTGTCGCGGAACATGTCCCCCACGAAATCCGTGGCCTCCTGAATCACCTGTGCCAGCGGTACGGGGCCGTACGTCACGTGCTCCTTCGGCTCGACGGCCTGCGCCATGCTCAGGAGCCGCTGGGTCAGCGCGGCCGCACGCTTCGCCGACTCCAGTATCCGCGACGCCTCCTCATGCACGCGCGTCTTCGGAATAAAGTTGGCCGCGATCGACACCGCACAGGCGCTGATGATGCCGAGCGCATTGCTGAAGGCAATCGCCACACCGCCGGCCATCGACCGGATGGCCGCCATGCGCACCCCCTCGAGCAACGCCTTCTCCGCCCGCTCGCGCTCCGCCATCTCCCGCTGCAGCCGCTCGTTGGCAACACGCAGCTCCCGCGTCCGCTCCTCCACGAGGTCCTCGAGGTGGTCCCGGTGCCGCTGCAGCTCCTCTTCCGCGACCTTCTTCTCCGTGATGTCGCGCGATATGCCGAACGTGCCGATGACCCGCCCTTCCGGATCCACCAGCGGCATCTTCGTGCTGGTCACCCAGGTGGTGTGCCCGTCCGGCCAGGTCTCCTTCTCCTCACGGTTGATGAGCGGCAACCCCGTGCGCATGACCGCCTGCTCATCCTCGTACGCCTTGCGCGCATGCTCTTCCGTGAAGAAATCGAAATCCATGCGACCGATCGCTTCTTCCGGCGACTGAATGCCGAACAGGCGCGCCATCGACCGGCTGATCAGCGAGAATCGGCAATGCTCATCTTTAAAGTAGATGTGGTCGGAAGTGTTGGCCATCAGCGCCGCGAGCAAATGGCCCTGCATGGGCGGGGCGAATTGCGCCCCCCCCTGTCCCGGTCCCGCCTGCTGATCCATACCGGCCATAGGCTGATTCCCTAGCTTCACTCTACCCCTCGCCCAGCCCCCGTCAAGCGGTCCGCGCTCACACCGGGCCCCCTGTAGCGGACCTGGGACCGGCCCGCAACCGCAAAAGGCCTTGCCCGATCCTGCATGCCACCCGTAAACTATCACCTTTCACAACCCAATCGTCATCAGGAAAGATCGCACGCGAGGGAGGATGGCCATGGCCTTTACACTGTCTTTGGGTGCCCAGGCGCCGGATTTCACACTGCCCGCCACCGACGGCAAGACCTACCGCCTGGCGGATTTCGATGCCGCCGACACGCTGGTGATCGTCTTCACCTGCAACCACTGCCCCTACGTCATTGGCTCGGATGACGTGACCCGCCGCACGGCAGAGGCCTTTGCGCCCAAGGGCGTCCGCTTCGTCGCCATCAACGCCAACAGCGCCCGCACCTACGCCGCGGATGGCTTCGAACACATGGTCCAGCGCATGGCCGAGCAGCGATTCCCCTGGGTCTACCTGCACGACGCCACCCAGGACGTCGCCCGCGCCTATGGCGCCCTGCGCACCCCGCACTTCTACGTGTTCAACCGCCAGCGCCGCCTGGTCTATACCGGACGCGGCGTGGACAGCCCGCGCGATACCAGCAAGATGAAGGTCAATGACCTGGAGCGCGCCCTGCAGGAGCATACCAGCGGCAAGCCCGTCAGCGTGCCCATGACCAATCCCATCGGCTGCAACGTGAAATGGGACGGCAAGGACGCCCACTGGATGCCCGCCGACGCCTGCGACCTGGTGTGACGGGGGAGGCAGGTTCACCATCCGCGTCAGGCTCGGTTGCCGGCAGGCCGGCAGGCACTACGGGCCTGTCGACTTCAACACCACCGTGCGGGCGCGGCGGTGCGATAGCAGGCGATCCCACTCGACCAGTTTCTGGTAATCCTGCGGCGAGACCACGGCCGGCTCGCGCCACACATCGGTTTGCGACACCAGCAGGTAGCCGGCCTCGCCATCCGGCGGCTCCACCGTCACCTGCGCATCCAGGCGCGTGCCGGCAAAATTATCCAGATGCTGGTCGTCGGGCCGCATGACCACGGCAAAGCCTTCCGGCAGATGCACGGTGACCCGTCCGCACGTGTTGCCGCGCTCCGTCAGGTAGTACGGGGTCAGGCGATGATCCGAGCGCAAATTGAATACGCGCTCCAGCGACTGCGGCAGCGCCAGGTACAGGAACTCGTCATCGCGCACCGCATAGCCGGGAAGGGTGACCGTGAATTCCACCCGGCCGGGATACCGCGAGAAATCGGTGACCAGGTCGCCTTCCGGCACCGCTGCCTGTGAAATCGCCGCGATGGTCTCCTGGAAATCGCGCCGGCGCTCTTCCGGCGTCATCGCCTCGTAGCGGCGATGCTCGGCGCCAAACGCCCCGCCGTAGAGCAGCTGCCGCCGGGTGAGCCGCGTATCGCCGTTGGGGGCCACCCACAGCACATCCTCCGACCAGAGCCGCTCGTCGCGAGCCGGCAGCACGGGCGCGATCACGCCGTCCGGCAACGTCATGGCCCACATCCCGGCATGCCCGCTGGCGCCCACCGCGCCATACTGGTCATCGTCCCCCATGTAGACATCACGCCCCTCGGCGAGTTCGAGCGCGGGATCCTGCACCCGCACCAGCACGTCCGAAAACACGTCGCGCTCCGCCGCCACGTCGAGCGATTCACGGAAGGCCGGCAGCGCCGGGCGCCTTGATGCCGCCACGAAGGTCGGGCGGAAATCGGCGGCGCGCAGCATGGCATACAGGAGCACGGCGCGGTCCGACTGGTTGCCGTACCCGTCGGCCAGCGTTTGGTCCGCCGGCGTGCAGTTCGTCAGCGGCAGATCGGTGAACGCGGGCCCGCCCAGCCGCACGCGCGTCGCCACGGCATCCCGGATGGCGCGCAGCCGCTCCCAGGGGTCGGCATGCGCCTGCGCCAGCTGCCGCGCCAGGGCCTCCGCCTGCGGCTGATGCGCGGCGGCGCGGCGCAGGACCGCATCCAACTCCTGCGCGTATGGCCGCCAGCGCCCCATCGACACGAACACGGTCGGCTGCCAGGCCCACTCCGGCGGCACCTGGTCCTCACGCTTCACGCCCGGTACATCGTTCGCCTCCCACTCGTACACGTCCTGGGCGCCCTCGCCGCGCGTGAAGATCGACTCGCGCACCGCCGCCTCGTCAAGCTGGTGGCGGAAGATATCCGGATCCGTGCCGCGCGGTACGCGCAGCGTCACCCGCTTGCGGTGCATCGCATCCACGCCGCGGAAGGACTCGCGCACGGAGAAGAACGGCCGGTGGCTCCGCGTGAACACATACGTGTACTCAATCGTGCTGCCGATGGTGACCGCCGGGAAGCTGGCCACCAGCACGCGCTCCGCCGGATAACGGCGCGCGCTTCCCACCCATGACGCATCCATGAGATTGATCTCGGCTCGGCTGATCTCGGACGTGCGCCCATCCGGCGCCGTCACCACGCCCCGCACCAGTTCCACCTCATCCCAAGCCGGGTTGTACCGGAGGGAAAGCTCGCCGTGGCGCTTCTTGCCTGCGTAGGTCAGCACGCGCTTGCGCACCGTGCGGGTTTCCCGGCAGACCCCCGCCGGCGTGAATTCGAAATCCGCCGTCTCGGATTCAATCAGCACGTCGCTGTCGCCCGCCAGGTGGTTCTCGGCCGGCGCCGCCACCTGGTAGATGGGCATCTTCCGCTGCGCCCGCTCCATCTGCACCAAGGTATCCTTGAGCGTATGGTATGGCCCCGGCGCGTACTCCACCGCCTTCAGCATGAAGGTGTTGTTCACCTCCAGCGTCAGCCCGCTCTGTTGAACCGTCTGGGACCACACCACGCCATCGCGGTCGATGGGCTCGTTTGCCGGAAGCGCCATCGGGGTGTTCAACGCGGCGTCCAGGGCCAGCGTCACATGTTCGCTCACGCCGCAGGGAATCTCCGTGCGGAACGGAAACCGGCGCTCGCGCAGCCCCGTCTGCCCCAGGATGAAGTTGACCATGCCGAGGCGCGCGCCCAGCACCGGCAGCGGCAGCAACGCCAGTGTGTCACCCCGCACCAGCAGGTCGTCCGCCTCGTACACCAGGCGCGCGCTCAGCCCCGTGCTTACGTCCAGCATGCTGGCCGGGGCCAGATCAACCTCCAGCACGCGCGCGTTCGGTACCGCCGCCTTGACCGCACCCTCGAGCAGCCGGCGGCGCTCTTCAGGCTGGATCTGGGCGAAGTACTGGCGGTACGCGTTGTCGTTCACCCCGTCAAACGCCAGCGTCGTCTCCGCGCTCAGGCGCCCGTCCGCCCCCAGGTAACCGCTGGTATCGATGCGCAGCAGGTTCTGACTCGCGGGATCGACCGGCGACACGCGCAGCGGATCCCCCTTGGGGGTGGCCACCAGGTAGCTGCGGTCATCCAGGTACGAGGGCAGCAGCTCCTTCGTGGTCTCGTCCGTCGGATCCATCAGCAGGTAGCCGTCGCCTTCGCGCACGCCCACGATCGCGTGGTTGAAATAGGGCTGCGGCACCTCCGTGTCCTTCTTCGGCCCGCTGTGAATGAGCGTCGGATACGCGTCGAACCCGGCCAGGCGCAGCATGACCACCAGCAGCGCCGCCTTGTCCCGGCACACCCCGTGCCGCGCCGCAAAGGTGTCGCCGACGTCATGCGGCTCGTAACCGGGGGCCTCCGACTCCGCGATGATCCCCATGTAGCGGATGTCCTGCGCCACGAAGCGGAACAGCGCCTGCAGGTTGGCCGCGCGGTCCGGAAGGTCCTGCGTCAGCTCCTTCACCTTGGCTTCGATCTCCGGGGTCGGCTGGTAGTGCGGCTCGGACAGGTTCCAATACCAGCGCGAGACACCCTCCCAATCCGTGCAGGTGCTCACCAGCAACCGCTGCACCACCGTATGCATCTCCGGCATGTTGGGCTCCGCAAACGCCCTCGGCACGTCGCGCGCTTCCCACCGGTAGCGCACCACGCCATCCGCCTCCGACTGCGCAAAACTGACCGTGTTGCTGACCGCATCCTTCAGCGCGATGCTCACCAGGGGCAGCTCGCGCGGGCCTTCGATCTCCACGATCTGCCGCACGATCGGACGGGTGCCTTCCAACACGATCCAGTCGCACCACGTCTTCGCCATGCGCGGCTGCACAATGCGATCGAAAAACACGTAGTGCAGCACATCGCCAACCTGCAGGCCGGGCACGTTGACCTGGATGATCTTTTCGTTGGGATTGTAAATGTTATCAACCATCGACGAGGGGTCGACCATGATGCGGCTCTGCCCCTCGACGTCGATGGCCTGCGCGGTCCCGTCCGGGCGGATGATCTCCACCAGCGCAATCTGGCAATCCTCGGGGCCGCGCTGATAGGGAATCACGAAGAAGCTCGACAGCGTCAGCAGCCCCCGCCGCCCTTCCTCGGTCAGGATCTTGACGTACTCCTCGTTCCACTGCGTGTATGTGCCATCGGCCCGGTAGGCGATCTTCTGCATGCCCGCCATGAGCACAGATTCCGCATCGCGGTAGCGGTTGGTGCTGACGTCCGCGGCAAGGGCTTGCGCGCGGTCGAGGATGCCGGTGGCGAAGTTGGGCTCGGCGGCGGCCGCCGCCGCGCCGCCCATCAACGCCACGGCAAGGAACAGCACCGGCAGAAACGGGGGAGGCGTAAGTCTCTTCATGCTTCGCAGTCTACGCGAGTTTGGAACCGGGCTCAAGAAAGCGGTGTGGCCATCCGCGCCCTCCGCGAACTCTGCGTGAACCGCCCCGCCAACCGCTTACAGCGCCACTTCAAACCCGCCCAGCGCCGTGAAGCCCGGCTGCTCGATGTCGGCGAACTCGGCGTAGTCCGTGTCGAAGAGGTTGTCGAGGTTGAGCGTCAGCGCCATGTGATCCCCCAGCGGCAGGCGGCTGCGCCAGTTCACCACGATGTAGTCGTCAAGCCGCCCTTCGGCGCTGTTGCGCTCGTCGGCATACCGCGCACTCACGTAGTTGCCCGAGAGCGCATGCGTGCCAAAGTGGCCGCCATCCCAGGCGGCCCCCGCGGACGCCACGTCCGGCGCGAGGTACTGCAGTTGGTTGCCTTCCACGCTCGGGTCCGTCGGGAAATGCCTGTAGTCGCCCTCCGTGTGGGTGTACGTGGCGAACAGGTCCAGCCGGCGCGTGGCCTCGTAGCGCAGCCCGCTCTCCACGCCGTACGTGCGACTGCTGGCGACATTGCGGTTGCGATAAACCCCGTCCGGATCGGCCGCAAACTCGAAGGCGTCGTCGAGATCATTGTAGAAGGTCGTGACCTCCACGCTCACCGCCTCTGCCACCCGGGCGCGACCGCCCGCTTCATACGCCATGAGGATTTCAGGCGTGAGGTCGGGATTGCCTTCGAACATCCGGCCATCATATTCACCCCGGAAATAGCGGTCGGACAGCGACGGGTCGCGATGCCCGCGCGCCACGCCTGCAAACAGTTCGGCGCTGGGATCCACCCGCCACAGGGCCGACGCGTGCGGACTCAACTCGCTGCCGTATGCGTTGTCGTGATCGCCCCGCACGCCGCCGACCAGCGTGACCACCTCACTGAGGGCAAATTCGTCCTGCGCGTAGGCGCCGGAGACGATGCTGTGCTCGTCCACCGGCCCGGTCACGTCCGTCGCATCCACGTCCTCGCGACGAAAATCCGCACCGCCCGTCACCCGGTGGCGATCCCCCATCCAGAGGGACTGCTGGATCTCCGTGCCCAGCGTCTGCATGTCATAGACGCCGCGCCCCGGAAACTTCCAGTTATAGACCTGGTCGTCACCGTTGCGATAAGCGCGCACCAGCAGCACGGCATCGCGGGCGTCGTCCCAATTCCAGGTCAGGTCGCCCTGTTCATAATCCTTGTCGATCTCGCGATCGCTGCTCTCGTCGCTGCCTTCGGCGCCGTAGTACCCGGTGTAAAAGCGCAGTTCGGCATTCGGCGCGGCAGTCAGGCCGAAGTTGCCCGTCAGGTTCTCCGCGCGCCAGTCGCGATCGGTCCCGTCGGAGTTCTTCGTGTAGCCATCCGTGTCGAGATAGCTGGCCGTCACGAAGTAGTCGATCGGCCCCTGCTGCCACCCCTGGCGCACCCGCGCCTGCTGCGTGTTGTAACTGCCGTACCCGACGCGGGCATCGGCCACGGGCGTCGGGGTGCCCCGACGCGTGACGATGTTGATGACACCGGCCAGCGCATCGGACCCATACAGGGCGGACGCCGGCCCCTTGAGCACTTCCACGTGGTCGATGTTGTCGGACGGCATCAGGGAGAACTCGACCGCGCTTTGGTAGGGTTCGGCCACACGGCGACCATCCACCAGCACCAGGATGGGCTTGCTCTGCAGCCCGGGCGACAGCCCGCGCAGGATCGGCTTCACCACGGCGCCGGGAAACCCGCTGCCCTGTACGTCCATGCCGGGAACCTGGCGCAGCAACTCCGCCGTGCCCACCGCATTGGCCTGCACCACCTGCGGCGCGGTCACCACGGAAACCGCCGCGGGCACGTCGCGCGGATGCTGCGGCACGCGGTTCAGAATCACCAGGTCATCGAGCACCGCGTTGGTGCTCTCATCCGCCATCCCCACGCCGGTTGCCATGGCCGCCACCGCCATCAGCACCGCCCCGCCCATCAGCCACCCGGAAGTCGTAGTCATATAAGCACAGACGTTTGCCACACCCAGTGTCTTAGAACAAGCACCCAAGTTATTGGCCAGCCACGGACAAGATCGGTGCGTTTCGGAATGGATGCTTCGGACGTCCTTCGGGCTTGGGTCTATGGTGGCGGGAGCATCTTGCTCCCGCTCCCCGGGCCCTGCACGCGAGACGGGGACCAAACCGATCGACACCCCCGTGCCACGGCCTCTGACCGACGCGCCGGCAGGAGCTCAGTGAAACAGGGAGGCGCCCGCCCGGCGGATCGGACGGACCGACTTCGCCGTTGTCGAATGGCCGCCCTTACGGTAAATTAGCGGGCTTATGCATGTGGAACAGCGCTATCGCGAGGCACTGGCGGATGTTCGCCGCCTGGTGGTCAAGATTGGCAGCCGGGTGCTGGTGCAAGACTCGGGCAGGCCCGATGTCCGCCGCATGCGCGCCCTCGTCGGCGAACTGGCCAAGCTCCAGCGCGCCGGCCGTGAAGTCGTCGTCATCACCTCCGGCGCCATCGGGGCCGGCATGGAAGCACTCGGCATGTCTGAACGCCCGACCCGACTGCCCGACCTGCAGATGGCCGCCGCCGTCGGCCAGTGCCGGATCATCTCCCGCTACGACGAGCTCTTCGGACGGGCCGGCTGCCGCGTCGGCCAGATGCTGCTCACCCATGGCGATTTCCAGCACAAGCTGCGCCTGACGAACGTGCGACGCACCATGGAAAACCTGGTGCGCCACCGCGTCATCCCCATCATCAACGAGAACGACGTCGTGGCCGACGAGGAAATCCGCGCGGACCTCGCCCTCGGCGACAACGACTATCTGGCCTCGCTCGTGGTCCGCCTCATCCGCGCCGACCTGCTGGTCCTGCTCACCACCACGGATGGCCTCCGCGACACGAGCCCCGGCGGACGCGGGCGCCGCATCGCCTGCATCGAGGAAGTGACCCCCAAGACGCTGGCGCTGGTCACGGGAAGCCATTCGCGCCTCTCCAAGGGCGGCATGCTCACCAAGCTGCGCGCGGCCCAGGCCGTCGCGAAGACGGGATGCACGGTGGTCATTGCCGATGGCCGTGCCCCGCGCATCATGACGCGCATCATGGACGGTGAGAATACGGGCACCATGGTGCTGGCTGGATAGGAGTTGGGGATTCGGAAGGGGTCGGGGTTCAGGGAGGATGAAGACATGATGGACCGCACGTTCCGCCCTGACCTCCGAACCCTGAACCCTGTCTCACCCTTTGCTCAGTCTGGTGCCCGCGCCAGAGTCCCGGCTAAACCCTGAGCCCTGAACCTTCGCCTCCCGGTGGGCGGCAACGCGGTATGGCAGGAGTACGGACATGAATGTGCACAACGACATGGTCGCGATCGGCGAGCGCGGGCGCGTGGCGGCACAGGCGCTGAACCGCCTGAATGCCCGCAAGAAAAATCTCATCCTCGAGGCCATGGCCGATGCCGTCGAAGCCCACCATGACAACATCATGTCCGCCAATGCCCGCGACCTCGAAGAGGCGCGCAACGACGGCCTGGCCCCATCCCTGGTGGATCGCCTCCTGCTCAACGACCGGCGCATGCAGGCCACCATCAAGGGGCTGCGCGACGTCGCCACGCTCAAGGACCCGATTGGCGGAATCGTCAGCCAGTGGATTCGGCCAAACGGCCTGAAGATCGTCAAGAAGCGCGTCCCCATCGGTGTGATCTGCATCATCTACGAATCGCGGCCTAACGTGACGGTGGACACCGCCGCGCTGTGCATCAAGACCTCGAATGCCGTGATCCTGCGCGGGGGCAAGGAGGCGCGCCACTCCAACGCAGCCTTTGCCGACGCTCTCATCGCGGGCGGACGCCCGAAGGGGCTGCCCGAGCATGCGATCCAGCTGATTGCCACCACGGATCGCAATGCCGTCAAGGAACTCGTGCAGCTGGAAGGGCTGATCGATCTCGTCATCCCCCGCGGTGGCGAGGAGTTGATCCGCGCCGTCACTCAGCATGCGCGCATCCCGGTCATCAAGCATTACAAGGGCGTCTGCCACGTCTATGTCGAGGCCGAGGCCAACCTGGACATGGCGCTCGACATCATCGAGAACGCGAAGTGCCAGCGTCCGGGCGTCTGCAATGCCCTGGAAACGTTGCTGGTGGACCAGACGGTGGCGGCCACCTTCCTGCCCCGCCTGGCCGAGCGGATGCAGGCCTGCAAGGTCGAACTGCGGGGGGACGACGCGACGCGCGCCCTGGTGCCTGGCGCCAAGGCCGCCACCGAGGATGACTGGTTTGCCGAGTACCTGGACTTGATTCTGGCCGTGCGCGTCGTGCCGTCGCTGGACGCGGCCATCACGCACATCAACCACTACGGCTCGCACCACTCCGATGCCATCGTGTCCGACAACGAAATGGCGCAGAAGACCTTCCTGCACGAAGTCGATTCGGCCACGGTGTATGTCAACGCCTCGACACGCTTCACCGACGGCGGGGAGTTCGGCATGGGCGCGGAGATCGGGATCAGCACCGAGAAGTTGCACGCCCGCGGCCCGATGGGCCTCGAAGAGCTGACCACCTATAAGTACCTGATCTACGGCAAGGGGCAGATCCGCCAGTAGGCGGGTCCGCCTACTTGTTTTCCGGCAGCGGATCGACCGCCTTGGCCGGAACGACGGCAACCGGCGCCGGCACGGCGGCCTCTTCGATCGCGGGCACCGATACCGTCTCGCTGGCGGCGGACACCGGGATCACGATCGTCTGACGCGTGCTTTCAACGGGTGCCACGCCGGCCTGGGGCATGGCCACCGGGGGCAGCACATCCACATCGGAGGCCTTGGCCTTCGGCATGGGCGCCGACCGCTCGCGCGCTTCCCGCCCACTGGACTGCCCGGGAGGACCATAGCGTCCCCAGCGGCGCTGTTCGGCGTTTTGATCATTCAGTTCAAAGCCATAGCGGTCGGCCAGCCACTTCCACTCGCGCGAGCGGAAATGCAGCTCCGTGTTGAGGCTGTTGGCAATATCCGCGAGATTCAAGCTCGTGATGCGCTTGGCAGGGCCACCGCCGGTGGCCGCGTCCGCCAGGCTCGCCGGCAGCGTCTCCTCGCCCCCCACCAGCACCGTGCGCGCCGGCTTCATGTGGAACAGCGAGCCGCTGCGAATGTCCGACTCTTCAATCTGCAGCCATTCGGCCTTCCCGTTGTCCCAGGCATAGAGCCGCGTTTCGGTCGACGTGGCCGGCCGGTCGTAGGACACCAGGTAGAGCGAACGGATGGTCGCCACGTCAAAGGCGAATTGCACAACCGTATAGCGTGCCGGGATCACCAGCAGGGTCGATCCGGAGGGCTGGGCGGCCAACGCCGCGCCTCCGCCCAGAAGCGCGGTAAGAGCAACGAGGGCACACACCGATGCAGACTTTTTCATCTTGAGAATCTCCTTGCTTACGTTATAGGGCAGAGCCGCTTATGTGTCAATTCCGTCGCAAAGGCTTGAGGGAATGATCCGGTTCGGGTACGTTTGGTTTCTGACTGTTCAGGCGCGGTGAAACGTGTCCATGGATGGCTCGGATGAGAAGGCGACGGCTTGCTCGACACATCCGCCCTACCTGTGCGACTCGTGGTTTCGCCCGACGCCCTGAGTCGCAACGTTCGTGAAGGGAACCTGGGTGGCGCGCCGTGGTGGCGCCTGCCCGCTCCGGAGGAGGGTCGTCATGGCACGCGTTTACAACTTCTGCGCCGGTCCCGCCGTCTTGCCGCTTGAGGTGCTCGAAGAGGCCCAGGCGACGCTCATCGATTATCGTGGGTCGGGCATGTCCCTGATGGAGTGCAGCCACCGCGGCAAGGAGTACATGGCGGTCCAGGACGAGGCCGTGGCGAACCTGCGCGAGCTGTTGCGCCTGACCGACGACTATGCCGTGCTGCTGCTGCAGGGCGGGGCCAGCGGCCAGTTCGCCATGGTCCCCATGAACCTGCTGCCGCCCGGCAGCGTCGCGGATTACACGCGTTCCGGCATCTGGGCCATCAAGGCCATCAAGGAAGCCAAGCTCATCGGTAAGGTCAATGTGGCCGCCGATACGGCTGATGCGCTCCCCACCCGCGTGCCGCGTGTCGATGAACTCACGCTCACCCCCGGCGCCGCCTACGTGCACCTCACGTCGAACGAAACGATCTCCGGCGCGCAGTGGAAGGCGTTCCCCAGGACGGATGCCCCGCTGGTGGCGGACATGTCGTCGGACATGCTCTCCCGCCCGTTTGACGCGACGCAGTTCGGCCTGATCTATGCCGGTGCGCAGAAGAACCTTGGCCCGTCCGGGGTCACGCTGGTGGTGGTGCGCAAGGAACTGGCCAAGCGCGTGCCGGCGACGGTGCCGATGATCTTCCGCTACCAGACGCACATCGACGAAGGCTCGATGTACAACACGCCCCCCTGCTTCTCGGTCTACATCCTGATGCTCGTCACGCGCTGGATCAAGAAAGTCGGGCTCGAGACGCTGTACCGCCGCAACGTCGACAAGGCCGCGCGGCTGTACGCGGCGATTGACGCGTCGGGCGGGTACTACCGCGGCTCGGCGGCGAAAGAGTGCCGGTCGGACATGAACGTCACCTTCCGCCTGCCCACGGAAGCCCTCGAGGAACAGTTCGCGAAGGAATCCTCCGCGGCCGGATTGAAGCAGCTCAAGGGCCACCGCTCCGTGGGCGGCCTGCGCGCCTCCATCTACAACGCCTTCCCCGTCGAAGGCGTCGACGCGCTGGTCGCGTTCATGAAGGACTTCCAGCGGCGCAACGGATGAAGGGAGAGAGGGGAAAGGGGAAGGGCGAATATTGCCGAAGCGTGGAGAAAACGACGATATCCGGCTGCTTTTGTATCAAAACTGAGCGATGCTGAGACGGAAGCGTGTGAAACGCAAGTTTGGCTGGAATTCTCCACCGCGTGTGGGTATATGGAAGAGTCTGAAACGTCGGCATTGCACAAGCAGTACGACAGAGTATTAGGACAGTTGGTGAAAATGGCGGAGAGTCCTGACAAATGGACGCGTTAATGGCTCCTTTCTCCCCTCCCCTTTCTCCTATCGTCCACCCGCCGCGCGCCTGTAGCTCAATTGGATAGAGCATCAGCCTCCGAAGCTGAGGGTTGTGAGTTCGATTCTCGCCAGGCGCACCAGTCAAAACCCCTTCAATATCGCTAATTTGCTAACAAATTAGCGTATTTATGCCCGCGCCACCCGCGCAGCGCGTTCCGTTCGTCTCCGCTCGTTTCGCCCCCTTTCGCGACGCTTTCTGGATACATTCTGGATACAGTGCGCCCCCGCCCAAAACCGATTTGCGGCGGTGCATCCAGGAGAAGTTCTCTTGCAGAGGCGCCCAGGCCGCGGAGGCACCTCGCTCCTGCCCGAACCGGTGCGCATCCAGTTCGGGGAACCATGACCGTCCGGTTTCACGAGTAACCCTCCAGGAACTCCGCTCGTCGAATTTCCCAAGCGGAAACCCGGACGCCACCGTGCCGGTCGTCTGAAGCCACAAAGGGCGCAAAACACGGGACGTTTCGCCATCGTGCGCCACGAGCCTGTCGATTTCTTACGTATAGAGAGGACGCGATGTGCGCCTCACGACAATAGAGGAGACGAGAGATATGCTCGCGACAACAATGACGGCGATGAGGGCGCTGTTAAGTGCAGATCCCGGCCTGACGCCCGCTGACCGCGCACGGATCGTGGCGTCACTCCGCAATCACGGCAATACCGCGGTAGCAGTGCAACGACCTGCAATGGAAACGCGAATTCTAACGCGCGCCGACGTTGCACGGCGTTTCAATCGCACCCTGCGCTTCGTTGATCACCTGGCGAAAGCCGGGACGCTGCGCCGCGTCACGCTTCCCGGCCGCAAGCGCGCCTGCGGCTTTCTGGCCGAGGAGGTCGAGCGCGTGATGACCGGCGAGGGGGTGGAATTGTGACGCCACTCCAACTCGCCCAGTCGGAATGCGCGAACTACCTATCCGAAGGTGGCTGCCTCGGGGCGCATATCGCGGAAAACGGTAGGATTTCGCACTGCACCCCGAAGCCGCGGTGCGTCCTCAGAGCCGACGAACGCTGCGCGTACTTCGAAGCGTGCCTGGCGCCGATGGCGGATATGGTGAAGGAGCCCCACCGGGCGAAAGCCATTCAAGAGGCTGTGGCCAGCTATCGTGCGCACCATGTCGTCGCGAACGCGTCGGCGCGACGGTGTCCCGACTGTGGCGGCGTGCTGCCCAAGTTCCGCCAACTGTGTTCGACGTGTGCACACAAGCGGCGAAAGGCGACGTACCGGCAGTCACAGTACCGCCGGCGGAAAAGCAGACCAGCCCCGTCAACAGAAGTTCCGAAAACGGCCTCGAATGCGCTAGGAAAACCGAGACACTTTCGGGCCGTTTGCCGAAATTCGTATCAGGGTAGCCCCACCCCCAAAAAGGGGTCAGCTTCTGTTGACACGGCCGCTCCTGAGGCCCATGCGGGAAGGAGCGCCGCGGCGTGAAGCTGGATCATCCTTTCACCGCGGCACTGGCCACGCTGCCCTGTCCCGGCGGGAACGGCTATCACCCTCGCTTGCTGGGCGTTGCCAACATTGGGATCCGCGCGGGTATTCCGCCGGCCGAGGTGGCGGCGGCGTTGCGCGCGCACACGCCTTCCGGTGGCCGGCGTGTGCCAGATCGCGAGATCCTGGACGCGGTGAACAAGGCCGCGCAGGGGCGCGTCGGCACAGCGTATCGCGGCGAGCGGCCGCGATGGCGCCCTCCACGGCCCACCGTTACGGCAAAGCCGGCCGACGCGGCGGCGTTTGTCGCCGCGCGAGTGGCGGAAGGCGTCGGCTGCGGCGAGGCCGACATCTGGGAAGCATCACCGGTGCGCATCGAGGCGCCGGCGGCGGCGGACGCCGTGACGCTGTTGGAGGCGCTGTATGCGCGGGAGGATGTTCTGTTCATCGGCGACACCTATGGGCGCACGGTGAAGACCGTCGGAGAGTGGATTGGGCGGTTCCGGGGCGGGTGCGTACTGCCGCCGCACATCATCCCGAATCCGGTCACTGGCGAACTTGGTATGACAAAGGACGGCCGGCCCAGCTACCGCGCCGACACCTGCGTGAAGGCCTTCCGGTTCGCTGTCGCCGAGTTCGACGCCATGAGCCGCGAGGATCAATTCCACTTCTGGTGGGCTGTCGACTTGCCGGTTTGCGCGCTGATCGACTCGGGCGGTAAGTCGCTGCATGCGTGGATCCGCATCGACGGCGTGCGGAATGGGGCGGAGTGGGAGTCTCAGGTCGAGGGGCTGCTCTTCGGCCGTTGGTTGATCCCAATGGGCTGCGATCCTGCCTGTCGTAATGAGGCGCGACTGTCGCGTCTACCGGGACACTATCGGGCAGAGAAGGGCCGATGGCAGCGGTTGATGTACCTGGCGCCCGAAGGGAGGCCGATCCATGCAGGCGCTTGAAGCACTGACGGCGCAGGCCGCACCCTCGGAGGAGAAGGCACGACCGTACAGCACGCGGGCATGGGGCGAGATTGCCCGGCTGATCCTTCCGCCCCCGATCTGGTTCCTGGGCGAGTGCCTGGCCCTGGGATACGGCCGCGTGCGACTGCATACGTTCTTCGGCCAAGGCGGACTCGGCAAGTCGCGCATCGGCATGAATATCGCGCGCAACCAGGTACTGGGGCTACCCTTCGGGGGCATGGCCACGGGCGACCGGCCTCTGCGGCACTTGTTCATGGGGACGGAGAACGGCCTGCACCGGCTGCAGCACGACATCCGGAAGATGTCAGGCGGGCTGTCTCCGGAGCAGGTGGCCTTGCTTGATGCGCATATCTTCTTGGCGACGCTGGAATCGGTGGATGATCCGTATGTGACACTGTCCGATCCCGCGAACGTCGAGCGCTGGCGGGCGACGATCACGGAACGCCGCCCGGACGTGCTCTGGGCCGATCCTTGGGGCGACGTGCAAGCCGGTGACGCGAATGCGGAGACTGACGCGCGCTGGACCATCGCGGAACTGACCAAGGTCCTCGGCGCCGAGAATCAGAACGCCTCCGTGGTGGTCCTGGCACATGCGCGGACCGGCGCGAAGAACATTATGGAAGCCATCGGCTACGATGGCGCGAACTTCGGCAAGGGGTCGAAGGCATTGTACTCCTGCTCACGCGCCGTGTTCAACCTCGCCCCCGGCGGCGAGGATGAAAACCCGCCAGTGATCGTCGCCTGCCCCAAGAACAACGACGGACCGAAGCCACCTCCGTTCGCCCTGCGCTTAGACGAGACCACCATGACCTACTCGCCGGTGCCCGACTTCGACGTAGAGACTTGGCTGGAGGATATCCGCGAGCGGGCGAACGGGAAGAAGAAGGCGAAACCCCGGCGCCAGATGTCCGAGGAAGATGCCGCCGAATTCCTGACCGTTGAGACGGACACTGTCACCGGTGCCCGTCAGAGATTGCGTGACGCAGGCGTGAATCGCGACGAGGCGGATGACCTGGTGAAGAAACTGGTGGCTTCCGGCCGGTGGGAGCAGTGGCGGCCGACTGCGAAGAATCCGCCGACCTATGTCGGTCCACCGGCAGCGATGAAGGCGCGGCGCGAGCTATGGGTGGAGCAGCATCAGCGGGCACTACCGGTCTGACGACTTCCACGACTTCCGGGAAGTCGTCGGAAGTCGTGAAAATCGTAGCCGTCACGACTTCCCCCCCCCCGGCGACTCTATAGGAGCCGGGGGGGGAAGTCGTGGACGGCGGGGCCGGGGGGCTACAGTCCGCAGGCACGGGCGCAGGCGTCCTCGTAGGCGGTATCAACGCCCATGCAATCGTTGAGTTCCTTGGCAATGCTGTCGCTGCACTTTCGGCAGCGGAGCGTCCAGGCGCGGCGGCCGGGGCCGCGCTCAATGGTCCCCTCCTTGGCGGCGACGGGTGCGGCGCAGTCGTGGCAGATGCCGGGGTAACGGTTCGGGGTTTCGTTCATGGTTCGGTCTCCTTGTGTTCTCGGTCTCGGCGTTTCGGTCAAAGCAGGCGGGGCTGTTTTTCGGCGTCCGCCCACACCGCGGCGTCGCCAAATCCCAGTGCGTGGCGGCACGCGGCGAGCGTCGTGCCCGTGGTGGCCATGTTGTCGATGAAGTAGTAAGCCGTGCCGGTGGCCGTGAGCGGGCCGGCCAGCCGGACCATGACGTGGCCGGCTTCGGTCAGTCCGTCCAGGTGGCGCAGGCGGCGGGCGCAGGAGGATTCCACGGGGTGTTTGCGTCCGACGGTCACGCGCACGTGGGCTTGGCGCGCATAGCGCCGGTGGAGTTCGGCGGCGATGGCGTTGGCAAGCTGGCGGTTGGCGTCCACACTGCCGGTGCTGGCGGGCACGGGCATCAGGACAAGCGCCGTGTCGCGCTGTTCGGCGGCGTCGAGCAGCGGGGCCAGGTCGCGGGCGGCGGTCGCGCACGCTTCGGGGGTGGGCACCTTCAGGGCGTAGGCGATGCGGCGCACGTCCGATTCCTCGGGTGTAAGCGGTCGGGCGCGAGGGCTGACGTACTTGTGGGCGGCGATGATCTTCATAGCAGGCTCCATGCCGCGGCTTGGGCTTCCTGGGCGCGCTTGAAGGCGTAGACCAGCTTTTCGCGGATGCGCTTGGTGGACGTTTCGAGTTGGGTCACGCGCAGGTAAGAAATCTCTGACCGGGCGGCGCTACCGATGAGCCCGGGCTTGTAGCGCTTGGCCAGGGCATCACGGTAAAGATGGTTTCGGATTTCGCGGCGATTCCATTCCTCGGCCGCCCACGCCAGGCGCGTCAGCGCCAGCTTGTGGCGGATGTGCCGCCAGCCAAACGTGTCCAGGGCGGGATGGTTGGCCAGCCGGTGAAACTCCTCCAGCGGGAGGGGCTTGACGGCGCGGGCAGCAGCCAGGGCGAGGCGTTCGGTGGGTGTGGGTTTCATTGGGCTGCGTCCCGTTCGGTCCGCGTGACGAGATCGGCGAAATACGCGGCGCTACCGGGGAGCGGAAAGCGTGCTTGCGTCCACGCGTTGTGAACCTGGGCGCGCAGGTCCG
>JAIOPI010000017.1 GCA_021413965.1 Lentisphaerota bacterium | reverse complement strand
GTAGGAATTGATGGCCGATCTGCGACAGTTCCTGGATTCACGTCCCCCTGGGGCCGAAGAATGGGCGGCCATCGACAAGTCCGTGCGGACGGTCGTGGGCGCGGCCTATGCAATCAACGCGGAGGAATCGTTGCGACAACTCCGAACAGCGTTTGAACTGCTGTAGACTATCGCGGCGGGTGCTCGCAGGAGATCGAGCGAGCATGGCCCAAGGGTGAATCGTGGAAAGGTTTTGTCGCAATCCTCGTAAGCACCATTCTCCAGCAGGTTGCGGCTGGCGAAGGTTTGCTTGGACAAACGATCTTAACGTTCTCCACGAGAGGAGACCGCGCATGACGTCCTCGACGTGGACGAGGATCGCTTTGCCCACGGTTCCCATGAGTTCAAAACGTGATTACCTCGGCCCACGTGGTTCCTCGAATGCCTGGGGGCGCGCCTGCATGCCGCCCGTGCGGATGCTGACGTTGGCGCGCTGTTCGATCCGGTCGAGCTTGCCGTCGCGGATCCAGGCGATGCGGTCCGAGACGTCCAGCATCTTGGCATCGTGCGTGGCGGTGACGATTGTGGCGCCGTGCTCGACCTGCAGCCGCTTGAGCAGCGCGATGATTTCGGCGCCGGTCGTCTTGTCGAGATTGCCGGTGGGTTCGTCCGCCAGGATCACGGCGGGCTTGTTGGCCAGGGCGCGCGCGATGGCCACGCGCTGGCGCTGTCCGCCGCTGAGCTGGTCGGGCAGGTGGTACAGGCGATGGCCGAGCCCAACCGATTCCAGGACCTCGGCGGCGCGCGAGTTGGCCGCGTCGGTTTCATCCCCGCGCAGGATCAGCGGCAAGGCCACATTCTCCAGCGCGCTCATGACCATCACCAGGTTGAACGTCTGGAAAATGTAGCCGATCTTGTTGCAGCGGATCCAGGCCTGGCGGTTTTCGGGCTGGGCGAACAGGTCCACGCCCATGAACTCGATGGTGCCGGAGGTCGGAATATCCAGCGCCCCGATCATGTTGAAGAAGGTGGACTTCCCGGAGCCCGACGGGCCCATGATCGAGAGGTACTCGCCCTCGACGATGTCCATGGAGATGCCTTTGAGCGCCCAGACCGTTTCCTTCCCCAGCGTGTAGCTGCGGGTGACGTTGACGGCGCGAGCGATAAGGGGAGGAGAAGCAGGGACGGGGGGAAGGGTGGAAGACTGGGGGGAAGGAAGGGAGGAAGAATGGATGATTGGAGGCGTGGAAGAAGGGGGGGGGCGAGGCGTGGCGGGTGTCATGTGCACACTCCGGAGGCTACCGCTTTTGCCGCAGGCGCCAGCAGAACGTCAGTTATAAGGCCCACGATCATTGGCATACCCGTAGCCCGCTCAAGTCCATTTTCTTCCACTCTTCCAATCTTCCATCCTTCCAATCTTCCACACTTCCCCCCCTACTCCACATTCTCCACGTCGATATTCAGCTCCGCCGGTATCGAGACGCGCTCCAGGCGTCCGTCATCGATCCAGCAGATGCGGTCGGAGGCCTTCAGCATCTTCAGGTCATGCGTGGCGGAGATGATGGTCACGCCCAGTTCGTCGCGCAGACGGCAAAACAGCTCGATGATTTCGTGGCCGGTTTTCAGGTCGAGGTTGGCGGTGGGCTCGTCGGCCAGCAGGATGTCGGGCGCGTTGGCGAGGGCCCGCGCGACGGCGACGCGCTGCTGCTG
Source organism: Lentisphaerota bacterium (assembly GCA_021413965.1). Lineage (GTDB taxonomy): Bacteria > Verrucomicrobiota > Kiritimatiellia > UBA8416 > JAIOPI01 > JAIOPI01. The sequence continues at coordinate 33,156 of JAIOPI010000017.1, read as the reverse complement.
GCCGCCCGACATTTCGGCCGGCTTGTGCAGGGCGCGTTCGGCGAGGCCGACGCGCTCGAGGATGCGCATGGCGGCCTCGCGCGCCTCCTCGCTGTCCTTGCCGGCAAAGGCCATCGGCAGCATGACGTTCTCGATGCAGGACATGACCTGGATGAGGTTGAAGGTCTGGAAGACATAGCCGACCTTGCGGCAGCGCAGCCAGGCCAGTTCGTAGGGATCGAGCTGCGCGATGTCGACCTGGTCGATGTAGACCTTGCCGGAGGTGGGCTTGTCGAGCCCGCCGATCATGTTGAAGAACGTGGACTTGCCCGAGCCGGACGGCCCCATGATCGAGAGGTACTCGCCGCGCCGGATGTCGAGGGTCACCCCGCGCAGGGCATGCGTCTCGCTGTCCCCCATGCGGTAGACCTTGCGCACATCGACGGCGCGGATGACGTGGCCGGAGGGGATTGAGGAGGGAAGATTGGAGGACTGGAAGGGTGGAAGATTGGAAGGTTGGACGGGAGGAAGAGAGGACGACTGGGGGGATGAAAGCGGGGGAAATTGAGGGACGAAAGCCCCCCCATCCCGATCGCGAGTCTCATCGGCAGCATGTGTCACAAACGCATCTCCCCGCTCTTCCACCCTTCCACCCTTCCACCCTTCCACCCTTCCATTCTTCCATTCCCCCGCTCCTCACACCGTGCTTCGCAACGCGGCGGCCGGCACCATGCGCGAGGCAAAATGGGCGGGGTAGAGTGCGGCGAGCACAGCGAGCACGGCGCCGGCCAGGGTGGCGGCGACGCCCGCAAGCGCCAGCGCGCCGTAGGCAATGGTGCCGAAGACCAGCGCGAACCCGTAAATGCAGCCGTAGACGCCCATCGTCATCAGGGTGCCCGCCAGCACGCCAAGCACGGACCCCGCCAGCCCGATCAGCGCGCTCTCGATCAGGAACAGGCGGCGGATGAAACTGGAGAGGGCGCCGAGGCATTTCATCGTGCCGATCTCGCGAAAGCGTTCCGTGACGGACATCAGCAGCGCATTGGCCACGCCGATGACGGTGACGGCGAGTGAGATCAGCACGATCCACAGCGTGCGGAAGCGTTCGCCGGCCGCCCGGTGCGCCTCACGCTCGCGCTGGTCGTCCACCTGGCGGTTGAAGATGGTTTCGCGGCGCACCGTGGCGTCGGGCTCGCAGGCGCGGTCGGTGCGGCTGTCGATCACCAGGCGCGTGATCATGCCCTCGGTGAGCGTCGCCAGCGGTACGGGGCATTGCGGCGCGTCGCCCAGCAGCAGCACGGCGGAAGCGCCCCGGGCGAACGCCGACGGCGGGGCCTCCGGCGCCGGCCCATGGATCCGCAGCCCCGCCGGCTGCGCGGCCCGCAGGAAATCCAGCAGGTCCGACTCGACCGGCGACAGCGCGCCGCAGACGGCCACCGCCAGGGTTTTGCCGGCGATGGCGCCGATCTGGGTCCGCACGACGTTCGCCATCAGATTGAGTTGCTGGCGGGCCTCGCGCTCCTGCGCCACGGCCCGGTTGATGAACTGCGTCGTGACCGTGCTCATCAGGAACGCGATGCCCAGCACCACGCCCGACAGCGTCACCATCGAACGCCCCAACCGGATGCGGATCCCCTGCAGGGAGATGCGGAAAGCGCGGCGGAAGAGAAGCGGGGAAGACTGGAAGGGAGGAAGGGTGGAAGATTGGAAGACTGGAAGACTGGAAGGGTGGAAGATTGGAGGATTGGAGGATTGGAAGACGGGAGGACTGGAGGGGTTAGTCATGGGCAACCTCCGCTCCATATGCTGCATTTGACTCACGAATCACAAAGCTATCCTCCCACGTCCCTTCCGCACTCTTGCGCTGGAGGCTTTCGATGAGCCGCTTCAAGCCGTTTTCAATCTTGTACACCAGTGCGTCCGCCGAGGCGAACTGCTGAGCCTCAATCTGATCGGCGCGGCGACAGGCATGCAATCCTGACACCGATTCGCCCGCCGATCCAAGCGCCACATACAGGAATTGGATGTACTCCTTAATCGATCGCCTGCAATAGCCTTCGGCTACATTCCTGTGGATCGAGTCAACCGAGGCCATCTGGTTGGCCGCCACACGCTTCAGTTCATAGGGAAACCCGCGAAAGATGCCGCAGGTCACGGCGTAGTACTCGATGGCGTCACGCCACACATCGAGTTTGCGGTACCCACGGTTGAGATTCCGGTTTGGGCTTTCCCAGTTTTCCAGCCTATCCCGCAAGTCCGCGTCCATATTGCCCGCCTTCCACCCTTCCAGCCTTCCCAGTTTCCAATCTTCCAGTCTTCCGCCCTTCCAATCTTTCCCTCTTCCAATCTCTCCCTCTTCCCCTCCTCAGAACGGCGCCGCCGACACGGCTTTGACGATCAAATTCAGGGCCACGCCGATCAGGGCGATGAGGCCGGCGCCGGTGCCGTAGCCGGCGGCGAGCACGGGCATGACCTCCAGGATCCGCTTCTGGCCGAACTTGCGCTGCAGGTAGAAGCGGCCGATCAGGGCGCCGATGACCAGCGGCAGAAACGCGTGGGGCATCTGGCCAATGCCCTGCACGAAGCCGTAGATGGTCATGACCGGCAGGCTGAAGGCCGAGAGCAGGAAGAAGGCCACCATGGAGAAGGCGAAGCCGCCGCCGATGACGCCGGGGTGGATGGCCTGGAAGAAGAGCGGCGTGGCGCCGTGCATGTCCAGCGTGGCCGAATACAGCAGGGCCGTGTTCTTGGCCTGCAAGTCCCAGATCTTCTGCGCGAACGGGTACGTCTCCGAGGGAATCGCGCCGGAGTGCCAGATGAACGCCCAGAAGACGAAGCTCAGCGCAAAACTCAGCGGCACGATCAGGCAGTCGGATTTCACGTAGGACCAGAAGTTGGTGCCGGTGAGTTCCTGGGAGCGGAAGTCCTGGGCGCGGCCGCCGTAGTTCTCGAGCGGCACGGGCGCCAGCCAGATGTCCAGCCCCTTGTAGCCCGAGAAGATGTACGCCATTTCGCGGACATACGGAATGTCCACGCTCTGGCCGACGATGCCGACGAGGCGGGCATTGATGTAGGAAATCAGCGGGGTGTAAATGAACGTGAAGAACATAAGGAAGAGCACGGGGAAGCCGGGCACGAGCCAGTGCGCGAGCCACACCACAAGGCCGGCGCAGACCGCGTAGAGGCCCAGCGCGATCCAGGGCGAGAAATCGCCGCGCCCGGGCGGCGTGCTCCACATCGAGCCGCGCTTGGCGTCACGGCCGGCGGCTTGGCGCAGCTCACGCACCTTGCGGACCATGTCGCGCCCGGTCTGGTAGAGCGAGATCAGCGCGACGGCGATGGCGGTGCCCAGGCCGAAGCTCATCCAGAAATCGATCGAGTTGCCGAAGGTGGTGGCGATCGTGTCCATCCCCGGCTGCCAGCGGTTCAGCACGCCCAGGTGGTGAAGCAACGGGTTCATGGCCAGGGTCAACAGGATGGCGGCGGCCGTGCCGACCACGGCCCAGAAGGGCATGACCATGCCGATGATGATCAACCCGAGGTCGAAGACGATACCGGTGGGCGTCGCCGGCAGCAGCGACTCGGTCAAGCGCGTCGCATCCCACCACGGCAGGGGGATGACCGTCACCGGCTTCGCCAGCAGCGCGCCCGAAACCAGCGGGATGCCGATCTGGACGGCGGCAAACACCAGCCCGAGCACGGCGCCGAGCGAGAACATCCGCCACTTCCAGGTGGTCTTGCGTTCGCCGGATTCGGCCAGCGCCATCGAGCCCTGCGCGTTCACGCCGGCCAGCGGGAACGGCAGCCGCTCGACGTCGGAGGTTACGCGGAAGAAGAAGTAGCCCAGGGTGTAGCTCTTGATGCGGCCGATGACGTGCATGAAGAGCACGATGAGGATGGGGGTGAGCCAGGCCGGGTGCCACAGGGCGCGGCCCGTGATGGCCTCGCTGGCGGGCGGCGGCGCGTACCAGGACGGGAATTGCCCCAGCAGGCCGATGTCGCGGATGGCATCGCTCTGGATGAAATACTGGCGCCAGATGAGCTGGGCGAGCGGCCCGCCACCCGCCATGGCGCCGGCCACGACAAGCAGGATGACCAGCTCCTGCTTGTTGAGCGTGCGCATGGCGCGCCGGCTGATCTCCGAAAAGATGATCAGGGTGACCCACGCGGCGGCGAGGCCGCCGCCGGTGATCAGGCTCAGGTAGATGGCACCGGGCATCATCAGCAGGCCGCAGAAAAAAGCGCCGGCCACGGCGACCCAGGTGAAGCCATTCTTGAATTCGGTCGGCGTCTCGACGATGGAGCGGTACGCCTCGAGTTCGCGGTCGCCCTTGCGGGATCGGGGCTCAGCCATGGGGTCGCTCCTTTCGAGCCGGCTCGCCCAGGAACTGGCGGGCCTCGGCAAACATCTCCGTGCGGTCGGCGGGCGTGGTGGCGCGCCAGTTCAGAAACTGCTTGCGCAGCGCCCCCAGGAAGGGTTTGACGGTGCGCTGCCACGCCGCGGTATGGCCGCTCAGGCGCGTGAGCCGGATGTGGGCGATGAACTCGCCCGTTTCGGGATCCGGCGGCAGGGAGATCTCGAGCGCCTGCGAGACGCCGAGATCGTAGGGCTTGAGCCAGATCGTGCTGCGCAGGGCGGGGGTGGGGAAAGGGAAGGATGAAAGAGGGGAAGATGGGAGGACGGGAAGACTGGAAGGATGGGCGATTGGAGGATTGGAAGACGGAGAGCCTTGAACTCCACCAGCCTTACCCTCCTCCAATCTTCCACCCTTCCATCCCTCCAATCTTCCATCCTTCCCGTCCCCCTTGCTCCCGCCCTCGGGCGGCGAGCAGTAGAAGGGCCCCGAGCTGCCGGCGCCGTTGGCGTCGAGCCAGCGCCGGAAATAGGCCACCACGGCCACGCGGTCGTGCGGGGTGAAGGTGAAGGGCAGGTTGAAGGCCATGACGTCGCCCTCCGCCTTCGGCAGGGTCCAGCCGGTCAGGCCGGAGGGCGATGCCAGGCGCGCGGCATCGCGGGCCGGCAGGAGCGTGGAGAGCAACACGGCAGCCATGATGGCCAGCGACGCGTAGATGGTTTCGATGGAGCTGTAGTCCAGGTTCAGGCCGCCGGTGAGGCCGGCGGCGGTCAGTGCGCGCCCCATCGCCTGGCTGAGCACATAGCCGCACATGGCGCCCACCACGGCATAGACGCAGGCCTCGGCCATGAACATGAAGAAGACATGGTTGGGGGCGATGCCGACGGCATTGTAGACGAAGATTTCGCCGCGGCGTTCATAGACCGAGCCGCGCATGGTGTTGAACACGGTCAAGGCGGCAATCAGCAGCGGCACCAGCAGCTGCAGCAGGCCGGAAAGGCTGCGCGCGCGCTGGCGCGAGCCGTAGTAGGACGTGCCGTCCACGGCGTAGTAGGCCGGCTGACCCAGCCGTTCCAGGTAGTCGGTGACGAGCCGGCGCTGCCGGGTGTAGTCCACCGCGGGCTGCGGCGGAACATCCGCGCGCAATTGGTACGGCGCCGCGGGGAACAGGATCGAGCAGTAGACCGTCGCGATTTCCTCGTTTTTCGGCGGGGGCATTTCGTTCACGATCATCACCTGCGAGGGGGCCAGGCGCCCGACGTCCTCGGGAACCACGAGTCGCCCGTCCCGCTGGCCAAGCTGCTGGACGCTGTTCAGGTCGAAAGGCAGCAGCGACCGCCCATCCAGGCCCTGGATGCGGGCCAGGGCCGAGGGGTCGAAGATGCCGAGCACGTCGAACGTCACGCCGCGAATGGTCACGGCCACGTTGGTGGCATCCACGAGCTCGGCCGACAGGCCGAGCTCGCGCGCCGCCGGTTCCGGGAGGATGACGTAGCGCTGCCCGCGCGCGCCGCGCCGCGCCGCCTGCGCGATTTCCGCCTGCGTTTCCGCGGGCCTCGGGAACCAGCCGCGGTGCGTGAGCAGGCAGGCGTCGATGCCCGAGAAGGCGGGTTCCTGCCACTCCATGTCGATGGCCGAATTCAAGACCGTCCGCCGGCTGACCGACTGATTCCCCACCTGCCACACCCGTTGGACTTGCACCTCCGTGTTCTGCAACCGGTCCGCGACAGCGCTGTTCATGATCGGGGTCAGCCAGGTGATGGTGGATACGGGCAGCGTGGCGCCGTAGAGCTGCTGGACCGTGCTGACCTGGGCGGGGCTGATCGTGACGTAGTTCTCGTTGCGGACCATGATGCCATTCCACGGCGAGTGGCCCGTGGGGTACTCGACATCCACCAGGTCGGTCGACACCGAGGTGAAACAGATCATGACGAAGGTGATCAGGACCAGCGTCACGCAGGTCAGCCCCGTGCGCACCTTGCGGCGGCGCATGTTATTAAGGCCGAGCATGAACGCCGTGCCGACCACGCCGCCGCGGTTCACGTCCGCGCCTTCGACCCGTCCCTCACGCCGGCGCAGGTCCATCAGATTCTGGCGGAACTTGCCGCCCACCATCGCGGTGACGAGGAGCGTCAGCAGCAGGATGACGAAACCGAGCAGGATCATCAGCGACGAGCGGACCATCTGGAAGGCCGGATGGAAGGCCTGCAGCAGTCCGAAGACGATCAGGAAGATGATGGTCATGGCCACGAGTTGTTTGCGGATATCGGGAAATCCGAAGAGCAGCTTTTCGGCGAAGAAGACAAACGGCACGAGCAGCCCCAGGTACCAGAGGATGCCGACCACGGCCTGGCTGATGCGGCCGCGGATGACGGGGTGGTTTGCCATGGCGTAGGCGAGGCTGGCCGCCCCCGCGTTGGCCGCCGCCAGCGGTTCGCCCGCGGCCAGATGGGCGCGGGCCTGGCGCAGCAGTTCCGTGCCGCGCGCGTGGAAGCCCAGCATCTGGTCGTCGGCCATGTGGTACCGCCGCTGCAGGCGCAGGCGCTTCTCCGCGGTGCGCAACATGGACTCCGCCGCGGCGAGCTGCGGCCACGCCAGCACGGGTGTGTCGGCCGCCAGATAGCCCCGCCCCGCCAGCTCCGGCTCGTTGTCGGACGGCGCCGGAGCGGCCGCGGCGACATTGAGCAGGAAGGCCCGCGGCGTCAGGATCTCGGGGTTGTCGGCGGCGCCATCCAGCAGGCTGACATGGAAGGAGAGATCGGGCTCGAGAAAGGCCGTGAACTGGCCCTGGTTGAAATGGGCGGGCCCGGTGAGCCCTTCGCGGGTGAGGAAACTCACGCCCTTGAAGGGTTGCTGCGTCTGCGGGTTTACGCAGGGATACAGCGCAACGGGGCTGCAGCGGAACAGGCCCACGTTCACGGGTTGAAGATCGCGTCCGGCGGTGGCCTGCATGGCGTCGGCCGTCAGGTTAGCGGAGGGATAGACGGATGCGATGGCGGCGCCCGCGTCACGGTAGAAGGCGAGGCGGCCCGCGGCGTCGAAACGCGCGGCGTCCACCGTCATGCGCGACCAAAGATCGAAGTTGAACACGATCGGGCAGTCGTAGGTTCCATAGGGACTGGTGGTCACGGGGGGGTAGATGGAGATCCCGCGGGCCGCGAGCAGGGTTCCGGCGCGTCGGTAGCCATCGGCGGCCGCCGCTCGAACGACGGTGTCCCGGCCCATGGGGTGGCTCGGAACCATGGTGGCGGTCCCGGCGTCGCCGTAAACCGTGCCGTGCAGGGCAAAGACCTTCTTGGAGCGGTTGGCCGGCAGAACCTTGAAGTCCACCTGGCCGCCCGCCAGCGCCAACGCCAGGCGCCCCGCTGCCGGCACCTGCGTGCGCAAGGCGGTCAGGTTCAGATCCGCCAGGCGGTCCTCCGGTGTCCCCAACTTGCCGGGCAGGAATTCGTGGTTGCAGAGGCTGAAGGCCAGGCGTCCGCAGTGGAACCAGGCTTCGGACTCGAGCTCGGTCAGGTCGCTCGAGTTCCGGTTGGGATACTCCGGACTGCCGGCGGCGTCAGCGGCGCCCCACGAGCGCACGTGCAGGCCCGGGGTCTTGAGCATGAGCAGATTCGCCAGGTCGGTGACCTGAGGTTCGACGACGGGGCCGACCGTGGCTTCACCCACGAGCAGCGACAAGGTCCCGCATTGCTCGCTGCCGCCGGATGTCAGATCCAGGTTGAGCGTCAACGTTTTCCGGTATGCGGCAAAGAGGTCGCGGACGCGGATCAGGTCGTCCAGGTGCCGGATGCGCGTGGCGTGCCAAGCGGCAGCCTCGGCGCGCAGGCGTTCGATTTCCGCGCCGTAGTCTGGGCGCGCGAGCAGGCTGGCGGCGGGTGCCGAGACGAGATCGGAGGCTTCGTTGTCGGCCTCCTTGGCTCGCAGGTAAGCGTCCAGCAGGGGATGTCGGTTGGCGGGCGCCTTGCGCTCTGCATCGGTGGCCCGCGCGGCATCGAAGCCGTCACGGTAGACGGGGCTGCCGGCGCGCAGATAGTCCAGCCGCGCCGCGAGGGTCGCTTCGCGACGCTGCAGATGCACCTCACCCGCGGCGGTGCGGAGCAGCAAGGGATCATCGGGAACCGCCCGTTCCGCGGCCTGGTGTTCCGCACGGCGGGCCTCGAAGGTCCGGTGGTCGGGGCGCGTGGCGCTGAACGTTTCGATGGCTTCCATCAGGCGGCTCACCCCGGCAAGGCCCTGGGCGTGCCCCGCCGTGGCCACAAAGATCACGTCCCGGGAAAGTTCGTTGCGATATGGGGCCAGCGCCTGCATGAGATCCAGCAGCGCGGCAAGCGGGATGGCCTGCTCGGCGCCGGGCGCCAGATCGGGCACGACGGAACTGCTGTCCATATAGGCGCTGACGACCAGCGCTTCGCCGTGCGCGTTGCGGCCGCGCAGCACGCCCAGCACGTTGTGCGCGGGCCGCGGCCGCCAGGCGACCCGGCAGTTCAGCACCACCACGCGCCCGGTGCAGGACGCGATCGGGCCGGTGGCGTTGAAGATCGGAAACGGATGCTCCCACCCCGTGACCAGCGCGTTCCAGTTCTCGGGCTGATCGGGGCTGGCAAACAGGGCCTGCTGATCGGGATCCGTGCGGACGATGAGCGCCGGGGCGCCCGCCGCCGCCAGATCGGTCCAGGTGGCGCCGCCGCTGACCGTGGTCACCACCGTCACCTCGCGCGGATCGTGGCCGTCCAGCCAGCGCAGCGCCGCGGTTTCCGCCGCCACCAGCCGTGTCGTGATCGTGCAACTGATTGGCATCAAGCCAGCCGGGATGAACGGGTACACGCGCACACCATCAAGCGGCTGGCCGGTGGCGGCGTCGCGGATCTCGCACACCTCCGTCACGGGGATGGTGACTTCGAATTCCTGGGTCAGCACCTCGAGTCCGGCGCGCTGAAAGGCGTTCGACACGAGGGTGGCCACCTGCTCGCAGCCCGGGGTTCCCGTGACGCGCGATCCGGCCGCCGCGATCTCGCCGAGTCGCGTTTCGAAACCGTACCGCGCGAGGGCCTGCTCGAGCGGCGCTTCGGAGTACGTCGGGCGCACCATCGCGCGGGGTTGGCGCTCCCGTGGTTGGCTGACCTCCACAAAGAGCGCAAGCACGCCCCACCCCAGCAGGAGGAAGAGGATGGCCACGAGGGCTTGGGCGGCAAGGCGGGAAGAATGGAAGGATGGAGGGATGGAAGGATGGGGGGCGGAAGCCCCTCGGTCTCCATGACTTGACGATGTGTCTGAGTCGTTCACGTTACACGCACGCTTCAATTGCACCCGGACCCGGTTTCAGGTGTCGGGTTTCAGCTGGACTCGGAGAGGTGTCTCAGGCTCCGTGACAGTCTTCCCCGTTTCCACCCTTCCATTCTTCCGCCTCTCCTACGGCAACCCGCCATACACATCCGTAATCCCCCGGGTTCTCAGGATGAGCCCCACCACGTCAAAGAGCACGATGGAGACGATGCCGGCCAGGAACATCCCCACGCAGAAGGGCACCAGCCGTTCGCGGATGGTGCGCGCGCCGCCCAGCCGGAAGAGAAGGAGACGGACGGCCCACGCCAGCAAGGTATACAGCCAGAGACCCTTCATGAAGAAGGTCGAGGCGAGCACGTAACCGAGGGGGTGCAGCGGAAACCAGGTGAAGAAGGCGCGCAAGGCGGCCAGGATCAGCGTGACGGCGGCACCGATGGCGAGGCCCCTGGCGTCCGGGTTGTGGATGATGTTCAACGTCTGGGACTGCGGCACCAGCCCGAGCGTGCCGGCCTCCAGGGCGCGGTCGGCGTTGAGCGCGGCGGCGCGGAAGCCGTTGAAGTACCAGTTCTGTTCGTAGGGCCACGAGACGTTCAGGTTGTTGGCGCCAAAGCCATAGGCCCAGCAGAGCAGCACAAACCCGCCGATGAACAGGCCGCCCAGCAACCCGAGCGTCAGGCCGGCGCCGACGTCGCGCGCATGCACCCGGAAGTGCCGGCCCAATTCCATCATCTCAATCTGCGCCGGCGCGATCATCAGGAAGCAGGCGGTGCACATGAAGCCGGAGGCGATCGTGGCCACCAGCATGCCCGTGGAGTTGAACATCGCGAAGCCTCCCAGCGCGGCAACGAACTGCATGCCGTAGTAGGGCGTCAGGTACGGCCAGGGGGCACCCATTTCCGCGCGGATCTTGCTGGCGGCGAATCCGCACACCAGCATGTAGCCGAAGAAGAGCAGTCCGGCGGAAACGCCCATGCGCGTCCAGTCGCTCCAGAAGGCGATCGCCGCCAGGGACGCCGCGACCAGCGCGAGAGCCCCGCGGTACGTCCGAGCTTCGTGGCGCTCGGGTTTCGTGCCGAAGCCAGCCACCAGGCGCAGCACGCGCGCCAAGTGATGCCGGCCCACGAAGAGCGCCATGATTGCGAATGCAATGTAGCCGCCCATGGTCTGCTGATGCTCCCAGGGGTAGCCGGCGAACCGGGACAGGTTGAAGGCCTTGCCGCACGCGGCCCAGAGTTGAAAGGCGGCAAAGGCGACCCACAAGGAGAACAGCACGTCGGTTTCAACGAGCAGGGCGACCGCGAAAACGCTCAGCGAGACCCCAACCCCGGTAAGGCCCTCGCCAAACGCTCCGAAGTAGGCCTTCAGGACCGGGTTGTTGAAATAGTCCGCCAGCGCCCTGGCGCCCTGACCCGGCACCGGCAGCGCGGGGTAGTAGAAGGCAAGCCCCTTCCACAGGACAAACGGGAGCCCGACGGCGAACCCGGCCCACATGACACGATTGCGGAAGATCTGCAGCCGCCCATCCTTCTCCTCCAACAGACACTTGGGCAGCAGGGTTAACGGGAAGGTGAAGCGCTCATGCTCCACCCACTGCTTGCGCATCAGCGTGTTGAGCCCGAGGAACCCCGCGAACAGCGCCCCGATGAGCAGCGACCACGCGGCCGCCGGCTGGATCCACTGGCCCAGGGGAATGCCGCCGCCGAGCAGGTAGCGCACACCCGCGGCGCTCAGCAGACGGTCGGGACGCACCAAGGTGAAATTGCGCTCGTGAGGGCCGAGCGCGGCTAACCCGCTTGCACGCACCACCTGTCGGCCCGAATACAGACCCTCCACCGCCTCGACATTCATGAACTCCAGGTCATGTACCGCCAGCATGCCCTCCCCGCGCAGGGCGATGGCGACCGTCAACTGGTTGCTGACCGCTGGCGGAATGGTCACCGGCGAGACGCCAATGCGCTCGAAGCCCGAGGCCAGCGCAAACGAACGCCGGCTTTCCTCCGCGCGCGTCAGCAGGTTGACCGGCGGCAAGTCGTCCGCCTGCAGGCTGACGCCGAAGGTGGTGTCACCGGCAAAGGCTGAGGCTTTGACGAGCATGGAGAAGAGGAAGCGCTCGCCGGGCACGATGGCGGCGGCGGGCACGCGAAAGACCAGTGTGGCCGGCGGGTTGGTTGGCGACGCATTGGCCAGGACCGGCACGCGCCAGGACCGTCCTCGCCAATCGATTGTGTCCCACCCGATCTCGCCCGCCGTCTCGAACCCGTCCAGTTGCCGCTCAAAACGCCCGTTGTCCGCCAAGTTCGGGCCGTGCGGCCACAACATCGGCGGCAGACTCTCGTAGGATTTGAAGTCGGCATAGTGCGGCACGGCGGCGATCAACCCGAAGAGGCGATGCCAGAGCCCCTGGGTCATCAAGGGGGCGGCCAGGATCAAAGCGGCGTAGACCACCACCAGCTCCGCGCTGGCCAGGCGCAAGAAGGTGCGGATCCGGTACAGCAGGGCGCTGATGCCCAGCACCAGCAGCACGACGCCGACGGCACTGTTCGCGGGCGAGTTCTCGGCCAGCGGCCCCCCGCCGCGACAGAAGACCTCCTCATACTCAATCCAGGCTCCCATGATCAGGAGGCTGACCAAGGTGACCACGACCGAGCGCAACGTCAGCCCGCGGCCCCCGATCAAGGCGGTCGCGTTCGCGCGTTCGGTTTCGGGCAGGATCCGTTGCGTCAACTCACACTCCCGTCCTGCTTGATGTTTGTCCAAGGCACAGTACACCCACCCCCGGAATCGTCAACCTGAACGCGACAGGGTACGCCGCGGTACGCTCACAACGAAGTGTGAAAAACGGTCCCGGACTGGCACGCGCTTGTGTTGCCGGTTGGCGGGATCGGCAACGCCCACGGCAAGCAAATGGGCGGGCGATGCTTTCACTCGTGCGGCGATGGCGGGTGAGGCGCCAGCGCCCTGATGGCCGCGGGAGGGGATCCACGCGTTGGTGTCGACCACCCTCTTGTTGCGGAAGCCCCCGGTGATCCCCTAACACAGCTCCTCGACCACCTGCAGAACCAGCGCGGGGTCAGGCGCAACCGGGGCTCGAAGGCCATGGAGCCCGAGTTCGTGTCGCTCACACTACTTCGGGAACAGGAACGTCAGTCCGGCCCGGGCACCCCAGCCCTCGGGTCCGCTCTCAGGCGACTCGGCCCAGTACCGGGCGCCCAGCGTCACCTGGAAGATCTGCGGCCCGATCTTCAGCAACTGCGCAACGGTCACATTGACCGGAACCGCCCACGCCGAGTTCTCCCAGTCGTAGGTGGACTCGGTGTTCACGCCGAGCGTCGTCTTGGTCTTCGTAATGTACGATAGAAACGGCTGCACGAACGACAGGCTGATGTCCGCGCGCTCGTCCTGGCCCGCGACCGACCAGATGTGGTTGCCTAGCACGCCATAGGTCCAAGGCCCTCCTTGCTGCAGGGCCAGCACCGTGGGTCCCGCGCCCCACTTCTCACCGCCGAGCATGTCGTCGGATGCCGTCGGGTAGAGTCCGACCGGGCCGGCGGCCAGGATCCAACCGCCCACCGGCACCTTTGGCGAGAAGAAGAAGCTCTGCACCACGTCGCCCATGCCGGACTGGTCCTGCCCTTTCTCCGGAAGGTCGTGCTGGTCGATCAGCGGCACGATCGTACGGACAATCAGGTTCCAATCCTGCGTCAGGGAGAACGGGGTGACCGGCTGGACGTTAAGCACCGACTTAGACCCGTCGTCGTTCGGCCCGAGGTTCCCGTCTTCGTTGTACTGCAGCGGCACACTGATCAGCGCCGCCACCGGATTCGCCAGCTTCTTCGCCAGCTCGGCCGCGGCGTCCGTCGGCTGAGCCTGTTGTGCCTGCGCGATCATCGCGCAGGCCGCCACGGCCAACATGATCTGCACTTTCATGCGTCGGTTCCCTTGGGCTTTCCAATCATCGTGGCCCCCCCGGGGCCTGCGCCATTTCCGCCCCAGTCGCCCCTCCCGCTGGCCGCATGCCGCGCCCGCCGTGTCGCAACGGCGGGTGCGGCATTCAACTCGTCTCAGTTGGCCGCGGCCGCCTTGATGGCGGATTCGCGTTGAGCGGCATCGACCTGGGCCTTGTCCGCGGCGCCAATGGGCTGCACGTCGATGACGACCTTGAGGATCTTGCCGGTGAAGGCATTGTCGCGTTCCATGTAATCCGCCGTGACGGGCGTGGCATCATCCACGCCGATCGCCGCCGTTTCGTCGGCGGAGAAGATCATCGGCTGGGTGCGTTCGATGCGACCGCTGGCAACGGCTTCGCCGTTGACGAGAATCGTGGCCATCCCGCCCTTGCCAATGCCGCCACCGTCGTAGTCGAAGTTCATGCGGATGGTGTCCTTGCCGGCCGCCAGCGCCTGCGGGGCCGCGACTTTGAACTCCTGCAGCCCGAGGAAGTTGTAACTGTACGTCGGTTTGCCGTCCTTGAGGTAGAAGCTCCAGCCGCCGAAGCGTCCGCCCTGGGCCACAATCACGCCGTTTGCGCCACCCTCCGGAATCTCGACGTCCGCCGTGATCGACAGCGACCGGTTCTTGATGTTGATGAAGACGTTTTCGCTCATCGAATTCATGCCGGCGAAGAGCGTGAGTGACGTCCGATCCCCCATGAGGTCGGGCCGTCCAGCCAACTTGGCATTCACGCGCTCGACGCTGCGGTCGTCAATCGGCAGCACGCGATACTTGATGGCCTCCTCCATGAAGGTGGCCTGCATGTCCTTGAGCTTCTTCGGATGGGTCGCCGCCAGGTCGTTCACCAGGCTGAAGTCGTTACGCGTGTCGTAGAGCTCCCATTTGTCCTCGGTCAGCTTGGCGCGTGGCGCCGGCTCCCAGGGCGCCTTGTGAACCGTGCCGGCCAGCCAGCCGTCCAGGTAGAGGGCGCGGTTGCCGAACATCTCGAAGTACTGTTTCTTGTGGGTGCTCTTCGCGCTGGCCTCGTCGAACGTGTACAGCATGCTGACGCCCTCGATCGGCTCCTGGACGGTGCCGTTGACGCTCTTGGGCTCAGGCAGGTTCGCAGACTGGAGCACCGTGGGCGCAACGTCGATCACGTGGTGCCACTGCGATCGGATTTCGTTGACCGATTTGATGCGCTTGGGCCACGAGACGATCATGCCGTTGCGCGTGCCGCCGTAGTTGGCGCAAACCTGTTTCGTCCACATGAACGGCGTATCGCCGGCGACGGCCCAGCCCGCGGCCATGTGCGGATACGTGGTCGGTCCGCCCCAATCCTCGTAATGCTTGAGCATGTCCTGCACCGATTCCTGAACGCCGTTGAAGTAGGTCATCTCGCTGAACATGCCGCTCATGCCGCCTTCGGCGCTGGTTCCGTTGTCGCCCAGGATGTAGAAGATCAGGGTGTTGTCCATCTGACCGATTTCATCAATCGTGTTGAAAAGGCGGCCGATCTCGTTGTCGCAGTACTCCCCGAACGCCGCATAGACCTCCATCTGGCGGGCAAAGAGCTTCTGTTCGTCGGGAGACAGCTTGTCCCAATCCTTGATGGCCTCGGGCTTGTTGGCGAGCTTCGTGCCTGGCGGCACGAGCCCCATGGCGATCTGGCGCGCCAGCGTTTCTTCCCGCTGCTTGTCCCAGCCCTGGTCGAACCGGCCCTTGTTCTTCGCAATCCATTCCCGGGGCACGTGGTGCGGCGCGTGCGTGGCGCCGGGCGCGAAGTAGATGAAGAACGGCTTATCCGGCGTGAGCGCCTTCTGGAACTTCATCCAGGCGATCGCCTGGTCGGTCATATCCGTCATGAAGTTGTAGTCGGGGGTGTGGGGGGTCGGGATCCGGGTCATCCCGTCGTAGATCGTTGGATTCCACTGGTCAGTCTCGCCGCCGAAGAAGCCATAAAACTTGTCGAAGCCAGAACGCGACGGCCAGCGGTCGGTGGGGCCGGAGGGGCTGACCTCCCACGGCGCCGTCTCATGGTTCTTGCCGAAGAAGCCGGTGCTGTAACCGTTCAGCCGCAGCATCTCCGCCAGTGGGGCCACGTTATTCGGCCGCTTGCCGGTATTGCCGGGAAATGCCGTGGCCGTTTCGGTGATGCCGCCCATGTTGTTCATGTGGTGGTTGCGCCCGGAGAGCAGGGCCGTCCGCGTCGGCGAGCAGACCGCCGTGGTGTGGAACTGGTTGTAGCGCAACCCCTGCTGCGCGAGGCGGTCCGCCGCCGGCATGCGCACGGGTCCGCCGAAGGCGCTGGGCATGCCAAAGCCCATGTCGTCCACGAGCACGATCAGCACGTTCGGCGCGCCCGCCGGGGCCGTGACCTCGAAGCGTGCCGGGGGCGTCGCCTCGCGCGCATCGAGCACCGTACAGTGCGGGTAGTCCGGCTCCGCGATCGGCAGGTGTGTCCGGTCAATCTTGTAGTTTTCGGCGTGCGCCGTGAGCGACAGGCTCCCGGCAGCCACGCATGCGGCCATCGCCGTCATCAGTTGCAACTTCATCTGCTTTTCTCCTGCTGATCATCCATCGCCGCCACACGGTATCGTGTGCGATCCCGACCGGGTTCCCATTTACGTCCTGCCGGCGCTTAGTTCCGACTGCCGATTGTGCCGTTGCGCGGCCCAGTCGTCAAACGTATCCTGCGCGTCGTCCCACTTGTTGACGTTGCCGAAGACGTCGCGCTTGTTGCCTGACTGCGCGTCCACTCCCGCCGGTACGTTGACGAACCGCGACGACAGATTCGCGAGCAGCGTTTCAAACCGGAATTGCTCGCCGCGATCACGGCGCCGCGGGGCGAGGCCGGGTTTCACCCCTGCTCACATGGCGTGACCTTCCATTGCCGCACGACAGCGCAGCAAATCCTCTGCCAGCGTGGGCGCGTCTGCGCACAGGAAGGCGTGCCGCGCCAGCAGTTGCTCCAGAAGCCGGTAGGCCCTCGTGTCCCGCGGACAGGTCACGGCGGCTTGGATGAAGGCCCGCGCCGCCTCGACCAGACGGCCTTGCCCCTGCAGGGCTAGGCCAAGGTTTTTATGGGCGTTCGGCCTCGACGGGTCCACGAGCAGGGCTTCGCGACAATGCCTCTCACCACCCGCGTAATCACCCAGTTGGTTGAGGGAATAGCCTCGGTTGTTTTGGGCGAAATAGCGAACGTCAGGGTCATCAGACGACAAACGCGCAGCCTCCCCGTATACCTTGGCGGCCTCCCCAAATGCGTTTGCTTTCTCGAAACTCGCCCCCAATTGCATCAACAGCATCGCGCGACGCTGAGGGTCCCGGATGGCGGTCGTCAACATCACCCAATCCTCCCGCTCGCCGCCGGCCGACGCCCCCGAGCAGATGAAGGCAGCAAGTTCGAGGATCAGCCCGCAACGCTCCTCGTCGTTATCCCTGGTCCGGATGAAGGCACGGAGCCGGTTGGGAAAGGCCTTGCGGGTGGCCACGATGACGGTGCCGTCACGCAAGATGATCCCATATCGGGAATCGTTGTTTGCCATCTGGAAGAACCTCCCGCGCCGGTGCTGCCAACTGGTCAGGCCCGCCGGTCCCACCACACCACGATGGACGGGTGTGAGGGCGATGACAAACGGATTCTTGACGCTGTGATGCCGAGCCCGCCGCTGAACGGCCTGCGGCCGCGGCCTCACGGCACCGGTTCGATCTCCCCCGGCCGCCAGGTCTTATCGAACCAGGCATCGAGCGGGCCATAGAGGCGGAAGATGGCAAACCAGCCCTTGCCGGGCACGCAGCCGGCCGGGATCTCGACCACCGTCGGCCCATCGCGCTCCAGATCGAGGCAGGTCATGCATTGGTTATTTATCGACTGATTAGGCGCCATGTATCCCTTGTCTTGTGGCCGCGCAACGCAAAAGGCGGCCGCGTGCTCGTCGGAAAGCCCGATTTTAGCGCCGTTTTAGCGCTTTCGCGGCGGGTCTTAACTACCGCGCCTACCGGCCGCCGCCTACCCTGCTCTGGTGAAGGGGGGACTGGAACATGCAGGACCTCATCTACATGGGCACGATCATCGCATTCTTTACGCTCGGCATTGTCTACGTCCAAGGCTGTAACCGCATCCAGGAGCCACCATGAACGCCTCCGGTTGGATGCAGCTCGCGCTCTACGTGGGCGCCCTGGCGGCCATCACGAAACCCATGGGTCTCTATCTGCTGCGCGTCCTCGAGGTCGATGGCCGCACCTGGCTGGACCCGGTCCTGCGACCCGCGGAACGCGTGACCTACCGCCTCATGGGGGTTGATCCCGCGCGTGAGCATGACTGGAAGCAGTATGCCATCGCGATGCTGTACTTCAGCGCCATCAGTTGCCTCTTCACCTACGCCATCCTGCGGCTGCAGCCGCATTTGCCGCTCAATCCGCAGCACCTCGGGCCGCTCAGTCCCCACCTCGCGTTCAACACGGCGGTCAGCTTCATGAGCAACACCAACTGGCAAAGTTACGGCGGCGAGACCACGATGTCCTATTTCTCGCAGATGGTGGCGCTGGTCATTCACCACTTCACGTCGGCCGCGGCCGGCATCGGGATCGCGGCGGCGCTCGTGCGCGGAATCGCCCGCCAGGGGGTTCGAACGGTTGGCAACTTCTGGGTCGACCTCGTGCGCGTCACCTATTACCTGCTGCTCCCGCTGTGCCTGGTCTACGCGCTCTTCCTCGTGTCCCAGGGTATGATTCAGAATTTCGCGCCTTACACCGCGGCCACGACGCTGGAGGGCCGGTCGCAAACGATCGTGCAGGGGCCCATGGCGTCCCAGGTTGCGATCAAGCTGCTGGGAACCAATGGCGGCGGCTACGCCAACGCCAATGCCGCGCATCCCTTCGAGAATCCCACGCCACTGTCCAACTTCATCCAGATGCTCTCGATGTTCGCCATTGGCAGCGGCCTGACCTACTACCTCGGACGCCTGACGCGCAACCAGAAGCACGGCTGGTCCGTCTGGGCGGCGATGCTGCTGATGTTCCTGGCCGGGACGCTGGCCTGCTGGGCCGCGGAAGCCCACGGCAATCCCATCCATCGGCAGCTGGGCCTTGCGGCGGACGGCGGCAACATGGAGGGCAAGGAGGTCCGCTTCGGCATCTTCAACTCCGCCCTCTTCGCCACGGTCACCACCGACGCCTCGTGCGGGGCCGTGAACGCCATGCACGACAGCTTCACCGCGCTGGGCGGTTTGATCCCCTTGTTCAACATCCAGCTTGGGGAGGTGATCGTCGGCGGGGTTGGCGCCGGGCTTTACGGCATGCTGGTCTTCGTGGTGCTGGCGGTCTTTATTGCCGGGCTCATGGTCGGGCGCACCCCGGAATATCTCGGCAAGAAAATCGAGGCCGGCGAAATCAAGCTGTGCATGCTGGCGTTGCTCATCGTGACCATTGACATCCTGGTCTTCGCCGCCTGGGCGGCGGTCAGCCCCTGGGGACAGGCGGGGCTGAATAATGCCGGCCCGCATGGACTCAGCGAAATCCTTTACGCCTTCAGCTCCGCCGCCGGCAACAACGGCAGCGCCTTTGCGGGGCTCAGCGCCAACACGCCCTGGTACAACACGACGCTGGGACTGGCCATGCTGATCGGGCGGTTCCTCATGATCATTCCGATTCTGGCGCTGGCGGGCTCGCTCGCGCGGAAGAAGATGGCGCCCGCCAGCGCCGGAACCTTCCCGGTGCATGGCGGCACGTTCGTAGTGTTGCTGATCGGCACGATCCTGCTCGTCGGGGCCTTGAACTTCATCCCCGTGCTCACGCTGGGGCCGATTGTGGAGCACATGCTCACCCTGCAAGGAGAGGTTTTCTAGCCATGGCGCCAAAATCTCCATCGCTGTTTGACCGGGCCATCGTGGGGCCCGCCATCGCAAGCGCCTTTCGCAAGCTTGACCCTCGGATCATGGTCAGGAATCCGGTCATGTTCGTCACCGAGGTCGGCGCGCTGCTGACGACGGCCGGCATCGTCACGGCCGGCACCCAGCGCGGCTTCATCGCGCAGCTCGCGCTCTGGCTGTGGTTCACCGTGCTGTTCGGCAATTTCGCGGAAGCGGTGGCCGAGGGGCGCGGCAAGGCCCAGGCCAATGCCCTGCGCAAGGCGCGCAAGGACACCCTGGCACGCCGGCTCGGTCGCCAGGGCCGCGAGGAACGCGTCCCCGCCCCGGAGTTGCAGAAAGATGACCTCGTGGTCTGTGAAGCGGGCGATGTCATCCCCGCCGACGGCGATGTCGTGGAGGGGATCGCGAGCGTGGACGAAGCGGCCATCACGGGCGAATCGGCGCCGGTGATTCGCGAGAGCGGCGGCGACCGCAGCGCCGTCACCGGCGGCACCCGCGTCCTCAGCGACCGGATCGTGATCCGCGTCACCATGGAAAAGGGTCACGGTTTCCTCGACAAGATGATTGCACTCGTCGAAGGCGCCCGGCGCCAGAAGACGCCCAATGAAATTGCGCTGACGATCCTGCTCGCCGCGCTGACCTTCATCTTCCTGCTGGTCTGCGTGACGCTCATGCCGTTCGGGCTCTACTCCCAGGTGACCTTCACCGTTCCGGTCCTCGTCGCGCTGCTGGTGTGCTTGATCCCGACCACGATTGGCGGCCTGCTGAGCGCCATCGGCATTGCGGGCATGGACCGCGTCCTGCAGCGCAACGTCATGGCGATGAGCGGGAAAGCCGTGGAAGCCGCCGGCGACGTGGACGTGCTGCTGCTCGACAAGACCGGCACCATCACGCTCGGCAATCGCATGGCCACCGCGTTCCTGCCCGCCCCGGGCATCACGCCGGAACGATTGGCCGACGCCGCCCAGCTCGCCTCGCTCTCCGATGAAACGCCGGAAGGCCGCAGCGTCGTGGTCCTCGCCAAGGAAACCTTCAACCTGCGCCAGCGCGACGTGGCCCAGCCCCACGCCGCCTTCGTGCCGTTCACCGCGCAAACCCGCATGAGCGGCGTGGATATTCCGGCCAGCGGAGGCGTCCCGGCCCGCACCATTCGCAAGGGCGCGGCCGGGGCTGTCCGCACGCACGTTGAATCGCTGGGCGGCCGCTGTCCGGCAGAGGTCGCCCGCGGCGTCGATGAAATAGCCCGCCAGGGCGGCACGCCACTGGTCGTCGCCGAAGGCAAGGAGGTCCTCGGGATCATCCACCTCAAGGACGTCGTCAAGGGCGGCATCCAGGAGCGCTTCGCGCATCTGCGCCAGATGGGCATCCGCACGGTGATGATCACCGGCGACAATCCCCTGACCGCCGCCGCCATTGCCGCCGAGGCCGGCGTGGACGACTTCATGGCACAGGCAACGCCGGAACAGAAACTCCAGCGCATCCGGGACGAACAGGCCGCCGGGCATATGGTGGCCATGACCGGCGACGGCACCAACGATGCGCCCGCCCTCGCTCAGGCGGACGTCGGCGTCTGCATGAACACCGGCACGCAGGCGGCCCGCGAGGCGGGCAACATGGTCGATCTGGACAGCAATCCAACCAAGCTGCTGGACATCGTGGAGATCGGCAAGCAGCTGCTCATGACCCGCGGCGCACTGACCACGTTCAGCATCGCCAACGACATGGCCAAGTACTTCGCCATCATCCCCGCCATGCTGATGGCCACCTACCCGGCGATCGCCCCGCTCAACATCATGCGGCTGCAGAGCCCCGCCAGCGCGATTCTCAGCGCGGTCATCTTCAACGCGCTGATCATCATCGCGCTCATTCCGCTCGCCCTGCGGGGGGTGACCTACACGCCGATCGGTGCGCGGCGCATGCTGCAGCGCAACCTGCTGATCTACGGGTTGGGCGGCGGCGTCATCCCTTTCGTCGGCATCAAGGCCATCGATATTGTCATCACAACCCTGAACCTGGTGTAACCCTATGACGCGATACGGCACAGAAATCCGGGCGGGCGTGGTGGCCACGCTCGTGATGGGCCTCGTGTGCGGCGGCCTGTACCCGCTGGTCGTGTGGGCCATCGCGCAGCGCCTCTTCCCGGCACAGGCCAACGGCAGCCTGATGGTGGACGGGGATGGAACCGTGCGCGGCTCACGCTGGATGGGCCAGGCCTTTGCGGAGGCGCGCTACTTCCACCCGCGACCGTCTGCCGCCGGCACCGGGTATGACGCGGCCAGCTCCGGGGGCCGCAACCTGGGCCCCACCTCACGGAAGCTGCGCGACGCCATCGCGGAAGGCGTCGCGGCCTATCGCCGGGAAAACGGCCTCGCGGACGATGCGGTCGTCCCCGCCGACGCCGTGACCGCCTCCGGCAGCGGGCTGGACCCGCACATTTCCCCACAGAACGCCACCCTCCAGGCCGCTCGCGTTGCGCGGGCCCGCGGGATCCCCGAAGCCGACCTGCAGGCACGCATCGCGCACGCCACCGAGATGCCGCAGCTCGGCATCCTCGGCGAGCCGCGCGTGAACGTGCTCCAGCTCAACCGGTCCCTGGACGCGCATGGATATTTTGCTTCAGATGGCCCCCGAAGGGACTAGACTGACACCATGCCTGAGTCGCCAAATCCTGACGCGTTGCTGGCCGACCTCAGGCCGCCGTCGACCGGGCGGGCGCCGCTCAAGGTCTTCTTCGGCATGTGCCCCGGCGTGGGCAAGACGTATGCGATGCTCCAGGCGGCACGCCAGCGCGGCCTGGAGGGAGTCAACGTGCTCGTCGGCGTGGTGGAAACGCACGGCCGGGCGGAGACCGCCGCGCTGCTCGACGGCTTGACCGTGCTGCCGCGCCGCCCGATCAACTACCGCGGCACGGCGCTGGCGGAAATGGATCTGGATGGCATCCTGGCCCGACGCCCCGCGCTCGTCGTCGTGGATGAGCTGGCGCATTCGAATGCCCCTGGCAGCCGGCACGCCAAGCGCTACCAGGATGTGCTGGAACTGCTGGACGCGGGCATTGCCGTGTTCACGACGCTGAACGTCCAGCACATCGAGAGCCGCATCGAGGTCGTCCGCCAGATCACGGGCGTCGCCGTGCGGGAGACGGTGCCCGACTCGATCCTGGACCGGGCGGACGAAATCCAGGTCATCGACGTGTCCCCGGAGCAGCTGCAACAGCGCCTCAGCGAGGGCAAGGTGTACCTGGGCGATCGCGCGGATGCCGCCGCCGCCAACTTCTTTCGCGAAGGCAATCTCACCGCCCTGCGCGAAATGGCGCTCCGTTTCACCGCGGAGCGCGTGGACCAGGATCTGCGCGACTTCATGCGCGAGCGCAAGATCCCCGGCCCCTGGAAATCGTCCACACGCCTGCTGGTCGGCATCGGGCCAAGCCCGTTTTCCGAAAGCCTGATCCGCTGGACGCGCCGCGCCGCCACGACGCAGGATGCCACCTGGCTCGCGGTCTACGTCGATGCCGGCCTTGCCCTTGCGGAGGACGACCAGCGCCGCGTCACCCAGAATCTCTCGCTGGCGAGGGCGTTGGGCGCGGAGGTCTTCACGGTCTCCGATCCCGATGTGGTGGCGGGGCTGATCCGCGTGGCGCAGGAGAACAACGTCAGCCAGATTGTCGTGGGGAAGCCGCGCGGCGGCGGGTGGGCGCGCCTGATCGGCAGAACCACGCTGGTGGACCAGTTGCTCCACCGCAGCGGCGACATCGATCTCTACATCGTTCGCCCGGAGCGCCACGGCCCGGGACCCGCACCCCTGCGCCACCCGGTCCGGCTGCCAGGGCGGGAATTCGCGTTCGCGGCCGGCCTCGTGGCCGGCGTCACAGGCCTGGGACTATTGACACAATCCATCGTGGGCTACCGGGCCGTCTCCCTGTTCTACCTGTGCGCGGTGGTACTGGCGGCCCTCAAACTGAGCCGCTGGCCAGTGCTCGCCGCCGCGGCGTCAGGGGCCGTGCTCTGGGATCTCCTGTTTGTGCCGCCGCACTTCACGCTGCGCATCCGCGAGTTTCACGACGGGATGATGTTCCTGATGCTCTTCGTCGTCGCGCTGGCCATGGGCCATCTCACCAGCCGGCTCCGCGGCCGCGAACAGTCCGAGCGAGATCGCCAGCGCCGCACCGCCGCGTTGCTCCGCCTCTCCCAGCACCTCGCGTCGACCCACGACCCGGCCACCGCCTGGGCCGCCGTGACGGCGCAACTGGACGAGCTGTACGATGCCCGTACGGTGCTCTACCTGCGGGGCCCGGACCGGCGGCTCGCCACCCAACCCCATCCCGCAAGCTCGTGGACGCCGTCCGACAAGGAGCAGAGTGTCGCCGCGTGGTCCTTCGATCGCAAGCAGCCGGCGGGCCGCGGCAGCGACACCCTGCGCGAATCCGAAGGGTTCTATCTGCCGCTGCAGACCAGCACGTCCGTCATGGGCGTGTTGGGACTCAAGCTGAATGAGCCACGCACCCTGGACTTGATGGAGCGCGATCTGCTGGATTCCTGCGCGAGCCAGATCGCGCTGGCTCTGGAGAAGGATCATTTCCGCGCCGCCTTCCAGCGCGCCGAATTGATCGAGCAATCCGAGCGGCTGCGCCGCACGCTGTTGGACAACGTGTCGCATGAGCTCAAAACTCCGGTCGCCGCGATCCGGGCGGCGCTGTCGATCGTGCGGCGCGAACCCTCCGCGCCCGCGGCCCGCGGCATGCTCGGGGAAGCCGAGGACGCGGCCTCCCGGCTCGAGCGGGTGGTGGCCTTGCTCGTGGATTCCGCCCAGCTGGAAACCGGCGAGGTCCATCCGCGGCCGGAGTGGTGCGATATTCACGAAGTGATCTCCCTGGCGCAGCAGAATGGCGGCCCGCTCCTGAACGACGGCCCGCTCGCCGTGGACGTGCCCGAGACGTTTCCTGCCATCCGGCTGGATCCGCAACTTTTCGCGCAGGCCATCTCGCACGTCTTGAGCAACGCCGTGATGCACACGCCTAAAGGCACGCGCGTCGAGTTGCGCGCGCGCCTGGCGGAAAGCATGCTGGTGATGACCATCGCGGACGAGGGGCCGGGAGTGCCGGATACCATCCGCATCTTCAACAAGTTCTATCGGGGCGATGCGGCAAAAGTCGGCGGTTTGGGACTCGGGCTGTCAATCAGCCGGGGACTGATCCACGCCCTCGGTGGTACCATCGACGCGGCGAACCGCCCCGGCGGCGGCGCCTGCTTCACGATCACTCTACCCGTGGAAACCCAGAACGCGGTGCCGGAATGAAAACCACCAACGAAAGCAAGCCCGCACAGCCGGTTGCTCTGGTCATCGACGACGAAGCGCAGATTCGGCGCCTGCTGCGCGTCGTGCTGGAAGGCGACGGCTACCGCGTCTTCGATGTTGAAGATGGGGCGGCCGGACTGCGCGAAGCGGCCCACCGTCACCCGGATGTGATCGTGCTGGACCTGGGCTTGCCGGACGCGGACGGCGTCGCCATTTTGAAGCGGCTGCGTGAATGGTCGACCACGCCCGTGCTGATCCTGTCCGTGCGTGCCGGTCCCGAAGAGAAAATCGCCGCGCTGGACCAGGGTGCGGACGACTACGTGACGAAGCCTTTTGAAGCCGGCGAGCTGCTGGCGCGGCTGCGTGCCGTGCAGCGGCGCGCCCACACGGGGCAGGAATCGCCGGTGCTGACGGTCGGCAGGCTGGAGATTGACCTGGCCGGCCACGACGTGCGCGTTGCCGGCAAGCCGTTAGCCTTGACGCCAACGGAGTTCAACCTGCTCGGCCTGCTGGCGCGGCACGCCGGGCGGGTCGTCACCCAGCGGCAGATCCTGCGGGACGTGTGGGGACCGCAGACGCAGGAGCAAGCCCAGTACACCCGGGTCTACGTCACCCATCTCCGCAAGAAGCTGGCGGCCGCCGGGCTCCCCGCCAGCACCATCACCACGGAGCCGGGGATCGGCTACCGGCTGGTTGGCGGCTGAAAGAGACGTGGGAACGGCTCGGCAGCGCCTCGCCCTCCATCCTCGTACACGTGACCCTCTTCCGCTTACACTCCATCGACACAGCCGGACAAGGATATCCGAGGTGGCCCGCGACCTCCGGGCGCGGGCGTGAGCCGACGGCTTAAAAGAGACTCCGATTTATCCAGGGAGGTGCGCGATGCGGGATTTTGATGTCTTGAGCTGCGGCGGCGATGCAGGCGACCCGGAGCAGTTCGAGAAGAACGTGATCGCCGCCAAGCGGCAGGGCTATCGCACGATTTCCATTGGCGCCATCGTCGGCATCACCCCCGAACAGCGGTTCGTGGAAGGCGACACCTGGGAGTACTTCAGCTTCCTCGGCGCCTCCCTCTACAAAGTCTTCGAGACGGATCTGATTGCCGGCTACTTCAAGCCCGAGACCTACCGCCGCAACCAGGAGGCCCTGCGCTGGAAGAGCGCGATCCTGCGGAAGCACCGCATGCGTGCGGCGCTCGCCCCCGTGCGCGAGCCGATGTGGATGCCGACGCCCTGGTATGACGACAAGCCGGAGCTCAAGGGCTGTGCGTGCGAACATCCCAGCGTGGCGCTGGCCCCGCACTACGCGCTCAACATCGACCACCCCCGCGTGCTTGCCCACTACTACCAGATCGCCCGGCAACTGGCGGAACTCGCGCCGGCCATCGAAACCGTGACGTTCTGCTCCAACGATTCCGGCGGCGGCATCAACTGGAGCCAGGGGCTCTACCCCGGCCCGAACGGCCCCGCGGATACGCAGCACCGCGACATGGGCGAGCGCATGATGGCCTGGGTGCAGGCCGTGCTGGACGGCAGCCGCGCCGGCGGCAACGAGCTGCGCATCGTCTGGGAACTGGGCTGCTTCTCGCCCGAACAACTGGCGTCCACCGCGCGCGCGTTCGGCAGCCGCGTGTCCGTCTTGACCGGCAGCAAGTACAAGGCGAACGCGCCCTTCACGGGCTATTGGCTGGAGCAGCACCTGCACGCCACGCAGCCGACGGGCACCCCCGTGGTCGTCGATTGCCCCCACGACGGCAGCTACAACTACGCCCCGATCATCGGGCTGCCCCTGTTGCAGCAGTCCGGCGAGATGCTCATGGCACTGAAGGCGCGCGGCGTCCGCACGCTGATCGGCGCCTACACGCAGCCCGGCCCGCTGCCCGGCAGCAAGGCCCCCATGCAACGGCTGATCGAAAGCTGCCTCAAGTCCTGCCCGGCGGATGCCCGGCAACTCGAGGCGCGCATCGTGTCCGTCGCGCGCAAGCTCGTGGGAGCCCGGCATGCGCCGGCGCTCTATTCGGCCTGGAAGGATTTGGACCACGCCCACCGCTCATGGCGCGGCGAATATGAGGACTTCCTGAACTTCTTCTACTCCGTGGTCGGCCGGCGCTGGCTGACCCGCCCCTTCGTGCCCAATCCCGCCACCCTGACGGACGAGGAGCGTGGCTACTGGTCCCAATTCGTGATGAAAGACCGCGACCTGGAACTGGGCTTCCGCACCTTGTTTGCGGCGGAGAACCGGGTCCTGTTCCACCTGCCCGAATACCATTGGTACTACGACGCGCTGGAAAGCATGGATTACTACCTCACGCGCGGGGTCCAAACGCTGGACGCCAGCCTTGCGGCTGAGACGGGGGCGGGGGACGTGCGCATCTGGCTGCAGGACCAGCGCGACCGCCTCGACATGCTCCTGTGCCTGGTGCGATGCAACCTGCACGCCACGGGCATGCAATGGATCATCGACCGCTTTGCGGGCAAGCCGGATGCCGACAAATACGCGCAGGCGCGCGAGAAGAAGCGCATGTTCGACATGATGGACGGGGAAATCGAGAACTGCCGCCACATCATCCACCTGATGCAGAACGCCGTGGCGCCGCTGATTACCGTGGGCGAGGAGGCCACCTACACGCTGCCCGCCCATCTGCCGGCCCTGCTGGAGAAGAAGATGGCCGTCATGCAGCGCCATCGCGCCGAGGTCGAGGAATTGTTTCCCCGCATCCAGGCGTCGGGTTACGTGGCGCTCAGCTACTCGGTCAATGGCGGCCATGTGACGGCAGAGGAAGCCGCAGCGGAACGCGGCAACGGGTGAGGACCATGCGCTTCGTCCATGCGCCATACCCGGATCCTGCTCACGGCACACATACTATAACAAAACGTAATCCTTCGCGTAGTAGCGCGACCACTCGACGCCTTAGCCAACCCCATGTCAACTGATTCGCCCATAGCGCCCGCCTGTCCTGCGCCGGCCTTCCCGTCCGGCGAACCGGACCGCAGCCTGCGCATGTCGATCATCGAGGGCAACCTCGAGGGCTCATCACTGGCCATAACCAACGGCGCGCTCCTGACCGGCTTTGCCCTGATGCTTGGCGCCACCGAGTTCCACCTCGGGCTGGTCTCGGCGCTCATGGGCCTGTCGGTGATCGGCAACCTGCCGGCCGCCTGGCTGATCGGGCGGCTTCACCGGCGCAAACCCCTGATCGCCATCACCTACGGGTTCAGCCGGCTTGTGTGGGTGTTCCTGGGGTGCATTCCCTTCCTGCCGCTATCCCAGCACGGCAAGCTGCTGCTCTTCCTCGGGGTGCTGCTGTTGTCTGGAATCTGCGGAAGCCTCTCCGGCGGAGCGTGGCTGTCGTGGATGACCGATCTGGTTCCCCCTGAGCGCCGCGGCCGCTACTTCGCCCTGCGCAACACCATTAACGGCCTGTTCCAGATGGCCGTCGGCTACGGCGCCTCCTGGCTCTTCGACTGGATGAAGACCCGCGACATGGAGGCAACCGCCTTCGCGCTGCTGTTCGGCTCCGCCGCCTGCCTCTCCATGCTGGCGATCGTGGCGATGTGCAAGCAATGGGAACCGGAGCTGCGCGGCGAACCGCCCACCCCCGTCCTGCGCCTGCTGAGTCAGCCGTTCCGGAACGCGGGTTTCCGCCAGATCATCCTGTTCAGCGCCGCGTGGTCCGCCGTCACGTCGGTGGCCGCCCCGTTCTTCGCGGCCCACATGATCAGCAACCTCGGCATGTCCTACTCTACGATTGCCATCTACTCGGTCGTCGGGGGGCTGATCACGGCCATGGTGCAGCCCCTGTGGGGCAAGGCGATCGACCGCTGCGGCAGCCGGCCCGTGCTGGTGCTGACGCTCGTCGTCGTGGCCCTCTCGCCGCTCTGCTGGCTGGTCGCGCGGCAGGGGCTCTACTGGCCCCTGTGGGTGGATGCCGTCGTCGCGAGCGTCTTCGGTCCGGGGTTCGGCCTGGCGCTCTTCAGCCTGGTCCTGGCCGCCGCGCCCGAGGAAAACCGCATGGCCTACCTGGGCGTGCAGACCGTTGTCCCCTCGGTCGTGACCATGGCCGGCTCGCTCCTGGGGGGCTGGCTGGCCCATGCCATGCATGCCTGGACGTGGCATGCTTTCGGCCAGACGTTCGTGAACTTCCATCTGATCTTCGTGCTCACCATCCTTGGCCGGCTCACCCTGATTCCGCTCGCCCACCGCCTCACCGAAGCGCGCGCCCATTCGATCGCAGTCCTGCTTGGCCTCGTCCGGGATAAGGTGCAATACGCCCTGACCTCCGGCCTTGAAAGCGGCGCCGCCCTCGTCAAGCGCGGGCTCGGGCGGTAAGGCTGCCGCCCCCCCCGGAAGCCTGCCCGGCTCGCGCGGCCGGCATCCTGCCGACCGGGTTCCGCGCCTGACGGCGCATGAACACTTCCCCTCGCGCGAAATTTGCGTATCATGTGGCTATGCGGGCTCTTGTTCCTCAGCAGGTCCGTACACTGGTCTACCAACGGCCGACGTTCAGGTGCGCGCCCTTTACGGCGCACGACCGACCGGCCTCTCCACGCGCTCCCGACCTCCTTTCCCACGCGGCATCTTCGTTCGTGCTGTGGTAACGCACTTCAATTCCAATCGGTCTTACAATCAGTGCCGGCTGGTCCGGCGAATGGGGGAGACGATGGTCGATCGTGACGTGTTTCATCCGTGGATCGCTAGCCGGTCGTTCGCCGCGACCCGCCGTGCGGCGGTGGCGCTGCTGCTCATCGCGCTGGCCGGCGCCGGCCAGGCCGCCTTTGTGGCCAAGTCCAATGACTCCAACCCGCTCGACTCGACCACCGCCTGGGTGGGCGGAGCCGTGCCGGGGACGAACGACATCGCCATGTGGACGAACACGATCACGACGTCACAGGCCCCGGTGCTGGGGGATAACCTCGCGGTTCGCGGCCTCGCCCTGTACAACCCGTCCGGTGCCCAGTCTGTCGCCGCGACCGCGGGCAAGGCCCTGACCCTGGGCGTCTCGGGCATTGACCTCAGCGCCGCCGCCACGAACCTGACCCTTCAGTGCGACCTCCTTCTCGGCACCAACCAAGTCTGGAACGTGGGCCCGCTGGCCACGCGTGCGCTGACGGTGACGGGCGCCGTCGGCGGCCCCGGCAATCTCACCAAGAGCGGCGCCGGCATCCTGATCCTGACCGGCTCCAACACCTATGAAGGGACCACGACCATCAGTGCCGGGATGCTGCGCGCGGATGACGGCGCGGGCGTCGCCACAAACGGCAACGTGAACATCGCCGCCACGGGCGTGTGGACCACGGGTGCGGCCATCACGCGCACGCTGGGCACAGGCGCCGGCACGCTGCAACTCACGGGCAGCACGTGCGGCTTCAGCGCACAAGGCGGACCGGTCCTGATCACGCTCTCGCCCGCCGCCTTCGCCTGGGGGGCGGCCAGCGCCTTCAACCCCACCGCGGCCCTCATCCTGAACGCGGGCAACGCCGACAGCATGCTGACCCTCCAGAACGCCATCAACCTGGGCACCGCCGCGCGGGCGATTCAAGTCAGCGCCAACGTCGCCGAACTGACGGGCGTATTGAGCGGTGGCACCGGCGGCAGCCTGAGCAAGACCGGAACCGGCACCCTCTGGCTGCACCCGTCGGCCGACAACACCTACAGCGGCGGCACCATCACGAGCGGCGGCATCGTGAAGGCCGGCCACCCCGGCGCGCTGGGCACGGGACTGGTGACGCTCAATGGCGGCACGCTGCAATTGGCGACCGACACGCCGGCAACCACGACGAACAGCATCGCCGTGGCCGTCTCCAGCACGATCCTCACGGACCGCGAAACCTCCGGCGAAGGTCTCACACAGGAACTGGGGGCGCTCTCCATCGGCGCCGTGACCTTGATCGTCACGCCCGGAACCAACGTCACGAGCGGCACCGCGGGCCTCGCCTTTCGATCCACCGCGTTGATCGGCGCGGGACCGGTCTTCAATGTCACCAGCAACGCCAATCTGACGCTGGGTGTGTTGAGCGGCAACCTCGCGTTCAGCAAGGCCACCGGCACGGGCGCGCTGACGCTGGCGTCACCCAGCAGCCGCACGGGCGGCCTCGCCACCCTGGCCGCCGGCACCCTCGTGCTCGCGGACCCCAGCGGCCTCGGGGCCGCCACCGCGCCCCTCGCGCTCAGCGGCGGCACACTCGATCTGGCCTCCGACAGCAGCGTGACGGCCTACCCGGTCACGCTCAATGCGTCGTGCACGATCCTGTCGGATCGCGCCACGGCCGGCGACGGCATCACGCACACGCTGGGCACCCTGACGAGCACGCTCGCGGGCATCGCCGGCCTCACCATCCAGGCCGGCACCAACGTCACGAGCGGCACGGCTGGCGTGGCCTTTGGCCCGGTCAGCACCACCGCGGGCCTCATCATTACGACGACCGCCCCAGCCGCGCTCATACTGGATTCCGTGACGCTGAACCTGGCGACTCCCCGCACGATCACCTTTTCAGGCAGCGGCAACGCCGTGGTCACCAACGTCATCACGCAGAGCTCCACCGGCAACCTGACGCTGACATTGAACGCCACCGGCGGGTCGCTCACGCTGGCCGGCGCCAACGCGCACAAGGGCGGCACGACGCTGACAAGCGGAACGTTGAACCTCAACCACGCCACGGCCCTCGGAAATGCGGCCGGCCTCTTCACCATCAACGGCGGAACCATCAACAATACCAGCGGCGCGCCCCTCACGAACGCCGCCAACAACCCCCAGAGCTGGGGCGGTGACTTCACCTTCACCGGCACCGACGATCTCAACCTCGGCACGGGCACCGTCTCCCTCGTCACCAACCGCATCGTGACGGTGAGCGCCGGCCGCCTGACGGTGGGCGGCCCGATGACCGGCGCCGGTCCGGGGTTGACCAAGACCGGCCCGGGGACCCTGGCGCTGCTGGCCACCAATACGTTTACCGGAACCACGACGGTGAACGACGGCACGCTGCTGATCCAGGGCGCCACCGCGGTCGGCGCGACCGTCAACGTCACCGCCAGCGGGACGCTGGGCGGCCGCGGGCTCATCCGCGGCACGCTCACCGTGAACAGCGGCGGGACGCTGGCTCCCGGCGCCAGCGTGGGCACGCTCACGGTCACCAATCTCATCCTGCAGGCCGGCAGCACCAATGCCTTCGAATTCAACGCCGGCCCGTCCAATGACCTCGTGGTCGTCGCCAGCGGCGGCACGCTGACGATCAACGGCGGCAGCATCGCGTTCTACGAGGAAGACACGACGAACGCCTGGACCACCGACGGCGTCTACACGCTCATCCGGTACAGCGGCACGGTGGGCGGGACCGGCCTGACCGCCCTGGGCGTCGCCAACCCCGCGCCGGGCAAGCGCTACGCCCTGGGCTTCAGCGGGAGCAACGTGACGGTTACCATCAGCACCATCAAGACCTGGGACGGAGAGAGCGCCACCGACAGCCGCTGGCAGACGGGCGACAACTGGGACGGCGATACGGCGCCGGTTGCTCCAGCCGCACTCACCTTTGCCGGCGGGCAGCGGACCGACGCCACCAACGACTTCCCCGACCGCACGGCCTTCGGCGGCCTGAGCTTCGCCGCCAACGCAGAGCCCTTCACCCTGGGTGGCGCCGCGCTGAACCTCGTGGGCAACCTGGTGAACGACAGCACAAACCTGCAGACAATTGCCCTGGACCTGGTGCTGGATGCGGGCAGCCGCACGATCAACACCGTCGCCGGCGAGCTCGCCCTGCGCGGCACGATCAGCGACGACGGGCGGGGATACGGGCTCGCCAAACTCGGCGACGGAACGGCCATCCTGTCGGGCGACAACACCTTTGGCGGCATGGTGGCGATCCAGGCCGGCGCGCTGACCGTGGAACATGCCAACGCGCTGGGCGGCACGACCGGCGTCACCACGGTGGCCAGCGGCACGGCCCTGCAACTCCAGGGGGACATCACGACGGCGGCGGAGCCCCTGACGTTGAGCGGCGCGGGCGTGGCGGACGACGGCGCGCTGCGCAACCTGGACGGCACCAACACGTATGCGGGGGCGGTGACGCTGGCCGCGGACAGCCGGATTGAATCGGACGCGGGCCTGCTGACCTTGAACGTGTCCGCAGGCAATGCGTTCAGCGGCGCGGGACGCAACCTCACCTTCGGCGGCACGGGCGACATCACCGTGGCGGACCCGATCGCCACCACCGGCGGCGCCGTGACGAAGACGGGGACCGGCATCCTGACGCTGGCCGCGGCCAATACCTATACGGGCCTCACGACCATCGCCAACGGCACGCTCCGCCTAGCAGCCTGTCGGACTTGCGACAGTCGTTTTCATCAGTTTCGATAGCGTGGGTAAGCGCGGATGGTAAACTACGCGTCCATGAGCACACGCTTTGTGACGGTGGATCGGGAGACGCCGATGCTGTTGCCGGTGGACT
>JAIOPI010000026.1 GCA_021413965.1 Lentisphaerota bacterium | reverse complement strand
GGTTCATGAGCACCTCCACGCATCCAGAGGTGCTCAGCCTTATCGTTTGAATTCAAATCGATCACGATAAATTTACTCCACAACTGATTTCGATATAGCTACTTACAACGCAAAACAAAACCCTTAACCGGACAGCAGTGCCCTCTCAGCGGTTCGTGAGTGCCAGATCTTTGCCTGATCTCTGCCACTCTGCGGGAGAATCCTGCCGACGACGAGGCAAACCGAATCCAGGACAATACAAGTTACGCCACATCAGCGGATTGGAACTGAAAACAGCGTTCGCTGTGGCTTGAAGTTATAGGCAAGGCTCTAAGGGTATCCGGTTAACGGTGAAGACGACGAGAGCGGCTTGGCGGGGTCCTCCGTCAGCCTTTTCAGAATCTCCTCCGCCACAACACGATTGCCCGTGGCGTTGAAGTGGCCAGGGAGGCCAAAGGGCAGCAACTCAGCACAGTCCACACGATCTCGGATGGGTGTGGCGACGTCGATGACGGGAATGCCACGCGCTTCGAGCTCTGCGCGCAGGACGCGAAACTGCTCGCTCTCATACCACTGGAGTGGCTGCAACAGCGTGCCGGTGTTCGGCAAGTACACGAAGTAGAGACGGCCGCCCCATGACTCCACCAGCGCCTTCATTTTGGCGCCCGAGAGCAGCACGGACTCGAGCGCATCCACAGGCTCAACGGCCCGACTCAGCGCAATCCGCCGTGGAATGTCGGCCAGATTCAACCGCAGCCGGCCCAGAGAAAGCCAGGAACCGATCGAGGGATCCCGGCGAAGACGCAGGCAGGCCTGCACCTCCCACTCCAGGAAATCCCGGATAGCGGAGTCCATCTCGGCTTGTCGGGTGGCAAGATTCTGGGTGAACCCGTCGTCGTTCAGGTACGCCTTCAGGATCGGCGAGCGCACGTGCGCCGCGGCATCCTGGTAGTCGTTCCCGCTGTAGTAGCACCACAGCACGACTCTTGGCCGCAACAGACCGCCGTACTCCCGAAGCGTTGCCAGCGCGGTCAATGGACTCCCTCCGCCTAACCCCAGATTCACAGTGCGCGGGTAACGCTCGCGAATGCGGGACATGAAGGACTCATTTTCTCTGACCTCGCAACCTTCCACGAAGGAATCTCCCAAACCAACAATATCGGCCTGATCGATCTGCCAAATGCCCGGAGGATTGCGAAAGCCCCGTTCATCGGTGACAAAGACCGGGTAATAACCGTTCTCGTTGTCATCGCTGACGAGCAAGGTCTTCGATGGGTGGCTAAGCGGCAGAACCCGCACGCCTCCGACCTTCACCACCGCGTTGATCACGCCCTTCGTTTCCAGCGGCTCCTCCGCCGTCGTCGCGATCCCCCCAAATCCAAGGTACGACTCGATCGAGCTGCATGGGTAGGCGCGACGCCCCTGCGCTCGAAGATCAAGGATGACATCCAAGGGGTCGCGCAAGTCAAAGGGAATGCCCACTTGTGCCGCACGCGCCGCACGCGCATCCAAACTATCCGAGCGGGCCTGTGAGACCGACACCGGCCAATTCAGAATGCGCAAGACCGCCTCGGAAACGTACAAACCGAACAGTGTGGCCAAGCCAGCGGCTGCGAATCGCAACGCGAGGCGCTGGCGCAGCGGCTTCTGCTCGGCTCCACTCATCTGTGCGGAAGTCTCTCTGTTTGCCGGAACCGGCGCAAGCCGGCAGTTGCCGCTTTGCCCGGCATCGAACCCGCGCTCGGCAAGCGCGGGCTACACGGCGGGACGTAGCCCGCTTCTGCCGGGAGCGGGCTACGTCCCGCCCGACGCCGGCCCACGCGCCTCGACGATCGCCTTGAAAAACGTCTCAAGAAGAAGCATCTTGCCGTAGCCGTTCAAGTGGCAATGATCGACGAAGACGCCCGGGTTGGGGAAGCCCGAGGGATCTTTGGCGCGCAGGCGCCCATCCACGTCGGCCAGCGGCAGGGAATTCTCCGCGGCCAGGTCCCTGAGAATCCGCTTGATGCGCCGGGTGGCGCGCCACGGGCGCGGCGACTCGTCGACGGCTTCCTCGAGTGCGTCCATGCCTTCGCCGATCTTGCCATGTCGCACAAGCTCCATGCCGCGATGATAATGATGGTAAGGCTCCGGCGGCAAGGATCCGACATCGTACATGCCACAGGTATAGATCAAGGGCGGTTCCAGCAGGTTCGTGGGGGGCACGCCCACCACCGCCACCACCCCCCGCCCCCGGCACAGCGAGACCGCCGTCTGCAGGTTCTCATGAAACCGCGCGTACACGCCTTCCTTCTCTTCACGGCTGTAGAACCGGCCCGGCTCGCCCACCCAGGCCGGACCAAAGCAGAGCTGAAGGACCTCGGAGTGGCGCCACAACCAGTTGGGTGTGCGATAGGTCAGGGCATTGGCTTCGCTGACAAATTCGTTGTGCCCCGTGTAGAAGACAACAACATCCGCGCCCATCTCCAGCGCCTGCGCCGTGGCCAGAACCTCCCTCTCGCTCCCGCAGCCGCACAGGCCGAAGTTCAGAATTTCCACCTTCCGCGCGATTCCGGCCTCGACCAGCGCTCGACTCAGCGGCGGCGCATCGCCGAGTTCCTCCACGGTCGAGCCGCCCACCAGCGCGATTCGAATCGTACCCCGTGGCTTGTCCACGGCGAACCGCTGCTTGTGCGCGTAGTCGACATCGACTAGCAGTTTGTCTGTCTCGAAGATGCGACCGTCCGTGGCGACAAACTGCGGACGCCTGAAGACGGCCGGCGTAAAGGCGGGCCGAAGCCACTTCAGTCCCACCTCCGCCAAGGCCAGCGCCGCGCTCACGGCAACTGCCGCCGTAAGCAGCCGCAGCAACCAGAGGCGTCTTCTTTCTTGTTGGGTCGGGAACACGTCAGAACGGTCGGATGATAAGTCACGGAGTTGCAGGCAGGAGAAGACGTCATGACTCCTCCTATTCCTCCTCGGTGTGTGTTGCGCGGTTTGGTCGCTTCGCGACGCGACCAATCCGCGCAACACTCACCGTGGAGGAAGAGGAGGAGTCATGCCGTCTTCTCCTGCCTGCAACTCCGTGCCTTCTCATCCGACCTCCAGCGGAGCGGGTGGTGAATCTTCGGCCTTCGGCTCTTCGGCGGCAAATGTGGCACGGTTCCTTCGCTAAGGATTCGGGGAAGCAGCCGGTATATCATGCTTTACATTTGGATACTCCAAACGTATAGTATGCCGACATGAATGCACGCCCCTTCTGGATGCATCGGATCAGGCATGCCTGGACCGAGGCGCCGATCGTCTGGCTGTCCGGCGTGCGGCGGGCCGGCAAGACGACGCTGGCCGAATGCCTCGACCCGGAACGTACGCTATACCTGAATTGCGACCTCCCATCCGTCGAGGACATGGTGCGCGATCCCCAAGTTTTTTTTCGCGGTTGCGCCAAGCCGATCGTCGTATTCGACGAAATCCATCAGTTGCGCGATCCCGCCCGCGTGCTGAAGATCGGCGCGGACGGATTTCCTAAACTCAAGCTGCTGGCGACGGGCTCCTCCACCTTGGCGGCGAGCAAGAAATTTCGTGATACCTTGACCGGTCGCAAGCGTATCGTGCACTTGACGCCCGTATTGTGGGATGAGCTTTCCGCCTTCGGGGTGCGGCTGCCGCAGCGCCTCTATCACGGCGGACTGCCACCCGCGCTTCTGGCGGCCACGAAACAGCCCTCGTTTTACCGGGAATGGATGGACTCCTTTTACGCGCGTGATATCCAGCGCCTGTTCGGCTTTCGCGACATGAACCGGT
Source organism: Lentisphaerota bacterium (assembly GCA_021413965.1). Taxonomy (GTDB): domain Bacteria; phylum Verrucomicrobiota; class Kiritimatiellia; order UBA8416; family JAIOPI01; genus JAIOPI01. Next base: position 88,194 of record JAIOPI010000026.1, on the reverse strand, counting down.
TCACCGCGCTTCTGGAATACCTGTTGCGCCAGAGCGGCGGGCAGTTCGAGGTGACCAAAACCGCCACCGCGCTCGGCATCACGCGCCCCACGGTCGAGAGTCATATTCGCGCCCTGGAAATCACGCATGCCGTCACGGTCCTGCGCCCGTTTCATGGCGGAGGACAGAACGAAGTCGTTAAGCAGCCCAAGGTTTATGGCTTCGACACGGGCTTCGTGAGTTTTGCCCGCGGCTGGGATCCGCTGCGATCCGAGGACTTCGGCTTGCTCTGGGAGCACCTCATCGTAGAACATCTGCAAGCCCATTTCCCGGATACTCCCATCCGCTACTGGCGCGATAAAGCGGGACACGAGGTGGACTTCGTCCTGACCCACCGGCGTGACGCCGTGGACGCGATCGAATGCAAGTGGGATCCGGGCGCGTTCGACAGTTCGGCGATGGCGGTCTTCCGCGCGCACTATCCGCACGGCCGAAACTACCTGGTCACGCCTTCCGGTGATCCTCCGTATGACAGACGGCACGGCGAACTGACGATCCGCGTGTGCACACCGACGGACATCCGTCCCTGAATAGCGGGTGGTGGATGGGTTAACCGAACTGCTTGGTCGAGCCCTTCTCGCAGCCGGTCATCGCGCATTCATCAATAGAAAATCCCCTGCTATTCCCGGAAGTGCCTAGTTTGTCAGCGGACGATGAACTGCAGACCGCTTGACTGCGCCTCGAGGCCCGTCAGGTAGATGCGTCTGGGCATGCTCGTTGTATCGTGCAGGATATTCAGGCCCTTGATATCCCAGTTCGCGGGGATGTTGTTCGTGACGAGCGTGGGCGTCACCGTGCCCGCGAAGGTCCCCGTGTACGTGAACAAATTGTAGGCCTTGGCCCGATTCGGAACGCCACCGGCGCCGCGCAGATCGAGGCGCCAGCCGCTGTCCAGGGTCAGGTTTCCCGTCACCGCCACGGCATCGCCTGTCCGCGGCCCCAGATCCCAGGCGTAGGTGGCGAAGGCATTCATCCGCAAGCCCTCGCTGCCGCTCGTCGTCACGCGCAGCGTCCCCGCACCGCCATCGCCCGGCGCCAGCGTGCTGTAGCTCGCGGACGACCACCCGCGCAGCAGCAGGTCGCGCGTCAGGATCGTGCCCGTGCCGCCCAGGGTCGGCGTGGCCACGGTGCCGGGGCCGTTGCGCAACGACGCGTACTCGGGACTCTGTCCGTCGTTGGTGTCCACGGCCTCGCTGCAACGCACCGTACCGTTCACAATCAGCGTGGCATGGTCTTCCACCCGCACATAGTTGATCGTGTCGTTGTTGCCCGTCAGCTTCAGGATCCCGTCGCCAAACACCTGGACAAAGCCGTCGCCGGTTGTCGTGGTGACCCTGCCCGCCAATACTGCCCAGTCGTTCCGGGATTGCGGATTGTCCCACACGCAGACCCGCCGCCAGCCGCCGCGTACGTCGAGGTCGTTGGCCAGCGTCACCACGTTATTCGCCGTCCGCGACCCCAGGTGGAGATAGCGATTGGCGAATCCGCCATCGCCGGCATCCCACGGCAGCGTCGCGCCGCCATGCAGTGTCACCGCCAGCGGGCCGCCGTACGCGGAGAAGCCGCCGCTGCCCTGCCCGAAGCTGATGCAGTCCGCGGCCTGCCAGTCGGCCGAGAGGTTCTTCGCCAACGATCCGTGCGTTTCCAGGGTCTTCGGCCAGTTGCCGTCGCGCTGCCAATCCCAGAAGGAGATGGTCGCGCCGGGTGCGATCTGCTTGGCCGGATCGTCCACGCGCAGGGCGCCCCAGTCGATCGCCACGTATTGTTGGAAGGTGTTGGTGCCTTGCAGCCAGAGCGTGCCGGGACCGGTCTTGGCCAGGCGCTGCCCGTGCGTGATGCCGGATAGCGCACCCGCCAGGATGGCCACGTCGGCGTCGGTGCGCGGGTTGTCGAACACCACAATGGCGCGGTCCCCGCCTTCCAGATTGATCGGCGCGCGGATCGTGACCGGATGGTCGGCATACTGCGAGTTGAGTTGCAGCGGCTGGTTGTTGAACCCCCGACTGTAGCTGCCCCAGGCCACCGGGCCACCCGCATTCGGAAACGACACCGAGAGCGCCCCGCCGCGCGCCGCGAACCCGCCCGGGCCCCAGGCCCAGGACACGGTGCCCGTGACTTCGCTCTCGCCGCCAACATTCCGGCTGAACGTCCCGCGCGTCAGCAGCACGCTCTCCGCCCAGACCCACTCCGGCGACTGAAAGAGCAGGATGCTGCGGGCCGGCAGCCCCACGCCATCGTCGGCCGCCAATGCGACCGCGCCGATGACCGTGCGCTGCGAGTAGGTGTTCGTGGCCGTGAGTTCGAGCAACCCCCGGCGATAGCCCCAGACCCAGTCGCTGTAGGGATTGAACCAGATCTGATCGCTGTTCCACGCGAGGTTGCCGGAAAGCACGCCGGAAAGCCGCACGATGTCGTTGGTGAAATCGATCGAACCGGCCACCGGGGCCTGGTTGTTGGCCGTCTGGATTTGCGCTCCGCTGCGGTCGACCCGGATCGGGTTGGTCAGCTCGGTGCGGTGGGTGGCCTGACGCGACCCCAGCCTGAGCACGCCGGCATTATTGAAGCCCTGCCGGATGCTCGACCACGTCAGCGGCGCGTTGCCTTCCAGCGCGACCGTCAGGGCGCCGCCGACCGCCGCGAATCCCCCACCCCAATCCTGCCAGCAGATTTCACCATCGGCCGTGCCGATGTTGCGCGCGATCCGGCCGCTGGTCTCCCAGACCGTTGGCCAGGCAGCAGCCCCGGCACTCAGAAGGACACAGCTATTCGTCGGCAAGCCAACGCCATCCGCGGCCCGCAGGCTGGCGTAACGCAACTGCGTGGCTCCGGTGTAAGCATTGCTCGCCACCAGCGACACGGTGCCCCACTGCTCGCTCGAATCGCCCAGGTACACGTCGGCGCTGCCCAGCAGCCGGTTCGTCACCACGCGGCTGCTGTCACCACGCGGCCAGACGTGCAGGCCGGAGTTGCCCGTGATCGCGCCACTCACGTTCAGCGTGCCGCGCAGATAGAGCTGGTCCACGCTCAGTGGCCCCCCCAGCACCAGGTCACTGTTGTATGGCACCGTGACGTCACCCGTGGCCGTGAGCCCGAAGCCGTCGACGACCAGCCGCGCGTTGTCGTCCAGCAGCGTGGCCGAGTGCAAGGACAGGAGATTGTCGAACCACAGCGTACTGTTGGGATTCACGGTCAGGTCCGCGACCCCCACGTTGAGCGTCACGCCTCGCAAGTCCGCCGGACCGCTCAACTGGATCGCGTTCAGGACCGTCAGGACGTTCGTCAGTCCGGCGATGACGCCGCCGCTCTGCGCCAGCGTCTGCACGGTAAGCTCGCCGTTGAGCTGCGCGGTGCCGCCCGCCACCTGCAGGTTTGCGAAGGCCGTGTCATCGATGACCACGGTGCCGCCGGTCACGCACAGCGTGCCGGCCCCCGTGATGGGGCCCCGCAAGCGCAGCGTGTAGGCGTTCGTGGCGCCAGCCGCCAGCGTCTTCCCGTCCGCAATCCTCAGTTCGCCCGCCGCTGACACGGTGAGTGGTCCGTCCGCGCCGTCGCCGATCCGCCGGGCGGTCAGACTGCTGTTCTCCGCCACCGTCAGCGTGTTGGTGTAGGTGATGTCGCCGCCCGGGCTGGACAGGATCAGTTCGCCTCCGTCGAGGCGCACCGCGCTTGTGCCGAAGGCGTTCGCGTGCACCCCGGCCAGCGCACCGGTCCGCACGTCGAAGGTCGCATGCCCCAGATTGCCGCCGGCTTTGTCCAGAACCAGCGCCCCGGAACCGGTCTTGGCGATTGTCACCGCGGCCCCAGAGCCGTCCAAACCCGCGGCTCCGGTCAGCGTCGTCGGTGCGTCCGCCGCCAACCCGACGGTCGTCGCGCCGGGTGCCAGCGTCATGCTGGCGAACCGGATCGGCGCGCCCGCCGTCACGAGGGTGACGCCGTTCGAGACGGTCACGTGGCCAAGCGCCGCCCGCGCGGTGCCGTAGCCGGCGGTCACACGCGCATCCCCTGCGACATCCACGGGGATCGCGGCCAGGTCAACACTCCCCGTCGCAATCCCCGACCAAAGCCCCGCCTGGTTGGGATCAGTCGTCGGCTGAATCGTCGCCAGGGCGGCCATGCCGGGCGTCCGGACCTGGACATTCACGGACGCCGCCCCGCCGGCTTCGCCGTGAACCACGGCAAACAGGTACGACAGCCCGCCTGTCAACGTCTTGATCGTGATCTCGCCCACGTCGGTGTTGGCCATGCGTTCCCCGCCCGCCAGGTCAAAGACGCCATCGCGGTTGAGGTCTAGCCACAGGACAGCCAGGTCGTCCGCATCCTCGATGCGAAACTGGTACGCACCGTTGGAGGGCGCATTCAGGTAGCCGATGAAGAGGTTCATGGTGGTGTCGGCCCGTCCGACGGCGCCGGCGTTGATGAAGTCGTCGTCGCTGTTGAAGTCCAGCCCGCGACCGCCCGGGCCCGCCGTCAGGTTGGTGCGGCCCCACGGCACGTCGGCCATCAGCCCGCGGTTGCCATCGAGGTTGGCCAGGCCCACATCGAAAGCGTGGTACCCGTAATGGTTGAGGGAGTTGGGAACTTCGCGTTCGCCCCGCACACCAAGCGTTCCGCTCCTGAGCGCGAACTGACCCGCGTGGACGGCCGCGGGGCGGGTCAGCGTGAGGGCGCCGCCGGCCACCGTCACGGTGCCACTGACACTCAGGCCAACATCCACCGTCGCCTCGCCGCCGGCGACCTGCAACGTGTTCACGGCCAGTGCGCCAGGGCTGGCGTTGGTGTCCACAAACTCGTAGTGACCGCCCGTGATGGAGAGCGGTCCGGCGCGGACGATGTTCCCAGCCAGACGGACGGCCCCCGAACCACCACCGGTGAAGCGCGCGCTTTCACCCACGCTGTCCGGCGCATTGTCGCCGATCCAGTTGCCGGGCGTGGACCAGACACGATCCGCCGTGCCCCGCCACTCGCGATTCGTATCCCACGACATGCTCGGCCGCGCCCAGAAGCTGACGGTTCCGTTCGTCGCGCGCCACGTGTAGTAATTGGTGCCGGCATCCGCAATGCCCGCCGTGGCGCGGTAGCCGATGTTGGTCTTGCTCCCCCCCCAGACTCCCACGGCCTGGGCGTGACTCCAAAGCGCCGGATTCGTCCCGCCATCGCTCGGGCCCCAATACACGGTGGCGTAGAAGCTGGTACCGCCGGCGTTCAGGACGGCATTCAGCGTGGCCGCACCGGTCACGATTCCGGAAACCGGCAAGTTGTCGATGCCCTGCGACCACTCCGCCGGTCCGAGTGTCGCGAACGTCGAGCCCTCCACCTGGTTGGAGTAGGCAGCCCGGACCCAATCCGCGGAGCGCGCCGTTGCCGACACCCGCGCCTCGTCGATGCCACCCTGGAAGAACTCCCCGAAACCCGGATTCCGGCCGATCGTCACGGCGTAGTCGCTGGCGTCGTAGTCGATGGAGGCCAGCGTGGCTTCGACGCCGTCCTTGTAGAACCGCACCCCCGTGCCCGGGATGAACACGGCCGCCACATGCTGCCACACGTCCGCGCTCACGGAGATCCCCGAATCCCAGTACTCGTTGCCCGTGGCGACGAACCAGTGGCTTCCGATTTGCACCAGCGACCAATCGAAGCCACCGTCGTCCGTACTCAGAACATGGCGAATACCGCCCTCCAGGGAAGCTGCGGTTGGCTTCGCCCAGGCGCTGAACGTGTACGCCTGGGTCCCGCCCTGATCGATGTTCAGGCGCGTGTTCACGGCGGCATCGGCAAAGTTCCGGGCATTGGCCACCAACCCGGTCAGGAGCGTGGTGCCGGCATCCGTTCCGTCGAAGCCCGAGCCCGTCGCCTCCGGATGCCGGCCCGCATCGTTCAGGCCGTCCAGGTGCCACACCGCGCGGTAGTCCTGCGACCACGTCGAGCCGTCCGTCGTGCAGGGGGCTGGTGCGTCCGCTGCGGCGGCATTGCCCCAGTACGCCCAGATCGCCGCGCCGTTCGTGAGCAACGGCACCTGCACCCAGACCGTGGACTCGCCGGCCGGGTCCCAGCGTTCGACGTCAAAATTGAGGCGCTGGCCATCGGCGTCCGCGAAGCGCAGATCGTAACCGTTGGTCGACGCGAACCCGGCGTAGAAGCCATCGGCGCCACGGAACCGCACCAGGGCCGGGAAGTTCGTCAGCGCCGACCCCGTGTAGACGTCGAAACCGACGCGCCGCTTGTGGTCGTACGCATGGACGGAGAGCGTCTCCGCGGCCGCCTGAAGACGCACCCCGGTGCCCAGCAGGAACAGCGGCAGCAGTAGACGCGTGACAGACCGGTTCATCTCCACAAAAAGATTCAGGCGACAGTGCTTTTTTGGGGGGTTGGGGGGCACTGCCGCCTGAGCCTTATCTGAATCGGTTGTTCTGCTATTTGAACATCATGATCGTCACCGGCGGTTGGGGCGGATACTCCGCGAAGCTCGCATTCTGGACCGCGTCCGCGCTGGCCTTGATCCAGTCCGCCGACCGCGCCACCGTCGAGATGCGAACCTCGTCAACCATGCCGTTCATGATGGCGTAGTTTCCGACGTTGTTGAGCCAATACCCCATGCACAGCGGCACGTTGTTGAAGATCTCTTCTGCTGTGTCAGCAGCCGTCTGCTCATCCAGGATGCCGTCGATGTACAAGCGCTTACGACCCCCGTTGGCAGTGGTCATGCCGTCGTAGACGCCGGTCACATAGTACCAGGTGTCCGCCTGCAGATCTGGGACGCCGACAGGTGTGAAACCGCTATTATCAGGCGACCAGATTGCATCGGGGGCCCTGCTCCACGACAGGCCGATTTGCTCGCGCCACGCCGAAGCAGCGATCTGCCGCACGGCGAACTTCGTCTCGGACAGCGTTTCGTCGTTGTGCCCGATCCAGGTCAACGAGCCTTCCTTCCAGTAGGTGTCACCGGGGGCAACCGTGTTGTACCCCATGGCCTCTACCGTCCAAGGATGCCCTCTCTGACCGATCCCGAGCGCGTCCGCCGTCCACGGGCTGGTGATGAACGTCTGTGGCGGGGTGTTGTCGTTCTCGATCAGACGTGCATAGCCCACTTTCCCGTTTACCCGGTTAGCGCCGTGGGGGTTGTCAAAGTACTTAGCATTGGGCGACGAGTCGGTCATGTCGCCGTCAGCGGCGTCCTTGCAGTGGTAGACCGCCGCATAGCCCTCGCTCCACACCGAGCCGTCCGTGGTGTAGTCCGGCGGGATCGTCTGTCCAGCGTTGCCCCAGACCGCCCTGATCTTGGTGGCCGTGCCGGACAACGCCGGCAGTTTCACCCAGACGAACGACTCGCCGCTCGAATTCCACCGATCGATTTCGTGCGGGAGCCACTGCGTACCTGCCTCATCGGTGAAGCGCAGGTCGCCGCCGTTTAATGGATCTCCGAAGGCAGAGTAAGCGAAGCCCCCAACACCCGCCGCGCTCAGCCGTACCAGCACGGGGAAGTTGTTCAGAGTCGATGATCCCGTGTAGCCCGAGAACGTGATCTCGGCTGACTTGGACCAGCCGGACGACACGTCGCCGACGCCGTCGGCAATCGACACGTTCGCAGAGGCGGTGCCGAGCACGAAGCCGCCGTGCACCAGCGTGGCGGTGACCGTCTCGCTCCCCTCATCGATCGTGTTGTCGGCCACCGGTGTGACCGTGACGGTCTTCGTGGTCTCGCCATCCGCGAACGTCACGCTGCCGGACAGGGTCTCGTAGTCCGTCCCGTTAACCGCTCCGCCACCCAGCGTGTACCGGACCGTCAGAGGGCCTGTCGTAATGACGCTGCGCGTGATCTGGAACGATCCGGGGTTGCTGTCTTCTGACGCAGTGCCGTCCAATGCGGCGATGCTCACCGTCGCCCCCGCGAACGAACCCAGCGGCGTCGTGATCGTCGTGTAGGGATTGACCAGGATGAACCGGTAGTACGTGACGCCCCCGGGCACCGCGACCGACTGCGACAGCGTCACCGGCCCAGGACCGGCCTTCGAACCGAGGTCGATGTAGTTGTCCCAGGAGAGGTACGCGCTACCCTGGTCCGCCGCCCCCCACGCCACATACGCCTGCACCGGCCAGGCGGATACGTCCGTAATCGTGGCGTTCAGCGTCACGTTGCCGCCGCCAACAAGGCCCGTCGCACCGGTGTCGACGAGTAGGTTCTCGATCGTCCCGAAGGTCAGGAACGTGTCACTCGACTGGGTCTTATAGTTCGCCAGGACCCAATCGGCCGAGGTCGCGGATGAGGAGATACGCACCTCGTCAAGCGCGCCGATGAAGTACTCCGCAGCATCGCCCGGGGCGCGCATGCCGAGGACGAGGGGCTTGCCCGTCACCTTTGCGAAGCCGGCAGCCACAATGGCACCGAGTTGGCCATTCACGTACTGGCCGTCAACGTAGAAGGTCGTTGTGCCACCCACCACGCCGCTGTCTATGGCCGTGACATGGTACCAGCGTTCGAGCGATTTGCCGCGCCCGTTGTCGGTCCACGTCCACCCGCCGTTAAAGACGCCGTACCGGACCAGCGTGTTCTCCGTCGCAACGTGCAGACTCCAGCGTGTGCTGGTGCCATCGCGCATCGCAATGGGGGTTCTGTTTACCGCGCTGACGGCGCCGTCGTACCGATACCAGAACTCGACCGCGGTCTGGCCTGCGTACTCGATGCCTGTTCCCGCCGCCTGGAAGTAGTCCAGCCCGTCCGAGGTCGTCTGGACCGCGCCCACGTGCACCGGGTCGGTGTCGTTCTGCGGCGTGCCGAAGGCGGTGAGGTCATTCCCCGACTTGCAGGAATCCGTCAGATCGCCAGCCGCGATGCTGTTCAAGTGGTAGACGCGCCCGTAGGCTGAATTCCACGCCGATCCGTCGGTCGCGTACGAAGGCGCGGCCGCATCGGCCGGGTTGCCCCAGTAGGCATAGATTACCGTGGCGGCGCTCAGTTCTGGCACCTTCACCCAGACATAAGACGTGCCGGCAGTGTCCCACTTCTCGATTTCGTAGCTCAGGCGCGTAGTCTGCGACGCGTCCATGAAGCGCAGGTCGCCGCCGGTAACGGAAGCAAACTGGCTGTAGCTGAAGCCGTCGATTCCCGCGCTAAGCTTGACGAGCACCGGGAAGTTGTTCAGCGTCTCGCCGCCGGTGTACCCGGCAACCGTGATCGGCATCCGGTAGCGGAAGCCGGAGAGCGCCGACGCATCGTCCGAGGCGATGGTCACGTCAGCCGAGGCCGGCGAACCGCTCACGTAGCCTGACCCCCCTGCGATGGCACAGGTCACCGCCTCGGGCCCTTCGAACGCGATGTCGTTGATCGGCGTGATCGTGATGTCCTTCGTGGCCTCACCGTCAGCGAAGCTAACCGAATGGGTGGCGATCGTCGCATAGTCACTGCCCTCAACCGCCGCGCCGGTGAGGGTATAGTTGACCGTGAGCACGCCGATCGTGAGGTCGCGAGTGATCGTGAACGTGCCGGTATCGGTGGCCGGCGTCCCCTCCGTTGCGCTGGCGTCCGACGCCCCGATCGTGACGTTCGCCGTACCGGCCGGGGTGGTGAACGAGCCAACCGACGGCGCCCAGCATTCATAAGAACCGTTTTCAGCGCTGAGCCAGTAGTAGTAGGGCGTGTTAATGGACAGGGGCCCGATGGTCGCGTTAATGGTCCCGGCAGCCTGACTGCTCAGGGTGTCGGTGTGCTCCCACGCGCCCCCCACGCCTGCATTGGCCGTGCCCCAGTGTATTCTGACTGTACTGTCCGCGGTGGCAGGCCAGTTCAGGGTGGCCACCAGATCGCGTGAGGTCGCTCCGGCACCCGAGTCCGAGACATGCTCGATCATGGGCTTGGTCGGGCTGAAGGTGGGATCCGCAACCGTCTGATAGGTGGCGCGGAGCCAGCCGGGCGAGCGCTGCATATTGCCCGAGATGCGCACCTCATCCATGGCCCCTAGCATAGCGGTGAACAGCACGCCGTAGTTTACGCCCCCTGCGTCGTTTGCATACCACTCGTCCCGGCGGGTGCCCAGGAACAGTTTGCCGTACTGCGCAAAAGTGCCGGTAGGCGGCGTCGTGTTCAAGTTGGCCGGGGTTCCGGATACGGAGAAACTGTTTTCGACACCGTTTATATAGAGTTGCGGCTTGTTGGGCGAGTTCGCCGAGTCGTAGGACAGCGCGAAATGCGCCCAGTTCCCGTTGGCGCTCGGAGTCGTGTCTGAAGCTCTGCGTTCGTTACCCCAGCATTGGGCCAAAAATCCGCTAGGGGGGGCCTCGCCACTTGTCAGGCGCTTTACCGACCATTCAAGGCTTAGACCTCCGACATTTTGTGCATTCCCCATGGAGAAGACACCGCGATTGACCGACGCGTCGGGTCCATCGAACTTGACCCACATTTCGGTGGTGCGCGACGCGAGTCCGTTATTGGCCAGATCCACAGGATAGGCACGCGTATCGAGGAAGTTGGCGACGCTTCCATTGAAGTACACGCCTTTTCCGATAACCGCATCCACCCAGCTCGCCGAGCCGACCCATTGGGCGTTGTAGGGGTGAAACGCGCTGGCAGCAATATTCGGGACGTCGGTCTTGGCGTTGGCAGCTGCTGTTCCCGCGCCTTCAGCAAAGTGATACACGAGCATGAAGTTGTTGTCCCACACGGAGGCTCCATACGACGGTGCCGAAACGGTGGCGTTGCCGTAGACCGCATAGATCTGGGTGGCTGTGGAGGCGAGGATCGTGGGAACTTTCACCCAGATGCGGGTGGTGCCCGTGTTGTTCCAGACACCATCGATCTCGTAGGGGAGCTCGGTGCCGCTCACGTCTGATACCGTGAAGCGAAGATCTTGAGGAATACCGGCAGATTCCCGCACCAGCGCGTAGTTGAAGTTCGCCGGGGTCAGGACAACGAGAACGGGAAAGTTGTCCAGCTGGTTCGGTTCTGCGTAGTTGATTGGGATCTGGGTCGAGTAGGTGTACGAGTCGCTACCGATCGTCACCGCGGCATTGGCCACGCCAACTAGGAGAAGCCACCCCATCGCACACGCATGCAGCATTCGTACTTTCATCGCTGATTCCTTTCGCTACCGCTGCTCAAGCCGCCGCGCCGACTGAAAACCTTACCACGATCATGGACGGATTAAAGCAGATATTTTCCTGTGAGGCAACATATTTTCTTGAATTTCTATTCCACCCCCCGAAGAGCCGAAATACACACGAAATTTGATTCAATAACTCGGAAAATCAGAATCAGCGCCGCGACCGTCTACGACAACCGGCAGCTGAAGCTGCTCGTAGGTGTATCTACAGTACATTTATTAGAAAATGTCCGAAGAATTCTCGCTTATCGCGTGCGCCGTCACCGCTAATGGAATTCCCGATGAAGCCAGTTGACTGAGCGAGGACGCGTCAAACTGCCGCTGGTCGATCGGTCTCGGTTGGCCCGCCAATGGCTTCTCCCATCGCGGCGGTCATACGCATGCGCCCATCACCGGCACACGGTCTCCAGTCGCTTCAGGAAGCCGGCGATCCCGGGGGCGTCAGCCTCCTCCGGCGCCCATCGCGCCCACGTATTGGATGCCTCCCGCTGGTAGGGACCGGCCATCTGCTCGAGGAACACCACCCGCTCAGACCGGAACCAATTCGTGTGCCAATGATTGGCGGCGAGGCGCAGGCAAAACGTCTTGCCAGAGCCGGGCGGCCCCAGCCGCACGACACGCGTCACCTGCCCCTCCTCGTCGAAGAGGACCACGTCGAACTCGCCCTCAACGGCCAGGTAGGTCACGGCCCGACACGGATGCAGGTGCGGCCGGCAGTAGGAACCTGGCAGCGCGGCCATGATCATCTCCTGCACGGGATCCTCTGGCGCGGTGTGCAGACACAGCCGGAAACATCGCTGGGGCGATGCGGCCGCCTCTCGCTTCAGCGCCTTGAGCATGTGCGAATCGACCTCGAGGACCGGTTCGGTGTTGAAGATGGCGCGCGGGGCTACTTGCATGGTGAACGGGTTACTCCATCAAGCCAACCACACCCTGTCAACATACCAAGATGGAGCAAGGCAAGCGAGATCGCGGCAGCCCAGGCGAGGGCCTTGAACTCGCCAGCGGCGAGGGCGGCCTGAACCTCAGAAAGGGTCAGGGGCAGCAGTTCGTGCTCCTCCAGGTCATCCGCCGTGGGTTCGGCCACGCGGCGGAGACCGCGCGCAACATAGAAGTGAGCGACGCCGGCGCCGCGGTTGGCATCCACCGGATAGGCGCCGAGCGGTGTCCACTCGGTCGCCTCATAGCCCGTTTCCTCGCGCAACTCCCTCTGGGCCCCGGCCAAGGGAGCTTCGCCTGGCTCCAGAAAACCACCGGGTATGCCAATCCCGGTTCCGCTGATGGCGTACTTGGTTTGACGAAAGCACAGGATGCGGCCATCGGGCATGACCGCCACCGTGTTCGTGTAGTCGGGCGTGATCAGCCAGGACCAATCGTCGATGATCCGGCCGTCCGGCAACTGGATGGTGTGCTGTTCCACACGCAGGAATTTGCCGCAATCCAGCAGCGGGCGCTTGCCTATCGTGGTCCAGGGCTTGATCGCGTGTTACCTCCCAGGGCTTCCCGAGCACGCACTCACCGCACCATCATCAGAAATCCCCCGGGCGGGGCGATCACGTCGCCGAATACCGCGAACGCGGCCGGGGCGCGCTGGCTCTCCCAGTCGGCCTTGATCCAGTCGGCGGAGCGGGTGACGTTGGCCAGACGCGCCTCGTCAATGTACCCGTCATAGTAGGTTCGCTGCCAGCTGCGGCTGTACCAACAGCCCAGAACCACGGGGTTGAGGGTATTGACGTTGAGACTGGCGGGGCCGCCGATTCCCACCTGCACGCCGTTGATGTAGAATTTAACGGTTTGGCCAGCCGCCTGGGTGGGATCGAACGTGTGCGCGACATGCACCCAATTCGCGATGGGGTTTGGCTTGCCGGCATCGTCCACCACCACTTCATCGACCCAATGCTGGGACGCCCAGCCAGACGAGGGGCCCATGCGGTTGAGGGTCCATTCGTTGCCAGAGGAGGCATTCCCCATGGAAAACACAGAACCGTTGTCCAGCAGGGGCCCGTCGACGTTCACCCACGCCTCGGAGGTCTTGGGATTGTTCCCATCCATCCCGACGTTGCTCGCATTCTTCCCGGCGTTAAAGAGGTCGTCCGTACCATCAAAGTGGAGCGCGGTTCCGAGCTTGCCCGCTTCCCAATAGGGGCCCGGCGCGCCCACCAGGTTGCCGGTGAACTGGTTGGGGCTCGAGTCCTTGGATGTCGTGCCGCTGTTCTCGGCGAAGTGCAGTACGGCCTGGTAGTTGGCCGACCACGTGGCTCCATTCGTGGTATAGGCTGGCGGGGCGGTCGCGAACGCGTTCCCCCAGTACGCCCAGACGGTCGTGTTCGTCCCGGCCAGTTCGGGCAACTGAACCCAGACGTGGGACTGGCCCCCGGTGTTCCATTCGTCGATTTCGTAAGCCAGCCACCGAGTCTGGGCGCCGTCTGTGAACCGGAGGTCCACACCGGACGGGGAGGCAAACGCGTCGTACAGGAACTGCTCGGGCTGGCCTTCGCTGAACACCACTGGGGCCGGGAAGTTTCGCAGCGTCTCCACCCCTGTGTAGCCGGAAAAGGTGATGGGCATCCGAAACCGCCAGGCCTGGGGATGGTTCTCGATCGTGAGCGCAGCCGAATCCGGCGACCCGACGATGTAGGGCCCGGACGCCAACGTCGCCACCACCGTTTTGGGGCCCGCACCGAAAGCCAGGCTGTCCGCCGTGAGAGCAACCGGGATGCCGGCGTCCGCCGAGCCGGCCGGGATGATGACGCGGCCGGCGAGCGCGCAGTAGTCCAAACCGTTGCTGGCGCTTCCGCCCAAGGTGTAGGTCACAGGCAGGTTGACGCGGGTCAAGTGCTCCGGCCGGCGCACGGTGAACTGGCCGGGCGTGCGGGTGTCGATGGTCACGTCGCCCGCGATGAAGAGGCCCGCCGGATCAGCCCACGCCTCCTCGACGGCGTTGGAGGCAAAGAACCGGTAGTAGTATGTGTCCGACACCGACAGCGCCACCGTGGCGCTCACGTTCCCCGAGGCCTGCACCCCCAGGGCTGCCACGCCATCCCAGCCCGCCGCAACCCTGCCCGCATCGTTCGTGCCCCAGAACACCCAGACCGCCGTCGGCACGCCGTCGTCCCAGTTCAGGCGACCGTTGAGGATCGCGGAATCGGTGGTGATGCTCGAGGCATCGTCGTTGGAGACCATGCTTACGTAGTCCTGGAAGGCGCTGTTCGACGCCTGGACCATCCACGAGGCCCGGATCCAGTCCGCGGAGAAAACGACTGGCGAGAGGCGCACTTCGTCCATGGCGCCGATGAAGTACTGGCCCCCGTCATTGGGGGCGCCGATCATGAGCGGCACGTTCTTGACGCTCGAGAAGCCCCGATTGACGGAACCCAGAGTGCCGCCGTCGATGTAGGTCGTCGCCATGCCGTTGGACTGGACGAGCGTCACGTGGACCCACTGACCTTGGGCGAAAGGATAGGTCAAATGGGATGGACTTTGGGTGCCGTTGAAGAGGCCGATTCCCGTCAGCGTTTTGCGTACGAACATGGCCCAACGTGTCCCCCCGAGGGTCGAGCTCTGCATACCGATGGGGCCGTGGTCCTCGTTGGGGAAGGTGTCGTCCGGGCGCATCCAGAACTCGATCGAACCGTTGTTGAATTCGAGGGAACGACGGTTAATGCCTGTCTGCAGTCGGTTGGCGCCGTTGAACAGAAGTCCGCCACCAACAGGGCCGTCGACGAGAGAAGGAAAAGGGCTGACACTGAGGATCTTGGCCGTGGTATGATTGCCATTGGTACTCGAGTCCAGCGCATTCGTCTGCGTCAGATGCCAAACCCCGGCGTAAAGGGAAGCCCACGCCGATCCATTGGTCAGGTAGGCGGGCGGGTTCGTCGCGTTCGAATTCCCCCACAGCGCCCAGATGCTGGTATTGGTGCCAGCCAGTTCGGGCACCCGCACCCAGACGGTTGAGTTGGTGCCCGGCCGCCAGGTGTCAATCTCGTAGGGAAGCCAGCGTCCCTGCGCGGCGTCCAGGAAGCGCAGGTCACCGCCGGCGGCGGAGGCGCACTGGCTGTAGTGGAAGCCGCCCTCGGGTTCGCGCAGCACGACCAGGGCCGGGAAATTGCTCAGCGTGGACGCACCCGCGTAGCCGGAAAAATCGATCCGCATGCGGTGGGACCACTGGTTGGGGACCTCGGTGGCGCCCGGTTCGATGATCGTGACCTCGGCCTCGCCCGGATCGCCGACGGCATAGGGTCCCGGCGCCAGCGTGGCCCGCACCGTTTGTGGCGCTTCGTAGGGGTCGTCGTCGAGCCGCGGCGTCACGGTGATGACCGCGTTTGTCTCCCCGGCGGGCAGGACCACGGCGCCGGCCAGCCATTCGTAGTCCACGCCGTTGTCAGCCGTCCCGTTCAGCGTGTAGGTCACCGTCAGCGCGTCGCGCGCGCAGGCGGACGGGCGGCTGACGGTGAATACGGCGGCAACGGCGGAGCCTTCGGTGGTTGCGGGTTGCGTGGCCGCGATGGTCACGGCGCCGGAAATGAACTCGACGGAGGGCTCCGCCCAGATCTCGGTCGTTGTGTTGGATGCGTAGAACCGGTAGGTGTACGTGTCTTCGCCGGGCAACTCCACGGGGACGCGCAGCGTGCCCGGCGCCCGGGCCCCCAACGCGACGGCGTGGTTCCAGTCCTCCTTGGCGCGCCCAGCGTCGTTCGTGCCCCAGTAGACCCAGACCTCCAGCGGGTCAATGCCATCCGCATACTGCAGCGTGCCGATCAGGTCGACGTTCGTCGGCGCGACGTTGGCGACGCCGGCGTTCGCCAGCCGCACAGCGGACTGCCAGGTCTCGAACGTGTCGTTCGAGACCTGGTTCAGCCAGACGGCGCGGGCCCAATCCGCGGGCAGGGCGGCCGGCGCGATGCGGATTTCATCGAGGCTGCCGATCCAGGACTCGATGCCGTAGCCCGTGCCCGGCGTGCCGACGACTAGGGGCAGGCCTGAGGCTTTCCCGAAACTCTCAGGCATCGTGCCGAGTGGAGCGCCGTTCAGGTAGACCGCCGTGGTCCCGTAGGTGTCGACGCCGCTGTCCACAAACACCACGTGACACCACTGACCGGTTGTCAGTCCTCCGGGAGCGGCCAGCGTCAGGTAGTTGTGGCTGTTCCAAAGCCCCACCCCGCCGAGGCTGCCAAGGTCGGAGAACTGGTGCAGGCTCCATCGGGTGGAGGCGTCGCCGCGCAGGCCGATCGCCACGCGCTGGTTCGAGGCGTCGTCCGAGCGCATCCAGAATTCGACGGTGGTGGGGCCGGCATACTCGTAGGGGGCGCCCGCGGTCTGCAGCCGGTTGCTGCCGTTGAAGAGCAGGCCGCGATGGATCGGGCCGTCGATGACGGCGGGACCGTCGTAGGCCGTGAAGTGGCCGCCGCGGCCGGAGGAATCCCGCGCGTCCGGCTCGGAGAGGTGCCAGACGCCGCCGTAGACGGCGGACCAGGCGGCGCCATTGGTGGCGGCCGCCGGGAACTGCGTGGCCGCCGGGTTGCCCCAGAGGGCCCAGATCAGGGTGTTGGTGCCGGACAGTTCGGGGACGCGGACCCACACGATGGAGCGGCCGGCCGGATCCCAGTGCTCGATTTCGTAGGGGAGCCAGGCGGCGCCCGCCGAGTCCGCGAAACGCAAATCTGAGCCGTTCGTGGCGGCCAGTTGGTCGTAGGCGAAGCCGTCCAGCCCGTCTTCGAGCGTGACGAGCACCGGGAAGTTGGTCAGCGAGGCGGCGCCGTCGTAGCCCGTGAACACGATCGCCCGGCGGTGCGCCCAGTCGGCCGGGTTTGGATCCTGTGCATGCACGGGACCGGCGGCCGCCAGCCCCATGAGCACGCAAGCAACGAGACTCCGAATGTTCATGATTTTCTCCTCACGGTGGGTTGACGCCTGCAGTGTCGCCCTGGTTTCGCTTTGTCACTCTTTCGGCGCCAATCTCCCGCAGAGTCACTGAGTACACGAAGATTGGCACCCTTCACGAACCGCTGAGAGGGTGGTTCGTGAAATCCAATTGTTACCTCACAATCAACAAACAGCCGGTTGGTGTGCTGGGCACCTCGTACGTGACGAACGCCTCGTGCGCCCCCTGGACCATCCAGCTGGCCCAGATCCAGTCGGCGGAACGCGCCACGCGCGAGAGGCGCGCCTCGTCCATGTCCCCGTCAAGCACCCACCACCTTGTCTTGTCGATCCAAATGCCGAACTTGAGCGTGTTCCAGTCCCCGATGTCCAACGCGTCGGCTTTGAATGTCATTTCCTGGCCGTTGGCGTACGCGCGCTGCACGGACCCGGCGCCGCCCTCGCTGACCAGGGCCAGGTGCATCCACTGGTTGCTGGCGCCAGGGGTCGTGAAGTCGAAATCGGGCGTGCCCCACATCTGCGCGCGCCACGTATCGGGCGTGGTCGTCGTCCGCAGGCTGAATTCCCTGGCCACGTCGTTCGTGCCCATGGAGAACACCCCGCCATAGCCCCAGCCATGCACACGGACCCATGCCTCGCCCGTGCGGGGCGAGCTGCCCCCCACCCCAAGTTGCGAGGGCTGTTTGTTCGTGTCGATACGCCGCGCAGGGGTGAGGTTGTTGGTCCCGGAGCCGCCGGGGAACTGCACCGCACCTCCGACGCGGCCCTGCACCTTGACCAGGCTGTTCCAGACGAGCCCGCTGTGGCGGTTGGCGGTGGAGTCGTCCACCAGCGTCTGGTTATTGAAATTCGGGTCGTTGAAGTGATAGACGAGCGCATGGTCCTGCGACCACGTCGAGCCGTTCGTTGCATACGCCGGCACGGTCGCATCCGGATCGCCCCAGTCGGCCCAGATGAACGTGTTCGTGCCCGCCAGCTCGGGGACCTTCACCCAGACATAGGAATCGCCGTTCGTGTTCCATTCGTCGATCTCGTAAGACAGCCAGCGCGTCTGCGCGCCGTCCGTGAACCGCAAATCGTCGCCGGCCGGCGAGACAAACTGTCCGTAACGGAAGCCCGGCCGGCTCTCGTTAAGCACGACCAGGGCGGGGAAGTTCGTCAGCGGGGTCGCCCGGCCATAGCCGGTGAACGTAATCTTCAGGCGGTTGGGTCCCGGCGCGACGGGCGAACCGAGATCGAGCATGGCGGCGTTGGGCGACCCGATCAAATAGCCGCCGTGGCCCCCTGGCGCCAGCGTGGCGATCACCGTCCTGACGATGGCGAGCGAGCCGGGATTTGCGAGGGGAACAACCGGAATCGCGGCCTCGGTTTCGTCGGCCGGGATCGTGACGACGCCGCTCAACTCCGTGTAGTCCACACCATTGACCGCGCCACCACCCAGCGTGTAGCGCACGACGAGACTCGCGCCGGTGGCGTCGACGGGCCGGCTGACGACGAAGGTCGTGGGGGCCGTGGCGTGGATGGTGACCGGCCACAGCTCGAAGCTCGCCACGGGTTCCGCCCAGGTGGCACTCACGGTGTTGGACGCGCAGAATCGGTAGTAGTAGCGGCCCGCGTCCACCAGCGCGATCGTCGTCGCCAGCGGCCCCACGCCCGGTCGCCCCAGGTAAACCTCATGCTCCCAGTCCCCCGCGTTTGTCCCCGCATCCGCCAGCCCCCAGTAGACAGAGACGTCCGTCGGCACGGCGTTCGTCCAGTGGAGTCGGCCGTTCAGCGTCGCCGCATGGGTCGTGATGTCGGACGCGCCGTTCGCGTTGTCGATCACCATGGTGGGGGCGAAGGTGCTGAAGAGCGCGGGCGACAACTGGTTTTGCCAGCTTGCCCAGAGCCAGTTCGGCGAGTGGGTGACGGTCGCGATGCGCACTTCATCGATGATGCCGTCCCAGCGCCGGAGTGGGTTTACCTCCCGCCACCAGCGCCCGATATAGGTGGTTCCGTTGAACTCCTCAATGGCATGAGAGGCCGCGTCCACGACGGAGCTGTCGTTGACATACAGGGTCGCAGCGGTGGGGGTCATCGCCAGCGCCACGAACGCCCACTGGTCCTGCGGAAGGGGAAGGGACACCACCTCCGCTCTATCGTTCCACCGGTAGATCAGGTTATACCCGACGGAGGCGATGCCCGCCCGGGTGCTGCCGCCGGAATCCCGTTGGAAGAAGATGCCGCTGTAATCCTCGTTCTGCTTGCCGTTCACCCAGGCGCTGATGGTCACGGTGTTGGTAAACAGGTTCAGCGGCGGCACCTGCACCTCGGTGTTGATGCCATTGAACTCATCCGCGCCGTCGATCCTGCCGGGAGCGGTTCCTTGCTGAGCGACCGACTCCGAGGTGGTGTCGAACCCGTGGGCCGTGGAATCGCGATGATGCCCGGAGGTCTCGCGCATGTGCCACACGCCCGCGTAACCCGCGCCCGTCCAGGTGGCGCCGTTGACGATAGAGGGCGGCGGGTCGAGCGCGTACGGGTTGCCCCAGTGGGCCAGGATCTGGCAACTGTTCGTGAGCCGGGGCACCTGCACCCACACAATCGAATCGGCGCCGGGGGCCCATTTCTCGATCTCGTAGTTGAGCGAGCTCCCCGCCGCATCCGTGAACCGCAGATCGTAGCCGCGGGGCGACACGCACTCGCTGTACGCGAAGCCCGGCAGGCCTTCGTTCAAGACCACCAGCGCCGGGAAGTTGGTCAGGGTCTCGTTCCGATTGTAGCCGCTGAAGGTGATCTTCGCCTGGTGCGGCCACCGGGTCGAGAACCGCCCCGCGGCCGGAGCCCAGGCCGTGCCATACGCGTTGGACGCGAAGCAGCGGTAGCGGTAATCGAAGCCGAGCGCCGGGGTGACGACCGTCTGAAACGCGTCCGACGGCCGATCCCCCAGCGGGATCACGTGCTCCCAGTTCGTCGTCATGCCGCCGTCCGTCCGGCCCCAGTACACCGAGACCTCCGCCCGGTAGCCGGCCGTGAGTTCCCCGCGCAGCGTGACCACCTCCGCCCCGCCCACGGCGCCGGCGGCATTATTGATGGCCGGCACCCCCAGCGGCGTGAAGTGCAGCGACGGCTGGCCCCACGCGTCCACCGTGCCGACCGCGTTCGTCGCGTGGAAGGCGTAGTAGCAAGTCGCACTGGCCAGGAGCCCGCTGACAGCCTGGCTGACAACGGCCCCCTCCACATTGCTGAAGCAGCCCAAATCCGCGCTGAGCCCCGGCGCCGCCAGCCAGGCCGCCGCGTTCGTACCGCCGTCAATCGTGCTCCAGTAGACGGAGACATACAGCGGGTCGTCCGAGGCCGACACCGTGCCGTTCAGCGTCGCCGATGCGGTGGTCAAGTCCGTTGCCGGCAGGTTGACGACACCCAGGACGGGCACCGGCTCGCTCAGTGCCACGAATGTGGACCCCGTCACCTGATTGGAATACGAGGCTTGAATCCAGTCCGCCGAGCGCGCCACGCCCGCCACGCACACCTCGTCGATCGCGCCGGCGAAGTATTCCCCAAAGCCGGGGTTGCGCCCAATCGCCAGGTTGTTGTCGCTGGCATCGTAGGCCAGGCTCGCCAACGTCGACTCGACGCCGTTCCTATAGAAGCGCACGCCCGTGCCGGGGATGAAGACGGCCGCCACGAGTTGCCAGGCGCCCACGACCACCGGCACCCCCGTGTTCCAGTAGCCGTCGCCCCAGGCCACGTTCCAGTTGGCTCCGATTTGCAGCAGCGCCCAGTCGTAGCCGCCGTTGTCGCTGCTCAGCACATGTTGGGACCCGCCGGCCGCGTTGGCGGGGTTGACCCAGGCGCTGAAGGTGATCGCCGCCCCACCGCTCTGATCGATGTTCAGCGGCGTATTGACCGATGCGCTGTTGAAATTCTGCGCGCCGGCGACGTTGCCCGCCGTCGCCACCGCATTCACGTTGGTGCCATGGTAAGCCGCCACGGTCGAGTCCAGATGCTGGCTGGCGCTGTTGAGGTGGTCCAGATGCCAGACGCCCAGGTAGCCCGCCGTCCAGGTCGCGCCGTTGGTCGTGAAGGCGGCCGGCGCGCCGGCCGCCGCCGCCTGGCCCCAGTAGGCCCAGATCGCCGTGCCGTTCGTCAGCCGCGGCACCTGCACCCACACCGCGGAATCGCCACCCGCCACCCAACGCTCGACCTCGTGGCTGAGCACGCTGCCGGCCGCATCCGTGAACCGCAGGTCGTACCCGTTGGTGGAGCTGAACCCGTCATAGAAACCGTTGTCGGCATTGAACCGGACCAGCACCGGGAAGTTCGTCAACGCCGCCGCGCTCACGTACCCCGGGAACGTGATGCGCATGGCATGCCCCCAGCCGCCGGGAACCAAGTCCTCGGCGTGCGCCCGGCCGGCAACCAGCAAGGCGGTCAGTGCGAACCAGCAGATCCTTCCACGCGTCATGGCCGATCCTCCTTGGTAAAACAAAGCATACGTATCACGCCTCCTGCACGCAGGCGTCAGCGCACCAGCAGCAGCGGCCCTCGCGGCTGTTGCACACCCAATCCTGTCATGTAAATGCGTCTGGGAACACTCACGGTGTCATGGACGATCATCAGGTCGTTGGTCAGCCAGGTTGCGGGCATACGGTCGGTGACGAGTGCCGGCGTGGCCTCGCCGTTGAACGTCCCGGTATAGGTGAAGAGGTCGTACTGCTGTCCGGCCTGCGGGGCGCCGCCCGCCCCGCGCAGGTCCAGGCGCCAGCCGCTGTCCAGGGTGAGGTTGCCGGTCACCGCGACCTTGTCCGCCGCCGCCGCTCCGAGTTCCCATGTGTAAGTCGCAAACGCATTCAGCCGCAGCCCGTCGGCGCCGGTCGTGGCCACGCTCAGCGTGCCCGCACCCGCATCGCCCGGCGCCAGCGTGCCGTAGGTCTCGGCCGACCAGGCGCGCACCACCATGTCACGCGTCAGCACCGTGCCCGTGCCGCCCAGCGTCGGACGTGGCTGACTGCCCGGGACATGGCGCCGCGTCACGAAGTCCGGCCCGCGCGCCTGGTCCGTATCGAGGGACTCGCTGCAGCGCAGGGTCCCGTTGACCAGAACCGTTGCAAAGTCGCTGACCCTCACGATGTTGACCGGCTCGTTGTCGCCTGCCAGCTTCAGCGTCCCGTCGCCGTAGACCTGCAACGCGCCGAACCCACCACTGTTGATCAGGTTGCCCGCCAGCAAGGCATAGTCGGCCTCCGACTGCGGGTTGTCCCACGCGTACACCCGCCGCCAGTCGCCCCGTAGGTCGAGGTCGTTCAGCAGGTGCACCACGTTGTTCGCCGTGCGCGAGCCCACGTGCAGAGGCCGGTTGCTGAAGCCTCCGTTCCCATCGTTCCACCGCAGCGCGGCGCCCCCCTGCAGGTAGACCGTCAGCGGGCCGCCGTAGGCCGCGAACCCGCCGGCGCCATTGGTGAAGCTGATACAGTCCGCCGCCTGCCAGTCGCTGGACAGGGACTTCGTCAACATGCCCCGCGCTTCAAGCACCCTCGGCCAGTTGTCGTCGCGTTCCGAAGCCCAGAACGCGATCGTCGACCCAGGCGCGATCTGGTCGGCGATTTTATTGACGCGCAGCGCGCCCCAGGCGATCGCCATGACCTGCCGGAAGGTGTTCGTGCCCGTCAGCCACAGCGTGCCCGGGCCCGTCTTCGTCAAGCGCTGCGCGTGGTTCGTGCCCGCGAGCGCGCCCGTGAGCACGGCCACGTCCGTGTCGGTGTGCGGATTGTCGAAGACCGTGATGGCGCGGTCCGCGCCCCCGAGCCCGATTGGCGTGGCGATCGTGACCCTGCTGTCCGCGTACTGCGAGTTGAGCTGCAGCGCCTGGCTGTTGAACCCGCGATTCGTGCTGCCCCAGTCCAGCAAGCCGCCCGCATTCGGGAACGAGACCGTCAGGCTCCCGCCGCGCGCCGCGAACCCGCCCGCTCCCCACCCCCACGAGACGGTGCCCTTGGCCTCGCTCGCACCGCCAATGGCGCGCGCGAACGTGCCGTGGCTGAGCAGGATGCTCTCCGTCCACGCCCAGTCCGGTGACTGGAAGAGCAGGATGCTGTCCGCCGGCAGTCCGACGCCGCTCTCCGCAAACACCGTGCAGGCGTGGATCACCGTGCGCTGCGGGTAGGTGTTGGTCCCGGTCAATTCCACCAGCCCGCGTCCGTAGCCGGACTCCCGGTTCGTCGCCTGGTTGAAGCGCACCTGCTCGTTGTTCCACCCGCGGTCGCCCGCCAGCGTGCCGGACAGCCGCACGGTGTCGTTGATGACATCGAAGGCGTCGATGGCCTCGGGCTGGTTGTTGCCGATCTGGACGTTGGCATCGTTGCGGTTGATGAAGAGCGGGTTGGTCAACTCCGTCTTGCCGTCCGCCCAGCGCGAGCCCAGCTTGAGCGCCGGCACATTGTTAAACCCGTTCGTGCCACTGCTCCAGGTCAGGGGCGCGTTGCCTTCCAGCGCAATCGTCAGGTCGCCGCCCACGGCCGCAAACCCGCCGCCCTGATCCTGCCAGTACACCTCGCCCGCCGCCGTGCCGATGCCGCGCGCAATGGTGCCGCTGGTCTCCCACACGCCGGGCCACTCCGGCCCGCCCGCGTTGAAGACGAGGCGGCTGCTCGCCGGCAACCCCACCCCGTCCGCCGCCCGCAGGTTCGCGCTGCGCAACTGGGTGAACCCGCCGTACGTGTTGGCCGCCGTCAGCGCCACGTAGCCCCAGTTGCCGTCCGGATCGCCGATATACACATTGGCCGCGCCCTGCAGCGCATTCGTCAGCACCCGCATGTGGTTGGCCTGCGGCCAGAGGTGGAGTTCCGCCGCCGTCGTGATCGCACCCGCCACGTCGAGCTCGCCATGCAGGTACACCCGGTTCGCGCTCAGCGGGTCGCTCAAGGTCAGCGTGCCGTCCGGGTTCACCGTCAGGTCCGCCGTCGCCGCGTTGAGCCCGGCGCCGCTCAGATTCACCGCGCCGCCGATCTGGATGGCGTTCAGCACCGTCAATGCCCCCGTCACCCCCACCAGCGTGCCCGCGCTTTGCGTGAGCGTCCCGACGGTCGGCGTCCCGTTGAGCTGCGCCGTGCCGCCGAGGATTTGGAGGTTCTCGAAGTCCGTGTCGTCGATGATCACCGTGCCGGTGGCCACGCACAGCGTGCCCGCGCCCGTCACCTCACCGCTCAGGTGCAGCGAGTAGTCGTCCGTGGCCCTGGCCACCAGCGTCTTGCCGGCCGTCACGTCCACGTTGCCCGCGATCGTGACGGTCAGCGGACCGGCCACGCCCGTGGCGATCTGTCCCGCGGTCAGGGTGCTGCTCCCGACCGTCGCCAGCGGATTGGCCACGGTCAGGTCTCCCCCCGGGCTGGAGAGCTTCAGTTCGCCGCCGTTGAGTTGAAGCGCACCCGCACCGAAAGCATCGGCGCCGATCCCGGCCAGCCCACCGGCCTGGATGTCGAACGTGGCCGCGCCCAGGTGGCTGCCCGGCTTGTCCAGCATCACGTTGCCCGGGCCGGTCTTGGTCATCGTGACTGCGGCCCCCGATCCGTCCAGGCCGGCCGACTGCGTCAGCCACGTCTCCGCGTCCACGTTGAATCCGGCCGCGGTGACGCCTGCAGGGAGGGTCGTGCTTGCGAATCCCACGGGGCTGCCTGCGGGCACGGTCAGCGTCACGCCCTGGCCCATGGTCAGGGCCCCCAGGCCGGCCACGTTGGTGCCGCACGTGGCGCCGATCGACGAGTCCGCCACCAGATTCACCGGCGTGTTCGTCAGCGCCACCGGGCTGTCGGTACCCGGCAGGACGTCGCCGATCAGCCGCAGCGCACCGCCGTTGAGGTCCAACCGCTCCGCCGCGAAGCCGCCGGTCTTCGCCAGCGCCAGCGTGCCGCCCGCCACCTCGACGACGCCGCTGACCGTCAGGCCAACATCGAACCTGCCGGCGCCCCCCGTGATGCGCAGCGCGCCCACGGTCAACGCGCCTGGATCCGCGCTGGTGTCCACCCACGTGTAGTCGCCGGCCGTGACGTCCATCTCGCGGCAGCGGTAACTGGCGCCCACGAGATCGATGTCCCCCGACCCTTGGCCCGCGAAGCGCGCCACTTCGTCGGCGGCATCCGGCGCGTTGTCGCCCGACCAGTTTTGCGGTGTCGCCCAGGCGTTGTCCACCGCGCCGCGCCACTCGCGGCTCTCGCTCCAGGACGCGCTCGGCTGTGCCCACGCGCTGGTCGTCTCGTTGGTCACCCGCCATGTAAAGTAGTTCGCGCCCGTGTCGCGGATGCCCTCCGTCGCCGTGTAGTCGAGGTTCGTCGTGGTATCCACATAGAAGCCCACGGTCCGTTCGTGGTCCCAGTCCGCGGCGTTGGTCCCGCCGTCGGTCTGGCCCCAGTAGACGACGGCGTAGTAACCCGCCGCGCTCGCGTTGAGCAGCGCACGCAGCGTGGCCATGCCCGCCGCGACGACCGTGGCCGGCCGGTTGGCTATGCCCTGTGCCGGCACCGGCGGTCCCAGCGTCGCGAACGTGGAGCCGGCCACCTGGTTGGAATACGCGGCCTTGATCCAGTCCGCCGAGCGATACGCGCGCGCCACCTGCACCTCGTCGAGCAGGCCGCGGTGCGCCAGATCGCCAAAATTCCGGCCACTGATGAAGAGGTCGGTCCCCGTCGTGTCGCCCAGCAGCGCGGGCGGCGTAAAGGTGTGGTAAAGATTGCCATCGAGGAAGATCTTCGCCTCCAGCGGCGATTGGCTGTAGGCGCCGACCAGGTGATGCCACTGCCCATCCGTCGCCATGGGGGTGAAGACAAGCGAGCTCTGGTTCCCGTTGTTCAGGCAGAAGGAGAGCTGATCGTTGTTGGCTCTCCGGCGCAGATCCCAGAAGTTGTTGAAGCCCTTCGAGAGGAAGGTCTGGTAGCTCGTGTTCCACCCGCCGACGACTTTCACCCAGATCGAGGCCGTGACGTAATCCTTGTTGTTGTAGTAGGCCTTGTCGATGACTCGAATGTAGTCGCCCGCGCCGTCAAAGTCGCCGCAGGCGCCCACCACGCCGGCGCCCGTGCCGTTGTTGTTCTGGATGCCGGGGTTCAGATCCATGGAATCGCGATACCGGCCGGCACTGCTTTCGTCGGTGACCGCTTCATCCAGATGCCACACGCCCACGTTGCAGCCATCGGACCACGTGGCGCCGTTGGTCGTGAAGGCGGCCGGCGCCGCCGCTTCCGCCGGATTGCCCCAGTACGCCCAGAGGGCCGCGCCGTTGGTCAGCAGCGGCACTTGCACCCACACATAGGAATCCCCGCCCGCCGTCCAACGCCCCACTTCGTGGTTGAGCCGGTAGGTGTCCGCGTCCGCAAAGCGCAGATCGTAACCGTTGGTGGAACTGAACTCGTCGTAGAACCCGCCGCTCCCGTCGAACCGCACCAGCACCGGAAAATTGGTCAATGGACTGCCTGTGTACGTATTGAAGGCGATCTGCCGCTTGCAGGCATACCGGCCGACGTTCAGCCGCGCCGCCGGCAGCGGCTCCGGCGTTCCCAGCGCCACGAAGGTGGAGCCCGCCACCTGGTTGGAGTAGGAGGCCCTGATCCAGTCGGCCGATCGCGCCACGCGCGACACCCGCGCTTCGTCGATCGCACCGTCGAAGTACTCCAAGAAACTCGGGTTGCGCCCGATCGCCACGTTGGCGTCGCTGCCGTCGTAGGCGATGGTCGCGTTGGCCGTCTCGATGCCGTTCTTGAAGAATCGAACGCCCGTACCGGGGATGAACACCGCCGCCACATGCTGCCAGGCGCCCGTCTCCACGGCCACCCCCGTATTCCAATAGCCGCTGCCGTTGGCCAGGGTCCACTTGTCGGCGACGTGCAGCAGGGCCCAGTCCCACCCGCCGTTGTCGCTGCTCATCACGGGATGGAGGCCGGTGTTCGTGATGGCGGGGTTGGCCCAGGCGCTAAACGTGATCGCCACGGTGCCGCCCTGGTCGATGTTCAGCGGCGTCATCACCGACGACGCGGCACCGCTGGCAAAATGGCAGCCATTGGCGACGGGACCATTCGTCGACGCCGTATTCACGTTGGCGCCATCCGCGGTCGCGATGGTCGAGTCCGGGTGTTTCCCGGCACCGCTGAGATGATCGAGATGCCACACCCCCAGGTCGCCATCCGCCCAGGTTGCGCCGTTGATCATGAACGCGGCGGGACCGGCCGCCTCCGCGCGATTGCCCCAGTAGGCCCAAATCGCCGCGCCGTTGGTCAGCATCGGCACTTGCACCCAGACGAAGGAGTTCGACCCTGCCGCCCAACGCTCCACCTCGTGATTGAGCCGGTTGGTGGCGGCGTCGGCGAATCGCAGATCGTAGCCGCTGGCGGACATGAACCCGTCATAGAACCCGCCGCTCCCGTCGAACCGCACCAGCGCCGGGAAGTTGGTCAACGGGCTGCCGGTGTACGCATCGAACGCGATCCGCATTTTGAACGCATACTCGTCTGCGCGCAGCGTCTCCGCCACGCCCCGCGGCACGCAAAACAGGCAGAGGGAGCCGCTGATGATGCCATACAGAACCGTCGCGGTTACATGCTTCATCGCCAACTCCAGCTACTCCCCACATAAGCATAACGCCACCATCTGTCGCGTTCAAGCGCAACTTTCCTGTCACTACATTATATGAACCAAAAAGAACACATTTCACACACCACCACCTCGCACCCCGAAGACCTGACCACGGCAGCTACCGACCGGGCCAATAAGCACATAAACACCTTTATGGCATGATGTTACATGTATAATATCGCCCTGGTGGCGCGCCGTACGCCAGGCACATTCAGCGCGTTGCACCACCATTCATATTGTACGACCCACCGAAAATGTGTAGACTCGCAAGAAACATGCCGACAACCAGACGAGACTTTTTGAAGTACTGCCTGGCCTCGAGCGCGATCCTCGGGTTGGATCCCCTTGACCTGGGCTTCCTGCGCGAGGCGCTGGCCAGTCCCTCCGGCCCATCCGTCATCTGGCTGCAGGGCAGCTCCTGCACCGGGTGTTCGGTCTCGCTGCTGAACCACATCGCCGACGCGCCGCCCTATACCATCACGGACGTCCTCACCGATCACATCAACCTGATCTTCCACCCGACGCTGATGGCCCTGGCGGGCGAGCCGGCGGTCGCCACGTTGCGCCGCGTGTACGAAGCGGGAAATTTCATCCTGGTCGTGGAAGGGGGCGTTCCGACGGCATTCGATGGTCACTGCTGCCTCGTGTACAGCTACGAGGGCCAGGAGGTCACCTTCCAGCAGGCGGTGCAGGAGCACGCGGCGCGCGCCTCCCACGTTATCTGCGTCGGCACCTGTGCGGCGTATGGCGGCATCCCCGCGGCCGGCGATAATCCCTCCGGCGTGTTGGGGGTGCAGGGCTTTACGGGGCGCTCCACCGTGAATATCTCCGGCTGCCCGGCAAACCCGGCCTGGGTGGTGTGGGCGATCGTCCAACTGCTGCTCGGTCGTCCCATCGCGCTCGACGAGGTCGGCCGCCCGACCGAACTCTACACGCGCAATCACCTGAACGAAACCGTGCCGGCCATCATTCACGACAAGTGCCCGCGCAACCAGGGCGGCACCAATGAAGCCAGCGATTTCGGCACCGACGGCCAATGCCTGATCAACCTCGGCTGCCGAGGCCCGTTCACCCGCGCGCAATGCGAGAACTGCTGGAATGGGAAGCCGGGACAGGGGCACTGGTGCATCGGCGTCAATGCGCCCTGCCACGGCTGCGTCGAACCCACCTTTCCCGGCGCGCAATCGTTCTACAAGCCCTACACCCCCATCTGAGGCACCGTACATCCCATGCCAGTCCTACACGTCGCCATCGATCCCGTCACCCGCATCGAGGGCCATCTCAAGGTCGAGATCGCCGTCGACACGCTGAATGGCGTGCAACAGGTGGTGGACGCGCACTGCGTGGGCACGCTGTTCCGCGGGTTCGAGCGCATCCTCGCGGGACGCGATCCGCGCGATGCCCCCATCATCACCTCGCGCGTCTGCGGCGTGTGCCCCACGTCGCATGCCCTGGCCGCCGTGCTGGCGCTGGACCGTGCCTGCAACGTGCTGCCGCCGGAAACGGCCCGCCTGATGCGCAACCTCGTGCATGGCGCCTGCTACCTGGAATCGCACCTGCTGCACTTCTACCTCCTGTGCCTGCCGGACTTCATCCGCGGCCCCGCCATGGCGCCGTGGCAGCCGCGGTGGGACGTGGGCGACCGCTTCGACGCCGCCACCGCGGCGCTGCTCCTGCAGCATTACCTGGCCGCAATCGACATGCGCCGCAAGGCCCATGAGATGGGCGCGGTCTACGGCGGCAAGCTGCCCCACACACCCGCCTACATCGCGGGCGGCTTTACCGCCGTCGCCCATGCCGAGGGCAACGCCCGGTTGCAGGCGCTGCTGACGGAGATCACGGCCTTTATCGAGGGCACGTACCTGCCGGACGTGGAGCGCGTGGCCGCGTTTTTCCCGGAATACTTCACGCTCGGCAAGGGGTGCGGCAACCTGTTGAGTTTCGGGGTCTACGAGGAAGACGCGGCGGGCACCTCCAAGCTGTTTCGCGCCGGCCGGATGCCGGCGGGGGCCGCCGGTCCGCTGCCGGTGGATGTGGACCGGATCATCGAGCACGTCCGCCACGCGTGGTACGACCAGGCCACCACCGGCCTGAATCCGGCGCAGGGAGAGACCGTGCCGCAGTATCCCAAGCCGCCCGGTTACTCATGGCTGAAGGCCCCGCGCTACGACGGCGCGGTCTACGAGTGCGGACCGCTCGCGCGCATGACGGTGAACGGCTGGTACCAAGGCGGCGTGTCCGTCATGGACCGGCACCGCGCCCGCGCGCACGAGGCGCTGCGCGTGGCACACGCCATGGAGACGTGGCTCGCCGCGTTGCCGGTGCAACGCTCGGCCTACGTGCCCTGCGCCCTCCCCGCGACCGCCGAAACCGCCGGCTTGACGGAAGCGCCGCGGGGCGCACTGGGGCACTGGCTGCGCATCGAAAACGGCAAGATCGCGCATTACCAGATCGTCACGCCCACCTGCTGGAACCTGTCGCCACGCGATGACCAGGGCACCCTGGGGACGCTGGAGCAGGCGCTGGTCGGCACGCCCATCCAGAATGTCGATCAGCCGCTCGAGGCCCTGCGCGTGATCCATTCCATCGATCCCTGCCTCGATTGCGCGACGCATGTCGTGCGGCCCGATCGCATCGCGTCCGAACGGGAGGGTGCCCGCACATGACGCGTGAAGGCCTGATCCTGGTCGTGGGCATGGGCAACCTCCTGTGCGAGGACGACGGCGTGGGCATCCATCTCGTGCGCGCGCTGGCGCAGTCCCCGCCGCGCGGCGTCGCGCTCCTGGACGCCGGCACGGCACTGATCAATGTGCTCGACGACCTCGCGCGCGCGGAGGCCGTGCTGGTGCTGGACGCCATGCAGGCCGGCGGCGTGCCCGGCGCGCTATACCTGGCGCCGGCGGACGGCGTTCGCTCCCCGCGGGAAGGGGCCTCGCTGCACGACCTGGGGTTGCCCGGCGCACTTCACCTGCTCGGGGCGGACCGGACGCCGCGCTGCATGTGGGTGCTGGGCGTGGAGCCCGCACGCATGGGCTATGGCATGGACCTCTCGCCACCGGTGCGGGACGGGCTGCCCGTCGCCCTGGCGGCCGTGCGCCGCATCGTCTCCCGCTGGCGGCGGCTGGGTCCGGGAATTCCCACCTTGCACGGGCGCCCCCGCCGGATGCCCCGCCTGCTGGAGGACGTGGCGTGAAGCGACGAAACGGCATCAGCATCACCTTGGCGATCCTCCTCGCGCTGGTCCTGCCAGCCGCGCCAGGCCGCGCCCAGACCACCGACGGCATCGCGACCTTCCGGGTCGGGACCGTCACGGCCAATGGCCGTTACGCCCCGCGCCATGTGCTGGCCATCTGGGTCACGGATTCCCAGACCAACTTCATCAAGACGCTGAAGCGCCAGGCCGCGGCGCGCTCGCAGTACCTCTACCAGTGGCGCGCCAGGACCGGCGGCTACGCGCCAGTCGACGGCGTCAGCGGTGCCACGCTGAGTTCCCACACGACGCATACGGTTACCTGGGACTGCCGCAACACGAACGGCGTGGTCATGCCCGACGGCCAGTACCGCTTCTTTGTGGAGTTCACGGAGCTCAACGGGCAGGGGCCCTGGACGGCGACCAACTCCATCGCGTTCACGAAGAGCACCGCCTCCGTGACGTCGAACGTCCCGAATCTGCCGAACTTCACGGCGATGCAGATCGTGTTCACGCCCCTGGGGCTCCCGCCGCCCCAACACGACCTGGCGCTTTCGGATCTGACCGCCCCGCCCTACGTGGTGCCGGGAAACACAGCGGCGGTGGCGGTGGTGGTCACCAACCTCGGCAACCTTGCCGAGACCTTCACCGTTTCGCTGAGCAATGTGACGCAGGGCGTCGCCCTGGCGGCACGCGCCGCCGGCCCGGTGGCGGCAGGTGGCACGACCAATGTGTCTTTGGCCTGGAACACGGCGGGCGTGGCGCCGGCCACCTACCAACTGCGCGTGACCGCGGGCCCCGTGAGCGGCGAGACCAATCTCACCGACAATGCGCGCACCGTCCGCCTGACCGTGACGGCGGGGATCGCCACAAATGCGCTCATCGGTCCCGGCGCAATCTGGCGCTACCAGGACGAGGGGCTGGCCCTGCACGCGACGCCCTGGCGCCAGGAGCACTACTACGACGGGGCCTGGCCGCAGGGGCCGGCGCCCCTGGGCTTTGGCAACGGCGGTGAAGCCACGCGTCTC
Source organism: Lentisphaerota bacterium (assembly GCA_021413965.1). Classification (GTDB taxonomy): domain Bacteria; phylum Verrucomicrobiota; class Kiritimatiellia; order UBA8416; family JAIOPI01; genus JAIOPI01. The sequence goes on along the minus strand of JAIOPI010000026.1, from coordinate 56,371 downwards.
GGCCGCACCGACGCCACCACGTATTATTTCCGCCGGCCGTTTGCGCTGGCCGTGCCCCCGCTTTCCGCAACCGCCCGCATCGTGTGCGACGATGGCGTTGTGCTCTACCTCAATAGCGCAGAGATCTGGCGCCACAACATGCCCCCCAGCGAGCCCTTGAGCACGACGCCCGCCATAACCATGCTTTCGGACACCACGGAGACCAACGCCATCGAGGTGGCGCTCGATCCCGCGCTGCTCCACGCGGGCATCAACACGCTGGCGGCCGAAGTCCACCAGGCCGCCGGGGGCGGCGCTGCCAGTCCCTGGATCAACGAGCTCCACTACGACAACTCGGGCACCGACACGAACGAGGGGATCGAGATCGCGGGGCCCTCCGGATATGACCTCGCGACGCTCGCGCTGGTCCTGTACGATGGCGCGGATGGCACGCCCTACATGACGGTGCCCCTGTCGGGGCTCATCGATCGCGAGGGGCGGACATCGGCCGGCGCCGTCTGGTTCGCCATCAACGGCATCCAGGATGGCGCCCCGGATGGCGTGGCGCTGGTGCGGGATGGCACGCACGTGTTGCAGTTTCTGTCCTGCGAAGGCACCTTCAGCGCCACCGCCGGCCCCGCCGCCGGCATGACCGCGTCGGACATCGGCGTCGTGGAACCCGCCTCCCCCGCCGGGTACTCGCTCCAGCTTGTCGGCTCCGGCTCCACGGGCGCAGACTTCACCTGGACGGGACCGGTGGCCCAATCGCGCGGTGCGCTCAATGCCGATCAAATCCTCCTGCCGCGGGAGACTTCGGATATCGCCTTCGACCTGCGCCTGTCCGCCGTCGTCCCGCTGTTCCCCGTGGCGCCCATCCCCGTGATCGTGGGCGTCGAGACCTCCGGCAGCGCCCTCGCGGGCGATGTCCTGCCCGTCTCGGTCACCGTCTCGAACAGCGGGACCGCCGGCGGCGGATTCCGCGTGATTCTGATCGACACGAATACCCAGGCGACGATTGGCACGCAGGAGGTGAACTGGTTGCAGCCCGGCGCGCTGACCACCCTGACCTTTGACTGGGCGACGCTGGGAGCAGCCCCTGGCACCTATGGGCTGCAGGCCTATGTGGTGCGCGAGGGCGTCACCAATCTGCCGGGGGGCGCCGCCCTGGACGCGGTGATTGCCGGCACGGGTGTGCGCGCGGCAACCAACGAGGCCATCGGCGGCGTGGGCGGTTTCTGCCGGGCCGTCGCTGTCCAGGACAACCTCGCCTGCCTGGGCGAGGGAGCCATGCTGACCCTAATCGACCTTGCCGGCGTCACGCGACTGGGTGACGTCCGGCTTCTCGGGCGCATCGACGGGCTGGCCATCTCAGGCACCCTCGTGGCCGCCGCCTGCGGCGAACGGGGCGTGCAGTTCATCGACATCACCGACCCGGCTCACCCCGCACTGCTCAGTATCGTCGACACGGCCGGCCATGCTGGCGCGGTGGCGTTTGGCGACGGACTCCTGGCTGTGGCGAATGGCCGTTCCGGTCTGCGCCTGCTCGACGTGCAGGACCCCGCCGCCCCCGTTGTCCGTGGCGCCTGCCAAACGGCGGGGCCCGTGCGCGCGGTGGCGTGGTCCGCCGGCCGCCTGTTCGCACTCGATGAACATGCCGGACTGCTCATCTACGACGTGGCCGACCCCGCCGCACCGGCGCTGCTGGGGCGCGCGCCCACGGTCGCGGTCGGTCGCGGGCTGGCGGTGGATGGTCCCGCGGTCTACGTCGCCGACGAGCTTGGCTTCTTCACCGTGCTCAACGTCGCGAACCCGGCGGCGCCGGTGGTGCAGGGCCGGATCCCGCTGGTGGCGGCGGGTGGTGCGGTGGCGCTGCGCGGCAGCATCGCGTACGTGGCCCTGGGGGCGGCCGGCATTCAGATCGTGGACGTGACAACACCCGCCGCACCGCTCGCGCTCGGCGTCGTGGCCGCCGCCGGCTTTGTGCACGACCTCGCCCGGTACGACGCCGATACGCTGCTCGCCGCGGAGGGCCCCGCCGGCCTGCGCTGGCTGGACCTCGCGGCGCCCGCCACCCCGGTCCCCCAGGCCGTGCACGCCGCGGGCCTGCGCGCCGCTGACGTCGCCACCCAAGGGCCGCTGGCCCTGCTGGCCTGCGGCGAGCAGGGCTTCCGCCTCTACAGCCTGACCAACGCCAGCGCGCCGGAATTGGTGGCGGTCTCGATGGTCGCCAGCAACGCGCGCGCCGTCGCGGTGGCGGGCGCCATCGCCTACGTCGCCGATGGCGAGTACGGGCTGAAGGCCTTCGCGATCACCAACCCCGCAGCCCCGGTCTGGCTGGGGACGTATGTCCCCACAGGGCTGGTCTCGCTCACCCGCGTGGCCGCCCGCGGCAGCGATGTGGCGGTGACCGATGGTGAGCGCGTCGATCTCCTCGATGCGTCCAACCCGGCCGCCATGGTTCTGCGTGCGCGCTATGCGGCCGGGCACCGCGTGTGCGATCTGAGCTGGCTGGGAAGCGACCTGGTGCTGGCGGCCGGCGCGGACGGCGTGCGGATTCTGGATGGGCAGGCCCAAGCTCTCGCCACCTACCCCACCGCCGAAGCGGCGACGGCCGTCGAGGCCGCGGATCCGTATCTCTACGTGGCCAACGACCGCCAGGGCTGGTTCGTACTGGAGGCCACCAATCACGCCGCCCCGCAGCTCCTGCACCGCGTCACTGCGCCGGAAGCGGCGCGCGACGTGGCGTTCGACGGCGCGCGTGCCGTGCTGGCCGGGGATGTCGCCCTGCACATCCTCGATGTTTCCGTGCCGCTCATGCCGGTGCAAACGAGCGCCATCGCCTCGCGGCTCTCCCCACGACGCGTGGCGAGCACCCCGGCGACCGTGCTCGCCGCCGAAGACGATGCCGGCCTGGGCGTGTTTGCCGCCGCCGCCACGGATGTGGATGGCGACCACCTGCCGGATGCCTGGGAACAGCACATCGTGGACGCGGATCCGCTCGACGCCATCGTCACCCTTGCCGATGTCCTGCCCGGTGCTGATTTCGACGGTGACGGACTCTCCAATGCGGACGAGATCCGGGCGGGCTCCGATCCCGCCGACGGTGCTTCGTGCTTCGCGTTGGCGGTGGTGCAGCCCGACGATGGCCCCGTGACGCTGCGCTGGTTCAGTGCGCCCGGCCGCACCTATGCCGTGAAACACGCATCCGCCCTCCAGGACGGGTTCACGCCGCTCGCCACCGCCATCGCCGCCACGCCACCGGTCAACACCTTCACCGTCAATCCCGGCACCAACGCCGCGGCTTTCTTCCTGGTGGTTACCGAGTAGCTCGGAACCGGGGCGCCTACCCTGGATCGGTTACCCGTGGGCGCCTGTCCGAGTTGGCGCGGATAGATAGTCAACGGTGGCCCGCGGTTTCCGAGCGCGGGCTGTCCCAGAGGGGCTTCCCCAAGCCGCCCGCTCCCGGAGGTCGCGGGCCACCCGGCAAACTCGCAGATGCGCCCGTCAAACTTGCCCCCTGTCGGTCAGCGCACCATCAGCAGCACCCCGGGGGGCGGGGCGATGACGTCACCGTACGTCGCGAATGTCGCCGGGGCGGACTGGCTCATCCAGCTTGCCCGGATCCAGTCCTGGGACCGTTCCGCAGTCGACATGCGGACCTCGGCGAGGATGCCGTCGAGATACTTGGCCGTGTCTTGGTCGTAATGCATGCCAAACGTCAGCGGACGGGTATCCAGCGTGTTGGCCGCCACGCCGGCCACGCTGCCTTTCAACACGCCGTTGACGTAGGCTTTCTTGCTGGGTCCCGGACCATAGCTGAAGGCCATGTGCATCCAGTTGCCCAGCGTGGTCACGTCCGGCGTGGTGGTGAACCCGGGCAGATCGCTAGCTCTGATCAACGCCCCCCACCAATTCGCGCGGATGCCGAGCTGGCAATCCTGCCGCATGGTGAATTCCGAGTAATTTTGCCACGTGTTTCCCATCGAGAAGACGCTGCCATCCGGATTCTTGGGATCCGCCTGCACATAAACCCAGGCCTCGCCGGTCCTGGCGTTGGCGCCCCCCACGCCAAGCGCCGAGGCGACTCTGGTGGAGTTGATGTACTGGCTCAAGCCATCCAAATCCACCCCGCTGCCCATGGCCGGGTCGTTCACCCGGGGCGGGCTGCCCACCAGGATGCCATTGAATCCGTTCGCGGTGGAATCGCGGACCGTGGTGCCGTTCGTCTCGCTCAGATGGTAGACGAGGCTGTATTTTTCCGACCACGTGGCGCCGTTCGTGGTGTAGGCCGGCGGGGTGGTCGCCTGCGGATTGCCCCAGCACGCCCAGATGGTCGTGTTGCTGCCCGCCAACTGGGGCACCTGGACCCAGACCCGGGACCGTCCGGCGGGATTCCATTCGTCGATCTCGTACGCCAGCCAGCGGGATTCGGCATGATCGAAGAACCGCAGGTCGCCGCCGGTCGAGGAGGCGAACGCGCCGTAATGGAACCCGCCCTGCACGGTCTCGTCGAAGACCACCGGCGCCGGGAAGTTGCTGAGCGTCTCGGTCCCGACATAGCCCGTGAAGGTGATCGCCATGCGGTAGGGCCACCAGCGCGGGTTGGGGCCGAGCGACAGCGTAGCTGTGTTCGGTGAACCAACGAAGTAGCCGCCCGGCGCCAGCGTGATCACCAGCGTCCGGAGGATTCCGAAGCTGTCGATGGCCGTCACGGGGATGGCGACGCTGCGGCTGCCCGCCGGGATCGTCACGCTGCCCGGCAGCGGCTGGAAGTCCACGCCGCTCACCGCCGTGCCCCCCAGCGTGTAATTGACCGTGAGCTCGCCGGCCGACGCGGCTGCCGGCCGACGCACCACGAAACTGCCCGATCCCGTGGCCTCGACCGTGACCGGCACGGCGGCAAACCCTGCGGCGGGATCCGCCCACGCTTCGTTCATCGCGTTCGACGCGAAGAACCGGTAGGTGTACGAGGTGTCCGGCGCGATGCTCACCGGAACGCTCAGCGGCCCCACGCTCTGCGCCCCGAGCGCAACGACATGGTCCCAATTTGTCGCCACGGTCCCGGCATCGTGGGTACCCCAGTAGAGCCAGACTTCAGTCGGCACCGCGCTGGTCCAGTACAGGTGCCCGCTGAGGTCCGCGGAACTGGCCGTGACATTCGTCGCCCCGAGGTTGGCGAGCATCGGCCACGACGAGACAAAGGTGGCGTTCGACGCCTGATTCAGCCACGTCGCCAGGACCCATCCCGCCGAGAAGCGCCGTGGCGAGATGCGGACTTCGCTCACGCTGCCAATCCACGACTCGTTGCCATAGCCCGTGCCGGATGTGCCAACCACGAGCGGCTCGCCGACCGCCGTGCCAAACCCGCTGTTGATCACCCCCGCCAGGGCGCCGTCGACGTAGATGTCCATCTTGTTGACGCTGGGGCCGGCGTCCGCGAAGACCACATGATACCAGCGTCCCGCGGTCCATGGAGCTGCCAGCGTCGTCCACGTTATGTTGTTCCAGAGACCGAAGCCCGCGAGTCCCGCGGTCTGGTGCAGGCTCCAACGGGTGCTGCCGCCGCGGATGCCGAGGGCACACCGGTTGTTGGCCGTGGTGTCCGACCGCATCCAGGTCTCGACAGTCGTGGGGCCGCTGTACTCATAGTAGGAGCCCAGGGCCTGCAGGCGGTTCGCGCCGTTGAAGGACACGCCGCGGTTCACGGGACCGGCCACGCCGACGGGTCCGTCATAAGCCGTGAAGGTGTTCGCGTTCGAGCACGAATCCCGCGAGTTGGGCTGGCTGAAATGCCAGACGCCCCCGTGCGACGACGCCCACGTGGCCCCGTTGGTGGCATAGGCGGGCGGGTTGGTGGCGTCGGGATTGCCCCACAGCGCAATGATCGCCGTGCCGGAGCCCGCCAGTTCCGGCACCTGCACCCAGACATAGGAATTGGAGCCAGGCCCCCATTCCTCGATTTCGTAGTTAAGCCAACGCGTCTGCGCGGCGTCCATGAACCGCAGGTCGCCGCCGGTCGGCGAGCTCATTTGGCTGTATCGGAAACCGGGCCGTGCCTGCTCGCTGAAGACCACCAGCGCCGGGAAATTGGTCAAGGTCTCCGGCTGCGCGTAACCCGGAAACGTGATCTGCATCTGATGCGCCCAGCGACGTGGCTGCTCGCTGGAGGTGTCGACGATGGTCACCGTCGCGGTGCTGGCGGCGCCGATGACGTAGTCGCCAGCCGTCAGGGTCAGCGTCACGGTTTCAGGCCCTTCGGCGGCGATGCTGTCCTGGAGGGGCCGCACCTCAATGACGGCATTGGTCTCGCCGGCCGCCAAGGTCACCTCGGCACCCAGCGAAAGGTAATCCTCGTTGCGCCCGGCGCTGCCGCCCACCGTGAAGTACAGGGTAAGCGCTTCGGTGGCGCAGGAGGCCGGGCGCCGGAGCGTAAACGCGCCGGGGACGCCGCCCGCTTCGTCGATCTCAGGCACGGTGGCCTCCACGGTGACGGCCCCGGAAATGAACGTGGCGGCGGGTTCCGCCCAGGCCTCGTCCAGACCGTTGGAGGCATAGAAGCGGTAGTAATAGGTGGTTTCATCCGCAAAGGTCACCGCGTTGCTCAACGCCCCCACGCCCCAGTCCCCGAGGGGCACCTCGTGTCCCCAGTCGCCCTTCGCAACGCCCGCGTCGTTCGTGCCCCAGTACAGCCACACACCAGTCGGCGCCGTGCGCAGCCAGTTCATGGTTCCGTTCAGCGTCGCGGAGCCGGCCGCCACGTCCGCCACGGGGAGGTTGGCGATCATCCGCTGCCAGGGCGAGAAGGTGGCGTTGCGGCCCTGGGACATGTAGGTTGCCCACATCCAGTTGGCGGAACGGGCGACGGTCGCGACAGACACCTCGTCGAGCTGCCCGACGAATCGGGTAACGCCGAAATCGGGCGGGCCGGGATTGCTGCCGATCATGATGTTGTTGTCCGAGCCGCCGCCGCTGCCGATCGTGTCCGTGCTAAACTCCTCGCCGTTGAAGTAGAAGCGCGTGCCTTGGCCGGGGATGAACACCGCCGCCACGTGCTGCCATTCGTTGGTCCGCACGAGCGGGCCGGGCACCCAGTACCCGGTTGCGCCTGCCACCGCCCCCACCCCCACGTTCCAGCTGCCGCCGTTGTGCGTAATGGACCAGTCGTAGCCGCCGTTATCGGTGCTGAACACCGGCGGCCAGATGCCATTCTTCGTCGTCGGCCGCGCCCAGGCGCTCACCGTCGCCGGCTGCGAAACCTCGTCGAGATTCTGGTCCGAGTAAACCAACTGGCCGCCGTTGAATTCCAGCGCCCCATCCACGGCGCCCCCGGAAACCCAGGCCGGCGGCGGCACGCCCATCAAACTGCTGTGGTATCCGACCGGCGAGGAGTCGTGGGCCGTCTCGCCGGCGACCTCGTTAAAGTGATGCACCTCCGTGAAGCCCTGCGACCAGGTCGAGCCGTCCGTCGTGTAGGACGGCGGATTGGTTTCGCTGGGATTGCCCCACAACGCCCAGATGGCCGAGTCGGGGCCGGACAGCTCAGGCACCCTCACCCACACGAACGATTCACCGTTGGTGTCCCACGTCTCGATCTCGTGACTCAGCAAGGTGTCCGCCGCGGCGTTCATGAAGCGCAGATCGCCGCCGCCGGGCTCGACGCACTGACTGTAGGAAAACGCGTTGCGCCCCTCGCTGAACGTCACCAACACCGGAAAGTTGGTCAGTGTCGACGATCGCGTGTAACCGGTGAAAACAATTTTCGCGGCAAACGGCCAGTCCGGGGCGATGTCTCCCATCGCCGGCCGATGGCTCGCGAGAAGGACCAGCATCGCGAATCCGGCAAGAACCCACCGCTGGTTCATGGTTGTCTCCATTCGTCGTGAGCGGCGCGTTCCCTGCCAACGCACGCGACCAGACTCAGCGCCACGCTTGTCCGTCTCATCCTATTTCATCAAAAAGAACCTTTATGGTCAACAACTAGATAGTATTAATCTACAAACCCGCACCGCCGCCAAGCGTCGCCAGAACGCCCCACCTGGCGCCTGCACGGGCATGCTCCTCATTGCTGGAAATGGCCGAACCCCGCCAACCGGGCCAGCGTCGAGTGGCCGTCCCGCCCACAGAAAGACCTGAATCATGCCAGCATGTTGCCCTGTGATATACTGAAGTTGACTGCCAAGACTGAATAATCCATCCTGTGAGTTGCCGCTTGATAGGGCCATGGCCCCCTCACAGGCGATCGCATGGCGGCATGAACGCCAACCAGAGAGGATCGGCATCGATGAAACCGGGTGTTGCGCTTCAACTCTACAGCGTCAGGGAACCGATTAAGAAGAGCGGCTACGAGGCCACGGTCCGAAGCCTTGCCGCGATGGGATACGCCGGCGTCGAGCCCGCGGGCTTTCCGGGAACAACCGCCGAGGCCGCCGGCAAGCTGTTCCGTGAACTCGGGCTGGCCGTGCCCAGCGCCCACGTCCCCATCCCCGTCGGCGACGCGAAACAGCAGACGCTGGACACCATGCAGGCGATCGGCAGCACGCGCATGGTCTCCGGACTCGGCCCCGACGACTTCAAGACCCTCGACCGCATCAAGGCGTCTTGCGCAACCTTCAATGAAGCGGCCGCCAACGCCTCGGCAGCCGGCATGACCTTCGGCATCCACAACCACTGGTGGGAATTTGGCACGGTCGATGGCCGCCTGGCGTACGAGATCATGCTCGACCTGCTGACGCCCGCCGTTTTCTTCGAAGTCGACACGTACTGGGTCAAGACCGCGGGCGTGGATCCGGTGGACGTCGTGCGCAAGCTCGGGAAGCGCGCGCCGCTGCTTCATATCAAGGACGGGCCCGCCGTGATGGGCCAGCCCATGACCGCCGTCGGCGACGGCGTGCTCGATTTCCACGCCATCGCGAAGGCGTCCACGGCCGCCGAGTGGATGATCGTCGAACTCGACACCTGCGCCACCGACATGATGGACGCCGTCCGCCGAAGCTACACCTATTTGACGGGCCAACACCTCGCCTCAGGCCGCCGGTGACGCACCCGCGCCCACCCCACGTGCCGTCCGTCGCGGGACTGGAAACCGAATAAGCGAACCGTTGTCCGTCACCATATTCTGTTGATGTTTGCACACGAACGCCTAAGAGAGGACCGCATGAGACCATCCCCTTGGTGGACCGCTTGGTTTGTTTGCCTGTTTGTTTGCCTGTCCCTAACGATCGTCGCCGGAGCGCAGGACCAGGACGCGCAGGGGAATCCCGGCACGGCCGGAGGCGGGAACGGCGAGCCGCCCCGGGTCGTCGCGGTCGGCCCGAACGGCCGCCTCGTCTACGCACCGGACTCAAAGGGCAACATCGTCCCGGACTTCTCCACCTGCGGTTACCGTGGTGGCGGGGTGGCGATCCCCGATGTGCCGGTCGTGGCCACGCTGGAGCCTGCACCGGAAGGTGACGACACGAAACGCATTCAGGCGGCCCTGGATGCGCTCGCCCAGCGGGCGCCGGACACGAACGGGGTGCGGGGGGCTCTGCTGCTGAAGAAAGGCATCTACCGGGTCGAAGGCACCCTTCAGATGTCCACCAGCGGCATGGTCCTGCGCGGCGAGGGTCAGTATGAGGACGGCTCGGTGATTCGCGGGCTCGGCGACAAGTGGCACGTCACGGTCGCGGTGGCCGGTAGCGACGCGGGGAGCGACATGGGGATTGCACCGCAGCCCATCACCGACGCCTACGTGCCGGCGGGGACGCACACGTTCGCCGTCGAATCGACGGCCGGCTTTGCAGCAGGCGATCCGGTGGTGGTCGTCCGCCTCGCCAAGAAGGCGTGGCTGGACGCTGTGGGCGGCAGCCCGCTCGGTTGGAACGAGGAAGGCTACACCTACCGCTACGAGCGCGTGATTACGGCGGTGGAAAGCAACCGCGTCACCCTCGACGCGCCGGTGGTTGAGCCGATCGAGCGGGCACTCGGCGGCGGACTCCTGTGCAAGTACACGTATCCGGGACGGATCCGCGAGGCCGGCGTCGAGAACCTGCGCTTTGATACCGGCGGCATCGCCGTCCAGCTCGCCAACGTCGAAGATGCATGGGTCCGCCACGTCACCGCCGTGCGCCACATCTACAGCTGCGCCATGGTCACCTTCGGCGCCCGGCGCGTCACGGTCCAGGATTGCGCCTACCTTGATCCCATCGGACCCATCAAGGGCGGCTACCGTTACGGGTTCAACGTCAACGGACAGCAGGCGCTGATCCAGCGCTGCTACGCCCGCAACGGCCGGCACGACTTCGTCATGCACAACATGGGCCGGGGCCCCAACGTGTTCCTCGACTGCCTGGCGGAGAAGGCCAACGGCGATTCCGGGCCGCACCACCGCTGGAGTGTCGCGACGCTCTTCGACAATGTCGCCATCGAGGGCAACGGCTTGACGGCGAAGAATGCCGGGACTCGGGGAACCGGCCACGGGTGGACCGGCGCACAGATGGTCTTCTGGAACTGCCGCGCGGACTACCTGAACATCCAGGACCCGCCGACCGCCCAGAACTACTGCATCGGCTGCAAGGGCAAGAAAAGTTCGGGCAGCCTGAAGGAGGCGGATGGCCACTGGGAATCGCACCGGACGCGGGTTGAGCCGCGGAGCCTGTACCTCGTGCAACTGAAGGAACGCCTGGGCGCGGACGCCGTTAAACGGATCGCGACGCCGGCGCAGCTTGACGGCACGATCGCGACGAAGCTGCGCACGGAACTGGGCCGCTGAGAGCATTCCGGAGTCGCCCCTCACAAGGCCCCCCGCGACATGCGGACTGCCCGCGCGCGAAGCTCGCCGGCCACCCCTTGGGCGATTCCTCGAGGTGGGCGCCGACTTCCGGGCGGCACGTTCCCGTCCGACTACCGGTGGACACATTCGGCGAGGAATGCTCCCGCAGAGGTGCAGAGGATCGGCAGGTTGTGTGTTCGTGCCCAAACCGGTGAGAGGCCGGTTCGGGCATTGCAGCCCGGCAGAAGCGCTTCACGAACCGCCCTCTCAGCGGTTCGTGAGCGAGTACGTCTTTCTCTTCTCCGCGCCTCTGCGGGAGATCCCTTCCGGGTATGCGTCAATCGGAAGTCAGGACGGCACCGATAAGCCGTCAGGCCCCCACTACAGCGTAACGCCCTCGCCGATCTGATTCCAGGCCGAGCCGAACGGCGATGCCCCGAGCTTGCGGCGGGGCAGCTCCCAGACCCCGGGCTCACAGCGCACCCGCCCGCGACGCTTGCCGGCCACCAGGAGGCCCGTGTCGGGAAAGACCTGATCCGCCAACTGGTACGCATCGTCGGCCCGATATTGAAACACGATGAAGCGGCGCGGCTTGCCCGACGTGTTGGGGGGCGACCCATGCACGGTCAGGCAGTGATGGATGCTGACGCTTCCCGCCGGCATCTCCAGGTTCACGAATTCCGTCTCGGGCAAGGGCTCGATGCAGCCACCTGAAAAGTAACCGTCCTTCAGATGGTTGAGCAGCCCACGCCGATGGCTGCCGGGCCAGACTTGGAGGCAGCCGTTCGCTGGGGTGGCATCGTCCAGGTACACAATGACAGCGGCGAGATCGGTGTTCGTGTGCGGAAAATACGCGAAGTCCTGGTGCATCTGAAAGCGGCCCTTGCCTCGCGCCGGCGGCTTGGACGCGATCTTCGAATGCTGCAACTGAATGTCTTCGCCCAGCAACGGCTTGAGACGATCGACGAGACGCGCATCGCCAGCGAGCGCCCGAAAGGCGGGGTGCAGCGTCGTGAGCGAGAGCAGATGCACGGCCTGCTCAAGATAACCTTTCTCATCCTGGCGGCGGCGGATCTCGGGCGACACGGCCGCTTCCAACAGGGCCGTGACCTCGCCAGGGGAAAAGACGGCGGGAAAAGCAAGATACCCCTGCTCCCGGTATTCGGCGACCTGCGCGGGAGTCAGTGCGGAAGCATGCGGCGAGTTTATCTCTGTCATGTGACTGATCATCGTCGTTGTATCTCTCAAGTATGAGCTTCACACGCGGATGGGCGCCGACCAGGCCATTCTTCCGTTTCGGTCGACAATCTGGCACCGGATGTAGGTGAGCCCCACAGCCTCCGGAATGTCGGCTTCAAAGAAGGTCCGCTCTTCAAGATCAGGATGCTTCGCCTGCGCCGGACTCGCCGGATCAAAGCCAGGAACCACGCCGCATTTCCCGAAACAGTTGTTGCCCATGATCATGATCTCGGTGCAAGGGGAGCACTGGACCGAGAATCGGCGATTCGCGAACGCCAGCCGGTGAAATTCCGGGCCTTGGGTCGCGTAGCAGGAACCCGACTTCAGCGCCGCCATGATCGCGGCCGGGGTCCTCGCTTCCGCGCAGATCATGGTCCACCCCCGGAAGAGGTCGCGGAGGCGATGCATATCGTCGACCGCCACGGCGGGCAACACGTAGCCCAGGGCCAGGAGGTCGTCCCACACCTGCATGTTGTAGGCCTTGCCGATGTAGCGAGCGGACGTATTGTAGACCTCGATGCCCATCAGGTTCTGCATCGCCATGATGTCCACCGCGTTCAAGCCGCTCCAGTACGGATGCGCCAGAATGCACTCGCCGCCGGCGGCGCGCACGGCCTCAATCGCCTCCTGATATGGCAGGGCCGAGGGGTCCGGGAAGTCTTCCGGAACATTCAGCGCCACCAGGTGCAGCGTAATGCCCCTGGGACCTTTCGGATGAACCTCCATCCCGCTGAGCAGCAGCAAGCCGCCCGTGCCGACGTCACTCACCCGGTTGGCCGCGTGGTGGTCGGTGACCGCCAGGATGTCATACCCCTCCGCCATGTAAATCCGACACGACTCCCGCAGTGCCAGCTGGCCGTCCGACGTCGGGCTGTGCATGTGCAGATTCGCCCGAAAGCAGTCCAGTGTCTTTCCGTAAAGCTCGATCTTGCTGCGCATGTTGCCTTTCACGCCGAACGCTTAACGCCGCGCGAGTTCGTTGTAGACCTCGTTGTAATACAGGGCATTCTCAACCGGAACGTTGGGAGGAATGTGCCCGCTGATGCACATGATGTAGCCCGGGCAGCGCTTGCCAGCCGCCATGCAGCGCTCCACCTCCGCCCGGATTTCCGGCTTGGTGCCGAACGTCAGCACGCGGCAGTCACCGTTGCCGATGATGAAATGGGTCCTGCCATACCGCTCCGTCACCCGCTTCAAATCCGTGAATACCTCGAACCAGAATCCATGGTTGCCGCACGCTGCAATGTCATCGACAAACGGCGTGTAGTTCCCATCGCACACGAAGACGATCTTCTTGCCGGCGGCGCGCAGCGGCGCCCAGAGCTTCTTCAGGTTGGGAAAGATGTAGCGCCGGTACCAGTCGGGATGGATGAACGGGCCTTCGGTCCACACCATGTCGTCATGGCAGTAGATGACCGCCGATTCGCATGTTGCACAGGCGTTGTAGTATTGCTGAATCCAGGTGGCATAGCGGTTGACCACCTCGCCGAAACCGGCGGGATCCGTCCCGGCCGCCGTCAACAGCATGTCCCAGCCGAAGATGTACGTCATCCCCGTCATGAGGGACACGTACACACCGGTCATGTTCACTTGATCCGGAAAATTCCCGCACGTGCGCCGGTACTGCGTATTGAGCAGGTCCAGCGCGACCGCCTCCTCGACCGGCCCGTAAACCTCCCACGGGTCGAAGGCCAACACCTCCTCCGGCGTCTTGAACGGGCAGTCGACCCGGTCGTCGTAGTCGCGGCCCTGCTGCGCGAAGGAGGCGTGCCCCATGCGGGTGAGCCGCTTCTCCAGCACGTTCGCCCCGACCGCCGACCCCAGCATCAAGCTGTAGTCCCAGTCCCGCACGAAGACCTGGCGCGCCGCCAGCTTGTCGGGCGCCGGACTGTCGACCGTCAACCGGCTCCCGACGACCGCGTTGACCAAGTCCCAGTGATAGGAATCGGCGCTCAGTTCGGTGCGCGGCACGCGCGGCGGCATGTCCAGATTCACAGCCGCCCAGCCAGCGTCATACCCCATGATCGAATCTCCTCCCCCGCTCCGGCCAGGCGCCAGCCCCCCCCCGCCCCACACACAAATACACGCAAAATACTCTGCAACATTTGGGATTGCTGGTCAACTTTGATTGCGGTATATCTGGGCCTTGACCGTACGAATCTCCACGCAGCATCTGGACGACTATCAAGGCACAATCAGGGCGACAGGAAGACGCAACAGGGAGACACATCGATATGAAGGCAGCGGGACGGACGTTCAACCAGGCATACACGGGCGACAACCTGCAGCGTGTGGCCTTTCCGATGGGCGGCATCGGATCGGGCATGCTCTGCCTCGAGGGCACCGGCGCGCTGTCGCATCTCTCGCTGCGCCACAAGCCCGAAGTGTACAACGAACCCACCGCCATGGCCGCCATCAGCATCAAGGGAAAGAACCCCGTCGCCCGCGTGCTGGAAGGTCCTGTGCCCATGTGGAAAGCATTCGGCCCCGGCGGGTCGGGCAACGGCTCAGCGGGAAAAACGCATGGCCTGCCGCGCTTCGCCGAGGCGTCCTTCCTGGATCGCTTTCCCTTCGGCACCGTCACCCTGCGCGATGACGACGTCCCGCTGGCCGTCGACGTGACCGGCTGGAGCCCATTCGTGCCCGGCGACGCGGACAGCGCGAGCCTGCCCGTGGCCGCGCTCGAATACCGCTTCCGCAACACGACCCGCCTCCCGGTGGCCGCAACCTTCTCCTTCCATGCCGCCAACTTCATGAAGGCCGGCAAGGGCACCCACGGCGTCGGCGCGGTGCCCGGCGGGTTCTGCCTGCGGCAGGACGGCACCCGCGAGGAGCCCCACACCCGCGGCGCCTTCGCGGCCTTCGTGACCGACCCGGACGTGCGCGTGAACTGCGCCTGGTTCCGCAGCGGCTGGTGGGACAGCTTCACCCTGGCCTGGAAGTCGGTCGTGGATGGCGTCGCCATTGCGCAGCCGCCGATCGTCGCCGGCGAACCGAGCCGCGGCGGATCCGTGGCCCTTCCGTTCGAACTGCGCCCCGGGGAAGAGAAGACCGTGCGCCTGCTGCTCGCATGGTACGTGCCGGTCAGCGACGTGCGCGTCGGATCCGAGACCGAAGTGCCGCCGGGGCCGGACGGGCGAAAACCCTCCTATCGCCCCTGGTACGCCGCGCGCTTCGACAGCCTCGACGCGGTGGCCGCCTACTGGGCCGAGTCGTACGACGACCTGCGCGCGAAGTCGGCCCGCTTCCGCGACGCGTTCTATGACACCACGCTGGCGCCCGAAGTGGTGGAGGCGGCGGCCGCCAACCTGACGATCCTCAAATCCCCCACCGTGATGCGCCAGGCCGACGGCCGGTTCTGGGCGTGGGAGGGGTGCTGCGACGGCTGCGGCTGCTGCCACGGGTCCTGCACCCACGTCTGGAACTACGCCCAGGCCGTGCCACACCTGTTCCCCGACCTCGAGCGCTCGCTGCGGCAGACCGAGTTCAACGAGTGCCAGGACAAGCGCGGGCACCAGCGCTTCCGCGCGCCGCTCCCGATCGGGCCGGCCGACCACAAGGGGCACCACGCCGCCGCGGACGGCCAGCTCGGCGGAATCCTCAAGGTCTACCGCGAATGGCGGATCAGCGGCGACCTGAAGTGGTTGCGGACGATCTGGCCCAAGGTGCGGCAGAGCCTGAACTACTGCATCGCGACGTGGGATCCCAAGCACAAGGGCCTGCTGGAAGAACCCCACCACAACACGTACGACATCGAGTTCTGGGGCCCGGACGGCATGTGCGGGTCGTTCTACCTGGGCGCGCTGAAGGCGGCCAGCGCGATGGCTACGGCGCTCGGCAAGCAGGAGCCCCTGTACGACCAGCTCTACGCCCGGGGCCGCAAGGCACTGGAGAGCCAGCTGTACAACGGGGAGTACTTCATCCAGGACATCCGCTGGAAGGATCTCAAGGCAAAGGACCCTTCGAAGGATCCCAAGCACTACTCCCCCGAGGCGGTGGAACTGCTGCACAAGGAGGGGCCCAAGTACCAGTACGGCAAGGGCTGCCTGGCCGACGGCGTGCTCGGCGCCTGGATGGCGCACGTGTGCGGCCTCGGCGACATCCTCGAGCCGCGCAAGGTGCGCAGCCACCTGCGCGCCGTGCACCAGCACAACCTCAAGACCGACCTCTCGCGCCACGCGAACCCCCAGCGGCCGGCTTACGCCATCGGCAAGGAAGGCGGACTGCTGCTGTGCACGTGGCCGCGCGGCGGGAGGCTCTCCCTGCCCTTCGTCTACAGCGACGAGGTCTGGACCGGCATTGAGTACCAGGTGGCCGCCCACCTGATGCTCGAAGGCTGCGTGCGCGAAGGCCTCGAGATCGTCCGCACGGCGCGCCTGCGCTACGACGGGCGCGTACGCAACCCGTTCAACGAGTACGAGTGCGGACACTGGTACGGACGCGCGATGGCGAGCTACTCGCTGCTGCAGGGCCTGAGCGGCGCGCGCTACGACGCCGTGGACAAGACGCTGTACCTTGCGCCGCACATCAAGGGCGACTTCCGCGCCTTCCTGGCCACCGCCACGGGTTACGGCACGGTCGGAGTCCGGCGCGGCAAACCGTTCGTGGATGTGCGCGAAGGAACGATTGACGTGAAGGCCATCCGTTTCACACCCTGCAAAGCCAAGGCCTAATGGCCAGCCCCAACGAAAGGAACCGATATGATCAACGAACTGGCAACCTTGAAGCCCGGAAAAAGTGGCCGCTGCACATCGTGGGACACCGCCGGCCGCAATTCCGACTGGTGGGTCATCAAGCCCGGTGAAACCCGCGTGCTGGCGGACATCCGCGGCCCCGGCGCCATCACCCACATCTGGATGACCCAGGGCAACCACTACCGTGAGTGCCTGCTGAAGATCACCTGGGACAACGCCCGGCGTCCGAGCATCCTCGTGCCGCTCGGCGACTTCTTCTGCCTGGGCCACGGCATCGTCAACAGCTTCCAGTCGCTGCTGTTCACGGCGTCCACGGCCCGCAACAACCAGTTCAACCAGGGGTGCGCGCTGAACTGCTACGCGCCCATGCCCTTCGCGGAACGCGCCCTCGTGGAATTGATCAACCAGAGCGATCAGAACCACTCGCAGTACTTCTACGTGGACTACGAAACCTACGACCAGCCACGCCCCGACGCCGCCTATTTCCACGCCGAATTCCGCCGGACCAACCCCTTCGGCGGCTGGGGACACGAGGTGCGCGTCAACACCCCCGAAGCCAACATCGTCAACACCGGCAAGCTCGCCTGGGACAACAACTACGTCATCCTCGACAAGAAGGGCCGCGGGCACTACATCGGCTGCAATCTGTCCGTCACGAACTTCCAGGGCACCTGGTGGGGCGAAGGCGATGACATGATCTGGGTCGACGGCTACAAGTGGCCGCCCGACCTGCACGGCACCGGGAGCGAGGACTACCTGAACCAGGCGTGGGGCATGCAGCCCAATGCCTTCCTCCGTAACGGCTCGTCCATCCACGAGGACAACACCCGCGGGTACCAGACCAGCTACGTGCTGCACCTCGAAAACCCGGTGCGGTTCCAGAAGGAAATCAAGGTCACGATCGAACACGGGCACGGCAACCATCTGGCGAACGAGATGTCCTCGGTCGCGTACTGGTATGCGGACAAGCCCACCGCCGTGCTCGCCCCGCCGCCGGTCGCCAAGCGCCTGCCGGTCATGCGCGACAGCCTCGGCCGCTGGCTGTACGACAAGAAAAACCAGTGCCCCGGGAAACCGGTGAAGCCGAACGCCGAGATGAAGCGCATGAAAGCGGACTGGGCCAAGAAGCACCGCTGACGATCAGGCGCACAGAACGAACCGCCGTGACTCCGCGCCGCCCCTGACCGACGTGGTGCGCGGACCACGGCGTGTTGCCCACGCGGAACGCAGGGTCAGGGCTCGACATGAGACTTATCTAGCCCGCGCCGCTGCAGTCCCCGGAGCCCCGGGTCGACCGCCGCACAGTCTCCGGGTCCACGCGGCGGCGTAACTCCCGCTTCCCGCCTACGCCCGACAAATCGCGCTCCTGCAGTTGGCGCCGGATCCCGGACACAAACTCCCGCCCCCCGATCGCAACGGCCCCGCGCGGTGCGGGCAAGGTTACCAGCGGCTGTTTTGCACCTCGTCCCAGAAGGCGCGGATGTTCTCCAACGGGCAGTCCGGGTTGATCGTGTTGCTTGTGAGGAAGACGAGCGCGGCTTCGTCGCGGCACACATTCATGGCATGGCGGACGTCCGCGCGCACGTCGGCGGTGGAGCCCAGCGGCAGTGTCGTCGTCACGGACATGGGGCCGAAGATGATCAGGGGGTCGCCCGTGCGGGTGCGCCGCTTGACGATCTGCTCCAGCTCCACGCCGCACTCGCGCTGGAAGCCCTGCAAGCCGGCGACCCCGGTGGCGAACAGATCATCCAGCAGCGGGCGCACATCGCCATCGCAATGCCAGATCACCTTGGCGCCACAGGCCACCAGCGGCTCGATGGCGTACTCCAGCAGGGGCCAGAATTCCCGGCGGAGGAACGCGGGAGACGCCATGGGTCCCCGTTGCGTGCAAATGTCCTCACCGGTCAGGACGGCCTTGGGGCGAAGCCCTTCGCGAATCGTGCGCGCCACGAGCACCGCCTCGGCACGCGCCCACTCCGCCGTCACCTGCATCATGCGGCGCCACGCGTCCGGGTGTGTCGCCATCGTCGTCAGTGCGGCCTCGTAGCCGAACTTGTTCACCGACAACGCGCGCGGGATGATCTCCCAGTCGGCGCCGCACCACACCAGGTCGTCGCCGCAGCGCGCCTTCCAGTCGCTGACGTTCCGGGCAAACTCCGGGTAGGCGGCCTCCTCGTCGAACCCCGCCTTCGTGCGTTCCGGGCTGTTCAGGTTCTCGATGAAGGCCAGGACGGACTCCTCGGTGTGCTGGTGGCGAAGCTCGAACAGGGCGTGATCCACGCAGCGGTAGTCGCCGCGCTTGCGCGGCACAAAGACCTCCACGATCCCGTCCGAATCGAGCACCCGCTCGGCCGCAAGCGCCCAGCGTACGCGGTCCTCCCAGTACGCGTCATCCGAACAGCCCGTCAGCGTCTGAATGTGCCCCGGCGCCGAGAGCCAGCCGCCCAGGATCGGTGGACGATCCGGTGTTCGCAGGTCGAAGGCCGCGTCCAGGCGTTCCCGTTTCGTCATGGCGCACTCCCGTGGTTGGCGGCGGGCCGATCGTCAGGCGGTGCGGCGTAGTCCGGATTCGGCTGGGGGATCTTGGCTTCGACGCGCGCGCGCCAGCCGGCGAGAAGGGCGTGCATCCGGCGCGCCCGCTCCGGTTGTATGGCGGCCAGATTGTGCGCTTCGCCCGGGTCCTCGCGCAGGTGGTAAAGTTCCAGGCGTCCGTCCTCATAGAATTCGATCAGCTTGTAGTCGCCCATGCGCACGGAGCAGCCCGGCGTACCGCCCTGGTTGCCGTAGTGGGGGTAGTGCCAGTAGATGGCCTCGCGCTCCAGGGCGGTGGCCCCGCGCAGCAGGGGGCTGAAATCCACGCCGTCGGCATGCTGCCGCGGCTGAGCCGGCAGCCCCGCCAGCGCCAGGAGGGTGGGATAGAAATCGGGGCTAGTGACCGGTTCGTGGCAAACGCCGCCCGACGCGGTTACCCTCGGCGCGCGCACGATCAGCGGCACGCGCGTGCCGCCCTCGTACATCCACCCCTTGCCTTCCTGCAATGGGCTGTTGCAGGTGGGCGACCCCTCCGCCGTGGCCAGCCCGCCGTTGTCCGACGTGAAGATGACGATGGTGTTGTCGTACTGCCGGGCATCCGCCAGCGCCTGCAGCAACCGGCCGATGTTGGTGTCCACATTCTCCATCATCGCCGCATAGGCGGGGTGGGACTGAATCCGGCGCCGCTGGACGCGTTTGTCGCGCTTGTGCTCGCAGGGGAAGTACTCGCCCTCTTCGAGGGGGTTCGTCTGATCCAGCCCCAGCCGCTCCGCCTTCGCGCGGTACTTCGCCACGAGGTTCTCGGGGGCCTGGATGGGGGTGTGCACGGAGTAGTGCCACAGGTTGAGGAAGAAGGGGCGGTCATCCTCCTTGTCGCGAATGAGCCGAATGGCCTCGTCGGTCAACCGATCGGTCAGGTACTCGCCCTTGGGCCCATCGCCGAGCGTCGGCATGTCCCAGGGGCCGAAGTAGCCGCCCGCCGGCCAGCCGAGGCTGCAGCCGCCGATGTTGACGTCGAACCCGTGTTTTTCCGGGTAGAAGGCCGCTTCGCCGAGGTGCCACTTGCCGACGTGCCAGGTGTGGTAGCCGCCGTCGCGCAACGCCGTTGCCAGACTCCTTTCTTCCAGTGGCAGATAGCGCGTATAGGGCGCGTCCAGCAGGCGGCCCTTGCTGGCGCCGCCGATGTAGTTGGTGAGACCGACCGTGGCGGGGTACTTGCCGGTGAGCAGGCTGGCACGCGTCGGCGAACAGACGGGACACGCCGCGTAGGCGTCGGTAAAACGCATGCCCCCGGCCGCCAGTCGATCCAGGACCGGGGTCTCATAGAACGTGCTCCCGTAGGAGGATAGATCGCGCCACCCCAGGTCATCCATCAGGATCAGGACGATGTTCGGGCGGCGCGGCGATCCCCCTGGCACAATCGCCGGCGCGTTCGCCGCCGCGGGGGTCGCCATCGCCGCCGCGCCGAGGGCCGCCGTCTTCAGAAACTCGCGCCTTTTCATCCGGGGTTCTCCTTGTCGAATCAAGACCGCGCCCGCATCACGAAGCTTACCCGGTCTACCCGCCGTTCGTCACGCCCGGCGCCCGAAATGCCGTGGCGGCCGCGAACAGGGCCAGCGCGTTTTCCCGCGGGACATCGGGCTTGAGATGGTGATCCGGGCCGCAGAGGTAGCCGCCGCCTTCGCCCAGCGCCGCGATGACGCGCTGAACTTCATCGCGCACCTCGGCGGGGGTTGCGAACGGCAGGCGCTGGGTACTGATGCCGCCGAAGAACGCGAGGTGCCGGCCGAACTGCCGCTTCAGTTCCTGCGGCGACAGCGGCAGCGCATGCAACTGCACGGTCTCCCACACGTCCATCCCGATGTCGATCAGGTCCGGCAGCACGGCGGTGATATCGCCGCAGGAATGAAACCACACCGGCAGTCCGCGACGCTTGCCGAGCTCGAAGAGGGCGGCGTAGCGCGGCTTCATGAATCGGCGCCAGTGCTCCGGTTGGAACATCAGCCCGCGCTGCGAGGCAAAGTCGTCGGCCAGGTACAGAATGTCGAGCGCGTCGCCACAATGGTCGAGGAAGCGCTGGACGTAATCCA
Organism: Lentisphaerota bacterium; assembly: GCA_021413965.1. Taxonomy (GTDB): domain Bacteria; phylum Verrucomicrobiota; class Kiritimatiellia; order UBA8416; family JAIOPI01; genus JAIOPI01. The sequence continues at coordinate 35,087 of JAIOPI010000026.1, read as the reverse complement.
TGGAGAACTCGTGGACCTTCTGGATGCAGGCTTCGTAGACGGCCGGTTCGGTGAGCATCGTCATCAGCGTGGTCTCCATGCCCATCAGCCCGCACGTGGTGCAGAACAGGGGCTTGGAGACCCAGTAGGGGCCGCGCACGGCGTACTGCCGCTGCCACGCCGTGGCGGTGGTGCGCAGGCCGGAGAAGTCGTACTGGCCGGCATCCGGCCAGGCGTAGGACTCGACCGCCGCCACGCTTGCCGCCTCCGCCAAGGGGTACGCGCGGTTTGTGCCGTAGTCGTTGATGACATCCGCGCCATCGAACGGCGCCGGCCCGCGGAAGTCCTCGGCCGCCAGCACGCGGCCATCCAGACCAAGCTGCTCCGCCGTCAGCCCGTTCTCGATGCCGATCGCGTCGATGGGAATCCGGTCCGGCACCTCGTGCCGAATCGCCGCCAGTGTACGCTCCCTGCCGTTCATCGGTCGCCCGCCTACGGATGGAACCCCGTCTGCCTGTTGTCACTTACGGTCATATCGTCAGCCATCATCCGCCGAGCTGCCGGTATTTTCAATGGCCGATCCGCGCCAATAATTGTCATTCTGTGATTCGTGGAGACCCGCGATGGACGGATCCCCGATTCGGCTTGCGAATGTCACGATGGGGCGCGCGATGCCGCCCGGCGCCTCCGGCTGCCGGAAACCTTCACCACGACGGCACTCCCCATCAAGCCGTTCCGTCAGCGCGTCGGTGCCACGCCCACAGGGTATCGCCGCATGGGGTAAGGCAGGCTCAGAGGATCACGAAGCAAATGCGCACGATGCGCGAGCGACTGGCGCCCACCCGCCTCAAGGGACGCGCACGCCTGCAACCATGCGCTCGAGCAGGGCGGGGATCGAGAACTCGGCCCCGCCGATGACGCTGTCGGAGGCGCCGTAGGAAACCGTCACGCGATCGCCGTCCAGCAGCAGCGCGCCCAGGCAGTAGCGACTCCGGGCATCCGCGCCGTGATCGATCGCAAGCCAGCCACGCGGCGTGCGGATGGGCGCGGCTGGCTGGACCATGGCCACCACCCCCAAGGGGCAACCTACACCTACGTGGTGACGACCAAGCGGGGCTCATCCATGTGTCGGTTGGAGAGAAGCGCGGCACGATCCGGTTGCCCGACGGCCCCGCGGCCGGGTCGAGCGTGTCCATCGAGCTATAGCGACCACCGCGAGTCAAATGGATGCACATACTGGGATTCTGATACCCTGACGGCGATGGACGTGCGTCCTCCGTGGAACCTGGCGGGGGTGTGCCCGTACCGGCGGAGACGCGGCTTCTTGAGCGGGCTGGAGCAACGTGGATATTATTGTCATTGGGGCGGGTGCTGCCGGACTTTGGGCTGCCGAACGCGTGGCGCGTGGCGGACGAAGCGTCTTGCTGCTCGAGAAGACGTCGCGGGCAGGCACCAAGATTCTCGCCAGCGGCGGAACGCGCTGTAACCTGACGACTACCTTGGCGGCAGATGCGGCGGCGCGCCTGTTCGGGCCGGCCGAGCGCTTTATGCAGCCGGCCTTGCGCGCACTGCCCCCCGCCAGGGTGCGCGAACGGTTTCATGCGCTTGGCGTGCCCACAGTCGAAGAGCCTGAGCTGGAGAAAGTATTCCCCGCTTCAGACAAGGCCATCGACGTCCGGGACGCCTTGTTGCGGGCGGCGCTTAGTGCGCGCGTGGACCTACGGTACGACAGCGCCGTGCGTTCTGTTGAGCCAAGTGGAGACGGTTGGACGGTGGCCACACCGCAGGACCGTTTCACGTGCCAGAAGGTGATTCTCTGTGCCGGTGGCTCCAGCTATCCGCGCACCGGCTGCACCGGCGATGGGTACACCTGGCTGCGCACCCTCGACTTGCCCGTGATCGATCCCGTTCCCGCGCTGGTGCCGCTCCGAAGCAGTGCGCCGTGGGTACATGCGCTGTCCGGCATCAGCCTCCCGCAAACCGAGGCCCGTCTCCTCGATGCGGCGGGACGCACGATCGCCAGGCGCGCGCGTCCCGTGCTATTCACGCATGTGGGTCTGTCCGGTCCCGGGGCGATGGACCTCTCTGCCCACGTCGCGCGCGGGGGAACATGGACGATCGCGCTGGACCTTATGCCGACCCTCAGCGACCAGGAACTGCAAAGGATGCTGGTGGATGCGGCAGGCCGGCCCGGTGGCTGCCGCTTGATTCGGGCCATCGGCGAGGGTTTGCCGGCGCGCGTGCTGGGGGCGGCTGCGCACCAGGCCGGGATCACCGAAGAGAACCCCGCGCTGCATCAACTGGATCGAACCCGGCGCCTGAAACTGGTCGATGCGCTGAAGGGATTGCGGGTTCCCATCTCGGGTGTTCTTGGCTGGGACCATGCCGAGGTGACGGCCGGCGGGTTAGCGCTGGAAGCCGTGGATCGACGAACCTTTGAGGTGCGTCGTTATCCCGGCTTGTTCGTGATCGGCGAACTGCTCGACCTGACCGGCCCCATCGGAGGCTTGAATTTCCAAGCCGCCTTTTCCAGCGCCGAAGCGGCAGCGCGGCATCTCGCGGGGTGAGGTCGAGGTGATCATTCTATGCGACGCAAGACTCGGAGTGGGGAGTCAACGGGAACGATTTCACCGAGTTCGCGCAGGCACGCAAAGTCGTCCGTTCGCAAGGGGACCGAGGCTTTCACGTCGACGCCAACCAATCGGCCGTCCGGCGCCTCAAGCGCGAAATCCACATCTTTGCCGGCGGCGGTGCGGAAATGCCACCGCGGTGCCGCCGACTGAATGCCGATCACATGCGCCATCAGTCCGCGGTCGGACAAACAGAGCTTGGACGTCTTCACGAGCCGTTTGCCAAATTGAGGAAAACAACGGGCGCATCCCTCAGTGCAGCCGTCATTCGAGAACGGATAGTCCGCTGGCACATGGCCACATATTCACCCTTCCGTGGTGAATGTGCAGGGCCAAATGCCTGAGGATGTCGATCGGGGTGTTCTCAATGGTCGCGAGCGAAGCACTGCGTGATGGCGCGCCCACGGGCAGTCGGTTGGAATCATTATGCCGCTTTCCTTAGGACATTCGACGGATTGAAGGGTGTTTTGCAAGCGGCATAATCAACCGGCGGCCTCAAGGGGGCAACGGTAGCCAGTCTGATTCCTTGGCGGCCGGCGCGTGCCTCAAAGCTGGGGTTCAACCTTCTCGACCTTAACCACCAGTGCCGCACGAGCCCTGGCAAATTTGGCTTTGACGGCGTCGAAGGTGGCGCCCGCAACCTGCCGCGTGCCGGCGAGCACCTCGACGCGGCTATCGAGCTTCACGTTCTGCTCAGTCTTGCTCATGTAGCCGATTTGGGATCAGAAGTTGATCGTCCCCGATCCCGAGCGCACGCACGTCATCGCCCCAGGTGGCCACGGCATGCGGTCCATCCGTGCCGGCCGTGGCCACCCATTCTGTCTTCTCCGGCACGTCCTTGCAGACGCCCTCTCTGTTTTTGTCATCGGTGCTTACCGTCGTCATCCTGCAGAAGGCAGGCGGTCGCGAAGTCGACCTGGGCGCCTTCCCTATATGAGAACACTGGTGATCTCCGGCCGGATAGAACTCTTTCTGCCTGACATCGTCCCCGCATCTGCGAAACTGTCACCGGTCGATTCCGCTCAATCTGGGTTCAGCCATCAGGAGGAGCATATGCCAGACACACAGTCGAATCTGAAGGAAGCGTTTGCCGGGGAAAGCCAGGCGAACCGCAAGTACACAGCGTTCGCCAAGAAGGCCGAACAGGATGGGTTCCCCATCGTGGCCAGGCTGTTCCGCGCCGCAGCGGAGGCCGAGACCATACACGCCCTGGGCCATTTCAATGCCATGGGCGGAGTCGGCTCGACGGCTGACAATCTGAAGGCAGCGCTGGATGGCGAGACCTACGAATTCACCACGATGTACCCGCCGATGATCCAGCAGGCGAAGGCCGAGAGCCACCGGGGGGCACGCATGATGGATCTGGCATCCAAGGCGGAGGCCGTGCATGCCAAGCTCTATGCGGCGGCCCTGGAAGCGGTGAAGGCCGGCAAGGACCTCACGGCTGACTTCTACCTCTGCCCGGTCTGCGGCGACATCGAGATCGGGCAAGCGCCCGCGAGCTGCCCGATCTGCGGGGCACCGGGTGCGCGGTTCGTGAAGATGTAGGACCGGTTGGGCAAGTGGTCTTTAGGTCACGGCCCGATGCCGTCCGTAGCCCCAGCCGCGGACCGTGACCGCTGAATCCGTAGTCCATAGGCACCAAGGTGTCGGTGCCCTCGATCAGCGTGAGAAGCTCGCGTTGCACGCCGTGGGCGGTCTCGATCAAACGCGTCAGCATCGTGCTGACATCATCCCCGACATACCCTCTTTCTGTGAAGGTAGTGGCATCCAGGATGATGGTTGGGACACCCAGAAGTCGACCCGCTTGCTGCACGCCGGCTCCGACCTAATGGGACCTCGGGCACATATTCCACGTCAGCACCGGCGACGGTACGTCCGAGGCGGAAGTCCGGCCGACAGCCCGTCCGTTGGCGGCGTACGAGTAAAGGCCACCCGCACCGGTCACGACGCGACCCGCACTTTGTCCGTTTGGCTGGTAGCAGTACGTGGTGTTCCCCGACTGCCTGGTGCGCCCCAAGGACTGCCCGGTAGCGCCCGTGAAGTATGTGACATTCCCGTTCTGTTGAGCGCGGCCCGCGGATTGTCCCCTGGCGTCAAAGAACGTGGTGGTCTTGCCGGACTGAACGGCGCGCCCTAACGACTGGCCGTTCGAGGCATAGCGGTAGGTGATGTTGCCGTGCTGCACGACCCGGCCGGCCGACGTGCCATTCGCGTTGTACAGGCTGGTGCTCTGCGCCGTCGCGGTGACGGCCAACAACGTGATCAACAAGCTCGTAACGATCCTACTCATGGCTCCCTGCCGGGGTCTCCATGCAAGCTGCCCTGGTTCCAGTATGCGCATGCCAGCCGGGCGGGCAAGCGCATTCGATCAACGTTTACGGGAGAAACAGGTGATCGGCCAAGACCCACCTCAACCCCACGGACCCGTCCCGTGCGCCCCACGAGGGGCTTGGCGGCGCCCCGCACCCCGGGTTCCCCTTTGGATTTGCACTGCGCAATCTCCCGGATTATCTCCCGGAGCCGCCCGCCCCCGATAAGCGGCGATTCGTGCAACGGTTTGTCGAAAAGTCGCAAGCCATTGTCGGAAAGCGACAAAGGATTGCAGGTTCGGGCGGGGATTCGACAAGGGATTGTATGGCGCGCCCACCGTCACCAACGGCCGTGCGTTTTGACTGTGAACCCTTGATAGGTAAAAGAAGGACCCGCCCGTGCAGGGCGGGTCCTTCACCCGCAACTCGGCGAGCAGCCGGTTGAGGTTCAGCTTGTAGATCGTGCACAAGCGCACGAAATCCAGAATGTCGATCCTGACTTCTCGTTGTTCCCATTTTCCGACGCGCGTCCGGAAACAGCCGAGTCTCAGAGCTACGTCCTGCTGGGTCATGCCTAACGCCAGACGGCGACGCTTTAGCGCGTCCACCAGTGCTGACCATCCAGTGGGAGGCCCTTGATCTTGCCGACATCACGGATCACCAGGAACAAATTCGGCGTATTCAAGACTGGGGCAGGCTGGCCGTCAGGCATTCCGCCGACCTTCCCGCCATCGGCTTGAACTGATCCACGTGGGCCGACCGTTGCCGTCCTGTTTGAGATGCCCCGAGCAATCGAGGCTCCTGCTGTACGACTGAAGCAGGTCAATGCTCGCCTGAAACCAGGACCCGGACGAATCAAACGCCATAGAGACCTATGGTGGCAACTGCGGTGTAGGATGACACACTTGTCCATGTTCACTATGATGAATCTGCAGAAAGACATTGCTTGCCAAACCGGAAGCCCAAGCGCATTATTCATTTAAATGAATATAGAAGATGCGGGTGAATTGATCAAGAAGCGGCGTACGTCGCTTGGTGTTGATCAGCGCTCACTGAGTGAAATCTCGGGTATCGCCGTTCACACACTCAGCAATATTGAGGCCGGGAAGGGCAATCCCACCGTCGCGACTCTAGATCGGGTACTGCAGGCGCTGGGGATGGAGCTTCGTATCCAGATCAAGGAGAAGTAAGCCGTGAGCCGGAAGGGAAGAGTCTTGTGCGGCGGCACGTTCGCCGGACGCATTGAGGAGGTGTCGGACGGCTACCGATTCACCTATGACGCCGGGTACCTGGCCTCATCGGGGACACGGCCGATCAGCCTGACCCTCCCCAAGCGGCCCGACCCCTACACGTCCAAGGTTCTGTTCCCATTCTTCTTTGGGCTCCTGGCGGAGGGCATTCTGAAGGAGACCCAGTGCCGGAAACTGAAGCTGGATGAGAACGACCACTTCGGCCGCCTGCTCAAGACCGCGCACAGCGACACGGTCGGCGCCGTCACCGTGGTCGAGGAAACGGAGGCGTAGATGCACCGCTGCATGTCAACGCTGGCGGATATCCCGCACGAGGGCTACAGCCCCGTCGCGGAACGTCATTTGGCTGGCGCCGATCGGAAGTTTCCTCACCGGTTGACCTTCAATCGCACGGATGTCGTCGAATTCCGCATGAAGGCCGCGCAGCACATGTCCATCTCGGGCATTCAGGACAAGATATCCCTGAAACTGGTGCGCGGAACACTCATACCCACGGAGAAGGACGGCGAATACATCCTGAAGCCGATTCCGTCGGCCGACATCCCCCGCTTCAAGGCCGAGGTGCCTGCCAACGAACACCTCACGATGCAGATTGCGTCACAAATCATGGGGATTGCTTCGGCCGTCAATGCCTGCATCTATTTCGCGGATGGAGAGTTCGCCTACATCACCCGCCGGTTCGACCGCCGCGGGGGCGTCAAGATCGGCCAGGAGGACTTCTGCCAGCTTTCCAACCGGACAGAAGAAACGGCTGGTCGGAACTATAAATACGACGCGAGCTACGAGGAGGTCGGCCGCATCCTCAAGCAGTACGGCAAAGCCTATCCGGTGGACGTTGAGAAGCTGTTCGCGCGGATCGCTTTCAATTACGTCTTCTCAAATGGCGACGCGCACCTCAAGAACTTCTCGCTCTTCGAAAGCGAGTTCGGAGACTACGTCCTGACGCCGGCATACGACCTCATTTGCACGTCGCTGCACTTCCCGGACGAGGGCCGCACGGCCCTGGATCTGTTCAACGCCTTCGAGACGGAGAGCTTCCGGCAGAACGCCTTCTACAAACGGCCGGACTTCCTGAAACTGGCCGAGTTCTACGGCGTGAATCTCGGACGCGCCAAACGATGCCTGGACTTGCTCGTGAACAGCAAGGATCGCGTCCTCGATCTCATCGGCAGGTCCTTCCTGCACGACCAAGCCAAGGCGGATTACGCGGCTCGTTTCAATGATCGGACGCAGGCCATCATGGACTGATGCGGTTTGGCGCGCCCAACCGGATCCAGGTGGAAACACCTGCGGGCGTGGCTGGTCATGGTTGGCGCGTTCCAGCAGCACGCTGCTTCGACCAGGATCTGAACCAAGACCGGATGCCCGCCGTCACCTCGTCTCGACGCAGTAGACTGCCCCGGACTTGCGATCAACATCCACGATCGCAGCGGCACCATTGACAGGGGGCCTGATGCCGTCGTCCACGTTTACGAGCCCTGTGATCGCGGAGTCAGCCCCAAAGGTGAGGCGGAACCGAACGGCGTCCGGATAGTGGTTCAGCACGAACAGGATTTGCTCGTCGCCGCCCCGGTGCAAAATGGCGGGGCCCAGGTTGCGCGGCTGAACATACTCGCGGTGCCCGCCGCCCTGCTGCCAGTCCACCCAGGTCACGGGCTCAACCGGGCGGACGCCCGACGCATGGGGCGCATCGTGGTGACGGTGCAGGGGGCGTAGCACTTCAAGCGCTGCCTTGGCGCTTCGCGGCCACGGAGTCTGGTGGCGCCAGATCGGCCGGCGGGCAGGCCTCGACACGGTCGCCGAAGGACGGCCGCACCAGCGGCAGGGGCAGGCGGTTGCGCGCCACGGCTTGTGGTTCAAAGCCGAAGAGGCGCACGGCTTCGCTACCCCATGTCGATTCGGCAATGAAACGCACGGCCCGCGTCTCACATGCAAGAGGCACCTCGCGCAGCCGTTGGTAATTCTCCGTCTCCCGGTACACGGTTTCCCAGGCGCCGGTGGCCGTGACGGCCTCGATCCGGAAGGCCCTCACGAGCGTGCGCGGCGTTTGTCCCTGGTCCGCGGCCACGGGGTACGAGGCGGGCATGCGTTTCGTGTCGCCCAAGTCGCTGTCGAAGACGAGGCGGATGCTGCCGGGGCGCGTGGCGGCATCGAACGTCCACGTCACGGCATCGCCCGGCCTGCCCACCCAGGCGTGCGACGCATCCGGCCGGTCGCGATCGACGCCATCGATCAGCCGCTCCACACCCTCTCCTGGCCCCGCGAGCCGACTGTGCCCCGCCAATCCGTCGGGGGTGCGCCGCAGACCGGGCAACCAGACATCATCCTCCATCAGTGCCTGCTGCAGGGTGGCGATATGGTTCGGATACACCCCGGCCGGCGTCAGGGATTGGGCGACGCACAGGGCCGCGGCCGTTCCCGCAGCCTGGCCGAGCAGCGAACAGGTGGCCATCACGCGCGTCGACGATAGCGCCGCATGCGTGGCCGAAATGTTGCGGCCCGCGAACAGCAGATTGGCGAGGTTCCGGGAGTACAGGCAGCGGTACGGAATCCCGTACGGCGAGGGGGCGGGGTGGAAGATCGTCGGCTTGCCGGGATAGAGCAGTCCCGCGGGATGGTGGTCGTCCATCGACCAGCCGCCGTAGGCAACGATGTCGTCGAACCGCCCGCCCTCGCGAATGTCGTTTTGGGTGAGGATGTGAGGCCCTTCGTAGCGACGGCTTTCCCGCTTGCCCGGCAGCGAGCCGATCCATTCGATGGCCCAGTCCGCCGCCTCCGCCCGATCACTTGCGCGATTCTTGACGTAGTCCCAGACCCCGTAGGCGATCTTCAGCAGCTCATCCCGGATGTATTCGGCGTCGCGGCAGGTGTCATGGATCCCGCCGATCTCCATCCACCAGAAGTTCTGCGTGTTCACTCCCCGCATTCGGGTTTCGAAGAAGCGTGGCGAGTCGAAGACGTAGGCCCAGGACGGCGGCGTGAAGGGCTGCGGCCGCCCGGTCTTGCGCGACTGGATCAGGATCGAATTGCCCATCGTCTTGCGATCTGCCGTGGGCGGCTCGATATCCTCGTCAAACTCCGTCCGTGCTTCACGTCCGTAACGGAACGCGGCTCCGGTGGTGGCGCCCAGAATGCTGTCTCCGCTGCAGTCGATGAAGATCCGGCTGTTGACGGTGAACCAGGTCTGGGAGGTCAGTTGCCAGGCGCGGATGCCAGCGATGCGGTTGCCGTCCATCACCGCGTCGACGCAGGTGGTGTTGAGCAGCAGCCGCAGGTTGGGTTGGAAAACGGCCTTGCCGTATAGCACGTGGTCCCAAACGCTGTAGACGAGACCGTGGTTGCGATAGGCATTCTCGAGCTGGATCTCCTCCAGCAGCCCTGTTTCCTTGTTCCCGGCGCCATGGGCGCCGCAGATCCACATGCGGATCTCGGAGGAGGCGTTGCCGCCAAGGACAGGGCGGTCCTGGATCAGCACCGTGCGGGCGCCGTGGCGCGCGGCCGCCAGCGCCGCGCACAGGCCCGCCATGCCGCCGCCCACGACGCACACGTCCACGTCGAGAGTCTCGTCATGCCTCAGGTCATGCATATGGCGTCTTCTGGCCGCACCGCTCCTGATCCTTGCCCGGTCCGGCTATGGGGCGCCGTTGATCAGCGAAATTGGAACAGCGTTCGCGGCCCGCTCCAGCCCCACACCGAATTGTACAGGTCGATCTCTTCGGCATCTGCCGTGCCGTCGGCGTCCAGATCCGTGCTGGGGGTGACCGGAAGCAGGTCCGTCGGAACGCCCGTCGTGATGTGCACGTCGTCGAGATAAGCGTTGGCATCGCTGTTGGCGGTCTGAAAACTGCTGTAGCTGCCAACGGAGGGCGACGGAAAACTGACCAATTCACGAGCCAGTTTCCCGTTCACGAAGACCGCCGCCTTGTCGCTGTCGAAGTTCGCAAAAACAGTCACGCGCACAAACTCGCCGGTGGTGATCACGGCCACGCTGCTGCCATTGATGTAGTTGGTGCAAGGAATCCACCCCCCCGACCAGACGTTCAAGACGCCGTTCGACGAGACATAGCTCAGGAAAGCCGTGTTGTTGGTTTCCGGCGCAGACGGTTTTTCGCCTACCATGGGCTTGAGGCGGAAGTCCGTCCAGACCTTCGTCACACTCGCCGCGGCGACTCGGTTCGAGATCAGGCTGGCCTCGGGTATGCGCACGCCCTGCGAGGGCATGGGTTCATAGCCCGCAGACGCCTGCACCACCACGCCTGTGGACGAAGCGCCCCAACCCGAAAACCCCAGAGCCTGCAGTCGCGTGTTCGGGGCGTAGAGATCGAACGATTCATGAACATCCAGATTCGCCACCGCCGCCGTGCCCCACGTGTTGCTCAGGGCGAAGGTGCCGGCCATGCCCACCCCGGCTGCGGCGTCAGCCACCTGGCCGCCCGTCACGTCCACCACCCCGCTGCCGGTGATGTTTAAGTCGCCGGCCAGCAACTGCGCGCTGTTGGTCGCCACCGTGATCAGGCCATTCCCGGCCACCGTCACGACCGCGCCCGAGACCACGATCCCCTGGGCCACATCCACCCGGCCGCTGACGGTCAGGCTGCTGACGAAATTGCTGACAGCGGACACCACGCTGCCCGCCGCGACGGTGATCGTGCCGCTGTTGGTGAAGCTCCCCGCGAGCGTCAGGTCCTGCGTAACCGTCACCGACTCGGCATAGGCTGCGCCCACAACGTATAGCGTATCGCGGTCGCGCGCCACCGCGAGCGCATTGGAAAGCGTGGCGTACGCGTATGGCTGGCCCGTCCCCACATAGAGGGTGCGCGCCACGTAGCCATAGTTCTGCAGTTCGGCGGCGTCGACGTCGTCAACACCATTGACATTGGCGGACAACCGGCTCGCATCGTAGCTGGTCTGAATCCGCACGTCGTCCAGCCAGGCGCTGTTGTCGTTGTTCTCGGCCATGAAGTGGCCGTAGCGATTGGTGGTCGTGACGAAGGGCAGGTCCTGGGCCACAACCCGGTCATTGACCATGATGGCGGCGCGCTGCGCAGCATAGTCTTGGTAGATCGAGATCGTGGCAAAGATGGCGTTGGTCAAGGGGGAGATCGGGTGGTTCCACACGTCATTGCTGCAGGTCTGCCAGCCGCTGCCGGCCCAGACGTTTACATACCCATTGCTGGCGAAGTAGCAAATGAAACTCGCGCCGTTGGTGGCGCTGGACGCGGGTGCCACCCCCAGCATCGGGGCCAGGCGGAAGTCAGTCCAGGCGTGGCTGGCCGGCGTCAGCGCCACGGCGTTCGAGAGCGCGCTGCCCTCGGGCAGAACAATTGAGTGCGGCGGCGTGTACTTTGCCGTGGTCGTCACCCTGACACTGGCGGATGCCGCCCTCCAGTCTGACATCAGCCCGCCATCCATGAACGTGGCGCCATTCGTGAATGGCGCGACATCGAAGTTGTGATCGATGAAGCCGGCTTCGGCTGTCATCGCCACCAGCGCCAAGAGGCCCCCCCATAGACACCACTGTGCATATCGTGTGCTCATACCACCTCCACTCCGTTCTTTCACCGAACGAGAATCAGCGCGCCTGTCGACATCGGACCTTTAACCCGAATGGCGCCATGGCCCCAAATGTATGCAGGTCGATTGACCGCGGTATAGACGCCGCCGAGCTGGGACTGGCCGTCGAGGTAGAGCACCCGCACCGTTTCCACCAGGTTGCTGCCGACTTGGACCCGCCCGGAGGCCGCCAGCGCCAGCGTGCCGTCGTCCGGCAGGCCGTTGTCGCTCTGCAGAACCAGCAGTCCGCCATTGGTGACAGTTACCGTATTGCCGATGCCGGTCACCGCGCCGCTCGCCGCGAGGATTACGGTGGCATTGCTCCCCACCAGCAGGGGTGCCGCCATGGCCCCCGGGCCCTGCACCAGCAACCGCGCACCGTCACCCGCCACGGTCACGCGACCTCGCCCGAGGCTCGATCCCGCGGCTACGACGACGCCGTTCGTGCCGCCGGCGCTGGTCACGACCGTGCCGCACGCATACGTGTTGCCTGTGCTGGTCAGGGTTAGCAGTCCCGAGTCAGCCTGCGTCTCCAGCCAGAGCGGGAAGTTCCCCCCGTGGTTGGTGTCCGGATCATCCACGATCGGCCCGGACAGGTAGGCCGCACCGCCGCCCGCTCGCAGCGACACCACGCGCCCCGCCGTGCTGTTGGTGTCCTGGTTCACGGTCAGCGTGCCGAGGAATTGGTTGACATGCCCCACCGCCGGATTGGTGCCGCCCACGTAGAGGCGCGCCTTGAGCGTCACGTCTCCGAGCCACGCGTTCGTGCCCAGTCCGCCCTGCACGGTCGCCGTACCGGCGACCACCAGGTCGTTGCTGAAGAGCTGGAGCCGCGTGGTCGTATCCGGCTCAACCTGCCGCCAGAACTCCCCGCCCCCGCTCAGCGTAATCGCCCCGCTGCCAAAGGTGCTGCGGCCCAGTTCGCGATCGATCACCCGCCCGCCCTGGATGGTCACCGGAACGCCCAACACAGCGCCGCCTGCAAACTCATACAGACCGCCGAGCACGGTCATCGCACCGGGCCGGACGTCCGCCGGCATGGACGGCGCGCTGCCCACATAGACGCGCCCGGTGGCATCGGCAAAATCCTTGAACGTCACGTGATCCGCAGGGAAGAACAGCCCATCGGCGCCGAGCCAGTTGGTGCTGCTTGAGTTCCAGCGACGGTCGCCGCTGCTGTTGTCCCACACGAGCGCCGCCGCCCCCACATCCAGGATCGTCACGTCCCCCAATACCGCCGCCCCCGCCACGAAGTTCCCGGGCAGCAGCGTCAGCACCGCCTCCTCATCGCCTTCCGTGATTCCATCCGGGATCGTGGTCAGCACCACATCCACGTTGGTGGCGCCCGGCGGCATCACGATGCTTCCGGGCAGCGTCACGTAGTCCACGCCGTTGGAAGCCGACCCGCTCATGACATAGCGCACGGTCAGCCCCACGCCGGCGGTTCCCGCTGGACGCACCAGGCGAAAGATTCCGGTGCCGACCGGGCGCTCCAGCGGCGCGTCCGTCTTCCGCGGAACGGTAAGCGTAATCGGGTCGACGACCGCCCACTCGGTCCGGTCGGCCCATGCCTGACCGTAGGCGTTTTCGGCCGCGTAGCGGTAGTACACGACCGTGTTCGTGGCGACGTTCGCCGTGAAGACGAAGTCACCCGGCGCCTGCGGCGCGTCCCAGGTGTTGGTGTTGGCCCACGCCCCGGCAAGGGTGCCCCCATCCGCCGGCCCCCAGTAGACCATCACGGCGGTCTGCGCCAGGCCCGTGTCACTCAGCATTCCGGGCAGCTCCGCCGTGGTCGGCGTCACGTTGCTTGCCGCCACCGTCGCCACGGTCGCCAGGTCGCCAACGATTTCGAGGTCGTCCACAAAGCCGTGCCCGTCGTCACGGAACTCGACTTGCGACATGGTCCCATTCGTTGCCGGCATGAAGAACCAGGAACCACCGGGCTGGCGCGAAGCTCCGGGCTCCGACCACCCTTGGTCATCGGTCACCGGGGTGCCGTTCAGACTCACCTGGAACATGTGGTTGGAATAATCCTGCAGGAAGGTCACCCGCACCCACGCGAGGGTGGGCACCTGCGGTGACTGCGCCAACTCGCGCCACGCATTCGTGCCCGCGACGGGGTCATGGTGAAAGACAACGGCCTGGCCGTTGCTGTTGAAGCAGAGGGAAAGCTGCAGTCCCGCATCCGTCGCCGGCAGATCATCGATGCGCCAGGGCAGGAGCAGCATGTCGGTGCGCACCAGACGGCCCGTCGGCGCCACCACGGCCAGGCTGACCGAACCATCGAGCGCCAGCACCTGCGCGTGAGAGGTCGACAGCGGCAGGGCGCCACCCGCGTTCGTGTATGCGGCCAGCGCGCCGAGCGCGGTTGCGTTTGTCGACATGAAGCTGGCGCCAACCGTCGAACTCCACCCGGGCAGGGCGCCGACATCCTCCCCGACGGGGTAGGGCTCAAACGATTCCGCCAACGGGATCGCGTTGCCCGCCAGCGCCGCCCGCCCCACCAACAGGCCGGCCACCAGCAGAATCGCCAGGCCGGTCCGCGGGTCACGCCCCCCGGCCGCCTCGATGTTATGGTCCCGATGCCGCATCGCTTGCCTCAAAGACTCGTCCCGACGCCTTCCAGACGCCACAGTTGGTAGGCCGCTTCCATCCGCGTGCGCTGCATGACCCGCGCGCGCTCGAGGGGGAACCAGCCGTAGACATCCAGCAGGTTGCCGCTGCCTGTGTTGATCAGCCGGTAACAGCCTTCCCCCGCCAACTCCAGATGCCAGATCTGCGCGCGCTTCCCGGCTTCGCAGGGTTCCAGAATCGCCGGCGTCCCCTCGCTCTCGCTGGCCACCGCCAGCGCCATGCCATGCTTCACGCTGGTCAGGATAACGTCCTGCCCCCCAAGATTCCGCAACGTCCAGAGTTCGGCGGCGGGTTGCGCTCCGGCATCGTTGACGACGGTCGCGCTCCACCACGTGCCCCTGGCATGCGACCGTCCGTTTGGTTTGTCCGAATCCTGGCGGGGGCGCGCCCCCTCGCTGATGTCGTTCAACAGCGTGGCGCCATCGTTTGCCATCGTCTCGTGAAGTGCAGCCGGTTTGCCGTTGAACAGGAACACCAGCCGGTACGTTCCATCCGGCACGCTGGATGGCAGGCTCTCGACAATCGTGAACACCACCGCATCTTCGACGAAACGTTGCCGACCGGCTTTATGCGACTCCATCACCAGGAAAACATCCCCCGGCACCGTGGGACAGGTGAAGGCGATGTCCAGCTTGCGGAATTCGCCCGGCGGGATCTGCAGAAGGGACTCGCCCTGCCCCAGCACGGCGCCGTCCCGCGCGCCCTGCCTGAGCTGCCAGCGGACCGTAATGGGTTCCGCCGTGAATTCGTCATTGAAGGCGGCCAGCGTGCGCGTCACGCGCGTGCCGGCCACCCAGCAGGGCTTCACGGTCGGCCACCGGCCGTCGGTGTTGCTCCGTGCATTGAGCTGGTCGAAGTTGACATCGCAGACGGCCAGCGGGTGAAAGCATTGCTGCATCAGCCGAATCAGGGGGTTGTTCCAAGGATCTGACAGCGCCGGTTGGATGGTCAGGTCGCCTTTCCATTGGCCCGTGACCTTCTTCTCCAGAACTTCGGTCTCGGGCCCTTCGCCCGGCACATAGTTGGGCCAGGCGTTGTTCAGGATATAGTTCCGCAGATCCGCATTGCCCTTGAGCCGGCGAATACGGATGCCTGTCCCCATCCAGGCGAAACCCGCCTTCGTGTTGTCGTGCGGCCAGACCGCCTCAGTCTCCCCGTAGGGCAGGTCTTCGCGCGGCGTGCCGCCCACGAGCGGCAGCCCCGGCATGCCGCCGACATAGTGCTGCATGACGATGCAGTAGGGGTCGAGTTCCGGGCAGTCATTGGTCTTCAACGAAATATCGGCGCCATCGCCAATGATTGGCCGCGTGTCGTCGAGGGCCAGAATGGCCTTGGACGTCTCGAGCAGCGGCTCGGCCCACTCGTTGGCGGCACTCCATAGGACGATTGCGGGATGCCGACGGTCGCGGAGCACCAGCTCGCGCGCGCCTTGGAGCATGTTCTCGCGGCCCGCGACGAAATCCTCTGCGGCGCCGGAGCCGCGCAGCGGGGTTTCATCCACCAGCATCAACCCCATTTCGTCGCACACATCCAGCATGTATGGCGTCGCGGGAATCTGATGCATGCGCATGACGTTGAAGTTCAGGCGCAGCAGGTTGTCGACCGCCCGGGGCCAGCCCGGATTGGCGTCCGTCGGGGGGCCGAAACCGGCCTTCACACCGTAGCCATCGGTTCCGAAATTGGCTTCCTGCTGGTTGTCGCCGCGCAGGTTGCAGGGGATGCCGTTCAACAGGTAACGGTTCCCGCTGACCTGGAACTGCCGGAACCCGAACCGCTGGCGGCAGGCGTGCACGACCTTGCCGTCGATGTTCAACGCCACATTCAGAATATGCAGTTGCGACTGGTACCCCTGGCGATAAGGGACATTGGGCCACCAGTAACTCGTGGGGCCGAGCATCCAGGCAACGGGCGGCAACGCGACGGTTCGGCTCTCGCCCGGCTCGAGCGCCACGCGGAAGTCGGGAACATTGGGATAGTCAAACGTCGACGCGTTCCATGACAGCAGTTCCGACTCCAGCACCGCCACCACGGCGCGACGGCCGGCGTTGGTCACCGTCACCTGCGCGTGGAGCGTGTCCGGTGCCTGGTGCGTCCGGATCCAGACGTCACCAATGTGCACCGCAGGGAGCAACTCCAGGGTGACGCCACGCAGGATGCCATCCGCCACATCGGGATACCAGTCGGCGCCCTGCGCAACCGTGTACTTGCCATTCACCATGAACGTCCGCCGCCCCTTGACCACCACCTGCACGTGCAAGACGTCGCCGGGCACGGCGAGGGCGGAGACATCCGCCGTGAACGGCATCCAGCCGTTCACATGCGCTGCCACACGAACGAGGTGCGCCTCATCCGGGCCGGCGAAGATCTCGGCGCCGAAATTCACCGCTTCAAACGCCAGCCGCACCACTTGCCCTTCAGCCTGGCGCGGAATGGGAATCTGCGCACGATAGGTCCCGGCGTCGCAGGTGTGGCCCTGCGCGCGCCACCCGCCGGCCGGCACCTGGATGGGCGCCCAGGTTCCGCCTTCAGGCCTGAATGCCCACGCGATTCCCGCCGCACTGGATATATCTTTGGTGAAGATCTTTCCTTGTGCGGTCTGGCCTTGAGCACCGCCCATGATTCCCATGCCGACGACCATGGCGCCGGAAGTGGACGGGGCGGACGCTGGCCGCGACGTGTGACCGATCCGGGCTAACGAGGGTTCGACGGCGTTGCTCCCCTTTGTCATGGTTATTGATCACTCCCGAATGTAATCAGGTCAAAATCGCGGTACAGGTGCCGGTTGCCGGTCGGCAATCGCGACCATCCCCCCCCGCCGCGCGCCACATTGGCCCGCCAGAAATCGCCCGCCTTGGGAGCCCCTTCCTTCAAGGTCTTGAACGGCACCACAAACTCGCCTGTCCATCCCCCGTCTCCGGCATGCACGGCGGCCTCATATTGAGGCAACGCCACCAAGTCGTTGCCCCACATGTAATCGCCCGTGAAGCGCTGGGGCCCCCAGACCTTGCCCGCCGCAGAGACGGCGGCCTGATAATACCCCGCCGTATAGGTTGAGGCGGGCACCATGAAGAACTCGACGTTATCCATGCCCCAGACATTCTCCGTCATCTTCAGGTTTGGCGCGTTGGTGTTGGTGCAACGCACGGCGACATAAAGCGACGTGTCATCCCACGTCATCCGGAACTCGGTGCGGTCATCCCCTTGGACCGGCTCAAACGTCCCGGGCTTCACAAATCCGTCCGCCGCGGCCACGTGCTTCCAGCCCTCGTCGTCGAGTTTGCCGTCGATCGCGATCGCCCCCGCGCGGCGGCGGCAGACGTATTCCTTCTTGCCATATTGCAGGGCCACGGCCTTGTCCATACTGCGGCGTGCCGCCGCCGGAATCGCCCACTCCAGATCGCTCGCGGCCTGCTCGATGCGCGCCTTCACGTAGTACGACGAGGCCACCGTCCGCGCCTTTGCAAGATGGTCCCGCAGCGTCGCAATCAGTTCGGGCGTGAACATCGCCGGATTCGGGCCGAGGTCGTAGGCAAAATCCTCCAGCGAAATGCTGTTCTGGATCAGGTGCGACTCCAACGCGCGGTAATAGGCGAGCATGGGCTCGCGGGCTTCCTGGTAATACGCGTTGAAGAACTCGCCCAGGATCTGGTCGGCGGTCAGCGACACGTCCCACAGCATCCGCGCAAAGGCATAGAAGTTCCAGGGATTGTGCGTGATGGACCCGCCGTCAGTCTGGGTCAGGCCATCCAGCATCCCGAGCCGCGCCAGGTACTGTTCCCGGTCCACGGTCGCCGTGACCATCGGGATGGGCATGGTCAGCGTGCGCCACTCGGCATGGATCAGCAGGTAGTCCCAATGCGCGAGCGGCACTCCGCGCGTGGTCCACGGTTCGAGATACGCCCGGGTCGCGGCATTCGCGGGCGCGGTCAGGGGCAGGTTGCGATGGCCGTAGGTGCACACTTGGACGGTTATGTTGTCGGGGAAGGTGGGGATCTCTCGCGGCGCCGGGGTGTAGTCGGAGTAGGCGAGGGCCAACACGCGGATCTTCGGCCGAAGGACCTTGACCCGCTTGGCCACCTCGGTGATGAAATAGAAATAGGGGCCGGACATCACGTAGTCGCCCGCGCAGTAGGTCATGACCGGTCTTTCCAGCGGCTTGCTCAGGGCCATGCAGCGCGGGCACATGCAGAAGCTCGCCCCGTCGGTCGGGACCAGGCGGAACGTGACCGCGCAGTTCGTGTTGTCGCCGGACCAATACACCATCTTGTCGGTCACAAATTGGATGACCTCGGGGCTGGTGAAACAGAAGGTCTGCGGGCCGCCCTTGCTTGGAGGCTTGCGCTGACCGTCGGGTCCCATGCCGCACCATTCCGGGTTGACATCGAGGAGACGGTTCGGGATCACGGAATGGAGGTTATGGGGATGCCCATCGAATCCCTCCTTGTATTCCGGTTTGATGTCCTCGGCCTTCGTCGTGCGCAGTTGCATGTCCGGGTTCGCCGGCATCTCGGTCCCCAGTCCGGGGAACTGGCGGCCGGGGTCCGCACCGTTGCGCAGCGCGAACAGCGTGTCGTCCATGAAGAAGCAGGCCCAGTAGACCGGACCGTGACTAAAGCCGCCCAAGCCTTCGCGCCATTTGGCGGAGGGGCTCTTGCGCAAGGGCAGATGGCTCAGGTCCACGCCTTTGCCTGCGGGCACGTAGTCGGCATGATCCGCCGGTGCCGCCCAGGTCACGCCCTGCTGCCGCAGGAATTCCCAGACGCTATAGGCCACGTTGATGTGCGGCCAGGCCTTGAACAACACCTCGCGGCCCTGCTTCTCGACGTTGACCTCGGTCTTCGGCAACGTGCCGGCAGCCACGTTCGCCACCATCTGCGCGTAGTTCGTGGCCAGCGGGGACAGGTCGACGATCTTATATAGGATTCCGGGGTAGGCCCCTGCCTGGGCGGGATCGACAATCGGCAAGGGCCGGCCGGTCAGTTCGCCAATGTAGTAGCGCAAGTCCTCCGCGGCCACCCGCAGGATGGCGGGCGCGTTTGAGGCCACGACGACGGCCGCATCGTTCTTGAAGGCGTCCTTGGCGGCACTGCCGTAGGCCATGACCTCCGCGAGGGGGGCCGCCCCTTCGATCCGCAGGTAGCGGGCGACGATGGGGTTGAACCGCAGATCCGCCTCCGGTTTGTCGGAAGGCAGGAAGTCGTTGGTTCCGCCGGCGCGCAACGCCGACCGCAGGGCACTGACTTTCCAGGGCTCGTCGGTGGGTGTCAGGTAACGGTGCACCACCGCCGTCCCGCCTTCGGCGGATTCGGCCATGAACGTGATGGTCAATGAGCGGTAACTGTTCGTGATGCCGCCGCCGGGCGCGAGATAGAGGCGGTGCAGCACGGTGGGCCGGCCGAGGTCGATCAGGAGCCCCTGGGGGCCCGAGGCGGTCCAGGTCGTCTCGAGCCGGTTGTCCGTCACCGACGCGACCTTCTTGCGCGTGGCCTCGTCCGTGACCGTCCACGGTGACGAGTTCAGCTTTGCCGCCTGCGCGCCTGAAACCACCATCAACCCCACCGCCATACAGGTGCCAACGATTCGCTTCATGATCGTCAATTCTTCTGTTTTCGTTGAAGTTTAGAAACGGTATCGGGATGCCGCCATCCTACGGCGGTGGCCGGATATACGGCGCTTCTCCATTCGGGTTCCAACCCTTCCAAAGCGGTATAACCGCCCCGGGCGTTCGCTCATAGTCGCCCGCTTTAGAAAACGACGAATCCGACGGCAGCCCATAGAGCGGCGGCTCAAGGCGGGGAGACGCCCGCATATTGCTGCTCGCCCAAGGCGTTCTTTTGGCAAACTCCACC
This sequence comes from Lentisphaerota bacterium, assembly GCA_021413965.1. GTDB lineage: Bacteria > Verrucomicrobiota > Kiritimatiellia > UBA8416 > JAIOPI01 > JAIOPI01. The sequence continues at coordinate 14,880 of JAIOPI010000026.1, read as the reverse complement.
CAGGCATCCTGAGTGACGGTTTCGGCGCCACAGACGACGGCCCCGGGGGCGAGAATGGTCTTCTTCATCTGGAACGTGTTTGTCGCCGCTTGGCGGATATTGACCAGCTCGTTGGTGCAATTGGCGATGATTGAATTGGCAATCATCCCGCTCTTCAGAACGACGACCCCTTGTGAGCAGTTGACAATGGTGCCATGATCGATCCGTCCCCGTTCCATCTGAATGCCAACGCCTCCACCGGGATCGATCCGGCCCTGCCCGATATGCGCCCCGCCACCGGCTTCAAGCGACCCGGCGACAAGGCAGTTCACGATGGATACAGAACCCTCACCACTGGCATCGATCTGGGGGCTCCAGTTGCCGTACACGCTGCAATTCAGCATGCTGTGGCCAAGTCCCTGGAAGAGCGCGCCGGTAATCAGGTTGTCCCGTACCACCACGTTACGGTAGACGGTGAAACTGGACATGACATCGGCGATACCGCAGCCGCCGTTGCGCTCGTAGAGCCCGCCGTCGATCAGCGTCACGCTGGTCCCGTGGAGAGAAATTCCCTGGTCGCAGTTGAATGAGCCGTTGCAATTTTCAAAGACCACGCCAATCCCCCAGAACCCGGCAAACCCGTCATCCATGGCATACTTCGATGCCAGGTTACGAACCACCACGTAATCGTCGGTGACGAAAACGCCTTCGTTCAAGGGAAGCTCCAGCGTGCAATCCTCGATCCTGGCACCCGCAGGAAGGCGGAAATACAGACATCTAGGCTTCGCACGATGGTCGTAGAAGAAACCGCCCGGGGGCAGGTCTGCCAGCGTCGTCACGTTGGGCCCCGGCTTGCCGTTCAGGAAGAAGATCTCCGGTGCCTGCCGCTCGGTGGGCCACCCGCTCCACCCCGCCATCCAGTTAAAGCCCGGCATGTTTCCGTACACGCTGTCGCCGATGCGTTGCTGCCAGCCTGTATATTCACGTTTGGGCACATAGTCCGCGCCCCCGACCCGGTTGACAAAGGCATAGACGTCATCATGCACGTTCGTCCATCGCTCAGGCGCAACCCGGACGAGTCCGCTCACGGTGGCCCCGTTGCCGTCAATGACCAGCGGACGGTCGGCGCGGCCTTTGCGAGCATCCTTGATGTGAACGCTTTCCCGGTAATCCTGGCCCGTGTTGGCGATGACAATGCGCGCGCCCACACAGGCTTTCTTTACCGCCGCCATGATCGTGGCTGTCGGTCCGGATTTTCCGGCCGGGGAGGGCAGGGGCGCCAGGCCGTCGAATTCATCCGAGCCGGTCTGGTTGTTGACATAGTAGTGGGGCCCGGTGGATGCGTCCGCGCCCTCCGCGGCAAGGGATTGCCCATCCGGGACAGGTTGGTCAGCCCGGGCGGTCATGGCCATCCCTAGCACCAAAACTAACATCAACAGCCCGCTCAATCCCTGTCGTCCATTCATGCGTATGCTTCTTTTCTTATGGACCTGCCACCGGTTATCACCGGCGGCTACGTAGCCGCGCCTGATAAGGCGTGGCTCTCTCCACCCATGTCCAGTCTATTCCGGCTTCACGCCTTCAATCGGTTGAGGCGCAAAGGCCGGGAGGCTCATCCCCTCCCCATCGTGAATATTGCAGTACGCATCGAGATCGTAACCATAGGAGAGCCGATACCCCTTCATGGAGATGTCGGGATAGGTGTAGGGGACCACCACCAGGCGCCCGCCTCCCTTGAACAGGACCTTGTGGATACGCTTCAGAACCGTCCCGTCCGGCTTGATCAGGCGGAAGCCTGTGGCAACGCCGTCCGACTGCAGATCGCCGGCGACATTTGCGAACTCGACTTCGATCGCGGGATACTGGCCCCAGTTGTCGGGGCACGGAATACAGCGCAGGCCTTTCAACTCGATCGCATTGCGTGCACCTTTGACCTTGAGGCGATGCGCCGCGGCGCGGGCAAGCCGCTCGCCCAGTACGTTCTGCCCCTCGGCGGCGAGATGGATGCCGTCTTCCATCGGCAGATCAATCGGCGGCACGACGGAAAGGTTCCCGATCCGCCGGGGCAGAAGCCGCTGCTGCTCGCGGATGGAAAGGTAGGGTGCCTGTTCTGACTCCTCCGGGCTGAACAGGTGCGTCTTGCCAAGTTGGACCACGACCCAGGGAAGTGATGGATGCTTGAAATCCTTGCGGACCGATTGAACGAGTTTCCGCATGCCGTCGGTGTAGGCGCTGGTATCGCCAGCAGCATCCGCCTCGCCCTGATACCAGAGGACGCCGGCAACGGGCTGGCCTTGCAGGCGCACGCGGCGGAGCATGGCGCCATACAGCGAGCGGCCTTCGAGATGCTTATGGCCTGGACTCCATTGCGCCATGCTCGTTCCGCCCGCGGCGCAGGGGATGAGGCCCTGCGGGATGCCGGTGCGCCGCACCATCGCCCGCGCAAAAGCCAGTCCGGGCCCCGTCCCTTTCGTCGCCGTCCGGTGTGCGCGCAAAATCTCCTGACGTTTTACAATGGGCTTATCGCAGTAAACCGGGTCCCTGGATGCAGACGGAACGTGAACCGGTTCGACTGCGAGTCGCCATTCATCCCACGCGTAGAACGCGTGCACCAGCGGATGCGGGCGCAACGCCTTTTCGATTTGCCCGTCGCCCACCATGTTCGACTGACCGGCCATGACCCAGACATCGCCAACCAGAATCCGCCGGACCGTGATGCGTTCGGTGCCGGCCTCCAGAACGACGTCGTACGGGCCGCCCACCGGCAGACGGGCAAGTGTTCCCCGCCAGGCGCCCCCGCGGCAACGCCCGATCGGGGTTCGTGAAAATCCCCGCATCGGGCGCCCGCGTTTCAGGACCGTCGCGCGCACTTCGCCATCAGCGGTCACGCCGCACGTGCCGCGGAGCGAGGCGGAGGCAGTCCCCCGCCTGCTCCGTTGAAGCACCTGGTACGGCATCAACCCTGAAGCGATCTTCATACCCCGCCTTACAGCCTATTCAGAAACCGGCGGAGACCGCCGGCTCCAGTTTGGTTTCCCGTTGCCGTTGGAGCCCGCGGTCCCCGCGGGTAGGGTTTTCGGAAAATCTCTTACCGAATGCTGACCGTTGTGCCGGAGAGCGGAATCGTGCCGTAGTGGACGGTGCCGACCGCGCCAATCGAGCCGCCTTCGGTTCCAGCGCCCGGCAGCACGGACGTCGCCAGCGCTCCGCCCGTGAGATCGTTCTTTGACCAGACCTGGATGCGGCCGCCGCCACCGCCGCCGCCGCCCCAACGTCGGCCGATACTCCCGTTGGCCGTCAGCGTGCCGGTGGATCCTTGGAGCCTGCGGCTCGTTACGTAGATGCCGCCACCCGAGCCACCCCCGCCGCGTTGATAAGTGGCGTCGGTGGCGTTCGTTGTCACCCCGCTGGCTTTGAGATAGCCGTTCAGGGTCACGGTCCCATCGGACTCGATCCAGATCAAGCCGCCGCCATCGCCGGCCCGGCCGTTGCCATCGTGTTTATTGCCGCCGCCGCTGCCGGCGAAGACCGGCGGTGCATTGGAAGCGCCATAGATGCCGCCCCCGCTCAACAGGGCACCCCCACCGTCCCCGCCGAGACCGCCGTGGCCGCCGCCCCCGGCGTAGCTGGAAAAGAGGCCAAACTTCCCGCCCCCCGGTCCGAATCCGTTGGTGGATGTGCTCGGCGGTGCGCCCCAATAGCCATTGCCGTCGGCGTTAAACCCGGAACCGAAGGCGATCGTCAGGTCCTTGAGGGAGAAGCAGACGGATCCGCCGTTGGTGGGGTTGCTGAACGGATACACGACGGAACCGTTCGTCAGGCTTGTCGTGCCGGCCACGCTCACCAGCGCGCCGTACGCCGGCGTGGCCGCGTTGGTCAAAGCCGCGCTGACATAGAGCATGCCGGTGTTGAGCGACAAGTCTCCAGTAACCATCAGGGTTGGCATTGTGGCACCGACGTCACGCCAGAGGGCAACCGAGCCGTTGCTGATCGCCAGGTTGCCGCAGGTGAGCGAAGAGGCGTTCGTAAGCGTGAGCGCGGCAGACCTCGTACCAGTACTGCCGACCGCGATGTTGCCGGACACGCTGAGTTGCACCCGCGTGAGGAATGACAGTTGTGAGTTGGTGATCGCCAATTGCGCCGGTGCCCACGCCGAGAAGCCCTGCAACTCGCCACCCCCGTTCAGCCAAGTGGTAGGCAGGATACGGGTGTCGTTGACGTAGATCGTGCCGGGCACACCGGGTTCGCCGCCCTCCAAGGGATTGGGAGGCAGAGATCCCCCGCCGCAGCGGAACGCAACGATTGGCGTCGAAGCACCGGCCTGGGCATTCGTATCCACCGTAATCGCGATGCGACCGCCCCCGCCGGCGCCGGGCCACCATTTTTGCGATAGGCCCCCCGCGGCACTCACGAGCCCGTTGCTTCCGGCGAAGACCCTGCAGGCGATAGAGATGCCGCCCCCCGAACCGCCACCGCCTTTTCCGGTGCCGAGCTGCTCTGCCGTCGACAGAAGCCCCCCGTCCGCCGTGATCTGACCATTAACCGTCACGGTGCCCTGGGTCGCCTGGATCCAGATCAGACCGCCGCCCGCACCTGCGGGGTCGCCGGTAGCCGTATTGCCGCCGCCGCTACCGGGTTGATCAGGGGCGCTGGCGCTCCCGTACGTGACCCCGCCGAGAGATTTGTTGCCGCCGTTCCAGCCAGCGCCGCCAGGGCCGCCGTAGCCGCCCCCGGCGCCAGTGCCGGGAGCATTCGTCCCGCCCCCGGGCCCGTAGCCGCTGCCAGCACTGCCGAAACGACCCGCATAACCCACCGCGTCAGCCTTGATGCGCCCCGTAGCGTCCACGAGCAGGTTTGAGCAGATGATGAACACGCGGCCGTTGGGAACCCATTGACCGAAGGCGTTCGTGCTCGTGGCCGTGTTGTTCGTGTGCGTCAGCGTGCCGTAGACGTTCACTTGCTGGGCGTACAGTATGGCGTTCGTCGTGCAGAACGTGTTGGTCTTGCCCGCATTGATCGTGTACGCCGCCAGCGAAGCCGTCCCGTTGGTGAGCGTGATGTTGTGATTCACGATCACCGTGTCACCATCCTGGGGAATGCTCGCCGACACCCAGGTGGTCGTGTTGCTCCAGTCCCCGGCCTGTGCCGTGGTGATCGTGGCCGCGACTGCCGGGCCAGCGGCCAACAGCCACACCGCGCCTATGATCCCGACGACCTTCCCCCACTGCGTTGCGTTCATTGCGCCTTCTCCTTGTTGCTCGCTCCTAACACTTGTCACGCCTGCGGTCGCTCAACCTCCGCCCCAGGAAACATTCAGATCCAGCCAGTTGGCGTGCGGCGCCAGGTTGACGGCCACGCCTTCCGGCGGCTCCACGCAAAGTTCCAGCTTCCGCACGCCGCGCACATCGAGCGCGAACGGCACGGCGCGCTGGCCGTGGACCCGCCGCGCCCAAGGCAGAAGTTCGCGGCCGTCTGCGCGGATCGCGAACCGGGCCTGGCCGCTCTGCGCGTGCGGCTTGTCGGCCGGAATGCCGTTCTGGTCTTCGATGCCATAGGCGCCGCGCAAGCGCGTGAACAGGCCCTTGAGGTCGTACACGATCCGTGAGGACGGGTGCGTGCCGATCCCCTTGGCATAGCGCCGGCCGCCCACGCTCAAACCCGCGCCCCCGACGCTCTTGTCGGCTTTCGCGTGCAGATAGCCCGACGTCGCCGAGGTCCAGGCGAGATCGGAAAGGTGCAGAACGTTCGGCAGCGTCGCGCCCACCACCACATCGATCCGCCCGGTGCGCGCGCCCTGGCGGCCATCGCGATCGGCCACGCCGATCTCGAACGTGTGCCTGCTGCCATATTTCAACCCGCCCACGCGGAAGCGCGTGGCGAAGGTCTGCCCGATCTGGCGGCCGTTTTGGCGCACATGGAACCCGGCCGGTGATCCGAAACTGACCCAGAACACCTCCACCGTCCAGGGATCCAGATCCCGCGCACCCAGCATGTAGGGATAGGAGCCGAGTTGGAGGGGCAGCACGATCTTCTGCCGGCGGAAGCGCGCTTCCCACTCCACGCATTCGGTGGCGGCTGGCGTCCAGGTCGCGCGGGCCACGCCGCGGCCCTGCGTGACAACCACGGGAGGTTTGCCGCCCACGCGGATCCGGCTCAGGACGAACGTGTGGGCGCCGTCGTTGGGCAGGCCGAACGTGAGGGTGTAGGGTTCGCCGGCGATGACGCGGCTCGCGCCCTTCAGGACGGTCGCGCGGCGATTGACCGAAAATTGCTCGAGGTCGGGCCACCCCTGCGTGATATGGCGGCTGGTGGAAAGCAGGACCGGCAGGGCGTCCTCGGGATAGAGCGTGACGACGCGGCAAGCGGCCGGGGGCACCTCCAGGAAGACGCCGGCCTCGCACAGCCCCAGGTAGTCCTCGTTCCAGAAGTCGTACACGTGGTGGCGCCGGGCAGGATCGAGTCCGAGTTGCTGGAAATCCAGACGCGCCACGCGTTGCTTGCTCTCGTCGTAGTTGAAAACGCCGACCACGTCGTAAGCACGCCCGAGGCGATTGATCTTTAACGCGAACGTGGACTTCTGGCGCTGGGCGGGGAACAGGTCAAACGGCATGATCGGGGCCGGCGGCGAGACCTTTTTCATCAGGCGCACGCGGTCGGGAGCGAGGTCGGGGAGGCGATCGCCGAAGAGCTGGTGTTGCCCGGTCAGTCCGAGCAACGTCACCCACGCCTGAGCCATGCCGAAGGTGAGGGGCGACCGGAGCAGGCCATAGTCTGGATCGCTGTGCCAGACGATGCGGTTCAGGTGGAGCCCGCGCATCGTGGCGTCCACCGCGTTGGCGAACGCGCGCCACTCGGCATCCACGTCGGATCCGGTCCGCTGGGCGTTGAAGATGCCAGCCGGCGTCAGTGGCAGCCCCGAACAGCCCGCGAGGAAGACGTTCTTGCCGGCCCCAGCGCGCAGAGCCTGATAGGTGTCGCGCAGGGCGGCAACCCACGGCTTGGACGGATCGGCAAAGGCCTTTTGATGCTGCCGATAGGCCTCCTCCAGCGAGGGAATGCCATCCAGTTTCAGGTAGCCGTACCCCCAGTCGCGGGTGACGGTCCGGCTGAGCTCGCGAAGGTAGCGGAAGGTTTCCGGCTTGGAGGGATCCACCGTGTACGGACCGCAGAAGGTTCCCGTCACGGACTTGCCGTCCGGCTTGAGCAGAAAGCAACCGCTGGAGCGGACGAGTTCGGCGTTGTCCTGTCCATGCGGGCAGAGCCATATGCCGGGGATCAGTCCCAGCTTCTTGATTTCGTCCGCGAGCCATTTCATGCCGCGCGGAAATGTCTCCCGAAGCCCCGACCAGTCCCGCCCGTTCGCTTGCCAGCCATCGTCCAGCAGGACGAGATTCCAGCCATACTCACGCATGTTCTCGGCGATCCAGCGGGCGTTGGCCAGCACCTCGCCCGGCGTGATGTCGCGGCAATAGTAGCCCCACGAGCACCAGCCCGTGGGCGGATTGGGTGAGGGGCGCGTGTCGAGTGGACGGGCATGCGGCACGTCCAGATGTTGCACGAAGTAGTTGCGGATGATCCGGCCTGAGCGAGGGGTAACCTGATCGGTGCCGGGGCTGTAGCGGGCCTGTTCCAGAGGCGTGCGCACCGGGCCCAGCGCCGTGACGAGCAGGTCGGGAGCGCCCGCATCGTCAAGGCGGCAGGGGAGCCCCGAATGGGCTCGGCGTGCCGGTTTGCGGTCAGCGTTCACCAGGAAATCCTCGTTGTCCTTGCATTTCTATTCGACTCTCTCAAACGCGGAGAAGGGTTGGTTGTTGAAGTCTCCTCCAATGAAGAGCAGATCCATCCCCTTGTCTTTGGCTACGGCTATAACGAGGTTGAACGATTCACTGTCACCCATCGGGTCACCGTTCTTCTCGCTGAAGTAGAATAGGTATGGATTGCCATTCCACTCTGTCAGGAGGAACGGGTGCGCGTTGCCATTTCTGGTCATCATGCCGGCGAGGTAGACCGGCTTCTGTTTGAGGATCTTCGCATAGACGTCCGGCACCCTGCCCGCAACGGCCTTGTCTTCCACAAAGACAACCGTTTCCTCGCGGCTTGCATGGCCCTGCAGGCGCTCGGAGAGCGAAACATGCGTTTTCCACGTCCCGATCAGCCGACTTCCGACCAGGTTTTCCGTTTCGGTCTTGACCTCCAACCCAGCGAAGGCCGCCAAGGTGCAGCACAGACTCGCGACCATCAGCGCGCCGCCCATCATTCGGTTCAGTTTCATCCTCTGCTCAGTTTCTTGCACAACCATGGTTTCGCTGCCGTTCTTTGGTACGTTTTAGCCCGCAATTCCTTCGCCCGGCGGCTGCAACGCCTCCAGGAGCGCGTCGGCGCTCAGGCTGCCGTCCACGAACCGGTATCCGCAGGTATCCACGCGATCCCAGGCGGCGTGATCCATGACCGGCCAAAACGCACTGAACCGGCGTGCAATCTCCTCGACTGACGCACGCGTGATGCGGGGGGAGCCGCTCCAGCGGTCCAGCACACCTCGGCGCACCGGCAACAGAGCCGGCGGCCGGGCAAGCTGGGCCATCACGGGTTCGCTGCACAGATAGCGAACCAGTTCCCGGCACTCCTCGGGGAAGTCAGTCTGCCGATCAATGGCCAGCACGGTCAGGTACGCTTCCGTGGACGCGGCCTGCTGACTGGGCGGAGCCAGGGCGGCCCAGTTCAGGTCCGGCACAAGGTCGAAGGCCGGCGCATTGAAACTGAACTGCCAGCAGAACAAGGCCCGCTTGCGGCGGAACTGCTCGATCTGATTCAGGGCCGAGAGCGGCGGCGGCATGCCAACACGTCGCAACGGCGCCAGGCGCGGAATCAGTTGCCGCAGACGATCGGCGTTCAACTGAAAACGGCCTCCCGGCTTCATCTCGACCGCCTCCAGCAGCACCAGATCCTCGAAGAGTTTGTCCGGCCAGAGCCCGAACTCGTCAGGCCCCGCCGCCGAACGCTCGAATTCCAGCGCCGCGTCCAGGATCGCGTCCGGGGTGGCCAGGGTCACGTCGCCTGACCGGAAGCGGCGATAGAGATCCAGATTCACATAGAGGTAGCGCGTCGTCAGGCTCATCGGTGCGCCAACGAGACCATGGTCGCGGTCCCGGATGGCGTTGACGATGGGCAGCACGTCCCCCGCCGCCATGCCGGCGCTTTCGAGACCGTCGCAGGGCAGCCAGCGGTCGGGGTAGGTGTGCTTCAAGTCGTCGTGCGGCCAGTGCACGATGTCCACGTTCCGCCGCTGCAGCACATCGGACAGCCCGCCCTCGTTCGGGAAGATCGGCGTCACGCGGAGGAGCGGGTTGCGGCGCTCGAACGCGGCCAGGGCGGCGCGCCAGGCCAGCACATGCTCGGGAAGGTTGTCCATCACGTACAAGCTGAGCGTGGTCGTACGGTGGCGGAAGGAGAACATGTGGGACATCTTGTCCGCGGCGTCGAAGACCGGTTGTGCGACGTGGGCCCCCACCGCGCTGCCCAAGGCGGGCGCGTCGAGCCGCCCAGCCACAAAGTAGCCCTTGCGCGGGAGCGAGCGGATGACACCTTCCCGGACCAGACCGGCCATCGCGAAGGCGGCCGTCTGGTGACTAACCCCATAGCGATCACGCATGGCGCCGACGGAGAGCAGTTGGTCGCCGGGTTTGAGTTGCCCGTCGGCAATTTGCTGGCGGATGTCGGCCATGATGGTCTCGCGCTTGCCTAGGCGGGAAAACGCGGACGCCAATTCATCTCTGGATTCTTTGGGAGGCATCGCGCTTTCGAGCGTGATTGATCCCGAATCTTCGCGTCCAGTAGTTTTTTCCCTCGACATATTGTTATGATGCTATACTGTCCCTGTGATGGTCAATGCCAAACTTTCACGATTTTTGGAGCTCGGGACGCCCGTTGGAGACTCCCAGCAGGCCGCACCGTTAAACCGGAACAGGGGGCCATGATGATTCGCGAGCGAGTGGCAAAAATGGCTTGTGCGACCGCGGCCGCCATGCTGGTGGGCGGGGGCGCCGCCGTGGCCGGAGAGCTGGATGCGTCAAGGTGGACGTTCTCTGGCGCCAATGCCGGGGCGCTTACGCTGGCGGTGGATAACAATCTCGATACCGCGTGGGAGAGTGACGGGCCGCAGGTGCCCGGCATGGCGGTGCTGATCGACCTCGGGAAGAGCGTCCACGTCTGTCGGATCTTCCTCACGTCTGGACGCGATGTTTCGAAATTCCCGCGGTCGCTTCAGGTGTCTGTCGGCGAAACGGCCGAGACGCTCCAGCGGGTGGGGAGTTCCCGTTCGCGGGCCCTGGATGACGGCGCGGCGCCGGACGACCAGGACACCACGGTGGAGGCGTACGTGTGCCTTCGGTTCGCCCCCGTCAAGGGCCGCTTCGTGAAGCTGGAAATCGGACCGAACGGCGCCGGCCTGCCCTGGGCCATCGCCGAGATGGATATCCAGGGGGCGACGCAGGACGTGGATCCGGCCAAGCGCCTCGCCGTGGTCGTGGACGGCCGGTTCATCACGGGCAAAGACGGTTCGCCCGCGCCCTTCAGTGCGATCAAGGTTGCCGCCGAAGATCTGCAGCATTACCTCACGCGCATGCTCAACGCCCCTGTGGACCTGGTGGCGACCGAACAGGCGGCCGGGCGGACCGGGCTCCGCTTGCGTCTGGTGACCCCACCAGATGAGCAAGTCCCTGCACCCGAACCGGATCCAAAGAATCTGGACGATGTGTCGGTCGTACGCGAGGGCGACGAGATCCGGATTTCTGGCCCCACGCCGCGGGCGGTCATGTTCGGGGCCTACGAGTTCCTGCACAGCCAGGGCGTGCGCTGGCTGTATCCCGACCCCCATGGGGAAGTCGTGCCGATGTGCAAAGAACTCGATTTATCGGTTCTGCCCATCGCGTATCGCCCGCCCTTCAGCGCGCGCGGTTTCATGGCCGGCGGCATGACCGGCGTCCCGCAGGATGAGTCGTCCGCCTACTTCATGCGGCACCGCCTGACCATGGGGTGGAACTGGACCGGCTGCCCGATCGGGACCATTCCGCGCTTCAACTGTGGCTTTGGCTGGGCCCACACCATGGGGGAAATCTTCGACGGGCAGGTAAAAGCGCATCCCGAGTGGTGGAGCGGTCCCTATCGGCGCGGGGGAAGCACGGTGCCATGCCTCTCCAACCCCGCCGTCCTTGAATTCATTCTGCAGAAGATGGAGGACACGCTTAAGGATCGCCTGGAGAAAAAGCAACCCCTCCTGCAGGGCTTCAGCGTCCACCCGAACGATGCGCCCAGCTTTTGTGAATGTCCGAACTGCGAGAAGCTGTTCGGCAAACCCGAGCGGCTGAGTCCGGACGGCGCCGAGGAATCCACCGCCACATGGAATTATGCGGACCGTCACTTTTATCTGATCAACGCCCTTGCGGAGCGACTGAAGAAGACCCATCCGGAGCTTTTCCTGAAGACGCTGGCCTACACCAATCATGAGCGTGCGCCCCAGACAATCGGGGAACTCCCGGACAACACCCTGGTGGACATCTGCCCCTGGTGGGCACCGCTGCCGGTGGACGCCCCCCAGAACGTCTTCTATCGCGACAACATCAAGGCCTGGGGCCCCAAGTGCGGCTCGCTCGGCATCTGGAGCTATGTGCTGATCTATACCGACACCACGTTCTCGCTCCCGGCCGGCGAATTGAACCTGGTCGTTCCGAACGTCCGCGCCCTCGTGAGCCAGAACAAGTTCTACAAGGATGTGGGCATTCGCCTGGTTTCCACCCAGCTCATGGGCCCCCAGAATCACTGGCCCTGGGGCCTCTACGCCTTCGCGCGCACCACCTGGCGCCCGGACGAGACCGCCGAGACCATTCTCCAGGATTTCTTCCGCGGCTACTATGGCGACGCGTGGGAACCGATGCTTCGGTGGTACGAGACGCTGGAGCGGATCGCGATCGCGAACAATATCGACACGAGCGTTCCCGACCCCCGCCTGATTGGCGCGGACACGATTGGCGAACTGCGCGGCCTGCTCGACGAGGCGGACCGCAAGGCCCGCCGGTGGTACGAGAAGGAGCGCGTAGCACAGGCCCGCACCGATATGGAGTGGACCGCCGTCCGCGGCCAGTGGAAGACGAAGACGGATCGTCCGTATCCTTGCCATGCGTTCAACGAGGCGCCGACCATCGACGGCAAGCTGGACGACGCCGTCTGGCAGACGGCGCCGGAGTTCGCGGGCTTTCGCATCGCCGCCACGCGCGTCAACGACGAGCAGCCGGGCCGGTTTGCACTCCAGAACCCCACCCGCTTCCGCATGGGCTGGGACACCAATTATCTCTACCTCGGGATGGCTTGCCAGGATCCCGCGATCGAGAAGACCCGGGCCGCGGACGCCAAGGATACGAAGTTCGAATACCGGGATGTTGTGGAGATCTTCTTTGCCCCTGAGGCGCCGCCCTACTACCGCCAGACCATGGTGAGTTCGGCGGGATATTCCTGGGGGCCAGTCAAAATCCGGCAGGTCAACTCGCACGACGTGCTGACCAACGCCAATTTCGCCTTCAACACGGCTTACACCGCTGACGGCTGGACGATGGAAGCCCGCTTCCCGCTGGAGATGCTTGCCTCGACGCCGCCGGGGGAGGGAGCCATCTGGCCCGCGAACCTCGTGCGCGTGGCGAACGAAGGCGGGGGCATCGGCGAAAAGTTTACGTCCTGGTCCGATCTGCCGCGTTTTCATTTCCACCAGTACAATCTGGGAACCTGGAGCCTGATCCAGTTCCGTGAAGCCGCCTTGAGCGCGAAGGCCGCCGCCGCCATGAGTCAGGCCATGAACGCGCCGTTTGTGCAGGCGGACAAGGCCGAGGCGCAGCAGCGCAAACGCCTGGCAGCGTTCGACGCGGAGGTGCACGGCAAGCAGGACCTGGCAACCCAGGACAAGGGGGCCACCCTGATCGGCTTTCCCGGTGACAGCAACAACGCCGGGCGGCGCCACTTCGAGATCGTGTGGGAGCAAGAGGCGCCGACGTTTGACGCGGTGCGCATCGTCTGGAGCGACCGGCGGATGGTCCGGCGCTGGTACAGCCTGGAGTCCTGGGACGGCGAACGCTATCGCCTGATCGAGGATCGAAGGGATAACGATTCGGAGGTCTCGATCCACACGTTTGCGCCGGTGAAGGCCAGTCGCTTGCGGATGACGGTCTGGACGGATCTCGAAGGGTGGAATCAGATAGGGACGGTGAAGAAGATCGACGTCTTCAAACGCTAGGAAAGACATACATGCGCTACAGGTTGGCCGCAATCGTTCTTCTTCAAACCGGCCTGGGGCTGTCCGCCGGACAGCTGCCGGGAACCTGGATCGCCAGGGATGACGCGCGTAAGGCCCTCGCCATGCTGGCGGACGGCAAGCCCGAGACCGCGTGTTCCTTGCAGGTAACAACCGAGGGGGCCACGCCCGGCGTGACCATCGATCTGGGAAGCCCGCTCGTCATCCACCGTGTCTACTGGTGCGGCGACGCGAATTACAAAGGGCAGGATGTCGGGTTCCCGGCAAACCCGTGGGGGGGCGTCAAGACACGCGTGGCGGTTTTGGGTGGTGCGAGTCCGGACAGCCTGACACCGATGTACGACGAATGTGCCGTTGCCATGGACTCGGTCTATGCGTCCTATGGCAAGAAGGATGCCGATGGGAAGGACATCATCCCAGGCCCTTCAGCGGTCAACGCGGAGGGGGACTTCCGTTTCCCCCCGCAGGCGGTCCGCTATCTCAGGCTGGAGGCGCGGGGACTTCCGGCGGGGGCGTCGTGGACACTCGGTGAACTTGAGATCAACGGATTCCAAGCCTGGGGGGCGAAGCGCGAGGCGGTGATCCTGCCCGACGGCGCCGCGGTCCCGTTGACCCTGGCCGCCAGGGATCTGAGCTATTACCTGGGCGAGATGCTGGGCCGGCCGGTCCCGGTGATCGCGACCAATGCCGCGGCCACCTACAGCGGGCCGGTCTTCCGCATCGCCGATTTGAAGAGCCTGGCCGGCACGGCCGACGAGATGGCTGCAAACCTGAAGTCCGGCAAGCTGCCCGCGTCTCCGGTGAACGTGGAAGTCGACGGCAAGGAGGTCGTGTTCAAGGCCTGGCCCTACCGCAACGTCCTCGTCAGCGCCTGGGCCTTTTTGGAGAGCCAGGGCGTGCGATGGGTGTATCCTGACCCGCATGGCGCGCGGGTCCCGATTCTGAAGGCCCTCAACCTGAAGGTGTTGCCGCTGCGCCATACGCCTTCGGCCAACCGGATATATGCCGGTTTCGATATCCGGCAGTACAGTCCGGTCATCCCATGGAATCCCGAGAACAAACGGTGGATCCCGTTCCCGACCGAGAGCTACCTGTATTTCTGGCGCAATCACTGGCTGACTTCTCCCAACGGCTTCTGGTTCGCACGTGACGAAGAGGTCCCTCCGGCCAAGGGGCCGAAGGACAATGGGGAGGCGGCCAAGCTGCTGAAAGAGGAATTCCGCGAAGGCGACTTTGACGGCTACCCGCACAACAACTGCGCCATTACATCAAGCACACTGAAAGCCAACCCCGACTGGATGGGGCTGAAACGGGAAGGGCCGGAAGACAAAGTGGGGAAGCGCAGCCTTGGCGTTACACCCTGTTATACCAGCGCGGGTCTGATCGATTTTCTGGCGGCGAAGGTGAACGCCTGGGCGGCTCTGTACGGCGAGACCCCGAAGCAATTCAATCTGCTGCCGACAGATGCGGCGCTCGACTGTGAGTGCGACTCCTGCCTCGCGCTGAACCAGCCGCTGGTCAAGCCGGACATCCCGTACTGCGCGTTTCCCACGTACTACGCCTCGGACGCCTACTATCATCTGATCACCGAGGTGGCGAAGCGCTGC
>JAIOPI010000025.1 GCA_021413965.1 Lentisphaerota bacterium | reverse complement strand
GGCCGCGGTGCTGACCGATGCGACCTTTGCGCGGGCCCAGGGCGGTGCGCTGCGGGCGATGTTTGGCGATGCGCCGGGACTCGCGGTTGAACCGGGCGAGGGGAGCAAGTCGATCGCCGGCCTCGGCCGGGTGCTGAATTTTCTAGCCGAGCAGAAGCTGGACCGCGGCGGCGCGCTGTTTGCGGTCGGCGGCGGCGTGATCGGCGACCTTGGCGGTTTCGCGGCGGCGAGCTACCTGCGCGGCATCGATTTCTTCCAGGTGCCGACGACGCTGCTGGCGATGGTCGACAGCTCCGTTGGCGGCAAGACCGGCGTCAATCTGAAGGCTGGCAAGAACCTGGTGGGCGCCTTCTACCAGCCGATTGAGGTTGTGGCGGACCTGTCGACGCTCAAGACGCTGACGGATCGGGAATATCTGTCCGGGTTGGCGGAAGTCGTGAAATACGGGGTGATCTGGGATGCGGCGCTGTTTCGGAAGCTCGAGGAACAGGTGGCGGCGTTGCGGCGGCGCGACTTGGACATGCTTGAGCCCATTGTGGCGCGTTGCTGTGAGATCAAGGCCGAGGTCGTGGCGGTCGATGAGCGCGATTCCGGGGTGCGCGCCATCCTGAATTTCGGCCACACGCTGGGACATGCGCTGGAACTGGTGGCGGACTACAATCGCTGGCTGCACGGCGAAGCCGTATCAATGGGCATGGTATACGCCGCGGAACTTTCGCACCGGGAAAAGGGCTTCCCGGCCGAGGATTGCCGGCGGCTGTCGCGCCTGCTGGAGGCGCTGGGCCTGCCGATCAGGCCCGGCGCGAACGGGTTTGGGGGCGACTGGGCGGCCCTGCGCGCGGCGATGAGCACCGACAAGAAGGCGCAGCTCAGCGTGCCGCGCTTTGTGCTCGCTCAGAAGTTGGGGTCCGTCGTGTACGACCATGAGGTGGACGAGGCGACGTTGGCCGCGGCATTTGAGACGGTGTTCGGAGCCGTCTGAAGGCGATGGCGCGTGCGGGATGAACCGGCCGGGACGGCCGGCGCCAGACGGCGTGTCCGGATATCGAGACGGCGATGGTTGCGGTCCGTGGTGCTGAGGGCGATGCGACGGGACAAGAAGGTGAGACGATGTCAGCAGTCACCGAGATGCTGGTCCGCGAGTACTTCGAGATGCAGGGGTACCTGATCTCGCAGCCGCGCAAGTACAACGTGCCGGGGCGGCCCAAGACGGCCGACGAGGAAGTGGATCTGGTCGTGGTCAATCCGACCATCCACACGCATGTCCTGCCGGCAAGCTTTGTCCTGACGACGGCCGATCTCAGGACCGTGGCGCGGGCGGTGGTCGGCGTACGCGGGTGGCATACGGACCGGTTTTACACGTCGACGTTCGAGAAGACGCCGGAGATTCTGCGCTTTGTCCAGCCGGCCTCGGTTAAATTCGCGGCCGAGATTCTGGGAGCCACGGACATGGCCAAGATCCTGTGCCTGCCGAAGCTGCCCGCCTCGGGCGAACTGAAGGATCGCACGATCAAATTTCTCAAGGAACGAGGCGTCGATGGCGTCATTTCGTTCCGCACCATCCTGGCCGAGCTGGTGTCCGGCGTGGATGTGAACAAGAACTACGAGAAGTCCGACCTGCTGCAAGTGATTCGCCTGCTGAAGAACTACGAACTGGTGCGGGATGATCAGCTCGAGTTGTTCGCGCACGGCCGGCGGAAGTCGAAAGTGAAGGCGCCGGCATCGAATGGCGCCGCCGGGTGAGGCGTGCGGTGGCAGGGCGGAGATGACCGGCGGGGACCGCTGGGGGTGACGCTCGGGGCGTGGGGTTACACGGGGCCGAGCAAGCGCTTCTTTTTGATGACGCGGGCGATGGCGTAGGCGGCGATGAACGCGAGGAGGGGCAGGGCCAACTCGGCCTGTTGCCGATGGGAGTGGGCCGACACGCGCAGCAAGTCGTACTTCAGCAGAAGCAGTACGTAGAGCCCCGCCACCGTACCGAAGATCGTGCCGTACTCCTTGTAAAGCACCTTGGCCCAGTCGAAGTCATACTGGGAGAACGTCGCGCGCAGGCCCTTCACAATCGGCCAGAATCGGGGAACGGTGCGGACGTACTCCTCGAAATCCTTGCCAAACTGCTTGCCAAGATAGCGCTCCTCGGTCAGCACGATGCAGATGTAGACGAACCAGAAGAAGGGGAAGACGACGCCGTACATCCAGGGCGAACCGAACGTGAGGCACAGGCCGGCGGCGATGAGCAGGTTGCCGAGATACATGGGATTGCGGGTGTGGGCGTAGACGCCGGTGTGCACGAGCGAATCCGCATAGACGCGTCCCTCCTTGCCGCCGCGTTTGATGTAGGCGAGCCCGATGGTGGCGCCGCGCACGATCTGTCCGGCGAGCGCCACGAGCACGCCGGCCAGGGTGGCGACGGCATCCAGCCGCGGGTTCTGGAACAGATGGGCCGGGCGGACCACCAGCGCCATGGCCACAAAGAGAACCGGGAACAGCGTGTTGCGCCAGCGGAAGAAGAAATTTCCGATGGCGCAGAGCAGGCGGTGCAGGGGTGACGTAGGAAGGTCGCTCATTTGATGGCGATGAATCCGCAGAAGTTGTACCAGCGGAAGAAGACATCGCAGGCGCTGAAGCCGCTGTCGAGCATCAGCTGCCGGTTCTCGTCTGCATGGTAGGGAATGAGCACGTTTTCGAGCGCCTCGCGCTTCTGGGCGATTTCCAGCTCGCTATAGCCCTGGCGCTTCTTGAATTCGTAGTAGTACTTGATGAAGAGCCGGTTCGCGGTTGAGTTCGGGCTCAGCACCTTTTCCACGAGGAGCAGGCAACCGCCTTCGCGGACGCCCTTGGCGATTTCCCGCATGACCGGGGTGCGCTTGAGCGGGCGAACGAACTGGAGCGTCAGGTTTAGGATCACGACGGATGCGTTGGTCACCGACATGTTTTCGTTCAGGTCGCTGCAGACGAGATCGTGCTGGCGGGTGAAGCCGGCCTGGGCGAGCTTGGCGCGGGCCTTGTCGAGCATCGGGGCCGAAGAATCGACGCCGATGAAGGTGACGTCGGGGGGCAGCAGCTTGTCGATTTGCAGGAAGGTGGTGCAAGTCGAGCACCCGAGGTCGTAGAGGTTCGTGCCGGGCACGGCGAAGTCGGCGGCCATTTCGCCGATCATGCGCTGAACCTCGGCATAGAAGGGGACCGAGCGATCCAGCATATCGTCGAAGACTTCGGCCGTGTTCTTGCCGAAGTCGAAGTCGTCGATTTTCTGCCGCTTCTCGCGAAACAGTGCATCCATATTTTTCACCCTGGCAGTCCTCCGTTGGAGACATCCGACTGCTGCTAATCGACCATGCTGGTATCATGGATACCGTTGGAGTGCAACGGTTGAGACGCAACCTTACGATTCTGTCAGCCTTTCATGGGCCGTGGACTTCACGCCCGTGTGGCGTGGGACCGGGGCCGCCATGCCCCGCCTGGCGGTCGGAGCGGGAACTGGGCATTGCAGCGGCTGTGGGGATTTTCTACTATGTCCGATGCGCATCACGGGTGGACAACTGGGTGGACGGGTATTGACGGTGCCTCGCGCGGGAATGCGCCCCACGCAGGATCTGGTGCGGGGCAGCTTGTTCTCCATGCTGGGCGAGCGGATCACGGGGGCCAAGTTTCTGGACCTGTACGCGGGTACAGGGGCGGTGGGGATTGAGGCCTGGAGCCGCGGGGCGGCCTTGGTCAGTTGGGTGGAGTTTCATCCCGTGGCCCTGCGCGCGTTGGAGACCAACGTGAAGACGTTCGCCATGGACCGCTGCCGCGCGATCCGGGGCGACGTGCTCCAGGTGCTGGCGCGCGGCCTGCCCGACGCTCCCTTTGACATCATCTTTGCCGATCCACCCTATGGGGAACGCGCGCCTGTCCGGCCACGGCATGGAGAGCGCCGGGGCGGGGGGGGGCGCATTGAAAGCACGCACGCGCCGCGACCGGACGGGCAGCCGCGGAACCCGGTGTCGGCGCCGCTGGCGCTTGAGAAGGTATTGGACTTGGTGACGGCGGGGGCTATGCTGGTTCCGGGCGGGTGGTTGGTCATGGAGCAGGGCGCGGATGAGCCGGCGGTGGCGTCACCGGGCTGGCTGCTGGTGCGGGATCGCCGCTACGGGCAGTCCCGGTTGCGGGTATTGGAACGGCAGGAGTAGTCGCATGCAGACGGCAATCTACGCGGGCACCTTTGATCCCATGACGCTGGGGCATTTCGACCTGGTGGAGCGGTCTGCCGGGCTGTTTGAACGCGTCATCCTGGCGGTGGTGGCCACGTCGTCCAAGAGCACGCTGTTCAGCGTGGAGGAGCGCCTGGCGTTGACGCGCGAGGTCGTGAAGCCGCTGGCGAACGTGGTGGTGGATGCCTTTGAGGGGTTATTGATCGACTACGCCCGCCATCAGGGGGTGCGGGTGTTGATCCGGGGGGTGCGCGCCTACTCGGATTTCGAGTACGAATTTCGCATGGCGCTGACGAACCGCAAGCTGGCGCCCGAGATCGAGACGCTGTTCATGATGCCCAGCGAGACCCAGAGCTACGTCAGCTCCAGCCTGGTCAAAGAGGTGGCGGCGCGCGGGGGCGACGTGAGCATGTTTGTGGCGCCCGGCGTGCAGCGGGCGTTATGGTCCAAATTCCGGGGGGGCAGCCATGATCATTCATCTGAATGAGTTGACCAGCGGCTCGCGGGTATACCGTGGCGAGGATCCTCCCGACATCGTGGACGTCGAGCCGGGCAGCGGCCTGCGTCTCGTGGCGCCGATCTCGTATGTGATCAAGGCGACGCGCATTCCCGCCATGCTGTTGGTGACCGGAGAACTGGCCAGCAGGGCCGAATTGCGCTGCGTCCGCTGCGACACCCCATTCATCGGCGAAGTCCGTGATTCGCAGTTCGAACGCTCGTGGGAACTGACGCCAGACGGGCTCCAGTGGGTGCGAAGCATGGATGATGACCCGGTGGAAGAGGTTATGGATAAGAAGGTTGCGACGGCCAAGAGGCCCGCAGTGCCTGCGTCGGAAGGACGGGACTGTGTGGACTTGACCGGCGATATTCGCGAAGCTATGATCCTCGCCTTTCCTGGGTACCCAGTGTGCAGTCCGGAGTGCAAAGGACTCTGCGCAACGTGCGGGGTAAACTTGAACGAGGCGGCATGCCGTTGCGCACCGCCGGATGATAATCGCTGGGCTATACTGAATCGGTGGGCGCCCGGCAGCAGGAGACCCTAATGGCCGTTCCAAAGAGAAAAGTATCGAAGAGTCGTATTGGCCAGCGCAAGCATTCCCATCGTGTGCACGTTCGTCGTGGCACGACCTGCCCCCAGTGCGGCGGCCTGCGGCTGTCTCACCGGGCCTGTCCCGCCTGCGGCTTTTACAATGGCCGCCAGGTGCTGACAGTCGAATCCGCCTAGTCGGTAGCCTATGCGTATCGCGGTCGATGCCATGGGGGGCGATTTTGCCCCGCGCGAAATCGTTCAGGGCGCGTTGGATGCCGTCTCGGCAGAGTCCTCCGTTTCGGAGTTGATTCTCGTCGGGGACGAGCAGCGCATCCGGGCGGAGTTGCAGGGCCGCGCCCTGCCGTCCAAGATGCGGATCTTCCATGCCGCCGAAGCGATCGGGATGGAGGAGAGCCCGGCCCTGGCGGTGCGGCGCAAGAAGGATTCGTCCATCAACCGGGCGATCGACCTGGTGAAGCGCGGCGAAGCCGATGCCATGGTGTCGGCGGGCAATACGGGCGGCGTGGTGGTGTCGGCGTCGCTCAAGCTGCGCACGCTGGAGGGCGTGTTGCGGCCGGCGATTGCCACGATCATGCCGACCCAGGACCGCCCCCTGATCCTGGTTGATGCGGGCGCGAACACGGATTGCGACGCGTGGCTGCTGCTGCAGTTTGCGATCATGGGCAGCGTGTACTCGCAGGCGATCCTGGGGCATGCCAAGCCGGTGGTGGGGCTGGTCAGCATCGGCGGCGAGGATTCCAAGGGTAACGAGATCACCAAGGAAGCCTTCAAGCTGCTGAGCAACTCGACGTTGAATTTCCGCGGTAATGTGGAAGGCCACGACCTGTTTCGCGGCGAGACAGACGTGGCGGTGTGCGACGGGTTTGTGGGCAACACCATTTTGAAGACGAGCGAGAGCGTGGCCCACGCCATCGTGCATTGGATGAAAAAGGAATTCAAAGCCACGCCCGTGCGGTTGCTGGGGGCCATGCTCCTGCGCGGGGCGCTGAAGGCGATGAAGGCCAAGATGGACCCGGAGTTGCAGGGCGGGGCGCCCCTGCTGGGCGTCAACGGGGTGTGCATCATCAGCCATGGCGCCTCGTCGGCGCTGGCCATCCGGCATGCGATCCGCGTGGCGGCGGAGTCCGTGCACCACAATCTGAACCAACTCATTGTGCAGCGTATCGCCGAAGTGGAAAGCGCGCTGAAAACATGACGAGCAACGGACCCATCGTCAGCATCGTCGGGACCGGTTCCTACCTGCCGGAGCGGATCCTGACCAACGCGGACCTGGAGAAGATGGTCGAGACGTCGGACGAGTGGATCACGACGCGCACGGGCATCCGGTCCCGGCATATCGCGGCCGCGCACGAGGCGACCTCGGACCTGGCGGCGGAAGCGTCGCGGCGCGCGCTGGCTGCGGCCGGCCTGACGGCGGAGGCGGTGGACCTGATCGTGGTCGCCACGGTTACGCCCGACATGCCGTTTCCCAGCACGGCCTGCTTTGTCCAGGACAAGATCGGCGCCAAGAATGCCTTTTGTTTTGACCTCGAGGCCGCGTGCTCGGGATTTTTGTATGCCCTGGACGTGGGCTATCGCTACCTGGTGAGCGGCGGCGCGCGCACGGCCCTGATCATCGGCGGCGAGAAGCTGAGCAGTGTGACGGACTGGCAGGATCGCACGACGTGCGTTCTGTTCGGCGATGGCGCCGGTGCCGTGGTCTTGCAGCTGCGCGACAGCGGGCGCGGGATCATCGGGTCGGTCGCCGGCTCGGACGGCACGCTGGCCGACTTGCTGAACATCCCGGGCGGCGGCAGCCGGCATCCCTCGTCACAGGAAACGATTGAGCAGCGCCTGCACTTCATGAAGATGCAGGGCAACGAGGTATTCAAGCACGCCGTGCGCTGCATGTGCGACGCGGCCAACAAGGTGCTGAGCCGCAACAACCTGAAGACGGACGACGTGGCGTGGGTCATTCCGCACCAGGCCAACCTGCGCATCATCCAGGCGATTTCCACGCGTCTGGGCATCGGGTTAGACCGGTTTTGCGTGAATTTGGACAAGGTGGGCAACATGTCGGGCGCGTCGGTGCCGGTGGCGCTGGACGAGGCTGTACGGGCGGGGCGCATCAAGAAGGGCGACCTCGTGCTGTTCGTGGCCTTTGGCGGCGGGTTCACCTGGGGCGCCAGCGTGATGGAGTGGGATCATGGCCAATAAGGCGATTGTCTTTGCAGGGCAGGGCGCGCAAGCCGTGGGCATGGGGCGCGACCTGGCGGCGGCTTTCCCGGAGTGCGCGGCGCTGTTTTCCCGTGCGGACGAGATTCTCGGCTACCCGCTATCCCTGATCTGTTTCGAGGGCCCGGAGGCGGAACTCACCCAGTCGAACAACTGCCAACCCGGCATCTTTGTGGCCAGCCTGGCGTGCTACACGGCCCTGCTACGTCAGCGGCCGGGGCTCGCGTTCGTGGGCGCGGCGGGCTTGAGCCTGGGAGAGTGGACCGCGCTGCACATGGCCGGCGCCGTGAGTTTTGAGGACGCGCTGAAGGCGCTCGAGGCGCGTGGACGGTTTATGCAGGAAGCCTGTGCGGCCACGGCCGGCGGCATGGTGAGCGTCATGGGCCTGGCGCCGGACAAGGTGCAGGGCGTTGCCGACGCGGCGGGCGTCGAGGTGGCCAACCTGAATTCGCACGAGCAGATCGTGCTGTCGGGACCGCGCGCGGCGATTGCGGATGCGGACAAGCTGGCGCGCGAGGCGGGGGCCAAGAAGACGGTCATCCTCAATGTGGCGGGGGCGTTTCACTCGCGGCTGATGCAGCCGGCGGCCGATCGCCTGGCGGCGGTGCTGGACGGGATTCCGTTCCAGGCGCCCCGGCTGCCTGTGGTTTCGAATGTGACCGGCACGCCGCACCGTGATCCGGTCCAGATGCGGCAGGACCTGGTGCGCCAGGTGACGCAGCCCGTGCGGTGGGTGAGCTGCGTGGAGTGGCTGGGGGCGCAGGGGATTACGGGATATGTGGAGTGCGGGCCGGGGCGGGTGCTGTCTGGCTTGATCAAGCGCATTCATACCGGGGCGCACCTGGCAAACGTGCAGGACGTGGGCAGCCTGGAGAAGGCGGCGGCGGCCCTGAAAAACGGCGAATGGGAGGCATAGTCATGGGTTCTGTGGAAGGCAAGATAGCGCTGGTGACCGGGGCGGCACGGGGCATTGGGCGGGCCATCGCCGAGGAATTGGCGACCGAAGGCGCAGATCTGATCCTGTGCGACGTGAAGGCCGAATGGCTCGCCGAGACGGCGGCGGCGGTTCAGGCCAAGGGGCGCAAGGTGGTGTGCCTGTCGGCGGACGTGAGCCAGTCGGCTTCCGTCAACGCGGCGGTCACGGAGGCCGTGGAGAAGTGCGGCCGCATCGACATTCTGGTCAACAACGCGGGCATCACGAAGGATGGCTTCATGGCCCGGATGACGGAGGAGGACTGGGATGCGGTCATCACCGTCAACCTCAAGGGGACCTTCCTGTTCACCAAGGCGGTCGGCAAGATCATGATGAAACAGCGGGGCGGCGTGATGGTCAATATCGCGTCAATTATTGGCTTGATCGGCAATGCGGGCCAATGTAACTATGCCGCGTCAAAAGCGGGTGTCATTGCGCTGACTAAGTCTGTCGCCAAGGAGTTGGCCAGTCGCAACGTGCGGGCCAATGCTGTGGCCCCCGGGTTCATCGAGACCAAGATGACCGAGGTGCTGCCCGAAGACATCAAGAAGCAGATGCTGGCGCACATACCGTTGAATCGATTCGGGCTGCCCCGCGACGTGGCGCGTGTGGTGTTGTTCCTGGCCAGCGATGATTCCGCGTACATGACGGGTCAGGTACTCACGGTGAGTGGTGGAATGGGTATGTAGTGTATGGCGGGGCGGTGGGATTGACCCGCGCAACAGAATGTTAGAACAAGGAGGACCGCAATGGCACTGGAAGATAAAGTCAAAGAAATCATCGTTGAGCAGTTGGGCGTCAATGCCGATCAGGTGACACCCCAGGCTTCCTTCATCGAAGATCTTGGCGCTGACTCGCTGGACACCGTCGAACTCGTGATGGCTTTCGAAGAGGAGTTTGGTGCTGAAATTCCGGACGAGGATGCCGAGAAGCTGACGAATGTCGGCGCCGTCATTCAGTATCTGAAGGACAAGGGCTTCGGCGCCTGATTGGGCTCACCGTGCAATCCGGAACGGCGCGCAGGGGCGTTCCGTTCCGGAGGCCGAGTGCACGGGAGCGTGGCGGATGCCACGGCTGGCGCGGATGGCGGGCTGGGGGCGGCGAGTTCCTGAGGCTCCGCGCGGCGTGATCCATGACCGCCGTGGTTCCGGCTTCCGTTCTTGAGTTTACGAACATTCACCCCGCCCTCCACGGGTCTAAACAAGCATGAGACGTGCCGTCATAACCGGAATTGGGGTCATCTCCCCCCTGGGTTGCGCGCTTGAGACCTTCTGGACCCGCATGGTGGCCGGCACCTCGGGCATCCGGCGCATTACGCGATTCGATGTTTCGAAGGGGTACGACAGCCAGATCGCGGGCGAGGTGGTGGAATTCGACATTGACGCGTTCATCGCCAAGAAAGAGCAGCGGCGGATGGACGTTTACTGCCACTATGCCGTGGCGGCGTCGCAGTTGGCGGTGACCGATGCGGGGCTGGATTTCAGCAAGGAAGATCCGACCCGGATCGGATCGAACATCAGTTCGGGCATTGGCGGGCTGGAGACGCTGCAGACGCAGCATTCCAACCTGGTGTTGAAGGGGCCCGATCGTTGCTCGCCCTTCATGATCCCCCAGATGATTTCGAACATGGCGGCCGGGTTGGTGGCCATTCGCTTCAATTTGCAGGGGCCGAGCTACTGCATCGTATCCGCGTGCGCCTCCGCGGCGCACGCCATCGGCATGGCCCAGCGGCACATCCGACTGGGCGAGGCCGACATCATGATCGCCGGAGGCGCGGAAGCCGCCGCCTGCGAGTTGGGCGTGGCGGGGTTTGGCAACATGAAGGCCCTGAGCACGCGCAACGATGACCCGACGCGCGCCAGCCGCCCGTTCGACCGTGATCGCGACGGATTTGTGATCGGCGAGGGCGCGGGCGTGGTGGTCGTGGAGGAGTACGAGCACGCCAAGGCGCGCGGGGCCCGGATTTACTGCGAGGTGGCGGGGTTTGGCCAGTCGTGCGACGCGAGCCACATCACGGCGCCGATGGAGAGCGGGGAAGCGGGCGCGCGGGCCATGACGCTGGCGATGAAGGATGCCCAGCTCACGCCGGGCGACATCCAGTACATCAACGCGCACGGCACCAGCACGCCGCTCAACGACAAGACCGAGACGAAGGTCATCAAGCTGGCGATGGGCGATGCGGCGCGCACGACCATGATCAGTTCGACCAAGTCGATGACCGGTCACTTGCTGGGCGCCGCAGGCGGCATCGAAGCTGCGGTCTGCGCGCTGGCGATCCAGCGCGGTGTGATTCCCCCGACAATCAATCTCGAGAATCCGGATCCGAACTGTGACCTTGACTACACGCCCAACACGGCCCGCCAGGTGCCTGTGCGTGCCGCGCTGAAGAACTCCCTCGGGTTCGGCGGTCACAACGTCTGCCTCGCGTTCACCGCGGTGTCGTAAGGCGGGAACCGCGGAGTCATCCGGTCGCGTGACGCACGCGCTCCCATTGTCTTTGATCTACAGATGGCGACTACCTGCAGCAGGTGGCCACCCAGGTGAGCCGTCGCACGCCTGCAGGCGGGATCGCGGCGTTCGCATGGGGTCGGATCCGCGCTTGCGGTGCGGGACCCGGCGAACGCGTCATCAGAGCGCCGGTCCGGCCGCTTTGTTGATCGCCGCGATTAGCGCGTCGGCTTGCGTCACCCCGACGAACTGATCCGCGGGTTTGCCGTCTTTGAAGACAATCAGGGTCGGGATGCTGCTGATGCCGAAGCGCTGCGCGATGGCTTGAGCCGAATCGACGTCCAGTTTGGCCACTTTGGCCTTGCCCTGCACCTGGCCGGCGACCTGCTCCACAATCGGGCCCTGCATGCGGCAGGGGCCGCACCACGTGGCCCAGAAGTCGACCAACACGACGCCGCTGGCAATCTGCGAGTCGAAGGTCTTGTCATCCAGCACCACGACGGGACCTGCGGGCGAGGTGTTGGCGTGCCCCTCAGGCGGGGTCTTCTTCGAGCAGGCGGCGCACAGCACCAGGGCACAGACAGGCAGGATTCCGAGCTTCATGGGAATACGCATGATGAGTTCTTCCGCAGTATGGGGGGGCTGACCGCGTTACGCCCTCTCCCTTTGGTTGCTATCGGCTTGGTTTCGTTCCTGTTAATCGGTCGTGCTTGCGGTGAGAACCTTACAGGCGGTGGTCGTGGCGTACCAGCGGAATGGGCGGCCGCATGTCCTCACTTCTTCAGTACGTCGACGAGTTTGCAGGAGGCGAAGCGCCAGGTGCCACTCTCCCTGTGCAGGACGCACTGCATTTCGCGGATTTCCTCGACGGCGTCTCCGGTGGACGTCTGGCCTTCGATTCGCGCCGTGACGGTGGCTTCAGCGATGCCCCGGGAAGGGTGCGTGACGTGCAGATCCTGGAAGCGGAGAGATAGCGTCAGAAAGAAGGCGCGCGCGGACATGGTCTGCGAGGCGATATCCGTGGGCGTGAGCGCCCCGGCCAAGCCGTAGACGGGGGTCTGCAACTCGGCCGGATTGGTGAAGTAGCCCTGCAGTTGCTGGCTTCTGATTGCGGCCTGGATGGGACTCTCGGCGGCATCCTTGTCGATCAGCGTGGCGAGAGACGCAAAGCGGCGGACGACCTGCCTGGTCGGGTTGCGGTGGTGCCAGACGGCGACACTGAGCGCGAGCAGTGCGGCCAGCGCCGCCGTGAGCCAGAGTCCTCGTCCCGCCGTCATAAAATGGTTCCGATTACGCGTTTGGTTTCCGTCTGCCCGAAAACATGATCCTCGATGGGGAGGCTGCGGTTGTCGCCGACCACGTACACCTTGCCGGATTCGACGCGGCGCGGCGGCAGTTCCCAGTCGCAGGGCTTGGCCGTGTACGGTTCGTCCTGCGCAATCCCGTTGACGTAGAGGGTGCCGCCGCGGAAGGCGACTTCATCGCCGGCGAGGGCCACGACTCGTTTGAGCAGTACGGCGCTTGGACCGGCGAAGCGGACCGCGACGATATCGCCCCGTTGGGGGGGATGGAAGAGGTAGCGCAGGCGCCAGCAGATGCCGAAGTCGCCGTCATGGTACGTGGGTTCCATGCTGATGCCGTGAATGCGCATGGGCACCAGCACGCGCGTGCAGGCGAACCATGTGACCGCCGCCACGAGGGTCAGGCGGATGAAGAACCGACGGTTCAGGCGCGGAAACAGGAAATTCCGGAGCATGAGGTGCGGGTTCATCAGTTTATGGCTGACACGATCATCAGCGCGCATTTTGACGCGTGTGCGCGGGGATTGCAAACCGACGCTTGGACAAAGGGGGCGGATGGCGCAACATAGGGCATCCAGCCTGAATGAGGCGCGCACCCATGATTGCCCCGACACCGAAATGGTCCGTCCTGCTGCGCATGGCAGAAGAGGAAGTGAGCCGGGTCTTGCGGGGCCTGCCGGCCCCGTTGCGGCGGCAGGCGCAGGGTGTCCCTGTGCAATACGAGGAATGGCCCACGGCGGAACAAGCCGAGGATGGCGCCGACATGGATCTCATGGGCCTGTTTGTGGGCATTCCGTTTCCCGAAATGGAGTCCGGCGTCATCGATGTCCCGGCTCAGATTTTTCTGTTTTTGCGCAACATTTGGGACGAGGGAGAAGGGGTGGAGCGGCGCTATCGCGAGGAAGTTCGCACCACGTATCTACACGAGGTCGGGCATTACCTCGGGCTGGAGGAGGACGACCTCGAGGCGCGCGGGCTTGAGTAGCGCGGGCCTATGGAACGCCAATGGCGTGCAAGTTGCGGCGGGCGATGTCGTTCGTGGGGTCGAGGCGCAAGACGCGCTGCCACGTGGCCATGGCCTGGGTGGTGCGCCCCTGCAGGTGCAGGGCGGCGCCCAGGTTGTTAAGGATGGACGTGTTGTTCGCATGGATGTGATCCGCCTCGCTCAGGTGCCGTTCGGCGCCGGCGTAATCGCCGTTCATCATGAGCGCGGAGCCGAGCAGTTCCAGGACGTCGGCGCGTTCCTCAGGACGGCTGTGGGGGCTGGCGGCGAGGGGTGTCAGCAGCGCGATGGTCTCGGCGATGCGCCGCTGCGTGATCAGGTCGCGCGCGATGACGCAGGAGGCCAACTCGGTTTCGGTGGCATAGAGGCGTGTCTGCTGCAGCGCGGCAACGGCGGCCTGAGGATCGCCGGCGCGCACGAGCGCGGAAGCCAGTTCGGGATAGACGTCGTCGGGGCGCAGTCCCGTGGCGGCGGCGTGGCGGAGGAGGACGACGGCGGCGTCGGGTTGGTCCATGTCGAGCCGGGCGCGGGCTTCGCTGCGCCACAAGTTCAAATCCGTGAAGCCGCCTTTGGTGGCAGTTTGGAACGCGGCCAGCGCCTCGGCGGGACGGCCGGCGGCGAGGTGTGCGGTTCCGTGGAAGAAGCGCAGTCGCGGGTTGAAGGGCTGGAAGCGTTCCGCGCGCGCGTAGGACCGCCGGGATTCCTCGAGGCGGCCGGCGTCTGCGGCCGTGCGACCGTGCAGAAACAGGCGATCGCCGTAGAGCACGGCGGCACCGGCGAGCAGCAGCGGCACGAGGGCGAGTCCCCAGAGCGGATGGAGAGGGCGAGGGGGCATCGGCGGGGAGGAGGCGGGCGCCGCGCCGAGGCCCAATCCCACGAGCATCCAGAAGAGGGGGGCCACCGGCTGGACGTGCAGGGGGAAACTGACGAGACCCGCCACCATGAAGGCGGCGATGGAACCGGCCAGCGCGGACCGCCCGAGCTGGCGCAGCGTCGTTCCCAACACGATGAGCCAGAGTCCCATTCCCACGACACCGGTTTCCGCCAGCATTTGCAGGTAGTCGTTATGTGTTTCCCGCACGTTGAGTGCGTAAGGGCGCCGGTGCGCGTGGGCGGGTGAATGGAGGGCGTCGGCGAGTTGGTCAAGGTAGTCACGCGCCACAGCCCCCAGCCCGCGGCCGGACAGCAGGTGCCCGGGAACCATGCGAACCGTGGCGAGCCAGATGAGTTCGCGCTGCTGCCAGGCGGCAGACCGCGTATCCACGGCTTGCTGGAGGCGGTGGTGCAGAGCGAGGTCGCCCTCGCGACGGGTCATGACGCCGACGGCCAGCAGGAGTACCAAGCCGATGGTGGCGGGAAGGGCGATACGCCTTGACCAAAAGCGCGCCGGCCGCGTGGGTGAGCGGGGGTGGGCGGTCAGGGCCAACGTGGCGACGCCGCCGACGCAGGCGGCGCCGATGGCGCCCCGGCTGCGCGTGAGCAGGATCGCCAGAACCATGGACGCCGCCAGGGCGATCCACGTCATGCGCGAGCGGCGCCCGGGTGCGCTGGCGGCAAGCCAGCAGGCGGTGGGCAAGAGCAAGGCCAGGTATTCGCCCAGCGTGTTCTGGTACCCGATGGTGCCCATGACACGCTGGGATGCCTGGACGGCGGGCATCTGAGCCGTGGCGTGGCCAAAGAGCGGATCCCACTGCATCCATTGGAGCAAGGCGTAGAGTGACTGCGCTCCGCCCATGCACACCGCGAGGGCAAGGAGCGTGCGCCGGTTGGCCGGCGTGAGCGTGCCCGCTGCCAACGCAAGGGCGGGCAGAACGCACACCCACACGAATCCAAGGGCGCTCATGGCGGTCAGGTCCCGGTGCTGGAGGACGGTTGTGAGGGTGGACCAGGCGAGCCAGGCGAGGATGGGCCAGACGCGCGCGAGCCAAGCGCGTCGAACGGTGCCAGGGGACGTCCACGCCCAGGCCGTCAGGTGTCCGGCGCCGAAGATGGCCGCCAGCGCGACGATCAGCATGCGGGGCAGGCCAAAGCTGTTTTCGATGCGGGTCGAGAAGGCCAGCGGGGACAGGACGATCAGGGCACCGGCCAGCCAGTCGAGTCGCACACCGTTGCTTTTCCCGGTGGTTACACTTGACATGCCCCATGCCTACCACGAAATTCATTCCATTCACAACACAAGCCATTAGGGCAAAGGACTAACGATGCATCCGACTGCGGCGCGGTTGATCGTGAGCGTGTCACTCGAATTTCTATTGGTGGCGGGGCTGGGCGTGCGGGCCGATGCGCAAGGGCTGCCGCCGACGATTGATTCCACCGAGCCCCCGGCGGGCATGGTGTCGATGGGCGAGCAGACGAATCTGCTCTTCAGCGTGATGGCGGCGGATCCCGAAGGCAGCAATCTTGTGTACCAGTGGCGCCTGGGCGCGCAGGTCGTGGGGGGGGATGAGCCGACCTACCTGGCTGTGACCACGTGGACGAACGCCGGCATTTATCCCTTGCGTGTCGATGTATCCGACACCGAGTGGACGACCTCTGCCGTGTGGACGGTGCGGGTGACTCCGGACAACGACGGCGACGGCATCCCCAACTCGTATGAAAACGCGCATGCGCCGCTCGATCCCTGGGACCGGTCCGATGCCCTTGCCGACCCAGACCTGGACGGGCTGACCAACCTGCGCGAGTTCCAGCGCCGGACGAGTGTCACGAACGCGGACACGGATGGCGACGGACTCTCGGACTCGTGGGAAGCGCGGTACGGGTACGATCCGAATTCCACCACGGGCGCGATCCAGGACGTGAACCTGACCGACCAGGGGCAATGGACCTTTGCGTGGAATGGGCAGGCGGCTGCGGCCGAGGGGGTTGGCTCGCACATTTTCGTGGGAACCGACGTCGGGTCGCTGCTGGTGTTCGACGCCAGTGATCCGTCCAATGTGGTGCGCGTCGGGGCCTGTGAAACTGAGGGCGTTGTGGCGGCACTCGACGTGGAGGGAACCCACGCGTATCTCGCGGCGGACTATTCCGGGCTGCAGATTGTCGACATCAGCGATCCCGCCCATCCCGTGTGGCAGGGGACGTTCAATGACGGAGGCCGGGTAGTGGGTGTTCACGTGCAAGGAACCATCGCGTATCTTGCGGATGGCTATGACGGTGTTCGCATCGTGGATGTGTTCGACCCCGCCCATCCTATGCTGGTGGGGCAACTGGTCGTTCCGGGTCACGAGGCGCGGGGCCTTCAGGCACGGGGTGGCTATGTGTATGTGGCCGCCGGCGGTGATGGCGTCGCCATTCTGGACGTGAACAATCTGGCAAATCCGAAACTGGTGGGGCGGTGCTCGACGTCCTATGCGCACAACTTGGTTCTAGCCGGTGATTATGCCTATGTGGCGGATAACTATGGCTTGATGGTCATCAACGTGGCGGTCCCCACCAACCCGGTGGCGGAAGCGGCGATAGCGTACAGCGGGGCGGAATTCGTCGCCGTTGACGGCGATCGACTCTGTCTGGCCCTGTACAACAGCCTTCAGGTGTTCGACATCGGCTCGCCCACGGGTCCGGTCGCGCTGGGCACGGCGTACAGCGCGGGCGATGTCGGGCCGTTCAGCATGTCTGGCGGGAGGATCGACGCTCCAGAACGGCTCGGGCTGGCCGTGTGGGATTTTCGTGATCGTTCGAATCCCGTCATTAGCGACCGAGTCGGAACAGTGGGTGAAGCGAGCGCCATCGACGTCAGCGGAACGTTCGCCTACATCGCGGGTGGGCGGGCGGGACTCGTCGTGGTGGATGTGAGCAATCCCGAAGCGACCGTTGAACGTTCGCGTCTGGGGTTGCCCGGGAGCGTCCAAAAGGTTCAGGTGGCGGGCAGCCATGCTTACCTGGGCGAGACCTGGCCTTCCGGAGGGTTTTCGGTGGTCGATGTCAGCGATGCGGAACACCCCTTGTTGCAGGGGCGGCTTTCGATCCCAAGCGGGGTCAGTGCCCTGGCCGTGAAAGACCATCATGTCTATGTCTCCGAGTCGGCCATGAGCACGCTGTATGCCATTGACGTGGCCGACCCGACCAATCCCGTGGTGGTGGGATGGCTCGACACGTTGTCTGACGTGTCGGAGCTCGTCATCGACGGCAACTACGGGTTTGGCGCCTACGGATCGGGGGGGCTGCTGGTGGTTGACCTCAGCACGCCCGAATCGCCGGTGGCGGTGGCGGTGGCACCGGCGGGTGAGGCCGTGGACGTCGCGGTTCACCAGGGGTACGCCTACCTGGCGTCCGGTGACGGCGGCCTGTACGTGGTGGATGTGCAGGACCCGACCAACCCGGTGCAAGTGGCGCATGTGACCCTTCCGGGAGGCACGACGCGCGTGACCGCCTCCGGTGGATATGTCCACGCCTTGACCTCCGCCGGCGTTGTGGTTCTGGATGTGAGGACACCGGGCGATCCCACGGTCGTGGAGACCGTCCCCTTGTACCTGATCGACGTCTTCGCCACGGGAAGCACGCTCTATGCCTCGCGGGGCGAAAGTGGGCTCTCCATCCTGCAACTGGCGGCGCGCGATTCCGACGGCGATGGGTTGCCGGACTTCTGGGAGCAGGACTGGTTCCAGGGATTGGATCGGGATGGGCGGGCGGACTTTGACGGGGATGGCATTCCCGATCTCGGGGAGTACACGACGGATCTGAACCCGCTCGATCCAGACCAGGATGGCGATGGCGTAGAGGACGGCAGCGAGGTGAACCTGTTCGGATCGGACCCGCGGGAGCAGGACAGCGATGGCGATGGCCTGGACGACGGCGAGGAGGTCGCCCCCGGCGCCGATGCGTTCGTGACGTCGCCCACGTTGTCGGACACGGACGACGATTCCGCTGACGATCGACTGGAGCTTGCGCTCGGCCGCAATCCCACGGTGGCCGAACCCGTCTACGCGACGGTATTCTTCGACGACATGGAAAACGACGGCACGAACTGGCACGCGGGTGGTTCATGGGAGATTGCGCATGACGATTACGACAGCGCCTTCTCGTCCTGGACCGACAGTCCGTGGCTGCCCTACAAGCGGGGGGCCACGTCCTTCCTGTCACTGCAGGTCCCGATCGACCTGAGCGGCTATCAGCAGGCGTGGTTGAAGCTCCGGCACACCCTGGCCATGGACAGCGACGCCATGGCGGTGGTGGGCATTTCCACCGACGGGGGGGGGACGTGGTACGAGCTGGAGCGCTACGGTGGCTATCAGCGACGCGGATGGTCGGACCTGGTGCTGCCGATCTCGGACTATTGCGGATACAGCAACGTTCGCCTTGGGTTCATCTTCTACGCCATGGGCTCGGGGCTGGCGTCGTCGACGGGATGGCATCTGGACGACATCGAGGTGCTGGCGGCGGCAAGCGAGCTGGGCGGTACGGTGGACGGGGATGGTGCGGCGTTGCCGGGGGCGTCCGTCCTGCTGCGCCCGCGCTACGCAACCGACGATTCCTTTTCCGCCTGGGCATTCACGGAAGCCGACGGCTCGTATGCCTTCGGGGCGCCCATGCCGGGCGAGTACGTGGTGCGGGCGGATGCGCCGGCTTACGCCGCCCAGTATCATGCCGACACGGCGCGCGTTGATGACGCGACGCCCGTCGCTCTGGCGTTTGGCGGACACCGCACGGTTGATTTCAACCTTCGTCCGGGACAATCCCCCGGCCAGATTCAGGTCACCAGTGAGCCGGCGGGGGCGTCCGTGTATCTCGATTTCGAGCCGAGCGGCTTGCAGACGCCCGCCCTGCTGAGCGACATCGAACCGGGTTCGCACTTCGTATCCGTGATGAAGTCCGGCTACCCGGTGCCCGCTCCGAGAGGCGTCGGCGTACGTGAAGCGGCGGTCGCCGATGTGGACTTCGACCTTGATGTGCCGGCTGGAGCTCTGCGCGTGGAATCGGCGCCGCAGTCCGGTGCCGCGGTGTATCTGGACTTCCAGTCGACGGGATTGATGACGCCCTGCGTCATCACGAATATTGCGGTGGACCTGCCCGCGGCATCGCATTTTATCTCGGTGACGAAGGCCGGGTTGGCCGCGCCGGGGCCGGTGCAGTCGCCGGTTCTTGCCCATGAGACGAACCTGGTGAGCTTCGTCTTGCCCGCTGATGGGCTGGGCGACCTCCAGGTGTCGAGCACGCCCACCGGTGCGGTCGTGTGGCTTGATTTCCGGGACGCGGGGCGCTCGACCGACGTCCTGCTGGAGGATCTCGCCGCCGGTTCGCACACGGTGCGGGTGGCGCTCCCGGGCTTCAGCGTTCCGGCCGCCCGCGGGGTGACGGTGGAGACGGGGCGTGTCGCGCGCGTGCACTTCAATCTGGGTTTGGCAGACACGACGGACGCGGACCATGACGGTCTGCCGGATGCGTGGGAACATGCCGAGGGGCTGTCCACCGACGCGGGCAGTGGCGGCAGCGGTCGGAACGGTGCCGATGGCGATTGGGATGGCGACACCATGTCGAATGCCGATGAGCGGCTGGCCGGGACCTCCCCGACCGATCCGGGATCGGTGCTGGAAGTCTTCCAGGCCACGCGCGGCACCAATGCGGTGGCCCCGTTCTCCGTGACGTGGCAGGCCGTGCCGGGCAAGCGATACCGCGTGGA
Source organism: Lentisphaerota bacterium (assembly GCA_021413965.1). Lineage (GTDB taxonomy): Bacteria > Verrucomicrobiota > Kiritimatiellia > UBA8416 > JAIOPI01 > JAIOPI01. Next base: position 151,296 of record JAIOPI010000025.1, on the reverse strand, counting down.
CGCCAAGGACAAACTGACGGATCCGGTGTGGCTGCCGCTGACGGCGTTTGAGGCGGCGGATGGAGACACCGAGACGTTCAGCGACATGGCCTATCCGGGACTGACGAATCGCGTGTACCGGATTGTTGTGCTGCCGTATCCGTGAGGATGCGTCACGCGCTGGCGCTGCTGGAGCCGGGCGGGTACGACGGGGCGTTGTCGTACCCGCACCGCGCGTGGGACCGGGAAGCCGGCTCACCCTTTCTTGGTCACGCGATGGAAGGTGGCCAATTCCTGGGGGTTGGCCAGGGCGGCCTGCCATGCCTTGCACCACCCGGGATAGTCGCGTTGCACGGAGGCGGGGTTGCGGCGGCTGCGCACCGGAAAGTCGGGATGAGCGAGCCGACCGGTATGGTGTCCCGTGACCTGATAACGCAGGTCAATCGACCAGCGCGCGAGGTCGGAACGATTCGGGGTGCCACGGTGCGGCGTGTATTTGTTCATGATCACGACATCCCCGCGGCGGCACTCGGCCGCGACGGGTTCCCACGTCGGCAGAACGGACGGTTCGATCTCCGTTCCATAGTTGCCGGTGACGTGGGGCAGGGCGCCCAGCGACACGCAGCGCGGCAGGATTTCCATGCAGCCGGTTTCCCGCGTGGCGTCCACGAGCGGCGTCCAGAAGGTCAGGATGCGGCTGGGCTCGGAATCCGGATGGGTGACGCCCACATCCTGGTGCCAGGGCACGTTCATGAAGCCATCAGCGCCGTCGACGCTGGCCGGCATCTTGGCGCGCACGTGTTGGATCGGGTTGCACGTGATCTCCGGGCCGAGCAAGGCTTCGGCCAGGTCGAGCAGGTGTTCGTTATGCAGGAAGTCAAACATGGCCCGACCGCGCAGGATCATGATGTCCATGCCTTGCACGACCGAGCGGTTCTGGCGGTAGAGTTCGACGACGCGATGGCCGAAATCCAAACCTTCATGCAGGTCCTGAATCCTGCCGGCCTGCTGGAGTTGCCGGGCCCTGGCGTCGATGAAGGCGCTCAGTTCGGCGATCACGGGCGCAAGGTCGGCGTCGGTCAGCACCCCGCGTGCGATGGCATAGCCTTCCCGCTCGACATGCTCAACATCCTCAACGTATCGGCGCATGGCAACGTCCTTCCGGTTGGCGAATCGCCGAATCTTGCCTCGCGCTGCATGGAGAGGCCAGTCCATTTTTTGTCGAGGCCCCGCGGGAGGCGCCCACCCGACTTGACCGCCGGGCAGACGCGTGCGAGCATGAACGTTTTGAAAAGGGAGCTTCGCCATGCCGCAGACGTCCCGTGAACTGGTGTCGCGTTGCCTGCGTTTTGACCATCCCGCGCGGGTGCCGCGTGAGCTGTGGACGCTTCCCTGGGCGGATCAGCACCATCCGCAGGCCGTCGCGGAATTGCGGCGCCGGTTTCCTGACGACACGGCGCATGCGCCCGACGTCTGCTCGCCGGGGGTTCGCCAGCAAGGGGACCCGTATGCCATCGGCACCTACGTTGACGAGTGGGGCTGCCGGTGGACGAATGTGCAGGCGGGGGTCGTGGGCGAGGTGCGCGATCCTCTTATCGAGGACCTCGCCGACTGGCGCGCTCTCGACCCGCCCTATGAAATTCTGCCGACGAACTGGACGACGGCGCGGGATCAGGTCAACCGGTTTTGCGCTGCGAGCGACCGCTTTGTCCGCATGCCCTGCCGCGGGCGCCCCTGGGAGCGTTATCAGTTCATCCGCGGGCCGGCGAATGCGTACCTGGACATGGCCGCTCCCGACGCCGACGTCAGGGGGCTGTTGCGCCGCATTCACGAGTTCTACCTGCGCGACATGGAGTTCTGGGTCACGACGGACATCGATTGCATTTCGTTCATGGATGATTGGGGCGCGCAGGACCGGCTGCTCATCTCGCCGGAGCGCTGGCGGGAACTCTTCAAGCCGCTGTATCGCGAGTACTGCGACCTGGCGCGGGCCCATGGCAAATTCGCGTTCATGCATTCCGACGGCCATATCCTGTCGATTTATCCTGACCTGATCGAGATTGGTGTCAGCGGGGTCAACTCGCAACTATTCTGCATGGACCGGACGGAACTGGTGCGCGTGGCGAAGGGGCGCATCACGTTCTGGGGCGAGATTGACCGGCAGCATGTGCTGCCGTCGCGGGATCCGCAAGCGGGCCGCGACGCGGTGCGCGCGATCGTGCGCGACCTTTACGACCCTTCGGGTGGCGTGTTGGCGCAGTTTGAATTCGGCCCTGCGGCGAATCCTGAAACGGCACTGGCGATCTTCGAGGAGTGGGATCGCGTGGGGTGCTGACGCGGGGGCGGGAGGCGGAGAGCCCCAGAATGTCCGCCCCGCTCTACGGGCACCCCTCCGGAGGAGGGGATTGAGGGGGAGTCGGGAACAGGCCCAGCCGCGATGCAGGTGTTCAACCGTGGCGGCGTGCGGCGGTGCGCTCGACTTCGCGGAGAAAGGCGTTGGCGGTGTCGACGCTGTCGAAGCTCTCGCCCATGGTCAGCCAGACCCCTTCCGGCTTCAGGGCTTTGAGCACCGTGAGCGCATCCTGCGCGTCCGTGGCGAAGATCTGCAGGGATTTGCCGGCGGCCTGGGCGCGCTGGTAGGTGGAGATCCACTTGGCTGCGGGGCCATGGCCGGCGCCGTACACCCATTGCAGCGCATTCAGGCCGGGCAGTTCCAGCATCAAGTCCAAGTGCTTGAGGGCCTGCGGGCCATCGAGGTGGAAGATGCTTCGTTCGAGCGGTTCCATTTCCGTGACGATGGTGGGGAAGATGTCTTCGCGCGCGATTTGGGGTGAGAGCATGCACCAGAGGTCGCAGCTCGGAATATAGGCCGGCCCCTCGTGGTAGAACGCGCACCAGGTGGTGGAGCCGCAGCCGGCGGCGGCAACTTTCGCGAGCTGGCGGCGGGTGGCTTCGGCATAGGCCGTGGCCACGTGACGGCCGGCGGCAACCACGAGGTCGGGGTGATCCAGGAGATCCGTGCAGATGTGCATGGGCTCGCGCAAGGCCGCCAGGATGTCGTAGGCGCCGTGCAGGTCGGTCATGCCCACGATATAGCGCCCGTCATTGACGGCGATGGCGCGATCCATGATCTGCTCCATCGTGCGCCAGTAGATGTTGTCGAAGTCCGGAGCCATCGCCAGGATGCGCCGCCAGTCGTCAGGGCCGTGCACGACAGGCTTTGACCAGGACGTCGTTTCACCGAATTCCAGTTCGCAGCCGAAGATCGTGGCACTGATTTCCGGGCCGAGGTTCGGCCAGAGGGAGGGGAAGCTGTCGCCAACCCAATCGCGCGCCTCGAGGCGGGCGATGGCGGCGTCGACAACGTATTCGACATCCATCCACCGGTCGCGCTCGGAGGCATGGTTGGCCCTGGGCAGGCGGGCCTGCCGCGTGGGCGTCACGTGCAGGGAGACTGGCGGCCGGTCGATGATCTGGCCGAGCCACCAGGCCTCGAAGCGTTCGATGGTGCGGGGGAAATCGTGCTTGAGCTTCAGATCGCGAATCATAGGACCCCCTGGCTGTTCACGTATGTCCGGAAGACCAACTGACGTTGAGCTTAAGAAGGCGTTGCCACCAGTCGCCCAGCATCAGCAAGAGGCACAAGGCGGGCCAGCCGCGGGCGTTGGGCGCCTTGTGGCAACGTTACGCCGTCATCGACCATGTCTATTGACGCAATTTGGCCGTGAAGCGCGCGAGGCGCGTCATGGCTTCCTTGATATTGTTAAGATTGGCGGCGTACGCGCATCGCATGAAGCCCTCGCCGGAGGGGCCGAACGCGGTCCCCGGCACGCACGCCACATTTTCCTCATCCAGCAATCGCAGGCAGAACTCCTTGGCGCTGAGCCCGAACTCGCCAATGTACGGGAAGGCGTAGAAGGCGCCCTTCGGGATGTGGCAGGGGATGCCCATTTCCTTGAACGACGCGCAGATGTAGTTCCGGCGCTTCTCGTAGTCTTTGCGCATGAAGGCGGCGTCGGCGTCGCCGCTGCGCATGGCTTCAAGGGCCGCTTTCTGGCCCATGGTGGAGGCGCACATGATCGTGTACTGGTGGATCTTCATCATGGCGTCGGTCAGTTCGGCGGGGCCGCAGGCATAGCCGACACGCCATCCGGTCATGGCAAAGGCCTTCGAAAAGCCATTGAGATGGATCGTGCGTTCCTTCATGCCGGGCAGCGCGGCGATGCTGTGGTGCTCGCCCTCGTAGGTGAGCTCGGCATAGATTTCGTCCGACAGCACGATCAGGTCGTGTTCGCGGGCGAAGGCGGCGATGTCCTCCAGATCGGCGCGTGCCATGATGGCGCCGGTCGGGTTCGTCGGGAAATTCAGCAGCAGCGCCTTGGTGCGCGGCGTGACCTTGGCTTCGAGGGCGGCGCGCGTGAGGCGGAACTCGTCCTCGCGGCGGGTGGCCACGGCCACGGCCCGCCCGTGGGCGAACGTGATCACCGGGCCGTAGGACACATAGCAGGGTTCGTGGTAGAGCACTTCGTCACCCGGTTCCAGCAGGGCGCGGATGGCGAGGTCGACCGCTTCGCTGACCCCCACGGTGACGATGATCTCGGTGCGCGGATCATAGGTTACGCGGTACACACGTTCGGTGTAGCGGGCGATTTCTTCGCGCAGTTCCATGAGGCCGAGGTTTGAGGTGTAGGCGGTGGCGCCGCGCTCGAGCGAGAAGATGGCCGCCTCGCAGATATGCCAGGGCGTGACGAAATCCGGCTCGCCGATGCCGAGGCTGATGACGCCCTTGCGGGAGCTGACGATGTCAAAGAAGTCGCGAATACCGGAGCGAGGCACATCGACGAGATGCCTGGCGACGTAAGAGTTGCGGGGAGTCTTCATGGGAAACTATTGGTGTTTGGTTTTCGGTGTTGGGGGAGGAGGACTGGGTTCAGGGTTCGGGGTTCAGGCGGGCAAGAGACTTTGAAGATCCAACAGTCAACTTCCAACGCTGAACGTGGAGCCGGCCGACTTTTGATGTTAGCAGTTGGGTATTCAATGGTGGAGGTTACCGGCAGGTTTTCGAGGCCTGAACCCCGAACCCTGAACCCTCGTTGCTCTATGGCGAAACTTGCAGCCGTTCCTGTTCCTTCTCGGCGGTCATGAGGATGCCGGAGTCCTTGTACGTCTTGAGCATGAAGTGCGTTCCGGTGGACACCACGCCCGAGATGGTCGCGAGCTTGTCACTCACAAAGAAGGCAACTTCCTTCAGATTGCGGCCCTTGACGAAGACGAGCAGATCGTAGCCGCCGGACATGAGGTACATCGAGTCGACTTCGGGGAACTTGCTGATGCGTTGGGCGATCAGGTCATAGCCGCCTTCGCGCTCGGGCGTGATCTTGACTTCGATCACGGCGCTGACGCGGTCCAGTCCGAGGAGGTCCTCGTTGACGACGGCCTGGTAGCCACGGATGACGCCCTGGCGCTCGTATTCCGCGATGCGCGCCTTGACCTGCTCTTCGGAGAGGGCAAGCAGTTTCGCCAGGTTGCGGGGCGTTTCGAGGGCGTTCTCCTTCAGCAATCTGAGCAGTTCATCCATGGGCGCCGGGTCTTTCTGCCTAATAGGGGCAAGAGGCGAAGTGTAGCAGGGCGGGGTGCAAAGAAAAGGGGGAAAAGGCGGGAGGGCCTTGGCCGGCACGGTGGTTCGCCTCGATAACCCACTGGATATTTCCACCAATAAAACGCAGGCTTTGTCCGTAGTATGGGCAAGGACGCACAGACCGGGGAGTCGGATTCGCGCCTGCTGGTGCGGTTGCAGGGCGGGGATCCGGAGGCTTTTGAAGTGCTGTTTGAGCGCCATCGCCGGGGGGTCCGGGCCTACGCGGCGGCGATCCTGCGCGATGCGGCGCTGGCGGAGGACGTGACGCAGGAGAGTTTCCTCGAACTGGTCCGGCGGGTGCAAGAGGTGGATGCACGGCGCGGGGTCACGGGCTGGCTGTATCGCGTGGCGCGCAACCGGGCGATTGACGTGCAGCGGCACCGGCGCCATGACGTGCAGCCCGGTGCGGAGGCGGTGACGCGGGCGCGCGACGAGCGGGAGCAGGCGCCGTCGGCGGCGGATGATCTGCAGCGGCGAGAGCAGGATGCGCACGTGACCGCGGCGATGGCGGCGCTGCCGGCGGAGGAGCGCGAGGTGTTGGCGCTGCATTACTTTGCGGGGCTGGCGTACCGGGACGTGGCGGCCGTGGTTGACCGCCCGCTGGGGACGGTGCTGTGGCGCGCGCACCGCGGGCTGGGGCGGATGCGGCGGGAGATGATGCGGTCCGATGCGTGAGCGTAACGGGGAGCAGGCGGACACCCGCCAGGGGCTGACGGCGGGCCGTCCAGGGAGGGGATCGGCATGCGGCGAGGGAGAGGTGACATGAGGAGATCCCGGCAAACCACGAGAGCCGCGTTGCGGGCGGCGGGGGCATCGGCGCGGGGCGAGGACGTGTCCGCCGAGGCGGTGGCGCGGGTGCAAGGCGAGGCCGGGCGGATGCTCGCGATGCGTCCACGGGTGCAGGCGCCGGCGGTGGTGGTGGCGTGGCGCTGGCAGCCGGTCTTGGCGTATGGCGCGACCCTGCTGCTGCTGGCCACGGTACTGGTGTGGCGAGCCTTCCGTGCGGGGCCGGGCGCATCGCTGGCGCCGGTGCTGGCGACCAGATCGCCGGCGCGGGACCCGGTGCAACTGGAGCGCCTGGTTGCGGAGCAGGAGAGCCGCCTGCGCGAGGACCTGCGCGCGTTCCGGCGGCGCTATGTGGCTGATCCGCGCCTCGCGCCGCGCTCGCGGGCTGAGGAGCTGGCCGCATCCATCGCCATCCGGTCGGGCCGGCTGCGCGCGGAATGGCGTTCAGACGGGCAGCCGGAGCGCGGCCGGCCGGTTGGCGACAATCAGGGCTAAGGAGGAGGGGCTATGCGGACAGATCGTGGGGTGAAGGTCCCGTGGGCAGGTGCGATCGTGGCGTGCGGCATGGCGGGCTGGCTGCTCGGGGCCGCCGCGCATGCGCAAGAACCGGACGCGGATTTGCTGCGTGGGATGACGAACTTTCCGCAGGCGCAGGGGAACCTGCCGCCGACGCCGCTGTCATCCGTCCAGGAGCAGCAGGTGTTGGACGCCGTTTTTTCCCGTTTCCCGAATGTCGATCCGCATGTCATGATGACCTACATTCGGCAGCATTTCCCTGACGAGTTGCAGCAGTACTCGCTCCGCGCCATGGAGAACCTCGGCGAGGCGATGACGCTGCTGATGAATCTCGTGCGCGAGGCCCTCGACCTGCAGGCGTTGGAGGAGCGGCGGCCGGAGGCGTACGCACTGGTGATGAAGCAGAAGGCGCTGGAGCGCGAGGCGCGCGCGCTGGCCATGGCGACGCTGGACGGCGCGGAGGCCGACCGCACGGCACGCGTGGCGCAACTGCGGGAGACGCTGGCGGCTTCCTTTCAGGCGAAACAGGACCTGATGCGGGGCGACATCGCGGAGATTCAGCGCCAGGTGGAGGATTTGCGGGCGCTGGTGGAGGAGCGCGAAGCGAACCGGGAGGCGATCATTTCGCGGCGGGTGGACGAGATCATCGGCCGGTCGGATGCGACGGCGTGGTAGATTCGCGGAGGGGATTGAGGATTTGGCGATTCGAGGTCCGGGGATGGGGTGATGTTTTGGGGCGCGGGGGCGGGGATGGCGATGGGGCTGGAGAACATACGGATCGTGCTGTTGAGCCCGCTGTACGGGGGCAATGTGGGGGCGGTGTGCCGGGCGATGGCCAATATGGGGCTGAGCGACCTCGTCATGGCGGCACCGCGCGGGATCGACATGGATGAGGCGCGCAAGATGGCCTGCCATGCCACGGCCATCCTGGATTCGATCCGGGAGTTTCCGACCCTGGCCGAGGCCGTGGCGGACTGCGCCATTGTGATGGGGACGACTGCGCGCGGCGGGCTGTACCGCCAGCATACGCGCTCGCCGAGAGAGTGGGCGCCGCGGGCGCTTGAGGCGGCCCAAGCCAACCGGGTGGCGCTGCTGTTCGGCCCGGAGGACAACGGGTTGTCGAACGAGGATCTGGCGCTGTGCACGCAGATCATCACGATCCCGAGTTCCTCGTCCTACGAGTCGTTGAATGTGTCGCAGGCGGTGCTGGTGTGTGCGTACGAATTGTTCGTGGCCAGCGGGGGGTACGAGCCGCCGCAAGAGAAAGCGCCGGAGGCGAATTCGGCCCTGCGCGAACGGATGTTCGCCATGTGGCAGGAGATGCTGCTGAAGGTGGGGTTCATGGAGCCAGACAAGGCTGACCACATGATGCTGGGTGTGCGGCGCATTTTCGCGCGGGGACCGCTGACGACGGATGACGTGCGCATTTTGATGGGGGTGGCGCGCCAGGTGACATGGGTGGCGGGGCAGTCTCCCGCCGCACCCACGCCGGCGCCCTTGACCGAGATGGAGAAGCGCGTATGACCATGGGATCCGCCACGTTTGTATCCAACCTGCTGAAGCAGACGGGGCTGTTCAACGAGTCTCAGGTTACCGAACTGCTTGAGGCGGCGCGGGCGGGCGAGAAGAGCGTCACCGCCACGGTGCTGGATGCGGGCTATGCGCGGGAGGACGATTTTCTGCAGGCCATGGCGCGGGTCCTGGGGCTGCGCTACGTGCGCGTGGGCGCCGAGTCGATTCCGGCGGAGGTGCTCGAGCGGCTGCCGACGAAGGCGGTGTTCCAATACAACGTGATCCCGATCGCGTTCGAGAACGACGTGCTCACGGTGGCGGCAAACGATCCGCTCAACATGAGCCTGATCGACGCGCTGCGGATTGCGGCGGGAACGCGCGTGCGGCTGGCGCTCAGCCCGGGCGAGGATATCGCGACGGCATCCAAGGCGCTTTACGGCGTGGGCGCGGAAACCGTCGACCGCATGATGCAGGACAACCGGTTTGAAGTGCAGCCCGAGGAAAGCGCCGGGAAAGTCGACCTGGGCGAGCTGGACCAGGAGGCGTCCATCGTCAAGTTCGTCAACCAGATCATCTGGGAAGCGTTCCAGCAGGGCGCGACGGACATTCACGTGGAGCCGATGGAGAACACGCTGCGCATCCGCTACCGCATTGACGGCGTGCTGCACCAGACCCCGGTGCCAGGGCAGCTGAACCGGTTCCAGGCGGCAATCATCTCGCGCATCAAGGTCATGGCCAACCTCGACATTGCCGAGAAGCGGCTGCCGATGGACGGGCGCATCGGCCTTCGCATCCAGGGGCGCGACCTGGATATCCGCGTCTCGACCATGCCCACGGTGTACGGCGAGAGCATCAGCTTGCGCCTGCTGCAGGGCAGCGGCCGTTTCATCACGCTGCAGGAACTGGGCATGAGCGACCGCGACGCCGGCCTGATCCGGAAGATCATTCAGCGGCCCAACGGCATCGTGCTGGTGACGGGGCCGACGGGGTCCGGCAAATCCACGTCGCTGTACGCGTACCTGCACGAGATCAACACGATCGACGTGCGCATCCTGACGGCCGAGGAGCCGATCGAATACGAGATGCCGGGGATCAACCAGGTGCTGGTGCGGGCGGACATCGGGCTCACCTTTGCGCGCGCGCTGCGGTCGTTTTTGCGGCAGGACCCGGATATCATCATGGTGGGGGAAATCCGCGACGCGGAAACGGCGGAGATCGCCATCCAGGCGTCGCTGACGGGGCATCTGGTGTTCAGCACCCTGCACACGAACGACGCGGCGGGCGCGTTCACCCGCCTGCTCGACATGGGCGTGGAGCCGTTTCTGGTGGCGTCGGCCTGCGAGGCGGTGGTGGCGCAGCGGCTGGTGCGCCGGTTGTGCGAGCACTGCCGGAAGCCGACGGAACCGAACCCGGACTTCCTGCGCGAGATCGGATTCCCGACGGCGAAGCTGGCCGGGCGGGCGATATACGAGCCGGCCGCGTGCGAACACTGCCGCATGACCGGCTTCCGCGGGCGGCGCGGGATTTTTGAAGTGCTGCACGTCACGGATGCGATCGAGAGCCTGATCATCGGGCGGCGCGCGACGAATGAGATCAAGCAGAAGTCCATTGCCGAAGGGATGTCGACGCTTCGCGATGACGGCTGGATCAAGGTGATGGATGGCGTGACGACGATTGAAGAGGTTGTGCGGGCGACCGAAGACAACGAGTAAGGGGAGACGGGGGACGGCCGCGGCGACGCACCAGGTGCGCGGTGGTGGCTGTGAGTTCCGGTTCGCACCATCGTGCGGGCGAGCGGGCGGCTGTTGATATTTCAGGTAGTTGAACGATGCCCACATTCACATATAGCGCTCGAACGAAGGCCGGCCAGAAAGTCGAGGGAACGGTGGAGGCCAACGATCGGCGGGCCGCGCTGGCGCTGATCGAGGCGCAGGGGCGGATGCCGGTGAGCGTCTCCGAACAGGCGGCCGCCAAGAGCAAGGCCGCGGCGGGCAAGCCGTCGCGCGGCAAGTTGACGGTGCGGCGGGGGCCGGTCCGGATGTCGGGGCGCGAGGTGCTGGTGTTCACGACCGAACTCAGCGATCTGCTCGCCTCCGGGATGACGCTCGGCAACGCCCTGAATACGCTCGGCAACCGCCGCAGCGGGCGCCCGGCGGACGTGGTGATCCAGGGGTTGCGCGACGAAATCATCCGCGGCACGAGCCTGTCCGACGCCCTGTCCCGGCACCCGGACTCCTTTGCGAATTTGTACGTGAGCATGATCCGCGCAGGCGAGGCGAGCGGCGCGCTGGCCGAGGTGCTGACTCGGTTGGTCGAGCACTTCGAACGGGTGCAGGAGACGAAGGAAAAGGTCGTCATGGCACTGGTGTACCCGCTGATCGTGCTCGTGATGGGCTTTGCCACCTTGATTTTCTCGATGGTGTACGTGGTGCCGAAGTTCAAGGTCGTGTTTGAGCAGATGGGGCAGACGCTGCCGCTGCCGACGCGCATGTTGATCGGCATCAGCGCCTGGCTGTTGCACTACGGCTGGGCGGCGCTGATCGTGCTGGTCATCCTCGGGGTGCTGGCGCAGCGGGCGGTCAAGACGCCGCGCGGGAGGCGCATCCGGGACGCGTTCCTCTTGCGCGTGCCGCTGGTGCGCGGCGTGGTGGCATCGGGCATTTATGCGAACTTCGCGCGGACGCTGGCGACGCTGCTGTCCAACGGCGTGGCCGTGCTGCAGGCGCTGGGCATTGTCGAGAAGACCGTGGGCAACGTGGTGATCGGCGAGGAGATCCGCAAGGCGCGCGAGCGGGTCACGGATGGCACGACGATTTCGGGTCCGCTGGCGGCGGGCAAGGTATTCCCGGAACTGCTGACGGACATGCTCGCGATCGGGGAGCAGACGGGCGACATGGCGGGGTCGCTGACGCACATCGCGCGGCGCTACGAGAATGACCTGAACCGTCACATCAAGATTTTCACGACCGCGCTGGAGCCGATCCTGATCGTGTTTGTGGCGGTCATGGTGGGCTTTGTGGCGATCAGCATTCTGATGGCGGTGTTCAGTCTGACGAACGGGTTGAATATCTGATGCGACTCTGCGGGAGACTTCCCGCCGGGAATGACGGACGAAAAAAGGAGACAGGCTGTGAAGCAGAAGAAGCAAGAGCGGGCGCGGGGCGGGTTCACGTTGATCGAGGTGCTGCTGGTGGTGGCGATCCTGGGCATCCTGGCCAGCGTGGTCGTCGTCAACCTGAGCGGCAAGCAGGAGAAGTCGATGATCCAGGCGGCGCGGGCCAGCATCGCCTCCATTGCGACGGCCGTGGACGTGTACGAGGTTGATACCGGCCGCTTTCCGCCGAATCTCCAGGCCCTGGTGACCTCCGACGGTTCGCCGAACTGGAGCGGCCCGTATCTGCGGGGCGGCTTGCCGAAGGATCCGTGGGGCAACGAGTTCAGCTACACGACATCGGAAGGCAATTACAAGGTCACGTCGGGCGGGCCGGACCGGAGCCTGGGCGGAGCGGACGACATCACGAGCTTCTAGGGGACGGCATGGCGGACGCGTTCAACACCGAACCGCGAGCCGGCCGGTCCGGCTCCGTGCGTGAGCGGTGGACGTGTTTACGCCTGACCGTCCGTCGGCACGCCGGTTTCACGCTGATCGAACTGCTGCTGGTGATTGCGATCATCGGGGTGGTATCGGCGGTGACGGTGCCGAACTTCGTGCGTTCGATGCAGGGGAACCGGCTGCGGGCGGCGTCGCGCACGGTGGTGATGGCGGGGCGCTATGCGCGCAGCATGAGCCTGCTGAACCAGAAGGAAATGGACATCGTGTTCGACTTGAAGGGCGGACGCGTCAGCATCCGGGAGGCCACGCCGACCGGGCCCGCAATGGGGCGGGGCGGGGCGGGGGGGCGGGATCGCGCGCGCGGCGACGACGAGTCGCCGGCGGCGCTGTCGCCGCTGGCGGACGGGGCGGCGGCCGGCACGGGCGATGGCCGCGGCGGCGCTGGCGGAGGCACCATTGTGCGCGAGTTGGACCGCGTGCGGATTGATTCCGTGACGCTCGAGGAAGAGACGAAGGGGCTTCCGTCCAATCCGGACGCGGCCGTCATTCACTATCGCAGCAACGGCACCTGTACCCCGTACGCGGTGCGGCTGGTGGATGAGAGCGGCGCGGCGGTGACCGTGCGCGTGGACATGCTGGCGGGCGTCGAAACGGAGCCGATGTGAAGGGCGCATGCACAGCCCCCGCTTCGCCCGCTGGGCGTCCTGCCCCGGGTGGGGATCCCGGTGCGCGGGACGGCGATGCCCCGCCGATCGGCATTCCGGGGCCGGGCCCTTGCCGCGCGGCGTGGGGCGCGGAGGTTCCGGCGCAGGGCCGCCAGCAGCGGGGCGGATTCACGCTGATCGAGGTGCTGATTGCGGCGGCGATCCTGGGGGTGGGATTGACGGCGCTATTGACGGCGGCGTCGCGCTGCCTGGCCGTGATGCGGGCGGCGCAGCAGTATCAAGACGCGCAGTGGGCGTTGAATTTGGGCGAGTTGGAGCACCCGGTGTTGCCGACCCAGGACTACAAGGACTGGGAGGTGAGCGCGGAAGCCTACGATCATGGGATGACGTACTCGCGTGAAGTTGAGGAACCGGACGAGGAGCGCAAGGACGGCCTGTATCTGCTGCGCAGCCGGGTGACCTGGTCGAGCAAGAACCGCAGAGGCTACGAGGAAGTCGTGCGCTACGTGTTCGTGAAAGAGAAGGCGGAGTTGTGAGGGCGCACGGGCAGGACGGTGGCGGCCGCGCGGGCAGGGGGCGGGCGCGACGTGACGGCCGCCCTGCGTGCGCGGGCTCGGGTTTCACCCTGTTGGAAATTCTGCTGGCGGTGGTGCTGCTGGCGGTGGTGACGACGGTGACGTACCTGGGATTTTCGACGGTGACGGTGGCGTGGCGGCGTGGCATGGATCTGGCAGACAAGCTGCACCACGGGGACTTCGTGGTGGAGCAGATCGTGATGGCGCTGCGATCGGCGTATTACCCTCTCGGCGGGGTCAATGGCGACTACGGGTTCTGGTTCAAGGAGGAAGGCGACGGGGACGGCGCCGTGGACGAGGCGAGTTGGGTCAAGCTGGGGTCTGCGCTGGTGGGGAAGGACGCGCCCCATGCCGGGGGGCCGCATCGCATCAAGCTCACGCTGGAGGAAGACCCGCATGGGCGGCGCGCACTGGCGGTCCGCTCCTGGGGGTTGCTGGCCCAGGTGGAGGATTTCGATCCGGACGAGTTGGAGCCCACGTACATCACGGCCGAGGTGACGGGGCTGAACTACCGGTTTCAGGATCCGGAAAGCGTGACGAGCACGGACCCCAGCGGGGCGGCGGCTGCATCCGGGGCCACCTCGATTTCGTCCGACGAGATCGAGTGGATCGACGACTGGAAAGACACGAATCGCATACCGCGGATGGTGGAACTGACGGTGTACATGGCCCCGCTGGCGAAGGGTGACCGGCCGGTGGAGATCAAACGCATCGTGGAACTGCCGCTGGCGCCACTGGCGTGGAAGTAGTTTGGACGCGGGGCGCGCCACGCCGGCGCCGTCCGCGTCCGAGCCAAACGGGTCGGGTCGTGAAGGGACGCATGGACACGGTGAAGCGTGGGAACATAGTCGGCGGTCGCATGGCGGCGCGGCAGGGAGCGCGGTCCCGCGGCTCTGCGCTGATCATCGTCCTGTGGACAATCGGGCTGATGGGGTTGCTGGTGATGTCGTTCGCGTTCGATGCGCACCTGGAGGCAAAGATCATCTCGTATTACCGGAAGCGCACGCGCGCGGGGTATCTTGCGCAGTCGGGGATCGAGATCGCCAAGCTGCTGATGGCCAAGGTGCCGCATGTGGATCCGCGGGCGCCTCCGGAACCGGATCCCGAGGACCCCTGGAAGGAAGATGCGCGGCAGCTGGCCGCGGGCGGCAGGCTTCAGCGCGCGTACCCGCTGGGTGACGGCGATGTGCAGGTGGAGATTGTGACGGAACAGGCGCGCCGGAGCGTCAACACGCTGAAGCGCGAAGAGGACTGGGAGCCCATCCTGGACGCGATCGGCGTGCCGGAGGACATGTGGCCGGACCTGGTGGACGCGTTTCTCGACTGGACGGACGCGGATGATGAGGCACGTCCCAACGGGGCTGAGACCGAGGACTACTACAAGACGTTGAAGCCGCCGTACCGGGCGCGCAATGGGGACCTGTACTCCGTCGAGGAACTGCTGCAGATCAAGGGGTTCAACCGGGCCATCCTGTACGGCGGGCCGCTCACGGCGGGCGACGAGGAGCCGGTGATGATTGCGGACGGGGGGCTTTCGCGCCTGCTGACGGTTTTCGGAACCGACCCGAAAGTCAACATCAACGCCGCGCCTTACGAGGTGTTGATGACGCTGCCGAGCAGTCGCGGTGACAACGACCTGGTGGCCGAGGATGTGCTCGAGGAGCGGGCGAGCCTGACCAACGTCAGCGGGTTGGTGGAGGACAATTACTTTCTGGACGACGCCGACATGTTCCGGCGCCTGCCGTTGCTGGGCGAGGGCGAACGGCGCAATTACGTGACCACGGTCTCCTCAAAGTATTATCGCATCACGTCGCGCGGACGTGTACAGAATGTCGAGCGCAAGGTATGGTGTATTGTTGAAATTAATGGCGAAGTCATGACCATTTTGCGCTGGATCGAGGAGGACTAGCCGGCGTGGCACGCGGCATGGGCGTGCCACGCCGGCTAGTCTGAGCGATTGGGCGAGGTGGGGATCAAGCAGGGGCCGCGGTTCATGGCGAAAGAGTCCTATATCGGGTTGGTGGTGGGGCGCGACCAGTGCGACTGGGCGGTGCTTCAGCGCGGCCGGGAGGGCTTCGAACGAGTGGCGGGCGGGCATGAGGACGTTTCTGCCGCGCCGGCCGCGCCGGGGGTGGCCCCTGATGCCGTGGAGGCACATCCGGCGCTGGCCCGCCTCAAGGCGCTGGCCCCGCGGCTCAAGGGGCGCCTGACGCTCGGGCTGGCGTCAGAACACGTGCTGCTGCGCGTGATGCGGCTGCCGGCGGTGGACCCCGCGGACATCCAGGGCATGGTGGCGTTCCAGGCCGAGAAACTCTCTCCCTTTCCGATCGATAACATGGTGGTCAGCCACGAAATCCTGCGGCTCGACCAGGATGCCAGCCTGGTGCTGCTGGCCGCCGTGCGGGTGGACGTGGTGGAGCGGCTGGGCGACCTGCTGAAGCAGGCCGGGCTGGCGGCGCAACGGGTTGACGCGGCGGTGCTGGGGTGGTGGCGCACGCTGCAGGACGCAGGCCAGCTGGCGGCAACCGGGTTCCAGATCGACGTGCGTCTCACCGCGCCGTCGCCGCAGCTGATCGTGGTCAAGGATGGTCTGCCGATCGTCTTCCGTTCGCTATCCGGTGTCAGCACGGCCCCCGAGGATGTTGCCGAGCTGGCGCGCGAGATCGGGTTTACGCTGGTGTCGCTGGAACTGGAGCAGGGGCACCTGGCCTCCCCGACCGTGACCATTTGGGCGGATGCGGAGCCGGACGCGGCTTGGATGGCGGCGGTGGCCGGGGCAAGCGGGGCGCCGTTGCGCCACCGGCTGCTGTCGGATCTGCCGGGCGAGTGCGAGGGCATGGCCCGGCGGGCGGCGGACGAGGGGCGGGTGGATCTGACGCCAGCGAGCTGGATACAGGCGCGCACGGCTAAGGCCTTCCGGCGCCGGCTGATCCGCAGTGCGGCGGGCATCGTGGGAGCATGGTTGCTCGCGGTGGGTCTGGGGTTTGGCATGCTGGCCCTGGAGCGGCAGCGGCTGGAGCGGATCCGGACAGAGCGTGAAAGCCTGCGTGGCCAGGCGCGCGCGGTGCGGGATACGCGCCGCCGGGTCTTCATGGTGAAGCAGTATCTAGACAATACGAGCTCCGCGCTCGAATGCCTGCGGGTGATCAGCACGTTGCTGCCGCCAGGCATCGAGCTCACGTCCTTCGCGTACCACAAAGGCGAGGACGTGAAGCTGTCGGGTGAGGCGCCGGCGGTGGCGGCGGTGTACGAATTCAAGAGCAACCTGGACGCGGCCCCGCTGTTCCCTGAGGCGACGTTGCAGGGGCCGCGGCAGTCTCCGAATGGCCGGCAGATGTTTGACGTGAGCCTGCGGCTGAAGGGAGACGAGTCGTGAAGATCTCGGCGCGCGAACTGTTGCTGCTGCTGCTGACCGTGGGCATGGCCCTGTTCGGCATCACGGCGATACTGGCGCGGCCCCGGTTTGAGCAGTGGAAGACGCTGCGTCGGGACCAGGAAGCTTTGCAGGCGGAAATTGCCGAAGACCAGCGCCTGCTGGCATCGCGGGCCACGTGGGAGCGTGAGTTCGAGTCCTTGAAGTCGTACCTGCCCCAGTACCCCATCGAGAAGAAGATGGACGTGCACTGGCTTTCGGTCATGGACAACCTGGCGTCGAAGCACGGCGTGCGGGTGACGAAGCGGCAGGTGGGCGACGAGGCCCGGCTGGGGGACATATACGAGCTGCCGATCGAGGTCCGGGAGTGGGAGGGGTCGCTGGATGCGATCGTCCATTTCCTGTTTGATCTGCAATCTCAGGGTGCTATGCTCGACGTCCGCCAGCTCCTGATGAAACCCAATGAGCAGAAGGAACTTCGGGGGCGCTTCGTGCTTTATTGCGCCTTCACGCGCGCAGTCGACCAGGCGGCGGCACCGGCGCCAGACGGGCCAGTCGAGCAGGCACCGGG
Source organism: Lentisphaerota bacterium (assembly GCA_021413965.1). Taxonomy (GTDB): domain Bacteria; phylum Verrucomicrobiota; class Kiritimatiellia; order UBA8416; family JAIOPI01; genus JAIOPI01. Next base: position 134,128 of record JAIOPI010000025.1, on the reverse strand, counting down.
GAGTTGAGGGGCATGAACACGATGAAACCGATGGGCCGGCGAATGGCCGGACGGGCTTGGCTGGTGGTGGGCCTGCTGCTAGCGCTGGCCGTTTCCAACGCACAGGTGCCGGTGCTCTCGCCCATGGCGGCGCCGGCCAATGCGACCGACGGCGAGTTGCGCCTGAAATTCAGCAATGCGCCGATCGACCTGGTGCTGGAGGCGTATGCCGAGCAGACCGGCCGGACGCTCCTGCTGGCGCCCAGCCTGCCGGCGGCCAACATCACCCTGCGCAGCCAGGGGAGTCTTTCCGAGCGCGAATACCTCGAGGCCATCGAGACCGTACTCGGCATGAACGGCATCGCGCTGTTGCCCGAAGGCGCCAAGTTCATCCGCGTGGTGCCCAACAAGCAGGCGCGCGAAGAGCCGATGCCGATCCGGACCGGCGAGGAGAGCGATCCGAAGGGGGATCAGCCCGGGCTTGTCAGCCAGATGATCACGCTCAAGTACATCGAGGCGGCCGAGGCGCAGAAGGCCATCCAGCCGCTACAGCATGCGTACGCCCAGACGCACGCCTTTGAAGGGATCAACAGCATTCTGCTGACCGATACGGCGGCGAACATCAACCGCATCCTGGAGGTGATCGCACTGATCGACCAACCGGCGGAGGCGCGCGAAGAACCGATCGTCGTCCAGATTCACTATGCCAAGGCCTCCGAAATCCGGCAGAAGCTGGAGCAGATCATCGCCGACTCGCAGAAGGAGCAGAAATCAACGGTGCAGCGGCAGCGCGACTCCGGGGCTCCCGGGGTGGTGGATCCCGCCGCGGCGGCACCGTCGACGCCGCCCGGGGTCATCCGCGCACGCCGCACGGCTGACGGGGCGAACTTGAATACTCTGCTCGAAGAAGCCGAGCGCGGCATCATTCGGGGGCAGGTCAAGATGGTGGAGGATGACCGGACCAACATCCTGATCATCATCACCCGCCCCGAGAACATGTCGTTTTTCGAGAAGATCATCAAGGTGCTGGATGTGGAAACGGATCCCGACGTGCTGGTGCGCGTCATCCGGTTGGAATTTGCGGAGGCGAAGAACATTGCGTCCATGCTGAACGATCTGATTGGCGCCGCGTCGCCCAAGGATGAGGGGGGGCCATCGGGGGCCACGCCGCCGGCAGACGGGCAGACGGGGGGCGGGACCGCGTTGCGGGACTACGTGGCGCCGAAGGAGCCGGCGCCGGCAGCCTCTTCCACGTCTTCGAGCGGGGGCGGCGAGCGCAAGTCCAAGGTTGGCGAGTTGTCCAAGGAGAACATCAAGATCCTGTCGGACGAGCGCACCAATTCGCTGATCATCATGGCCAGCAAGGAGGATCAGTCCACGCTGGAGGAAATCATCAAGGGCATGGACATGATGCTCTCCCAGGTGCTGGTGGAGGCGGTCATTCTGGAGGTCAATCTGGACGACAGCATGCAGAGCGGCGTGGATTGGGTTCAGCGCACGCTGGTGGCCTATGAGCAGGGGCCCAACGGGACGCTGGCACCGAAGGTCGCCTACGGTGGCGGCGGCGGGGGCGGCACCACGACGCCGATCGATCCGACGACCCTGACGACGGCGGATTCGTTCCAGGGGATGACCGGCGCGGGGCTGAGCTACTACATGACGCTGTTTGATCTGAACATCGATGCCGTTTTCAAGGCGGTGGCCAGCGACAGCCGCACGCACATCCTGTCGTCGCCGGTCATTCTGACGACGGACAACAAGGAAGCCACCATTGAAGTCACGCAGTCGCAGTACTTCACCAAGGGTCAGCGGCCGGTTCAGTCGGGCAGCGTGATCGACTATGTGGACGACGTGGAGCGCCAGGAGGTGGGCATCAAGCTGACGGTGACGCCGCGCATCAACGTGAAGCGTTTCGTCGTGATGGAACTGGCGCAGACGATACAGAACATTGCGGGGACGCAGCGCATTCAGGACACGGATTGGCCGATTGTGGCCTCGCGCAAGCTGTCCGCGGACGTGGCGGTGCGCAGCGGGGATACGATTGTGCTGGGCGGACTGGTGCAGACGACGGACACCAAGAGCAAGAGCGGCGTGCCCTTCCTGGCGGACATTCCGATCCTGGGCATTCCCTTCCGCTCCTCCTCCAAAGGCAAGAAGCGCCAAGAGGTGGTGGTGTTCATCACCCCGTACGTGCTGGACACGCCGGAAGAGATCGAGGCGGAGGCGGTGCGCCGCCAGGACACGATTGGCGCGAAGGACCTGTGGCAGCGGGGGTGGTCGAACAGCCGCCTGGCAGAACCGCGGATCCTGGGGCAGATTCCGGACGTCGGCAGTGCGCGTGACACGCTGGGGTATCCGACGAACGCGCAGCCGAAGGTGAAGAACGGCGGCCCGAAGCCATTTGCGGCGAGTAACGGCAGCCTGCTCGGGGCGGAGCCGGTCGCCAGCCCCGTGCGCACGACCGTGGAGTCGGCGGGGCCGGACGTGACGGTGCAGCGCTCGGGCGGGGATCCGTTGCAGGCGCTGGATCCGCAGACCCGCAAGTATGTCGAGGAGGAGGATCGGCGGTGGAACCGATCTCTGAAGAAAGTGGATCGGAAGGTGGACAAGCAGAGCCAGGCGCCGGCTCAGTAGGGCGTGTGGGGGGGCGTAGGTAATTTAGGTCGAAGATGAGGGTTGACACTTCCGGCACCGATGCGCTAAGTTCAGCCCTCCTTTTTTGTGTGTGTCAGAACGAAGGAAGTCATGAAGTCATTTCTACCCAAAGATCCGGGTGCCAACCGCCAGTGGCATGTGATTGATGCCGCTGGGAAGCCGGTGGGGCGCGTGGCCGTTAAGATCGTGACCCTGCTGCGGGGCAAGCATAAGCCGACGTTTTCCCCCCAGGTCGACATGGGCGATTTCGTTGTGGTGATCAACGCCTCCAAGGCGATGTTCACCGGCAGCAAAGAGGAGACCAAGAGCTACACGAGCTACTCGCGCTGGCCCGGTGGTCTGAAGCGTACGACGCCGGCGATGTTGCGCCAGCGTCATCCGGACCGGCTGATCACGAATGCGGTGCACGGTATGCTGCCGCGGAACACGTTGAGCCGTAAGATGTTCAGCCGGCTGAAGGTCTATGCCGGGCAGGAGCATCCTCACGCCGCACAGAATCCAAGCAAGGTCTGAGATACCTAGAAAAGGGAGCGGATTGTGGCCGAAGCGAAGACAGTAGCGATCCAAGCCACCGGACGGCGCAAGACCTCCGTGGCACGCGTGCGATTGACCGCCGGCAGCGGTACCTGGACGATCAACCGTCGGGAAATTGCGGACTATTTCGACAGTGCGGCCGTGCGCAACTACATTGAGCAGCCGCTCAAGTTGACCAGCATGACCGGCAAGTTTGACATCTTTGCCCAGCTTTCCGGCGGTGGCATCACGGGTCAGGCAGGCGCCTTGCGCCACGCCATTTCCCGGGCGCTGACCCAGGCTGACAGTTCGCTGCGCGAGGTGCTCAAGTCCGCAGGCTGCCTGACGCGCGATCCCCGCATGAAGGAGCGCAAGAAGTCCGGCCAGCCGGGTGCCCGCAAGCGCTTCCAGTTCTCGAAGCGCTAGGAATCCGCCAGACGGAGGAGCTCGCGCTCCTCCGGATTCCGAATAAGGTGAAACAACTTCTCAAGAAGCTCGCGCGGCATGTCTTTCGCCGCAAGCAGACGGACCCGAAGCACACGGTACCGGCGGCCACCCGTGAGCCGGCACGGAGCCATGCGCCCCGGAAGCCGGATCATCCCGCGTCTCCCGCCCGCCCCGCGTCGACGCCTGCCACCCACGCCGTCCACAGCCCTCGTCCCGCGCATGCCGCGCCGCGCAGCGAAGCGGTTCCCAAGCCGCGTGCCGAGCCATGGACCGTTGACCAGTTCCCCGTTCCGCCCAAGGAAGGGGTGACGCGTTTCCACGATCTGGAACTGCCGATCGAGCTCATGCATGCCGTTGCCGACCTGGAGTTCAAGTATTGCACGCCGATTCAGGCGCAGGTGCTCGGGCCGTCCATCCATGGGCGCCATGTCATGGGGCGCGCGCAGACCGGCACGGGCAAGACGGCCGCGTTTCTGATTGCCATCTTCACCCGTTTCCTGCGCCACCCAGGGGCGGCCTCGCGTCCGCCGGGCACGCCGCGGGCCCTGGTCATTGCGCCCACGCGGGAGCTGGTCATCCAGATCGCGCAGGATGCGAAGGATTTGAGCAAGCACACGAACCTGAAGTGCGTGGCCGTGTACGGCGGCATGGACTTCGACAAGCAGGCCCGGGCGCTGCAGAGCGGCCCGATCGACCTGATCGCGGCCACGCCGGGGCGCCTGTTGGACTTCGCGCGGCGCGGCACGCTGGATCTGCAGCACGTGGAAGCCCTCGTGATCGACGAAGCCGATCGCATGCTGGACATGGGCTTCATCCCGGACGTCAAGACGATCGTGCGGCGGCTGCCGCCCAAGCATCAGCGCCAAACGCTCTTCTTTACGGCCACGCTGACCGATGACGTCCGCCGCCTGGCGGCGCAATGGACGGATGACCCGGTGGTGGCCGAGGTGGAGCCCGAGCAGGTGGCCGTGAAGACGGTCAAGCAACTCGTGTACGCGGTTGCCAGCCACGACAAGTTCACGCTGCTCTACAATCTGCTGCAGCAGCCGGAGCTGAAGCGCGTCCTGATATTTGGCAATCGCCGCGACAGCACGATGGACCTGGCCGACTACCTGCAGCGGTACGGCATCCCGTGCGGGCTGCTCTCCGGTGCCATCGACCAGAAGAAGCGGCTGCGCATCCTGGACGAGTTCAAGGGCGGGACGATGCGGGTGCTGGTGGCGACGGACGTGGCCGGGCGCGGGCTGCACATTGACGAGATCAGCCACGTGATCAACTACGACTTTCCGTACGAGGCCGAGGACTACGTCCATCGCATCGGGCGTACGGGCCGGGCGGGGGCGGCGGGCACCGCGATTTCTTTTGCGTGCGAGGACGAGTCCTTCATCATCCCGGACATTGAAAAGTACATCGGCGAGACGCTGCCATGCCGCCAGCCCGAGGAGCATCTGCTGGTCAAGCTGCCTCCGGCGCCGGGCGGGGATCGTCCGCGTCCCGACGCGGAGCGGCGCGCGCCTTACCACGGGCAGGGGCCTTCACACGGCGGCCGGCCATCGTCGCGCGGGGGCGGTCGCCGCCCGGGGCCGCGCCGGCCGGGCGGGCCGCGTCGGCCGCGCGGATGATCGGTTTTCAGGCGGCGTGTTTTTCGCATCGACAACACGAGTGCGGCACTTAGAATCCACCTTCTGTTCACGGGTCGAAAAGTGTTGGGAGCAGGCATGGAGGCCGGTCCGGGAATGCGTGTAGTGCAGGGAGGCGTGACGGCAGCGCGGGGTTTTTCCGCGGCTGGCGTCAGCGCCGGGATCAAGTCCAAGAAGCTGGACCTTGCCTTGGTGGTCTCCGATCGTCCCGCCACGATTGCCGGGGTGTTCACGACCAACCGCATCCAGGGCGCCACCGTCAAACTCTGCCGCGAGCGGCTGGCCGCGGGCACGTCCCGGGGCGTGGTTGTGAACAGCGGCAACGCCAACGCCTGCACGGGGCTGCAGGGCCAGGCGGATGCACGCCAGATGGCTCGCCTGCTGGCGGAGGGAATCGGCTGCGACGAGCGGCAGGTGCTGGTCTGCTCAACCGGCACGATCGGGATCCCGCTTCCCATGGAGAAGATTGCGCGGGGCATAGCCGCCGCGGTGCCGCTGCTGGCGCCGGATGGGGGCGAGATTGCATCGCGCGCGATCATGACTACGGACACGGTGAACAAGCAGTGCGCGGTGGAGGAATCGATTGGCGGGCACGTGGTGCGCGTGGGGGGGATGGCCAAGGGAGCCGGCATGATCGAGCCGCACATGGCCACGCTGCTGGGGTTCATCACCACGGATGCGGCGGTGCGCCAGGACGCGCTGCAAGCCTGTTTGAAGCGCGCCGTGGACCTGAGTTTCAACCGTGTCACCGTGGACGGCGACCAGAGCTGCAACGACACGATCCTCTTGTTCGCCAACGGGGCCTCGGGGGGGCCGATGCTTGACGCCGGACATCCCGAGTGGCCGCGGTTCGTGGACGCGGTGGAGCGGGTCTGCCGCGAACTGGCCATGGGCATTGTGAAGGATGGCGAGGGCGCCACCAAGTTTGTCACGGTCAACGTGCGGGGCGCGGCAAGCGACGGGGACGCGGACATGGCGGCACGAGCCATTTCGCGCTCGCTGCTGGTGAAGACTTCGTGGTACGGGGGCGATCCGAACTGGGGGCGCGTGATTGATGCGGTCGGCTACTCCGGCGCGCAGGTCCAGGAAGAGGCGGTGGAGATCGCGTACGACGGCCTGCTGGCCTTTCAGGCCGGGCGCCCCGTGATCCACAGCCGCCTGTCGGAGCTTGAAGCGGTGCTGCGGCAGCCGAGTTTCACGCTCAGCGTGGATTTGCACCTGGGCAGCGGCCAGGCCGTCATGTACACGTGCGACTGCAGCGAAGCGTATGTCAAAATCAATTCGGAGTACATGACCTGACGGTACCCGCGAAAACGCGACGGATGGCGTCGCGCTATTGACCCCGTGCGGCGGGCTTGCGAAGATACCGTTTTTACGCGACCCGGGGCGGCCACCGCCGCAATTATCTGCCGATGCAGGATGTCATCAAGAAAGCGGACGTATTGATCGAGGCGCTGCCTTACATGCAGCGCTTTCGTGGCAAGATCGTGGTGGTCAAGTTCGGCGGCAGCGCGATGGAGGTGAAGGCGCACCACGACGGCATCCTCACGGACATTGCCTTCATGGCCTGCGTGGGGATGCGGCCGGTCATCGTCCATGGCGGTGGCAAGGCGATTTCGCGCGGCATGCAGGCCGAAGGTATTGAGGCGCGCTTCGTGCGGGGGTTGCGGCTGACGTGCGAGCGGACGATGACGGTGGTCGACCGCGTCATGCATAGCGAGATCAACCCGGGGATCGTGGCGACGCTGCAACGTCTGGGGGCTTCGGCGGAGGGGCTGCGTGGTCAGGATGTGTTTACGGTGGCCCGCAAGCGCGGTCAGGATGCCGAGAGCGGGGCGGAGATCGACTGGGGGTTTGTGGGGGAGCCCACGCAGGTGCGCGTGGAGCCGATTCTGGCGATGGTCGAGCGGGGTGCGATTCCGGTGATCACGCCGCTGGGCGTGGGGCCGGACGGTTTGCCGCACAACATCAATGCCGACACGGCGGCGGCGGCGGTGGCGGCCGCGCTGCGGGCGGCGAAGCTGGTGTTCCTGACCGATGTGCCGGGGCTGCTGCGGAATCCGAAGGATGAAGCGTCGATCATGTCGACGCTGCACGTGCGGGACATGGCACCATTGATTGCGCAGGGCGTCATAGACGGGGGCATGCTGCCCAAAGTGGAAGGTGGGGTGGACGCACTCCGGGCCGGTGTGGGGAAGATCCACATGGTTGACGGGCGTATGCCGCACTCACTGTTATTGGAGATATTCACCTCGACGGGGGTGGGGACGGAGATCATAGCGAATGAACAAAAGTGAAGAAATCGCCGCGCGCTTCAACCGGTTCGTGATGCCCACCTATTCGCCCAGCTTGACGCTGGCGCGTGGCAAGGGGACCCGCGTCTGGGATGCGGATGGCAAGGTGTACCTGGATTTCGCGGCCGGCATCTCGGTGGTCAATGTCGGTCACTGTCATCCGCGCATCGTCGAGGCGATTCAGCGCCAGTGCGCGGAACTCATGCACGTCTCCAACCTGTACTACACGGACAACCAGGCGAAGCTGGCGGAGCGGCTGTCGCGTCTGGGGCTGGGCGGCAAGTGTTTCTTTGGCAATTCCGGCGCGGAAGCCAACGAGGCGCTGATCAAGCTGGCCCGGCTGTGGGGTCACGACCAGGGCAAGTACGAGATCGTGACGATGACCAATTCATTCCACGGGCGCACGCTGGCGACGGCGGCGGCGACGGGACAGATCAAGGTGCAGAAGGGGTTCGAGCCCATGCCCGAGGGGTTCTCCTACGCCGAGTACAACAACCTGGAATCGGTGTCGATGCAGGTTGGCGAGAAGACGGTTGGCGTGCTGCTGGAAGCGGTACAGGGCGAGGGCGGCGTGGTGCCGGCGGACGACGCGTTCTTCAAGGGCGTGCGGGCGCTGTGCGATGAGCGCGGCCTGCTGATGCTATGCGATGAGGTGCAGTGCGGCATGGGGCGCACGGGGCACTGGTTCGGCTACCAGGGGTACGGCGTGCAGCCGGACGCCTGCTCGCTGGCCAAGGGGTTGGGCAGCGGTTTCCCGATCGGTGCGATCGTGAGCAACACGAAGCTGGCGGATGTCTTTCAGCCGGGCCGGCACGCGAGCACGTTCGGCGGCACGCCGCTGGCCTGCGCCGCGGCGCTGGCAACGCTCGACGTGATCGAGGAGGAAGGGTTGGTGCGGCGGGCGGGCGAGAAGGGCGCGGAATTCCGCGCGCAGCTGTCCGCCTTTGTCGGCAAGTATGCACACGTCACGGAAGTGCGCGGCAGCGGCCTGATGATCGGCCTGGTTCTCGACCAGCCGGTGCAGGGCCTTGTCGAGCGGCTGCGTGAGATGGGGTTGCTGACCCTGGCGACGGCGGGCAACGTGGTGCGCATGCTGCCGCCGCTGAACGCCAAGGACAACGAATTGGACGAGGCGGTGGAGATCATCGAGGAGGCGCTGGAGGAGTCGCAGAGCGCCGGCGATGCGGCGGCCTCGGGTGGGGACAGCGTTTCGAACTGAGTGCCTCCGGCGGCGTACCGCCGCCGGGGCAGACATGTGGCGTCCGGCGGCCAGAGGCCGCCGTGGCGCCGCGGGAAAGCGGCATCGGCTATGAACATTCAGGATCTCACGGGCAAGAAGGTTGGCATCTGCGTGTCGGGCGGCTTGGACAGCAAGACGGTCACGCGCAAACTGCGGGACATGGGCGTCGACGTGGTCTGCTTCTCGGCGGATCTCGCCCAGCCGGACGAGACGGACATCCAGAATGTGGTCAAGCGCATGGCGCCCTGCGGTGCCGAGACGGTGATCGTCGACCTCAAGCAGGCGATGGCCGAGGCCTGCTACGACATGATCCGGGCGCAGGCGCAGTACGATGGCGGGTATTGGAACTCGACGGGGATTGCCCGGGCGGTGACCGTGCGCGGGCTGATTCCGGCGATGAAGCAGCGCGGCTGCTCGGTGCTGGCCCACGGCGCCACGGGGCGCGGCAATGACCAGGTCCGTTTCGAGCGCTACACCAACGTGCTGGCACCGGACATGAAGGTGTACGCGCCCTGGCGTGATGCCGAGTTGCTCAAGGAGTTTCCGGGCCGCAAGGAGATGGCCGCCTACCTGAATGCCAAGGGCATTGATGCGTACGTGGACACGAAGAAGCGCTATTCGACGGACGCGAACCTGGCGGGCCTGTCGTACGAAGCCGAGGATTTGGAGAGCCTGAACACGCCCTGCAACATTGTGCAGCCGCAGATGGGGGTATGGCCGAAGGATGCGCCTGACAAGCCGGAGACGGTGGCCGTGCGCTACGAAAAGGGCCGCGCCGTCGAAATCAATGGCGAGCGCGTGAGTCCGCTGGCGGGGATGCAATTGGCCAGCAAGATTGCGGGGCGCAACGGCGTTGGCATTCGCAATGCGCTTGAGAGCCGGATCATTGGCACGAAGAGCCGCGGCGTGTACGAGGCGCCGGGCATGGAACTGCTGGGCTTCTGCCTGTCGCAGGTTTACCAGGCCGTGCTGAACCGTTCGGCCATGGAACTCATGCGCACGCTGTCCGGCCTGGTGGCGCGGGAGACCTACGACGGCCGATACTTTGAGCCTACAAAGCGGGCCGCGATGGCCGCCATCGACTCGCTTGCCGAGTGTGCCAACGGCAACGTCACCGTGGCGCTCTACAAGGGGAACATCCACTTCCAGAGCATGACGAATGTGCCGGCCTCACTGTACAACATGGCGGATTCGTCCATGGAAGCCAGCGAGGGGTTGAACCCGCGCAGTTCACAGGGCTACGTCGAAGTGCAGGCCGTTGAGGCGCGCACGCTGGCGCGTTCGGGTCAGATCCGGGGCTGACGGATACGGATCCTGATGGGCCCCGGTCGCGCCGCTTCGCTATCCGCTGCTTTGCCCGTCCCTCCATCGTCCATGGGGTGTAGGCCCCATTGTGGACTTTTCCGGCGTGACGTAGCGTCTTCTGCAATCACGCAAATGACTTGCGTGGCTTAAAAGAAGGCGGCGCACGATGAGACCAGTAAGTGTATGGCTGTTGGCCGTGGTGGCAGCGACGGCAGTAGGCATGAGCGCCTATGGCGGCACGGGCGAGACGGTGGGGGCGGACGTCAAGGCAGGGCCTTCGCAGGCGGCCTTTGTGTGTCCGGAATGCAAGGCCCTTGCTTTGGAAGCGGGCGAGTGCACGCACTGCGCCAAGACCCTGACGCACGTAAAGGTGCTCGCGACCAAGGACGGGAACGCCCTGGTTTGTGAATGCGCCGCGGACTGCACGCATTGTGCGGCAAAGAGCATGCAGGACGGCAAGTGTGCCTGCGGCAAGGACGTTAGCAAGGTCAGCGCCAAGGGCTTCTACGTCTGCCCGGATGGGTGTGCGGAAGTTTCCCAAGTATCCGGCAAATGCGCCTGCGGCAAGGATCTGGTAAAGCTGGAGTGATCCGTCCGTAGATCAGGTCGCCGGGAGGACGCTCGCGGGCGCGTCCTCCCGGACTGGCGTGTTCAGCGGCGGCCTTGCGCGAGGCCCTTGCTGGTCAGGTACTGATAGCTGTCTGCGACGGCTTGCAGCATGTCGGTGGCGCATTCATCCAACTCCACGATCAGCCACTCCAGCGTCTTGGGGTCTGCTGCAGCCACGATGGCGGGGAAGTCCAGCTTGCCCTTGCCGACGGCCTTCATGGGACTTGGGGGCTGGAGATCGCCGTCTTTGATGTGCAAAAGCGGCAGGCGCGATTTCCAGCGCCCGATCACATCGGTCGGTTTCTGCCCCGCGACCGTGCACCAGTAGACGTCGAGTTCGCTGAAGATGGCGGGCGTGGCCGTGAGGATCCGGTCGAACGGCGTCTGTCCATCGATGGCGTGATCCAGTTCCCACCAATGGTTATGGAGGCCGAGTTGCAGCCCGTGGGCGTTTGCGAGGCGGGCGGCTTCGGCATAGCGGGCGGCGCAGGCCTCGACTCCCGCGCGGTCCAGCAGGGTTTTGGGGTCCGAACCGCCGACGATGTGGCGATAGCCCAGCGTCCGGGCGTCCTGCGCGATGGACTCAATATTGGCGGCTGTGGGGAGGGCCACGTGGGCGCTTGAGGCCCGCAGGCCCAGCTCGCGCAGCAGCTTGGCGACATCGGTGGCGGGACGGCCGTGCAGACCGGCAAATTCGACACCGACATAGCCGATGGCGGCGATGCGGCGTAGGGTGTCTTCGAAATCCTTGTCGGCCAGTTGACGCACCGTATACAATTGCAGGGCGACAGGCTTCGGCATGCAGGTTCTCCTGGTGGCGCGCCGGTGGCGCGCGGCATTTAACGGTCCATCTGGAGCCACAGCATACTGCGGCGGGAATGGAGGTCAAGCGCGGTCGCCCCGAGGCGCGCGCCGGCCGGTGTTCGGGATCTCGGCGTGACGAAACAATCGGCGGCGATGCGCTGCCGGCGAGGAGGACGGCATGAAGGGAACGGCGTTCTGGACGGTGCTGATGGCGGCGAGTGTGGCGACCGCGTTTTCCGCCGGCCGCGTGCGGGCCGAGGAACCGACTGCGCCCGCGAAGGACGCGCCCTGGTTCATTGCCAAGTACGACAAGGATGGCAACGGGCAACTGTCCGACGAGGAGCGTCAGGCGGCCAATGATCACTGGCAGCAGGAGCGCGAGAAGCGCATGCTCAAGCATCACGACAAGGACGGCGATGGCGTGCTTTCGGATGCGGAGCGGGCCGAGGCCGAAGCGGCCGAGAAGGCCTATAAGCAGGAGCGGTTGGCCAAGTACGACAAGGACGGGGACGGGCGACTCTCGCAGGAGGAGCGCGCGGCGGAGCGCAAGGACCGCAAGCAGAAGCGCCAGGCGGCGAAAGAGGCGTTGACGCCCGCCGCGGATGTCGCGGCGCCGGCCGCGGCCGACGACGGGGCCGACGACAAAGCCGAATAGTGTCGCATGCGATGGCCGGCCGGGGCAGGTCTGGCCGGCCGGCAGGGGTGGGAGCCAGTCCGATGACGCGCAAACCGACCATGCTGGCGAGCCTGCCTTTCCTGGCCATCGGCATAGTGTTCATCATGCACGGCGCATGGCGGATGCATCTGGCCGACGCCAGCATGGGCTGGCCGAACGTGAAGGGCACGATTGTCTCGTCGGATGTCACGGAAGGCACGGCGCTCGACGGAGCCTCGAAATACTATCCCCACATCACGTTTCGCTACGTGGTTGATGGGCTGACCTACGAATCGGACCAGTACACGTTCGGCCAGCGCAGCAGCATGAACGAGCTTTACGCGCAGGGCCTGGTCGACGGGTTCGCCAGGAATTCAGAAGCCACGGTGTACTATAACCCCGATAGACCAGAACAGGCGGTTCTGCAGGTTGGGGACTCGACCGGCCTGCGCATTCGGATTGGCACGGGCGCCGCGCTGCTGGTGATCGGGGCCCTCGTCTGGGGGCGGAGTTGGGTGCGCCGAGCCCCTTTCTGAGCGCGGGTGAAGCGGAAGGCCCGCCTGATGGGACATCACACGCCAGACCTCTTCGAGCCCGGGCTGCTGCGGGTGCGCGTCGGCCTCTGCCAGGTCCACACCCAGGCCTGGGACGTGGCGGGCAATCTCGCGCGCACGCTGACGGCCATCGATGCGGCGGCCCGTGCAGGGGCGGAACTCGCGATCACGCCCGAGTGCGTGCTGCATGGCTATGCGGATCAACGTTCGGCGTCTGACCGTGCGCAATTGCGCACGATCGCAGAACCGTTGGATGGCGCCGCGCTGCAGCGCATCCGTTCACAGGCCCGGATGTGCGGACTGCATGTGCTACTGGGATTCGCAGAACGGGGTGACTGCGGTGCTGTCCACAACAGCGCGGCGCTCATCGGTCCGGATGGCGACATCAAACTTCTTTACCGCAAGGTGCATTGCCGCGCGTTTGAGAGCGTCACCGGCGATGGAGGCTTCACGCCCGGCGACCGCTTCGAGGTGGCCAGCATCGCCGCGGGTGGCGCGACCTGCCGCGTGGGAGCCATGATCTGCTTTGATCGCGAAATCCCGGAGAGCGTGCGCTGTTTGCGCGCGCTCGGGTCGCAGTTGGTGATGTGCCCGCTGGCCACGGAAACGTGGGATTTGTCGACTTGGCAGGCGTACACCGAGAATGAGGCGGTGACGCGCTGTCGGGCGGCCGAGAACGAGGTGTTTATCGCGGTGGTGAATCATGCCGGCCGGTTCAATGGAGGCAGCTTCGTCGTGGGGCCGGGCGGGGAGATTTTGGTGCAACTGGGGCGGGAAGCCGAGGTGCGCGTGGTTGACGTTCCGGTGGGGGTGGTGCCGGAGCGTTTCCACAGCCGGCCGCTGGGCTGGATGGGATGGGGCTACCGACGCCCGGATGTTTACGCCCGCTACTTGTGACGCGGGCAGAAGATGTGGCGCAGGGCGGCCACATCCGACGCGGCGTTCAGGCGCGTGCGGTTATCCTCGTCCATGATGAATTTGGAGATTTCCGCGAGCGCTTGCAGGTGGGTGCGCGGCTGGTTGCTGGGGCTGAGTACGAGGAAGACGAGGCGAATGGGCGCGCCGCTGTGCGCATCGGTGATTGGCCGGTGGACCTTGGCCGCCAGCACCACCGACACTTCCAACTGCTCCAGGTGGAAATGGGGCAAGGCCACGTCATAGCCGACGAGGCTCGAGTACTCACTCTCCTGCCGGATCAGGTTGCGGCGCACGTCCTCAACGTCCAGGGCGGGGTAGGTGATGCGGAGGCACTGGAGGAGTTCTCCCAGGACATCAGGCATGGTCGTGGCATGGCTATAGAGGAGCCACTCCGGGCGCACGTTCAAATCCAGTCCGACCGCCACAGGCTGATACACGAGCGCCGTCACGCGGGCATCGCGGTCCGCGGGCAGGGCGGGCGACAACTTGCCGTCCTGGTCGCACAGGAGAATGCGTTCAGGGTGGCGGAAGTCGCGCACGGGGGCGGCAACGCGCTCCAGCACGGGCCCGCCTGCGCCCCCGCCAACCTGCTCGAAGTTGGCCGGTCGCAGAATGGACCAGACGGGCTTCGCGGCATCGTACCGGGGTTGGTTCCCGTCGCCGGCAACGGGTTTGTCATCCCAGCCGTAGAGTCGTATGTCCGGGTACGCGCTGGCAAAATGGCGGCAGATGCGGCGGTTGAGATCTGGGGAGTCCGTGACGACGAGGATATTCCCGATTCCATAGAGTTCCGGATGCGCCTCCAATTCAATTGCCAGCGCGGATTCATGCAGGGCAGGGAGGTGCTCGCGGCGGGCGGCGATCAGGCGATGTGCGTCGCTGTCGATGAGGACAACATGGGCTCCGCGGTCGCGCACAAACATGGCGACTTCGCGAGCCAGGGCATGGGCGCCGACGATGAGCCAGCCCGCGGGCTGGGGGTCCAGCACATCGAGCATGCGGCCGACACGACCAGCAGAAAAGCCCTGCACAAGGACCGTGCCGATAATGACGGCAAAGGCGAAGGCTTCCAGGAAGCGGGCGGCGTCTGCGAGTTCGGGACGCAGGACGGGCAGGTGCAGGGCAAACAGGGCGGCGAGGGCGAGGCAGAGCACTCCGCGGGGCGCGAGCCAACTCAGGAATAACTTTTCGCGCAGGGTCAGGTTGCCTCCGGCGGTGGCGAGGAAGATGTTGAGGGGGCGCACGAGGAGCACCAGACCGAGCACGGCCAGAGTGCCGCGGAGGCCCAGGGCGCGGAGATGGTCGCCGCCGAGGTGGGTGGCCAGCAGCACGAGCAGAGGTCCTGCCAGCAGTTCCATGAGCAGTCCGCGATTGCGCCGGAGGACGCGCACGGCCGGCAGGTCCTGCCGGCCGAGCGTGAGCCCGGCGACGATGGCGCTCAGCAGGCCGCTGCCGGGCACCAGGAGATCGCCGGCGGCGGGAATGACGATCGCGCCGGCGACAAGGGCGATGGGGGCGCTGGCCTCAGACAGCCATCGCCGCCGCAGGAGCGCGGCCAGCAATCCCGCGGCGGCGCCGCCAACCAGCAGGCCGGTGAAATCCATCAGGGCGAGCGGGCCGTACGCTGACGCCTTGGCGCCGGCGGAGACGGTGGCGAGTTCGTAGCAGAAGAGCGCGATGAGTGCGCCCACGGGATCCGTCAGGACGGACTCCCAGTAGAGAATGCGGTGGATCGGCTTGCGCACGTGGATGCGCTGGAGGAGCGGGGCGATGACGGTCGGCCCCGTGGCGATTACGAGGCTCCCGGCCATCAGGCAGAAGCGCCAGGGGAAATCGGGGCGCAGGAGATGGATCAAGGTGGCGGAGAGTCCCCAGGTGAGCATGACGCCGGAGGTCAACACCCCGCGCGTTTCCCATGTGGTCTGACCGAATCCACGCGGCGGCAGGCACAGGCCAGCCGTGAACAGAATAAGTTCGACGGCGAGGGTGACCAGGGTGGGCCAGGCGCTGCCCAGCAGATCCACGCGGAACAGGTGAAGGCCTTGGGGCCCCACCAGCAGGCCGCCGAGCAGGAACAGAACGAGGGGGGGCACGTTCAGCCGCCTTGCCAGGGCGCCAAGCATCAGGCTGACGGCCACGGCGCCGGCGACGGTGAGGATGATCAGGCGGGCGTGGTCGGGGATGCCGGGGGACGAGGAGGGGGCTTGTGCGGCGAGGCCGATGATCCCAAGCAGAGCGCTGGCGAGCATGGTCTGGCTCCCTCCTGCCATGCCGCATGTCGGTCATGGCGGTCCGGGCAGTGCGGCTCAACCGAGTACGGATTTGACGGATGCCCGGATGTACTCACGGCGCATCCGGGAGATGACATGGATCGGAATCTCCTTGGGACAGACCGCCTCGCATTCGCCGTGGTTTGAGCAATTGCCGAAGCCTTCGGCATCCATCTGGGCGACCATACGCGTCACCCGGCGTTCGCGCTCGGCATGCCCTTGTGGCATGACGGCCAGCTGCGAGACCTTGGCGCCGACAAAAAGCGAGGCGGAAGCATTGGGGCAGGCGGCGACGCAGGCCCCGCAGCCAATGCAGGCGGCGGCATCCATGGCTTTCTCGGCCAAGTCCCGTGCCACGGGAATCGCATTCGCCTCCGGGGCGGCGCCGGTATTGATCGAGACGTACCCGCCGCGTGCAATAATGCGGTCGAACGCCGAGCGATTGATGACGAGATCTTTAATGATCGGAAAGGCGGTGGCGCGGAAGGGCTCCAGCGTGATCGTGGAACCCGGGGCGAACTCGCGCATGCGGATTTCGCATGTCGTGCAGCCCAACTTGGACCCGTGGGCGACGCCGTTGACCACGATGCCGCACTGGCCACAGATGCCTTCGCGGCAATCGCTCTCGAAGGCAATCGGGTCCTCACCCTTGCGGATCAGGTCCTCGTTCAGGACATCCAGCGCTTCCAGCAGCGAGAGATCGGGCGAAATACCGGTGACCGTATAGGTCGCCAGGCGCCCGGGCCGGTCGGCGCCCGGCTGCCGCCAGACTTTCAACGTGTAGGTGTGGCCATTCGTGGTCATCGTGACTCGCTACTTGTAGCTCCGTTGCGAAGGATGCACGCGTTCGAACGGGAGAGGCTCCTGCTGCATGTCCGGCAGCTGTCCTTCGCCCCGGTAGCGCCAGGCCGCGACGTACGTGAAGTGGTCGTCGTCGCGAAGGGCCTCGCCCTCGGGGGTCGCGGATTCGTCGCGGAAATGGCCCCCGCAGGATTCGCGGCGCTGCAGGGCGTCACGCGCCATCAGTTCGCCCAAGCCCAGGTAATCGGAGACGCGTCCGGCGAATTCGAGGTCCTTGTTGAAATCACCCTCGGCGCCGCTCACCCGGACATTCTTCGCAAACTCCTGGCGCAGGGACTGAATCTCGGCGATGGCTTCGCTGAGGCCCTTCTCATGGCGGGACATGCCGACCTTGTTCCACATGATGCGTCCGAGATCGTGCCAGAACTCGCGCACGGTGCGTGAGCCGTTTACCGCCAGCATGCGTGAAACGTCCTCGCGCACGCCGCGCTCCGCGACGTCAAAGGCCGGGTCCTTGTCGGCGACGGCTCCGGGGCCGATGCCGGCGAGGTAATGGCCGATGGTGTAGGGCAGCACGAAGTAGCCGTCGGCCAGGCCCTGCATGAGGGCGCTGGCCCCCAGGCGGTTGGCGCCGTGATCGGAGAAATTGGCCTCGCCCGCCACGAAGAGTCCGGGGATGGTGCTCATCAGGTGATAGTCCACCCACAGGCCGCCCATCGTGTAATGCGGTGCCGGGTAGATCCGCATGGGAACCTGATAGGGGTTCTCGTTCGTGATCTCGTGGTACATGTCGAACAGGTTGGCGTAGCGGCTGCGAATCACGGGCTCACCGAGGCGCTTGACGGCATCGGCGAAGTCGAGATAGACGGAGAGTCCGCCGGGGCCCACGCCGCGGCCCTGGTCGCAGACTTCCTTCGCCCGGCGCGAGGCGATATCACGGGGGACGAGGTTGCCGAAGCTGGGGTAGAGGCGCTCGAGATAGTAATCCCGCTCGTCTTCCGGAATCTGTGCGGGGGGACGCTGGTCGCCCTTGAGTTTGGGCACCCAAACGCGGCCGTCATTGCGCAGGCTTTCGCTCATCAGGGTGAGCTTGCTCTGGCCGTCGCCAGCCTGGGGAATGCAGGTGGGATGAATCTGGGTGAAGCAGGGGTTGGCGAACAGGGCCCCGCGTTTGTAACAGCGCCACACGGCGGTGGCGTTGGAGTTCACGGCGTTGGTCGAGAGATGAAAGACAGTTGAGTAGCCGCCGGTGGCCAGGATGACGGCGTGGCCGCTGTATCGCTCGATGGCGCCCGTGACCAGGTTGCGCGCCACCACGCCGCGGGCGCGACCGTCGACAGTGACGAGATCCAGCATTTCACGGCGCGGGTACAGCGTGACATTACCCTCATCCACCTGCCGCATGAGGGCGCCATAGGCACCTAGCAGCAATTGCTGGCCGGTCTGGCCGCGGGCGTAAAAGGTGCGCGACACCTGCGCGCCGCCGAAGGACCGGTTCGAAAGCGTGCCCCCGTACTCGCGGGCAAAGGGGATGCCCTGCGCGGCGCAGTGATCGATGATACTGGCGCTCACCTGCGCGAGGCGGTAGACGTTCGCCTCGCGCGAGCGGAAGTCGCCGCCCTTGATCGTGTCGTAGAAGAGGCGCCACACGCTATCGCCGTCGTTCTGGTAATTCTTGGCCGCGTTGATGCCGCCCTGTGCGGCAATACTGTGGGCGCGTCGGGGGGAATCCGAGATGCAGAGGGACTTGACCGTGTAGCCCATTTCCGCCAGCGAGGCCGCGGCGGAGGCGCCGGCGAGTCCCGTGCCGACGACAACGACCGTGTACTTGCGGCGATTCGCGGGCGCGACCAGTTTGGCCTCCTGTTTGAACGTGTCCCACTTATGTTCCAGAGGTCCTTCCGGGATGCGGGGATCGAGCGTGATGGGAGCGGGGTCGCTCATGGTCCTACCTCCAGTGCAACCACGCGGGTGGCGGCCGGGATATCCACGCCAAAGTAGACGTAAACCGGGAGGGCGAGAAAGCCGATGGCGAGCACGAGGGCGAGGATCAGCGCCGCCGTATTGATCGCAGGTGTCAGCCGCGGCGATCCCACGCCGAGCGACTGGAACGCGCTCCAGAATCCATGTCGCAGGTGCAGGCCGAGGAAGAGCATGAACGCCACGTACGCGATTGTCGGCAGCGGCTTGTGAAACTCCTCGATGACGAGGCGGTAGAGATCGCGGGCCGGCTGGCCGTCAATGGTCGTCAGATAGCCCTGGGCCTCCGCCGGGCCGAATTTGAAGTGCAGCAGGTGGATGACCACAAAGATGGCGAGGGAGATGCCCG
The DNA here is from genome assembly GCA_021413965.1 of Lentisphaerota bacterium. Classification (GTDB taxonomy): domain Bacteria; phylum Verrucomicrobiota; class Kiritimatiellia; order UBA8416; family JAIOPI01; genus JAIOPI01. Next base: position 115,115 of record JAIOPI010000025.1, on the reverse strand, counting down.
AGAGGATCATCGTGAGTGAGGAGAGCGACTTCTTGCTTTCGCCGCCGGCGTTGCCGGCCACTTCATACCCTTCTTCGCGGGCGCGCCCCTTGTGGAGCCAGACGGTGACGCCCATCCAGATGTGGGTGAAGAAGAACAGGAGCAGACCGGCCTCGGCGATGTAGATGAAGGCGCCGTGCATCAGGTGCTTGAGGAAGTGGGCGTAGTTGTTGAAGGCTTCGGCGCCGAGCAGCAGGGTCAGATTGCCGGCCAGATGCCCGACAACAAACAACACCATTCCCAATCCCGTGATGGCAGACAGGATTTTTTTGCCAATCGATGATGTGGAACACCCGCCCAAGACGCCTCCCATGAGACTCCCAAAACGAGTCGGATGCTAACGGGAAGCCCTGTGAACATCAATGGCAAATCCCGCCGCGGCGGAAACTTTGCGGGGCTTGACTTCCACCGCGCGCGAAAGGATTCTTGGCTCTGGGTGTGTGGATCGCGAAACCGGGAGGGTCGCCGCATGACAGGGTTGAGCACGAGTCAGTGGGAGGCGTTCGAAGCGCGGGGCATTTTGCGTTTGGGGAAAGTGGCGTCCGACCGTCAGATGGATGCGCTGCGTCAGCGAATTGACGACATTATGCTGGGCCGGGCGGCGGTGAATTACGACCGCATGCTGATGCAGTTGGACAGCGATTCGGGCAAGTACGAGGACGCCGGGCCGCAGACGCCGGGGCACAAGGGCGCCACGCTGAACTACCGGAAGATACAGGACCTCGAGTTCGATCCGCTCTTTCTGGCCTACATGCAGCATCCGATTTTCGAAGATACCTGCCACCGTCTTTACGGGCCGCAGACACCAATCGCCTGTTACCGTGCCATGTTCATGAACAAGCCGGCGGGGCGCGGTACGTTCCTTCCCTGGCATCAGGATCGCTGGAATGTGCTGGATCGCGACCCTCTGCTGACTGTTTACACCGCGCTCGATTCCGCTACGGCCGAGAACGGGTGCGTGCAGTTGATCCCGGGCAGCCACCAGATGGGGCTGATCAATCCCGACCATGGCTCCGGCTTTCTCACGACGGAGCAGGCGTCCGCCAGGTGCACGCCGGACAAGGTGGAACTGCTTGAATTGCAGGTGGGGGAAGTGGCCCTGCTACACAACTGGGTCCTGCACGCGTCGGACGTCAACCGCAGCCAGCATTCGCGCCGGGCGTTCAGTGTGTGCTACATGGACGCGCGGACCATGGACATGCGTGCCAAGGCGTTGGCGAGTCAGTCTGTGATCTTCGGGGCGGGTGCGTTGCGTCCCGCGGATCAGAGGGTGGAGCAGGCCTGAGCGATGATGGACCTCTTCCAGGCCACCGCGCGCACGGCTGACAGTCTCCTCGACGCCATCACGGCGGGGGTGCGCATTCCCGTGCATCTGACGGTGACGCAGAACCGAGTCAGCCTCGCCTCGGTCCGGTTTCTGGGGGGGCGGATCCGCCTCCGGCTGCATGCGGCCTTCTTGCAGGCACCCGACGCGGTTCTTCAGTCCCTGGCGTCCTATCTGCGCGATCATCGCCGCGAGCATTGGCGGACCGTGGCCGAGTTCGCGCGGTCCATCCATCTCACGGATCCCGCGGCCCATCCGCGCCGTCCGCGGCTGGAGGGACAGGGGCGGGTGTGGAATCTTGCGGCCATGGCGGAGGACGTGAACCGGACGTTCTTTGGGGGGCGGGTGGAGTGTCAGGTGGGCTGGGGGCGCGGGCGTCCCGTGCGGCGGCGGGGGCGGCGATCGCGTTCGATCCGCTATGGATCGTGGGACGCCATCACCCGCAGCGTGCGGATGCACCCGCTCCTCGACGACCCGCGCGTGCCCAGCGAGTTTGTGCGCTACATTCTCTTTCACGAAATGCTGCACGCGGTGGTGCCGGCGGAGCGGAAACACGGCCGGCAATACGTTCACTCGGCCCAGTTTCGCACACTGGAGCGCCAATTTCCTGACCTGGCGCGCATGCGCGTGCTTTCGAAGACGCTGCTGGATGTGCTGGTGTGATCCGGGCAAGGCGGGCCGGCCATGGAGGCCAGGGCTTCACGGATCGCGGCTGCCGGTAATCGTCGTTGCGGTCAGGCCCGTCATCCGGTGATCAGGCTGAGGAACTCCGAGCGGGTATTGATGCTGGAGCGGAACTGGCCGAGCATGGCGGACGTCTTCATCAGCGAGTTCTGCTTCTCCACGCCACGCATCATCATGCACAGGTGCCGGGCTTCGATGACGACGCCGACGCCGCGCGCGCCGATGTGGGTCATCAACGTGCGGGCGATCTGGTAGGTGAGGTTTTCCTGAACCTGCAGCCGGCGTGCAAACACGTCCACGACGCGGGCCACCTTGGACAGTCCGATGATCTTTCCCTTGGGGATATAGCCCACGTGGCACTTTCCGAAGAACGGCAGCAGGTGATGTTCGCAGAGGGAGTAGAGTTCGATATCCTTGACGATGACCATCTCGTCGTTATCGGTCTCAAAGAGGGCGTTGTTGATGACTTCCGAGACATCCTGCTTGTAGCCGCCGGTGATGTAGCCGAACGCTTCAGCCGCGCGCTCGGGCGTCTTCAGCAGTCCCTCGCGGTTGAGGTCTTCCCCGGTGCGCTTGATGATCTCGCGGAATAGTTCCTGCATGGCGACTCCCTTTTCAGAGGGTGATCGGGCCAGAGGCACTATCCTTACACAGAATTCCGTCCACGTCACGCGGGATAGACGCGCCGCACGGCGGCGCGTCTAGGGCAGGTCGCTCATGCCCATGAGGTAACGGTCGCATTCGCGGGCGGCGGCACGGCCTTCGTTGATCGCCCAGACAACCAGGGATTGGCCGCGACGACAGTCGCCTGCCGCAAACACGCCGGGGACCGACGTGGCAAACCGGCCATACTCCGCCTGGTAGTTGCTGCGCGGATCGTACGCGATGCCCAGCGGATCGGTCGCATAGCGTTCGGGGCCGAGGAAGCCCATGGACAGCAGAACGAGCTGCGCGGGCCAGAACTTCTCGCTTCCGGCTTCTTCGCGCATGTTCCAGCGCCCGCTGGCATCCCGCTCCCACGCCACCTTGACAGACTTGATGCCTGACACGCGACCGTGTCCGTCGTCGACGAACTCCTTGGACAGAATGCAATAGGTGCGGGGGTCCTGGCCGAATTTCACTTTGGCCTCTTCGTGTCCGTAGTCCACGCGGAAGATGCGCGGCCATTCAGGCCAGGGATTGTCCGGCGCGCGCTGGTCCGGCGGGCGGGGAAGGAGTTCGAAGTTGACCAGCGACCGGCAGCCGTGGCGCAGCGACGTGCCAATGCAATCCGTGCCGGTGTCACCGCCGCCAATGACGATGACGTCCTTGTCTTTGGCTGAGATCAAGCCGCCCTTGGCGCTATCGGCTTCGAGCAGGGTCCTCGTGTTGGCGGTCAGGAAGTCCATGGCAACGTACACGCCGCCCAGTTGGCGGCCGGGGATGGGCAGGTCACGGGGCTGCGTGGCGCCGGTGCAGAACACGATGGCGTCATGCTCCCGGCGCAGCTGCACGGGGTCGACATTGCGGCCCACGTCCGCCTTGGTGACGAATCGCACGCCCTCGGCCTCGAGCTGGCTGATGCGGCGCTGCACGACGTCCTTGCCGAGCTTCATGTTCGGAATCCCGTACATGAGCAGGCCGCCGATGCGGTCCGACCGTTCGTACACGGTCACGAGATGTCCGGGCTTATTCAGCTGCTGGGCCGCCGCGAGTCCGGCCGGTCCGGACCCGATGATGGCGACGGTCTTGCCCGTGCGGCGGGGGGGGGGGCGGGGCACGACCCACCCTTCCGCGAAGCCGCGATCGATGATGGCGTTCTCGATGTTCTTGATCGTCACCGCGGGGGTGGTGATGCCGAGCACGCAGGCGCCTTCGCAGGGGGCCGGGCAGACCCGTCCGGTGAATTCCGGAAAGTTGTTCGTCCGGTGCAGCCGGTCGAGCGCATCGTGCCAGCGGCCGCGATAGACGAGGTCATTCCACTCGGGAATGAGGTTGTAGACCGGGCAGCCCGTGGCGGACTGGCAGAACGGCACGCCGCAGTCCATGCAGCGTGAGCCCTGCTGCTTCAGATGTGCTTCCGCGGGCGGCGTCAGGATTTCCTGGTAGTCGCCCAGCCGTTCCTGCGGTGGTCGGTAGGGCACCGACTTCCGCTCGATTTCCATGAAGCCTGTTGCCTTACCCACGGATCGCCTCCTCCACCGTTTCCGCAATCGGCACCGGCGCTTCGATTTCCTCGTCGTGTTCCATGCGCTCGCTCAGCACGCGCTTGTAGTCAATCGGCATGACCTTCACGAACTGCTTCACGGCCCGGCACCAGTCGCCGAGGATGTGCTCTGCCACGGTCGAGCCGGTGCTGGCGCGATGCTCCTCGACGATGGCCTTGAGCTCGAGCATGTCCTTCTCGTCCAGCGGGTCGAGGTCGACGGTCAGGTCGTTGCAGTGTTTGGGGAACTGCGCCTCGGGGTCCCACACATAGGCGATGCCACCGGACATGCCGGCCGCGAAGTTGCGGCCGGTCGGGCCGAGGATGACGACGCGGCCACCGGTCATGTATTCGCACCCGTGATCGCCAACGCCTTCGACGCAGGCGATGGCGCCGGAGTTACGCACGCAGAAGCGCTCGGCCGAGCGCCCGCGGAAGAACGCCTTGCCGCTGATCGCCCCGTACAGCGCGACGTTGCCGACGATGATGTTCTCCTCGGGCACAAAGCGGGAGGTCTTGGGCGGATAGACGATCACCCGGCCGCCCGACAGGCCCTTGCCGACATAATCATTGGCGTCGCCCTCGAGTTCGATGGTGATGCCCCGCGCCAGGAAAGCCCCCAGGCTCTGGCCGGCCGAGCCGTTGAAGCGCAGGTGGATGGTGTCGTCCGGCAGACCGTCCGCGCCCCAGGCCTTGGCGACTTCATGGGACAGCATGGTGCCCACGGTGCGGTGGATATTCTCGATGGGATGCTCAAGGCGGACGGCCGTGCCTTCCTTGATGGCAGCCTGCGCGCCGGCAATGAGCGTGTGGTCGAGCGCGTCCTCCAGCCCGTGCTGCTGCTTGCGTGTGCAGTACACCTCCACGTCCGGGCGTGGCTTTGCGGCCGGCACGAGAACGGGCGTCAGGTCAAGGCCATCCATTTTCCAGTGGGCGATCGCGTGCCGCGGCTCGAGGCAGTCCGTGCGCCCGACCATCTCATTCATCGTGCGGAAGCCCAATTCGGCCATGACCCGTCGGGCATGCTCGGCCACCAGGAAGAGGTAGTTGATGACGTGTTCGGGCTTGCCGGCGAACTTCTTCCGCAGCTCCGGATCCTGCGTGGCAATGCCGACCGGGCAGGTATTCAAATGGCACTTGCGCATCATGATGCAGCCCAGCGTGATGAGCGGCCCGGTGGCGAATCCCATCTCCTCCGCGCCCAGCAGCGCGGCGATGACCACGTCCCGGCCGGTTTTGATGCCGCCGTCGGTCTGCAGCGTCACGCGGCTGCGCAGGTCGTTCATGACCAGCGTCTGGTGCGTCTCGGCAATGCCCAACTCCCAGGGCAGGCCGGCGTGCTTGATGCTCGTCAGCGGCGAGGCTCCGGTGCCGCCGACGTCGCCCGCGATGACGATGTGATCGGCAAAGCCCTTGGCCACGCCGGCCGCGACGGTGCCCACGCCGACTTCAGACACCAGCTTGACGCTGATGCGCGCCCTCGGGTTGGCATTCTTCAGGTCGTAGATCAGCTGCTTCAAATCTTCGATCGAGTAGATGTCGTGATGCGGCGGCGGGCTGATGAGGCCCACGCCGGGCGTGGAGTGCCGGATGCGCGCGATGGTGGCATCGACCTTGTGGCCGGGCAGCTCACCGCCTTCGCCGGGCTTGGCGCCCTGCGCGATCTTGATCTGCAGTTCATCGGCGTTGGTCAAGTACCAGATGGTCACACCAAAGCGCCCGGAGGCGACCTGCTTGATGGCTGAGCGCTTGGAGTCGCCGTTGGGGAGTGTCTTAAACCGTTCGGAATCCTCGCCGCCCTCGCCGGTATTGGACTTGCCGCCGATGCGGTTCATGGCCACAGCCAGCGTTTCGTGCGCCTCGATGGAGATCGAGCCGAAGCTCATGGCCCCGGTGCAGAACCGCTTGACGATGTTCTTGGCCGGTTCCACTTCGTCAAGGGGCACGGGCCCGCTTGGCAGGGGCTTGAGGTCCAGCAGGCCGCGCAGGGCGTAGCTGGCGCGGGCCTCGCCGTCGCAGAGTTTGGCAAACAATTCGTAGGCGGCCCGGCTGTTGGTACGCGCGGCGTTTTGCACGGCGGCGATGGTGTCGGGCCGCCAGGCATGGCGCTCGAAGCCCGCGCGCCAGTGGAACTGGCCGTCGGTCATGAGCAGCGGGATGCGCACGCGCTCGCGCACGGGGTAGCCTTCCTCGTGGCGGCGCAGGGCCTCCTCGGCCAGGATGTTGAAGTCGACGCCCTGGATGCGGCTGGGCGTGCCCACGAAGCAGCGGCTGATGATGTCGTCGCCGAGGCCGAGGGCTTCGAAGATCTGCGCCCCCTTGTAGGACTGCAGTGTCGAGATGCCCATCTTGGCCATGACCTTGAGCATGCCCTTCTCGACGCCCAGGCGGTAGGCGTCGACGATTTTGTCGTCGTCGTCCAGGGAGTCTCCGAGCAGCCCGTCGCGGCGCGCCTGCCACAGCGACTCGTAGGCGAGGTACGGGTTGATGGCGTCCGCGCCGAAGCCGATCAGCAGGCAGTGGTGGTGGACCTCGCGCGCCTCGCCGGTTTCCACGATGATGCCGATGCGCGTGCGCTCGGTGCGGCGGACGAGGTGGTGATGAATGGCGCCGACGGCCATCAGCGAGCTGAGGGGCACGCGGTCCGGGCCCACGCGGCGGTCGGACAGCACGAGCAGGCTGCAGCCCTCGTAGATGCCTTCGGAGGCCTCGATGCAGATGCGGTCGAGGGCATCCTTGATGGCCTGTCCCTTGCGCGTTTCCGCGGCGCGGCGCGGGTAGGTGATGTCGATGGTCTTGGCGCGCCAGCTGCCGCGGTTGAGCTTCTGCACGGCCACGAGCCAGTCGTTGCGCAGGATGGGGTGGGGCACGAACATGCGCTGGCAATCGGTGGCCTGGGCGTCGAGCAGGTTACCCTCCGGGCCGATGTAGCCCTGCAGGGACATGATCGTTTCCTCGCGGATGGAGTCGATTGGCGGGTTGGTGACCTGGGCGAACAGCTGCTTGAAGTAGTCGTACAGCATCCGCGGCTGGTCTGACAGGCAGGCCAGGGCCGCATCGTTGCCCATGGAGCCGACGGGATCCTTCTTGGTCTGCACGAGGGGGACGAGCATGAAGTTCAGCGTCTCGGTGGTGTAGCCGAAAGCCTGCATGCGCGAGAGCAGCGTGTCGGGCTCGAAGCCTGGCGCCTTGGCGCGGGTCTTGAGTTCCTCGATGGAGATGAGCTGCTTCTTCAGCCACGCATTGTACGGGCGCCTGGCGGCGGTCGTCCGTTTGAGCTCCTCGTCGGGCACGATGCGCCCCTCGGCAAAATCCACCAGGAACATGCGCCCGGGCTGAAGCCGTCCCTTGGAGACGACCTTTTCAGGCGCGATGGGCAGCACGCCCACTTCGCTCGACATGATGACCATGTCATCGTCGGTGACGTAGTACCGACTGGGGCGCAGCCCGTTGCGGTCGAGGCAGGCGCCGATGGTCTTGCCGTCGGTGAACGCGATGGAGGCCGGACCGTCCCAGGGTTCCTGCTTGCAGGCATTGAAGGCGTAGAAGGCGCGCTTGCCCGGGTCCATGGTTTCGTGATTTTCCCAGGGCTCGGGGATCATCATCATGGCGGCCTCGGGCAGCGGGCGTCCCGCCTGCACGAGGAGTTCGAGGCAGTTGTCAAAGGTGCCCGAGTCGGAGAGGTCGGGCTCGACGATGGGGAAGAGTTTCTTCAGGTCGTCACCGAAGCGCGGGCTCGCCATCATGCCTTCGCGGGCATGCAGCCAGTTCACGTTGCCGCGCAGCGTGTTGATTTCGCCGTTGTGGCACATGTAGCGAAAGGGGTGAGCGCGGTCCCAGGACGGAAACGTGTTCGTGCTGAAGCGCGAGTGGACCATGGCCAGATGGCTGGTGAAGTCCGGGTCGCGGAGGTCGGCGAAATACTGAGCCAGCTGGGGGCTGGTGAGCTGTCCCTTGTAGACGATCACCTGCGCCGAGAGGGTGCAGATGTAGAAATAGACGTAGTCCGCGATGGGGCCGTCGGCGCGACGCAGGCGGTGGGTGGCCTGCTTGCGGATGAGGAACAGCTTGCGCTCGAAGGTGTCGGCATCGAGCCCGTCGGCGGACCCGACGAAGACCATCTCCATGCGCGGTTCGAGGCGGCGGGCCGTGGCGCCGATCATGTGGTTGTCCTGCGGCACGTCGCGCCAGCCCAACAGGCGCTGGCCTTCCTGCGCGACGATGTCCGCGATGGCCTGCTTGCACCGCTCGCGCTGGGGCGGGTCGGGAGGCAGAAAGACGATGCCGGCGCCGTAGTGGCCGGGCTCAGGCAGCGTCAGGCCGGCATCGCGCTGGGCGACCTTGGCCAGGAAGGCGTGGGGCAGGCCGGTCAGGATGCCGGAGCCGTCGCCGGTATTGGCCTCGCACCCGCAGGCGCCGCGGTGGTCCATGCGTTGCAGCATGGTCAGCGCGTTCTGCACAATATCATGGCTGGCGCGCCCGCGGATGTGGGCAATGAAGCCCACGCCGCACGCATCCTTCTCGAAGTCGGGATGGTACAAGCCGTATGGGCCCGGGCGGCCGTGGCGGAACACGTTCGCGAGATCCGTCTGTGACTTCATGAGCTTACCCCCGCGGCTGTCGCCCGCCGCTTGCGCGTCGGCGCGTCACCGTTCAGGTCCAGTTCCTGCAGCACCTTGACAAAACGGCCCGCGGCCGCGCTCAAGCTGTGCTTGCGGTGTATGATCCCCAGCGGGCGCATGAACCGGCCGCCCGCCAGCGGCAGGGCGACCAGCGCCCCGGTTTCGACCTCGGGCCGCAGGGTTGGATATGGGAGCAGGGCCACACCCGCCTCCTCCGTCACGGCCTTCTTGATGGTCTCGATGTTGTCGAACTCCATGGCCACGTTGACGTCGACGTCGTGCTCGCGCAGAAAGCGATCCACTTCACGCCGGATGACGAGCCCCTTGTCGAAGGCGATGAAGGTGACGCCGTTCAGCCGGCCCGGGGGCACGCCGGGCAGCGCGCTCAGCGGATGGGAAGGCGCACACACCAGCACCATCTCCTCCTGCCGCCAGGGGAGCGCCTCCAGTTCGCGCGTGCGCCGCGGGAAGGAGACGAGGCCGAGGTCCGCCGTGCCGTTGAGGACGCGCTCGTGAACCTTGTCGGGGTGCAGGTAATCAATGCGCACGAGGGCGTTCGGCTGCGCGCGGGAAAACTGCTCGATATACTGGTTCATGTCGCGCAGGCCCACGGAGTAGATGGCGGCCACCTGCACGGTTTCCGGCACGTCGGGCGAGACCCCGCGAATGGATTCCTCCAGCGTGCGATAACGGCTGACGATCTCCTGGCAGCCCTCGGCGAAATGGCGCCCGTGGTCCGTCAACCGCAGGGGCCGCACCGACCGGTCGATCAGCTGCACGCCCAACCGGCGCTCGATTTGCGACACGATCTGGCTGACGGCAGACTGCGTCACCTGATTGGCCGCCGCCGCCTGGGAGAAGCTGTGGTAGCGCGCCACATCACAGAAGACCTTGAGCGATTCAACCTGCATGGTGAAAGTCTATGTCAAACACTAATAGAGTGTCAACTGGCTAATAATCGAGACTAATAGTGTAGGGTTAGGCTTCGGGCCGAGCGGCCCGCGCCCTGGCCGCACGGCGGATGGTCGCGGTGCGCGTTTTGTCTGTTCCCGGCTTGCCCCGGCGCCTGCGGAAAGCCTATCCTACTGGCTTTGGCATACGGGGGGAGGGTAGACGGCCGTGCATGAAGCGCCTTACAGCCGAGCGGATTTCGACCACAGCCCGCTGATGTTCTACTACGAGGTCACACGTGCGTGTGATCTTGTCTGCCTGCATTGTCGCGCGGAAGCGATGACCTGCGCGGCGCCGAACGAACTCAAGCATGCGCAGGCGCTGGCGCTCATTGACCAGCTGGCAACGTTCCCGCGCAAGCCCAACCTGGTGTTAACAGGCGGGGACCCGCTCAAGCGCGCCGACATTTACGAGTTAATCGCGCATGCCGCCGGAAAGGGGGTGTCGGTGGCGCTGACGCCTTCCGCCACGCCCCTGGCGACTGCCGATGCGTTCCGCAAGGCCAGGGACAGCGGCGTACGCCGGCTGGGCATCAGTCTCGATGGCGCCAATGCGGCAACCCATGACTCCTTCCGGGGGTGGGATGGCAGTTTCGCGAAGACGCTGCAGATGCTCAACGATGCCCGTGCGCTGGAGATGGGCGTCCAGGTGAACACGAGCATCACGCGCCGCAATTTTGACCAGATCGACGCGATGGCTGAGCTATTGTCCGGCTACGGGATTTCGATGTGGTCGGTGTTCTTCCTGATTCCTGTGGGGCGCGGCATTGGTCAGGAGCGCATTTCGCCGGAGGAGTATGAGGTGGCGTTTGAGCGGCTGTGGCGTCACGCGCGCCAGAAGCCGTTCGCCATCAAGACCACGGAGGCCCCGCACTACCGGCGCTACGTGATGCAGCAGGGCGGCAATCCGCTGGCGGGGCGTGATGCGAGCGGGCCGCGCGGGCATCATTCGCGGGCGCCGCTGGGCGTCGGGGATGGCAAGGGCATCATGTTCGTAAGCAATGCCGGCGAGATTTATCCGGCTGGTTTCCTGCCGCTGCTCTGCGGCCGGTTTCCCACGGATTCCGTGGTGGACGTTTATCAGCAACATCCCACGTTCCGCAGCCTGCGCGATCCGAACCAGCTCAAGGGCAAGTGCGGCAAATGCGAGTACCGGCAGGTGTGCGGCGGCAGCCGCAGCCGTGCCTACGCCGTGACGGGCGACCCGCTTGCGGCCGAGCCGGACTGCGTGTACCAGGGCCCGGTGGGGGCCGCGCTGGTGGGGGCCTGAGGGCCACGGCGCGGGGAGGCAAGCCGCCCGCGAATGGCACACGAGTGATTCGCTGGATCGGCAAAGCGTTCCGGGCTTGTCGAAACGGAGCGGGCTTGCGATAACCCTGCGCATGACTTCCCAACCCTCCAAGCGTGTCGCCGTGATCGGCGGCGGGATCAGCGGGCTCGCGGCGGCCTATCGTCTGCGGGAACTGCGGCCCGACGTGGCGGTCACCCTGTTCGAGGCGGGCGACCGGCTGGGCGGCGTGCTGGATTCCGTGGCGCGGGATGGGTACCTCTTCGAGCGCAGCGCGGATGGCTTCATCACGGCCGTGCCCTGGGGCGTGAATTTCTGCAAGCGCGTCGGGCTTGAGGACGAGCTCATGTCCACGGACGAGTCACGCCGCCAGGCCTTCGTGGTCTGTCGCGGGCGGCTGGAGCCCGTGCCGGAAGGCTTCATCATCATGGCCCCGCGCAAGATCGGCTCGGTGCTCACCTCGCGCATCCTGAGCCCGTGGGGCAAGTTCCGCCTGGGATGGGAATTCTTTGTGCCGCCGCGCCGGGACGAGTCGGATGAGAGCGTGGGGGATTTTGTCACGCGCCGGCTGGGGCGCGAAGCGTACGAGCGACTGGTGCAGCCGCTGATTGGCGGCATCTACACGGCCGACCCGATGCAACTCAGCCTGGCGGCGACGATGCCTCAGTTTGTCAGGATGGAGCGCGACCACGGGGGCCTGATCCGCGGCGCGAAGCGTCGGAAGCCCGAGGGCGGGGGCAAGCCGCAGGAGAATTCCGGCGGCGCCCGCTACAGCATGTTTGCCGCGCCACGGCGTGGATTTGGGAGCCTGGTGGACGCGGTGCGGCAGCGGTTGCCGGCCGATACGCCGCGGCTGAACTGTGCCGTGAAGCGCCTCGAGCGAGTGGGCGAGCAGGGGGCCTGGCGGGTGGTGCTGGAACGCGGGGGAGCGCCGGAACTGTTTGACCGGGTGATTGTGGCCGCTCCGGCGCCGAGTGCCGCGCCGCTGTTTGATGTGGTCTGCCCGCCGCTCGCCAGCAATCTGGCGGCCATTGAGTATGCGGGAACCGCGGTGGTGTCGGTCTGTTACCAGCGAGCGCAGATTCGCCACGCCTTGGACGGTTTCGGGTTCGTCAGCCCCTTCATTGAAAAGCGCGCCATCATTGCCGGAAGTTTTCTGAGTCAGAAATATGCCGGCCGGGCGCCGGAGGGGCGCGTGCTCATCCGCGCCTTTGTGGGCGGCGCCAAACGCCCGGACCTGTTGACGCGCAGCGACGCGGAGCTTGTGGCGCTGGTCCACGGTGAACTCGCGGACTTGCTGACGATCACGGGGGAGCCCGAGGGGAGCCTGGTGTCGCGCTGGGAACGCCGGATGCCGCAGTATCACGTGGGCCATCTCGCACGGGTCAAGGTCATCGAGGATCAGGCGTCCGCCCTGGCGGGGCTCGCGCTGGCGGGCAACGCCTATCGGGGCGTCGGCGTGCCCTACTGCATTCACAGCGGAGAGATGGCCGCCGAGAAGATCGTCAAGGACCTGTAACGGGTCCACGATCCACGTCTCAGCCGTGCCTGCGTCTTGACACTTTCCACCCCCGCCTCGACACTCCTGCGCTATGAAACTTATTCGATTCGGCGAGCGGGGATCGGAGAAGCCGGGCGTCCTCATGGGCAACGATCGCCGCGACTGCTCGGCGCACGTTGCCGATTGGAATGCAGCCTTCTTTCGGGCCGATGGGCTGCGTGAGCTGGCAACGTTTCTCGAGGTGGAGGGGGCGCGCCTGCCGGCGGTCCCGCCGGATACGCGCTGGGCGCCTTGCGTCGCGCGGCCCGGCAAAATCGTTTGCGTCGGCTTGAATTATGCCGACCATGCCGCCGAGACGGGGGCGCCGATTCCCACGGAGCCGGTCATCTTCCTGAAAGCGCCGAACTCGGTATGCGGGCCCTTCGATCCACTGCTCATTCCGCGCGGGAGCCAGAAGATGGATTGGGAAGTCGAGCTTGCGCTCGTCATCGGACGGGAAGCGCGCTACGTGCCCGACGAAACCGCGGCGGCGGCTTGCGTCGCCGGGTACTGTCTGGCCAACGATGTATCCGAGCGCGCGTTCCAGCGTGAGCACGGCGGGCAGTGGACGAAAGGAAAATCGTGCGACACATTCTGTCCCCTTGGCCCATTCCTGGCGACGCCGGATGAAATTGCCGACCCGCAGGCGTTGGCCCTGACGACCGACGTGAACGGCGAGCGGATGCAGTCCGGAAACACGCGCACCATGCTCTTCACGGTGCGTTTCCTCGTGCATTACCTCTCGCAGTTCCTGACGTTGGAGCCGGGCGATCTGGTGTCGACCGGGACGCCGCCAGGCGTCGGCATGGGCCACCAGCCGCCGCGATTCCTGAAGGCCGGCGACATCGTGGAGCAGGCCATCGACGGACTTGGGCGCCAGCGGCATCACTGCCTGCCCGCCTAGGAGACTGTTGAAAAAGAGGATGCGGCCGCTGATCGGGGTGGCACAGGTTCGGAGAAAGCAACGCCTTTCGGCGGGCTGCCGGGCCGTGCACGTCCGGAGATCCGTGGCGGCCGGCCATCGGCACACGTCGCGACGTGCGCCGATGGCGGGGAGCCGCCTTCGGAGGCGATCAATGCGTGAACGTTATTTGGTCTTCAGCTTGGCCACGGGCGGCGCGCCGATGCGGGCGGAGGGCGGGAGCGTGCCAATCAGCGGGCGGGCGTATTTCCAGAAGGCGTCCGTGACGTTGTTGCCCTCGGCATTGATGAAGGCGTCGGGCATGTGCTTGGTCTTGGCCGCGATGGCTTCGAGCGGCACGAGGTCGTACTCGACGACGTACTCGCCCACGCGCCGGATGGCAACGGATCCGCAGGCCTGGTGGCCGGCCGCGTATTGCACCGCTTTTCCGCCAACCTCGCGCGCCTCGATGGCGTCGGATTCCGATACGCATCCGAGGAACGAGCGCTGCAGGTAGCCCAGCGTGTCGCTTCGCACGCGCTTGATCTTGGCTTTTTCCTTGATGAGATCCGCCAGCAGATCCCCGAGTGCGCCGGTGCCGGAGAGCTGCACGTTGCCGTGCGCATCCTTTTCGACGCTGCCCGGCTTGAGCGTGGTCACGATGGGCTTGCCGTCCTTGCCGCCGATACCTTCGGAGACCGCGATCACGCAGCGGCCGTGCCGTGCGTAAACGGCTTGCACGTCGGCCACGAAGCGCTCGGGATCGAACACGCGCTCGGGCACGTAGACGAGGTGCGGGCCGTCATCCGTGTATTGGCGGGCCAAGGCCGCCGTGGCGGTCAGGAAGCCGGCATGGCGGCCCATGATGACGCCGATGTAAACGCCGGGCAGCGACCGGTTGTCGAGATTCGCACCGGCAAACGCCTGGGCCACGAACTTGCCTGCGGACCCAAAACCGGGGCAGTGATCCGTTTCAACGAGGTCATTGTCGATGGTCTTGGGCACGTGCACGGCGCGCAAGTCGTAGCCGATGCTGCGGGCATGCTCGCTGACGATGCGGCAGGTGTCCGAGCTGTCGTTCCCGCCGATGTAGAAGAAGTAGCGGATGTCATGCGCCTGCATGACGGCGAGCATGGTCTTGCAGTATTCCGCGTCGGGCTTGTCGCGCGTGGACCCCAGCGCGGAGGAGGGCGTGCGGGCCACGAGGTCGAGGTTGTGGGCGGTCATTTGGCCGAGGTCGAGGAAGTCCTCGTTCACGATGCCGCGGACGCCATGGCGGGCGCCGTAGATGTGCGTGATGGCTGGAAACCGGGCGGTTTCAGCCACGACGCCGACGAGACTCTGGTTGATGACGGCGGTGGGGCCGCCGCCCTGTGCGACGAGGGCTTTGCCTTGCAGTGTGGCCATGAGCATTCTCCCCTGACATGGGTTGCGTTTGCGGACCAAATGCGAGCTATGAACAATAGGTTTCCGTCCCGAATCCCGTCAACGACATAAACTTGACGAAAGGGATGCGCGGGCGTTGCAAGCGATCCCTTTTTGCTTTGACGGTGATGCGCGGTTGCGCGACAAGAAAGCCTGGTACAAGGGTCTCACGGCTGGTCCGGCCTCCGTCCTGAGATCAGGGGCTGGCGGTCGTTCCGGATGCGAGGAGTCGTGAGAGTTCGCGGTTTGGCGGGAAGGATGGTAATCTGCGGGATGAAACGCTCCTACTATGTTGGCATTGGCCTGGCCGTCGCCCTCGTGGCGGGTGGCATCTGGTGGTACGTGCGCCGTGACGGCGATGGCTCGGCTGCGTACCTGACGGCGCCTCTCGCGCGCGGCGAGGTGGTCGAGCAGGTGCATGCCACCGGCGTCATCAAACCGCTGCAACTGGTTGAAGTGGGCACGCAGGTGAACGGCCCCGTCGACAAACTGATGGCCGACTTCAATGACGTGGTGAAGGCGGGGCAGATAGTCGCCCAGATCGATCCGGCCGCTTACGAGGCGCGAGTGGCGCAGGATCAGGCTTCCGTCGTCCAGAGCGAGGCCAATGTGGAGGATGCGCAAGCGCGACTGAAGCAGGCCGAGTTGAAGTTGACGCGTGCCCGCGAGTTGTCGAGTCGCAAGCTGATTCCGGACGCCGACCTGGAGGCCGCCGAGGCGGACCGCGATGTGCTGGCCGCGCAGCGTCGCGTGTCCGAGGCGCGGTTGGTTCAGAGCCGCGCGGTGCTGCGCCAGTCCCAGACGAGCCTGGACTACACCACGATCCGCTCGCCGGTCGACGGTGTCGTCATCGAACGCAAGGTGGACCAGGGCCAGACAGTGGTGGCCAGCATGTCCGCCCAGACCATCTTCGTCATTGCCGCCGACCTGCACACGGTGCAGGTGGAGGCGAACATCCCGGAGGCGGACATTGGACGGCTGAAGGTTGGACAGGCCGTGACGTTCACGGTCGACGCGTACGAAGACACGTTCACCGGCACGGTGCACCAGGTGCGGCTGGCGAGCGCAAATGTGCAGAATGTGGTGACCTATCCCGTCATCATCCGGGCGCCGAACCCGGAGGACAAGCTCCTGCCGGGCATGACCGCCAACCTGGCCTGTGAAGTGGCGCGTCGGGAGCAGGTGCTGAAAGTGCCGAACAGTGCCCTGCGCTTCCGGCCGGATGGCGCCACTGGCGCCGAGTCGGGCAAGGGGGCGGAGGCCATGTCCGCGGGGCCGATCGGGCCGCGGATCTGGGTGTTGGCGGCGGAGGGGGGGGTGCCGGAGCCGCTGACCGTCACCCTGGGGATCAGCGATGGGACCGCCACGGAGATCATGGACCCCGCCCCGGTGGAAGAAGGCCGGGACGTGATCATCGGCTATGCGCCGGGCGCGAAGCGTTCGAATGAGAAGGTGAACCCGTTCACGCCGAAATTCCCGCCGCGCGCGGCGCGCCGGGTGCGATAGGGCGCCATGCTGATCGAGCTGGAACAGATTCACAAGGTGTACCACGTGGGCGAAGTGGACGTCCCGGCCCTGCAGGACGTTTCGCTGTCCGTCGCGCGCGGGGAATTTCTCGCCATCACGGGGGCGTCGGGCTGCGGCAAGAGCACGTTGCTGAACCTGCTGGGGTGCCTGGACCAGCCGACGGCGGGGCGCTACCGGCTTGACGGGGCGGAAGTGAGCGGGCTCTCGTGGAGTGAGCTCGCGCGCGTTCGAAATTCGCGCATCGGGTTCGTGTTCCAGAGTTTCAACCTGCTGATGCGCCAGTCGGCGCTCGAGAACGTCGAGCTGCCGCTGGTTTACGGTCCCCCGATCCCGGCGCCGGAGCGGCGGGGCCGGGCGCTGGAGTTGCTGGCGCGCGTGGGGTTGGCCGACCGCGTGCATCACACGCCGGTACAGCTTTCCGGCGGTCAGCAGCAGCGCGTGGCCATCGCGCGCGCGCTGGTCAACCGGCCTGCGCTGATCCTCGCGGATGAACCCACGGGCAACCTGGACAGCCATTCGGGCCACGACATCATGACGCTGTTTCACGAACTGCACGCCCAAGGCCTGACGATCATTGCCGTCACCCATTCCGATGAAATCGCGCAGGCCGCCCAGCGCATCATCCGGATGCAGGACGGGCGAATATTATGATGGCGATACTGCCACTGCGGATTGCGCTGCGGGCGTTGCGCCGAAACAAGGTGCGGTCCTCGCTGACCGTGCTGGGCATCATCGTCGGCACGGCGGCGCTGATTGCGGTCATGGCGGTGGGGCAGGGCGCGTCGGTCATGGTGCGCGAGCAGATCGAGAGCATGGGTAGCAACATGGTGCTCGTGTTTCCAGGCAGCATGCGGACGGGCGGGGCGCACTCCGGCGCCGGAGGGCGCCAGTCGCTGACTGCCGCGGATGGAGATGCGATTGCGGCCGAATGTCCGGGGGTGGTGGCTGTCTGCCCTGTGATTCGTTCGTGGACGCAGGTGGTATACCGCGACAACAACTGGCGCTCCATGACCCAGGGCGTGACGCCATCGTACCGGGAGATCCGGGGATGGAGCATGCAGGGGGGAGAATTCTTCCAGGAGGCCGATGTGCGGGGCGCCACGCGGGTTTGCGTGATCGGTGGCACGGTGGCGGACAACCTGTTCGCGGGTGAAGATCCCGTGGGGAAAGTGGTGCGCCTCAACAGCATGCCGTTTCGCGTGGTGGGCGTGCTGGCCCGCAAGGGCACCGCCGCGTGGGGGCAGGATCAGGACGACACGATCCTGGCGCCGGCGACGACGGTGGCCCGGGTGCTGGAAGGGTCGCCGTTCAACAGCGTGAGCCAGTTGATGATCGGGGTGGCCACGGCGGAGATCGTGCCGGACGTCATTCAGGACATTGAGAGCCTGCTGCGCCAGCGACACCGGGTGCGCACTCCCGAGGATGACGATTTCACGGTCATGGATTTGACGGAGATCACGGAAACGGTCACGCAGGTTTCGCGGCTGATGACGGTCATGCTGTCGGTGATTGCATCGATTTCGCTGCTCGTTGGCGGCATCGGCATCATGAACATCATGCTGGTGTCGGTGACGGAGCGGACGCGCGAGATCGGGGTGCGCATGGCGGTGGGGGCGAGTCCGCGGGACATCATGCTGCAGTTCCTGGTGGAGGCGATCGTGCTCTCGGCGCTGGGGGCGGTGGTGGGGGTGGCGCTGGGGGCGGGCGCGGCGGGCATCATCTCGCGCGTGAACAACTGGCCGGTGCTGGTGTCCCTGAGTTCGATCGGGCTGGCCATGCTCTTCGCCGGGCTGATTGGTGTTTTCTTCGGTTGGTATCCGGCCTGGCGCGCGTCGCGCCTTAACCCGATTGAGTGCCTGCGGCACGAATAGGTTGCTGGGTGGGGAACCCACCCCGTCCAGTGGGCGCCCCGCCGTCGGAGGGAATCAGGATGAGCCTGCTCCCGTCCGCATTCCCTTCCCATGGTGGCGGTGGGGGGGGGCGGTGCGGCTCAGGCGCCGACGAGGCGCACGAGGGTTTCGTAGTTGCGCAGGACGTCGGGATGGATGGTGCGACCGTATGGGCTGGACGACGGCATGAGAACGAAGCCGCGTCCTTCGCCGCGGGTGCCCTCGAGGAGCGCACGCCGGACAACGGCTTCAAACTGGGGCGGCGGCAATCCTTCGATGTCGGCGATTTCAATATTACCGAAGAGGACGAGCTGACGACCATAGCGGGCGCGCACGTCGGACAATTCAACGTCACCGTGCGGGGGCGGTTCGATCGGATCGATGGCATCCACGCCCATGCCGGCAATGAGATCGAGGATGTGCTTGAGTCGCCCGTGGCAGTGCAGGCGGACAAAGCCGCCATGCTTCTGGATCATGCGCACCATGGGTTCGACATAGCGCACCACGTACTCGGCGAAGAATTTCGGTTGGAGGTAGGGCTCGGAGGCGTATTCGGGCCCGTAGATGCGCCAGAGTCGACCGGGAAATTCGCGCGCCACCTGTTCCGTGCGGGCGTAGATCAGAGCCGCGTGCTTCTCGAGCAACTTGTGGAAGCGTTCCGGCTCGGAATAGGCGACCAGGATATAGTCCTGCATGTCGAACAGAGTGGCCGCGGCGCAGAGCGGGTCCTCGGTGTCGACCATGACGATTCCGCGATCCCCCAGCCGCTGCTCTTCTTCGAGCAAGGGGGACAGGCTCACCGTCGTGCGCAGGTAGTCGTCCGGCAATTGGAGATAGGCGTCCAGATCCGCCGTGTCTTTGAGCAGGTGCTCGATGGTCCAGACGGTATCCACCTCGCGGTCGCGCCGTGTGCAGGAGGTGAGGGTGCGCCCGCCGACCTTCAGGGTGGTGCGGGTGAAACGGTGATCGCCCTCCTCCACGGTTGAGGTGCGTCCGATGTCGCCACCCGTCGCTTCCCAGGCCACGTGTGACTGCGCGCGGACGGCACTCATCAGGCGGATGATCTCGGTGTGGTCCTCCGCGAGGCGCAGCAGCGGCTGCCAGTCGGGGGCGTTATAGATGTTGAAGGGGTCGGCGTCGTTTGGGTCAACCCGGAACCCGCCGATCTCATAGAAGTTCACGGCTGGCCGGTCGACCGGTTCGCCGCGCAGTGTCCGCATGAGGCGTTCTCGACGCGTCAACATGTGTGTTGGCCTCCTGAGCGCGGGGCGCACACAGCGCCGCCATGGTGTGCAGCATGCGAAGGGCCGTGAGGCGAGTCAAGGCGAATGCCTAGCGACGGCCTCAAGATGGGGTACGCGGCGCATCCCCAGAGGGCTCGCGTGCGATCGGGCCGCTGTGGTACGATGCCGCATGCGTTTGAATCTTCGAATTGGCACGCGGCTGTTTCTGTCGCATCTGTTGGCGATCCTCCTGGTTTCCGGGAGCATGGGGGCGTATTTCTACCACAGCGCCGCCCAGGGGCTGATGGATACGCTGCGCAACCGGCTGCTGAACGCGGCCAGTCTGGCGGCCGAATCGTTCGACGGGCGGGTGCTGGATACGATCCGCACGCCGGCGGACATGGAGAGCCCCGTGTACCAGGACGTCTTGCGCGAGTTGCGTCGCGCGCACCGGACGAACCCGGACCTTGCCTTTCTCTACATCATGCGGCGGGTTGGCACGCGCGTGGAATTCGTGGCTGACTCGGACAATTCGGAGGCGCAGGCCAAGCCGGGCCAGGTGTATGACGAGAATTTGCCGGCGCTGCAGGAGGGCTTCGACCAGCCGGCGGCTGACGAGAAATTAGGCACGGATGCCTGGGGCAGCTTCCTGTCCGGATATGCGCCCATCCGGTTGGGCCACGATCAATACCTGCTGGGGGTGGACATGCGCGCCGAGCAGGTCAGAAGCAAGTTCAGCTATTTGCGGGTCTCGGGCGCCGTGTCACTGGTCTGCGCCGTGGCGCTGGCCTTTCTCTTCAGCAGCGTCGGGGCGCGCTACTTCCATGGCTACCTGGAGCTGTTTGCGCAGCGGTGCCATGCGATCGCGGAAGGCCGCTTTCAGGACCAGCGCGGAATGCGGACCGGCAGCGAGTTGGACGGGCTTGCGGAGGCGCTTGATCGGATGTCCGATGATGTGCAGGACTCGTTGGCGGCGCAGCGACACGCGGAGGCGGAGCTTCGCAAGCTCAATGAAAGCCTGGAGCATCTGGTGGATGCCCGGACACGGGAGCTGACCGAGAAGAACCAGACGCTGACGGAGGCGCTGGTGGACGTCAAGCGACTGAGCGGGCTGCTGCCGATCTGCGCTTCCTGCAAGAAGATCCGTGACGATCAGGGTTACTGGCAGCGGGTCGAGGCCTACATGCAGACGCACTCCGAGGCCAAGTTCACCCACAGCATTTGTCCGGATTGTCGCCAGACTGCGCTCGAGGACGACGAGGCGCCCCGCGCATCCGGCCCTACGCCGGCATAGGGGGGCATCGGGCCCTGGCGCGGTTGGGAGAGGCGGGGCTGGCCCCGGGATGACCATTCGATTCCGGGCGGGCGGTCAGTGGGGGTGGTGGTGGCGCAGGATGTGCGGCCGCTCCAAACCATGGGCCAGCATGAGGGGTTCATCGTTCAGGATGACCGCCACCGGACCTTCAGCCACGATCTGGCCGCCATCGAGCACCAGCACGTGCGTGCAGACTTCCACCACCAATTCAAGATCGTGTGTGGCAATGATTCTGCTGTGATCGAAGGAGCGCAGCAGGTCAATCAGGCGGCGGCGTCCGCGGGGGTCGAGGTTGGAGGTGGGTTCGTCGAGGACAAGGACGTCGGGCGCCATCGCGAGTGCGGTGGCAATGGCGACGGCGCGCTTTTCGCCCGCCGAAAGCTTGTGGGGTGGGCGGGCACGCAGATGGAGCATGCCGACGCGCTGCAGCGCGTCGGTGGCCGCACGTTCCACGTCCGCCGGTGGCAGGCCGGCGTGCAAGGGCCCGAAGGCCACATCTTCAAAGACGGTGGGCATGAACAGTTGATCGTCGGGGTCCTGGAAGACCATGCCAACGGCGCGCCGGACGATGCTGGCGGTGGCAGGCGTCAGCGTCGTGTTCGCGATGGAGACCTCCCCGTGCCGCGGCATCAAGTAACCGTTCAGATGCAGGAGCAGGGTTGATTTGCCCGCGCCGTTGGCGCCCACCAGGGCGACGGCCGCGCCACGGGGAATCTGGAATGAGACGCGGCGGAGGGCTTCGGTCCCATCGGGGTAGGCGAAGCTCAGGTCGCGGACCGCCAGGGCCGGCGTGTTCACGAGGCCCCTCCCGTCGGCAGCAGGCGGCCCACGGCATCCGCCAGGTTCCACATCCGTGCCACCACAAAGAAGAGGCACCACCCGGCGGCAAACGCCGCGTCCGACCAGCGCCAGGCCTGGCGATTGAGGACTCGGATATTTCCGTCAAAGCCGCGCGCGAGCATGGCGCCGTAGATCCGCCCCGCGCGATCCATGGAGCGTAGCAGCAGGCTTCCGACAAGGGCCCCGTAGACGTGCAGGCTGAGGCGGTACGGACTTGCCGCGCGCAATTGCAGACTGCGCATCATGCGGGCGCCTTCGGCCGCAATCACGAAGAGATAGCGATGAACGAAGAGCAGTTGCATGGCGAACACGCGTGGGAGGCCGAGCCACTCCAGTCCGGCGCAGAGGCGATGCATGCCGGTGCAGGCCACCAGGACCAGCGCCGCGCTGACCGTCAGCGCGAAGCGAACCATGATAGACGCGAAGGACAGCCACCCGCCCGAGATGGTGAACGTGCCGATGGCGGCGGCCGGCTGGCGGTCGAAGCAGGGATTGAAGATGGCGATGGCCAGCGCGAAGGGGGCGGCCACCAGCACCTTGCGGAACAAATAGCCGGCCGGTATCCGGCCGAGTGACATGAGTGTGATGGGATAGAGGACGTACGGGGTGAGGGCTGACACCTCGTGGCGCGCAAAGGACATGACGGTGACGATGAAGGCCAGCGTGGTGAAGGCCTTGGCGCGCGCGTCGATGCGGTGCGCCGCCGTGTCCAGTTGCCCGAGATCGTCCAGGCGCCCGAAATCAACCCATGTTCCCAAAGCCATGCAGAATTCCCGTCAGACGGCCGTGCGGCGTGGCTTCAGCACGATGCCGATGAGCGTGGCCAGCCCCAGGGTCAAGGTTCCCCCCACGAGTCCCGCGATGGAAGTCCCGGGGGCCACAGCAGGCCAGGGTTCGGCCTGCTTTACGGTCAAGGCTTCTGGGGGCGTGGCGCGGGTGCGGACCTGGTAGTCCGGCCACCATGCCGTCTTCTGTTGCAGCGCCGCCAATCTGTGGTGAACCGTACTGGACAGGCCCGTAGCCCCCTGTTGGCGGCTGGCCCTGGCCAGCGACCATTCGAGTCCATCCGGGCGCGTGGAGGCGAACCAACTCCCGGCGCCGCCCACCAACAGGGCGGACAGCAGCAGTCCCGGAAAAATGGCACGGGCGAAGCGCGGCGCGGGCGATTGCGCGGATAATTCGGGCATGGCA
The DNA here is from genome assembly GCA_021413965.1 of Lentisphaerota bacterium. GTDB lineage: Bacteria > Verrucomicrobiota > Kiritimatiellia > UBA8416 > JAIOPI01 > JAIOPI01. Next base: position 92,172 of record JAIOPI010000025.1, on the reverse strand, counting down.
TACGGGCGCGCCTGACGGACGAAGGCGACGACGGCGGCCGTGGCCAGTCCCTCCACCACGCCAATGGCCAGATGGATGGGCGACATCAGGAGTATGAAGGCGCCAAACGGCAACTCCGTAATCCCCGAGGCCTGGGTTTCGATGACCACACTGAGCGCACCGAGTTGAAGTCCGACGACTGCCGCCGCGATGGCCGCCGCCGAGGCGCGGGACGATGTTGACTGGGCGATAATCCGGTAGACGAGCGGGTAGGCGATGAAGGCGGGAAGGAACCCGAGGTTGAAGATGTTGCAACCCAGTGCGAGCAGGCCGCCGTCGGCAAAAAAAAGCGCCTGGACCGTGAGTACCGACGCCATGACCAGGAAGGCGGCGTGGGGGCCCAGAAGGATGGCCAGCAGCAGCCCGCCGCCGAGGTGCCCGCTCGAGCCCGTGCCGGGAATCGCGAAGTTGATCATTTGGGCGGTGAAAATGAAGGCGCCGAGCACGCCCATCATCGGGACGAGTTGGCCTTGGGCGGTATCCCTGATGTTGCGCGCGCTGTGGAGCAGCAGCCCGGCGGTGGCGGCCCACAGGGTGCCGCCCACGGCGGGAGAGATCAGCGCATCGGCCATGTGCATGCGGGTGGTGCTCCCAGTCGGCTACGCCTCGAAATCCTGGCCGGTGGTGGTGACGGTCAGCTTGCCATGTTTGACTCCGGGGGCCGCGATGAGGCGGTCGGCGACACGTCGCACGGCGTCTGCCCGTCCGCGCACGGCGAGCACTTCCATGCAATTGTGGTGATCCAGGTGGACATGCATGGTCGCGATAATGAGCGGGCCGTGATCGTGCTGGATGTCGGTCAACAACCCCTGGATGTTGCGCCTGTGGTGGTCGTACACAAGGGTAATCGTGCCGGCGATGTGGTGTGTGCCGCGCTGCCCCTGGTGCTCGATGAGTTGAGCGCGAACCATGTCGGCCACGGTTTGGGAGCGGTTGGCGCCGCCCTTGGCTTTGGCCATGGCATCCAGTTTGTCGACCAGATCGCCCGCCATCGAGAGGCTGAATCGGCAGAGAGACGGTTTACGCATGGTGTTACCTTTGGGAATAAACGTAGCACCACGGGGGGCCCCTGTCCAGCGGGATGGCGCGCGGGCGGGTCAGCGGTCGGGTGGCGGAGGGGGTGGGATTCGAACCCACGGACCCTTGCGGGTCAACGGTTTTCAAGACCGCCGCATTCGGCCGCTCTGCCACCCCTCCACAGGACTGCAACAGGTGCCAAGGCGCGCGTGCGCCGGTTGCCGGCATTGGTCAGCGCCCCCTTGGCAGAAGCGGGGTGAACATAAGGCAGGTTGGGGCAACGGTCAATGATTGGCGGCAAGGGGGGGCGGCGTATAATGGCGTCTCCCCCGGTGTGGGGTGTCCCGCGGTGACCGGGAAACGAGGAGTCCTATGAGCAGCGAGCTGATCATTCATGCCGACCAGGGTGCGACGCGGATTTCGCGGCACCTGTACGGGCAGTTTGCCGAGCACCTGGGGACGTGCATCTACGGCGGGCTGTGGGTGGGGGAATCGTCGCCGATTCCCAACATTCGCGGGATTCGCCGCGATGTGCTGTCGGCGTTGCGCGAGCTGCGCATTCCGAACCTGCGCTGGCCGGGAGGGTGTTTCGCCGAGAGCTATCATTGGCGCGATGGCATCGGCCCGCGCGAGGGGCGCCCGGTGACCGAGAATGGCTGGGGCGGCATCCGCGAGAGCAATCAGTTCGGCACGCACGAGTTCATGGACCTGTGCGACTTGCTGGGCGCCCAGCCGTACATCTGCGGGAACATGAGCACGGGCTCGCCCGAGGAGATGGCCGACTGGCTGGAGTACATCACGGCGGCGGGAGACAGCAGGCTGGCCCAACTGCGCGCCCGGAACGGGCGGGTGGAGCCGTGGCCGCTGACCTACTGGGCGGTGGGCAATGAGAACTGGGGCTGCGGTGGACACATGACCGTGCAGCAGTACACGGCGGCGTATCGCCGGTTTCAGCCCGCCTGCCGGAATTTCTCAGGGGCCAGGCTGTACAAGGTGGCCTGCGGCTGGGAGGACGACTGGAATGAGGCGCTCATGCGCGATGCCGGCACGCTGATGGATGGGCTGAGCATACACCACTACAGTCGCACGATCTCCCACGGGCAGGGTGGCGACCCGGCGAGCATGACGCTTCACGGGCAGGCGACGCGCTTTGACGCCGCGGACTGGTGGCATATCCTGCGAAAGGCGACTTACATGGACGGCTTCATCACGCGCATGAAGCGCATGATGGACCGGTACGATGCCGGTGGGAGAGTGGGATTAATCGTGGATGAGTGGGGCACCTGGTACAAGGAGGACGATGGCAAACCCGCGGGATCGCTCTACCAGCAGAACACGATCCGCGATGCACTCGTGGCGGCGGTGACGCTCAACATCTTCCACCGCCATGCTGACCGCGTGCATATGGCGAACATTGCGCAGATGGTGAATGTCCTGCAGGCCATGGTGCTGACCGACGGGCCGCACATGCTGCGGACCCCGACCTTTCATGTATTCGAGATGAACAAGGTGCACCAGGGGGCGGTGACTCTGCCGGCGGACCTGACATGCGCCGAGCAGCCGGTGGACATCGGGACCGTGCCGGTGCTCAGCGCCTCGGCCTCGCGGGCGGACTCGGGCGAGATTCATGTCACGCTCTGCAACCTGGACCCTGAAACGCCGGCGGCACTGTCCTGCGACATCCGGGGCCTTCAGATGGAGGGAGCGATGCGGGTGTCGGCGCGCGTCCTGACGGCGGACACCATGCAGGCGCACAACACGTTTGATGCACCGGATGCGGTGGTGCCGATCGGCTTTGATGACGTTCGCATCGGCGGGGGTGGGACGTTGGAGCTTGTCCTGCCCGCGAAGTCGGTGGTGGTCCTGACGGTTCAGGCATAGAGGAGGGGCAAATGGTGTTTCATGGATCCTTGGCTGGACAGGTGCCGAGTGCGCCCACGGGCACGGCGGCGACGACGGCGCGGCGGGCGGAGAACAAGGCCGATCTCCTTGAACTCGACGTCGAGCGTTTGCTGTTGATCACGGAAGCGTTATGGACGTTGCTCCAGGAGCAGCATGGCTACACGGAGAACGATCTGATCAAACGCATCGCGGAGCTGGATTTGCGCGATGGCAAGTTGGACGGTCGGTTTGCGGCTGCACAGGAGCCGATGGCCTGCCCGCATTGCGCGCGCACGCTCATGGGGAAACGGCCGGTGTGCCTGTATTGCGGGAAACCCGTTGCGCGTGATCCGTTTTCGCGTTGAGGCCGCCTGTGGCACGAGTCCTCGCGACAGGCTCGGGTCGGGGGTGGGGGAGGAGCATGGGACATCGGGATCAAGGCGGGGCTATCGGCGTGCGCGCAGGCGACCTGAAGGGCGCACCACAAACCGGCTGCGCGTGAAGCGGACGGTGGGGCCGCGGAGTCCGCGCAGGCGTCGACGGGTGAAGCCGATGGCGCGCAAGGGGTTATCCCGGCCGACCTGCCAGAGCTGGCGTTCCGTCATCAGGTTCTGGTCTGCGAGATGGTTCAGGCAGTCCAGCATGGTGGCGGAGGATCCGGCGAGACTTCGTGAAGCGGGGAGTTCGATGCGCCCGGATTCGCGCAGGATCATGATGCGGCCGACGACGTCCGGGTATCGCCCCGCACGCAGCCCGGCAATCACGGCGGCATCGCTGGTCACGATGACGCGTCGGGGATTCTTGCTTCGCACGAGAACCTTGATGAAATCGGCGGGAAGGTGATGGCCATCGGTGATGCACATGGCGGTCAGGTCGTCGCAGGCCAGCTGCCACCATAGGGGATTGTCATGTCGGGGGATTTCATTGGGGATCCCGTTGCCGAGGTGCGTACACAGCGTGGCGCCCGCCGCGACGGCGGCGGCCATTTCGGCATCGGAGGACCAGTGATGGCCAAGGGAAACGGCAACGCCGTGCCGGACGGCCGTGCGGATGACGGGAACGACGCCAGCCAGGCCCGGGGCGACGGTCAAGAGGCGGATGGTGTCGTGGCTCCACCGTTGCAGCTGGCGGAACTCGGTGACGGCTGGCTTGCGCACAAATTCCGGCGGATGAGCCCCCACGGCGCCGGAAATCCCGGCGATGTAGGGCCCCTCCAGGTGCGTTCCCAGAATGTGCCGGCCCCACTCCGGTTGCTGCATGGCATCCGCCAGGAGCGGGAGGTTGCGTTGATAGACACCCATCGACGAGGTGATGATGGTGGGGCAATAGGCGATCGTCCCGCGTACGACGAGCTCCCGCGTGACGTGTTCGATGTCCGCCAACGTGAGTGCGGGATCGCTGAAGTTTCTGCCCTGGAATCCGTTGACTTGCAGATCGACGAAGCCGTTTGAAACAGGAGTTTGGTGACGTCGTGTCTGCATGCCAAACGGTAGCGCCAGGCGGGCCCCGGCCGCAAGCCATTCGAGTGCCTAAACGGATGGCACCGCCTGATGAGGCCGGGGTCATGAATTGGCGGGGCGTTGGCAGGGCCCCCGGGTGGAATTCGATGGTGAGCCCTTGCGCCCGTTCTGGCGGCGGGCTACTGTGCCCCCGTGACCGCGCGCGACATGGTTGAGGCCCGTGACATTGCCCTGCATTACGCCACCGGGACGGTGGCGTTGAGCGGGCTTTCGCTGACGTTGCGCCGTCATGAGTTCGCGTCCATCGTGGGCCCCTCCGGGTGCGGCAAGTCCACCTTATTGCGGCTGGTGGCCGGCTTGCTAAGCCCCACATCCGGGGACCTTCGGATCGATGGCATGTCGCCGGCTGAGTCACGTGCGGCCCGGCGTGACGTGGCGTTTGTGTTCCAGTTCCCGACCTTGCTGCCGTGGCGGACGGTGGCCGGCAATTTGCAGTTGCCCTTTGAGCTGGGGGCCGAACCGCAGTGTGCCGACCCGGACCGGTTGCAGGCGATGCTGGAATTGGTGGGCCTGGCCCCGTTCTGCAACGCGATGCCGCATCAACTGTCTGGGGGCATGCAGATGCGAGCGTCCCTGGCGCGGGCCCTGATCCTGCGGCCGGAACTGATCCTGCTCGACGAACCGTTCGGTGCGCTGGACGACATGACGCGCCAGCGGTTGAATGAAGACCTGCTCGCGCTATGGCAGCGTGACCGCTGGAGCGCGCTTTTCATCACGCACAATGTGTTCGAAGCGGTGTTCCTGAGCGAGCGGGTGTACGTGATGGGGGCGCGGCCCGGTCGCGTGGTGGCGGAATTTGCCATTCCGTTTCCGCATCCGCGGCAGGCGCAACTGCGTGCCGAGCCGGCTTTTGCCGAGCTGGCGGGTCGCATCAGCCTGGCCCTGCGGGAGGCCGCGTCGTGAAGGGCGCATGGTTCCGCGTCGTCCTGCCGCCGCTGGCGCTGTTTCTGCTGGTCGCCGCGGTTTGGCAGGCCATGGTTATGCTGCTGAACGTTCCGCCCTATGTGCTGCCCAGTCCCGCCCGCATTCTCGCGACGGTTGAGGAGCAGGCGGGCCCCTTGGTGGGGGCCTCACTGTGGACGGCGTGGGCGGCCTTCTGCGGTTTCAGTGCGAGTCTGCTGATCGGCACCTTGATCGCCTTCGCTTTCTCCCAGTCGGACATCATCCGTCGCAGCATGTACCCGTATGCGATCTTCCTGCAGACGGTTCCCATTGTTGCCATCGCCCCCCTGATCATCATTTGGTTTGGGACAGGCTTTCCGAGCATCGTGTTTGTGTCCTTCATCATCAGCCTTTTCCCGATTATCACCAATGCCACCAGCGGGCTGACGAGCGTGGACAGCAACCTACTGGACTTGTTCACGCTGCACCACGCGACGCGCCGTCAGATCCTGCTGAAGCTGCGCCTGCCCAATGCGGTTCCGCACCTGGTGACGGGCGCGCGCATTTCCAGCGGCCTGTCGGTGATCGGGGCCATTGTGGGGGAGTTTTTCGCGGGCTACGGGAGTGCGCAGCACGGACTGGGCTACCTGATTGTGCTGACGTCCGGGCAGCTTAAGACGGCCTATCTTTTCGCGTGCATCGGCGCGTCCACGGCGCTGGGGCTGATTATTTTCACATCGGTGGGGTTGGTGGGCGACGCGATTCTGTCGCGTTGGCAGGAGACGCGGCGATGAAGAGCAGGCAGACGGTGCGGGGGGTTCGGTGGCCGGGGTTCGCAGGGCGGGGCGCGGCGTCTCTGGCGGGCGGTCTGGTGCTGGGGATGCTCCTGGCGGTGGTGGGATGTGCGCGGAAGCCGTCGGCTCAGATCGAGCTGGCCTTAAACTGGTTTCCCGAGGCTGAGCACGGCGGCTACTACGCGGCGCTTGTGCACGGTTACTACCGGGAGGCGGGGCTGGACGTGCGAATTCTGCCGGGGGGGCCCGACACGCCGGTCATCGCGCGAGTCGCCACGGGGCGCGTGCGATTTGGCGTGGAGAATGCCGACGGGTTGATATTCGGACGGGCCGAAGGGGCCCCCGTGGTGGGGCTGATGGCGCCCATCCAGACCAGTCCCCGCTGCATCATGGTGCACGCGGATACCGGGATCACGAACCTGCTGGAACTGCAGAACGTGACGCTGGCCATGTCGGCCCGCGGTGCATTTGCGCACTACCTGAAGCGCGAGGCGCCGCTGACGGACGTCAAGATCGTGCCCTATTCGGGAACGGTCGCGGCCTTCCTGCTGGATCACCGTTACGCGCAGCAGGGCTACGTGTTCAGCGAGCCCTACGTGGCCGCCAAGCAGGGGGCGACCCCGCGGTGCCTGTTGCTCTCCGACATTGGCTTCAATCCCTACACGAGCGTCCTGATCGCGAGTGAGGCGACGGTTCGCGAGGATCCCGAGCTCGTGCGCGCCTTTGTGGCAGCGTCCGTGCGCGGGTGGCAGCAGTATGTGCGCGACGCCTCGCAGGCGAACGCCGAGATTCAGCGGCTGAACCCGGAGATGACGGCGGACGTGCTGGACTTCGGGGTGCAGGCGTTGCGGCCGCTGGTGGTGACGGCGGCATCGCCCGAGGCGGCGGTGGGGCGGATGACGCGGGCGCGCTGGGCCGCCCTGTTGTCCCAGATGGAATCGATCGAGGTCGTGCGTCCAGGCGCCGTGGCGGTGGACGCGCTGTTCACGGATGCCTTCCTGCCGCGGCGGGACACAGTTCCGTCGGAAGTCTCCCGCTAAGCCGGAACGATTCAGTGGTTGAAGCCCGCCCGAGGGCCCCCCGCAGAAGTGTCATGCGCCCGATCCAAAGTTTGACGGGGGGCGGCGGTGTGGTAGACTCGGCACGTCAGGCGCATCGCGAGCGGGAGGAGGAGCTTTGAAGACGACACGCACGGCGGCGCTGCCGCCCTTTTATACCCATGGCATCGGGTCGCTGCCGCGCCCCCAGGCTGTGCTGGCGTTGTTACAGGCACGGGGCCAATTGCTGGCGGACGAATACGAAGCGCGCATGAATGACATGGTGCGCTTTGCCATCCGCGTCCAGGAGCAGGCGGGGATGGATGTGGTCAGCGATGGCGAGTGGCGTCGCACGCACTACATTGGCGAGTTTCTGGACCGCGTGGGCGGCTTCGAAAACGTGCGCGAATTCATGCACCAGGGGACGCTCAAGCGCGAGCAGGTGGTGGTGCGGCGCATGCGGTCGGGCGAGCCGGTATTTGCGCATGATGGGTCGTTCCTGGCGCAGCACACCAGCCGGGTCACGAAGTTTGCCCTGCCCAGCCCCTTTGTGATCGCCATTCGCTTCTGGCACGAGCGCCACAGCCGGGAGGCGTATCCGACCCGGCAGCATTTCATGGAGCATCTCGCCGAACTCCTGCATGCGGAAGCCCGGGCGCTGGTGCAGGCGGGCGTCGATATCATCCAACTGGATGACCCGGCCTTGACCTATTTCTGCGACATGCAACTCATGAAGGGCGAGACGCACGATGAGCGACTGCGCCTCGATTGGGACATCGACACCCAGTTGCCGGCCGCGGTGGAGGCCATCAACCATGTTGTGGCGAATCTGCATGCCGAGGTGCACCTGCATTGCTGCCACAGTGTGTACAAGCGCATGAGCGACGTGCGCGGCGACTACAAGCCGATCCTGCCGCGTTTTACGTCCCTGCATGTGGACCGGCTCAATCTCGAGTTTGCGTACCAAGGGACGGGCAATGCGGTCGACCTGTTGCTGCTGCCCTCGCATTTGGACGTCGGCATGGGGGTGGTGGATGTTCGCACGGAGCAACCGCAGACCGTGGAGGCGATCGAGGCAATTGGCGCCGCGGGCGCGGAGGTGATCGATCCGGCGCGCATTGCGCTGAACCCGGATTGCGGATTTGCGCCGGGCTCGGGCGAGCCGCCGACGATTGATGAGGCCTTCATCAAGATGCAGCGCTTGTGCGAAGCGGCGGCGCGGTTGCGGGCGCGATTTGCGGTACCGTGAGTCGTTTTCATGCGGCGGGGGACGGGCCGGCTCAGCGAGGGCTGCGTGCATTCGGGCCTATCGAGCACGAACGGGTGACTTTGTGGATTGGTCACCTGCGCTTCAGGCTTCGGTGGGCGCTGGGAGGCCGAATTTTTCCACCTTGTATCGCACCTGGTCCCGCGTGATGCCCAGTAACTTGGCCGCTTTCGTGCGGTTGCCGGCCGCACGCTCAAGGGCTTGCACGACCAAATCCTTCTCGACGTCATCGAGCCGGCAACCTTCCGGCGGCAAGTGGATGGCGCCTCCCGCCGGAGCTTCTTCGGGGGCCAGGAAGCCGCGTCCGAGCAGGATATCCTCCTCGCGGACCCAGGGTTCATTCCCAATGAGCAAGGCCCGCTCCACGACATTGCGCAACTCGCGTACGTTGCCGGGCCAATGGTAGGCCAGAAGCTTCTGCAGGGCCTCGGGCGTAAAGTCGCGAAAATCCCGGCGAAATTCGTGGGCGTAGCGGTCGCGAAAATACTGGGCCAGGAGGGGCACATCCTCGGGGCGATCACGCAGGGGCGGCAGGACCAGGGGCATGACGCTGATGCGGTAGAAGAGGTCCTCGCGAAAGGCGCCCTTGCGAATGGCGGCTTCGAGGTCGCGGTTGGTGGCGGCCAGGATGCGGACATCGACGCGAATATCCTCCGTGCCGCCGATTCGGCGGAAGGACTTGTACTCCAGGACGTGGAGCAGCTTGGCCTGCAGGGCTGGGGACATGTCCCCGATTTCATCAAGGAAGACCGTGCCGCCGTGTGCCAATTCGAAAAGGCCGGTGCGCTGCCGTTTGGCGTCGGTGAATGCGCCCCGCTCATGCCCGAAGAGCTCCGATTCGAGCAGCTGGTCGGGGATGGCGGTGCATACAACATTCATGAACAGGCGGTCTGCGCGGTCCGACTCATAGTGGATGACGCGGGCGAGGAGGTCCTTACCCGTACCGCTTTCCCCGCGCAGGAGGATGGTCGTGGGACTGCTGGCCACCTTGCGGAGCATGGTCGTGATCTGGCGGATGGGCGGGCTGCAGCCCACGAGGCTGTTCAGGCCGTAGCGCTCCTTGTCGGCCTGGATGCGCACGGAGAGATCACTTTGGAGTTTGGATGTTTCCAGAATGCGGCGGATCTGTATGGCGAGTTCATCGAGGTCAAAGGGTTTGGCGATATAGTCGTAGGCGCCCTGCTTGATGGCCTGGACGGCGGCCGTGATGGAGGACTGTGCCGTAATGATGAGAATGGGGAGTTGCGGGCGCACTTGGCAGAGCCGGTTGAGCAGTTCCATGCCGTCCAGGTCGGGGAGATTGAAGTCGATGATGGCCAGGTCGATGAGTTCGCGACCGGCGCGGGCCAGGGCGGACTGGCCGTCGGCAGATTCCACGACGACGAAGCCTTCGCGCGTCATGCGGTCGCGGATGGATTCGCGGGCAAAGCGTTCGCTGTCGACGATTAGGATCCGTTTGCTCATGCAGGCTGGCAGCATAGCGATGCGCAGGCATGGCCAGCAACGGGAAAGGGGGGGCGCCACGGGGATGAGGAAGTTGCGAGACTGCACGGGCGTGGAGAATTCCGCGCGCGCGCGGTGAAAGTTCACAATGTCTGGGACGCGGAGACTCCAGTAGAGGCGAGATTCAGCGCAAAAAGGTGGCCTTTGGGTGCTCAAACGGATGAATCCGACGGGTTTCGTGTGGATTGTGGTGATGGTTCTTTGTTTTCGTCCGGGTTGGTGCGATTCTTGCAGTGCATCAGTGGGTGGCGTGTGTCCGTCCTCGTGAACGGCAGGGCATCCCTCAGTCATGAAACTACTTTTCTATGGGCAATCGGCACGCTGGATCGGGTGTAACGAAATGTCGATCCCCGTGGATGGCACACGGCCACTGGTCACGATCCTGGAATCCAGTCCGAAACTCGCCCCGATTCTGGAGCACAAGAACATGCTCCTCGTGTCCGTTAACTACGCCGTTCGTGCATTCGACACGGCGGTGGCAGACTCCGATGAGGTTGCCTTTCTTCCGCCGTTTGGTGAAGGGTGATTAAGTCGCGCCTGATCGATTCCTGCGCGATATACCGACTGGATTCAGCACGGGGAGCGCTGCTGAATTTCACGCGAGCCGCGTAAAATCACGCGGCTCACAGGGGCCAGCGGTTCCAGTTCGCGCGAACATCGGTGATGCATTTCACCTTTGCGTACCTCGCATTATGGTGCAAAATGCGGCACATCACCGCATGCTTGGCGAGGGGCGCACGACGGGCGGCGAGCGCGGCGCGAGGGCTGGTATATAACTTGCTGGTATGATTCGGGGAGTTCTGCGCGCGCGGGCATCGTCAGCGGGTGCAAGCCTTTCAGGTGGGATCAGCGGTCGATGAACAATAGAGGAGGTCGCGATGAGTAAGATGGGATGGGGACTGCGGTTGATGATTGGCTGCGGCGTGATGGCAGGCGCCGTGATGGCACAGGCGGCAGACCGCGATGCGGCCAACTATGCCGGCACGAAGATGTGCGGCATCTGCCACAAGAAAGCGGAGTCCGGTGACCAGCTCGGGGTCTGGCAGAAGAGTCCCCATGCGAAGGCCTTTGAGACCCTGGGAACGCCGGAGGCCAAGGAAGCCGCGGCCAAGCTCGGGATCGACAATCCCCAGGCGAGCGGGAAGTGCTTGAAGTGCCACTCGACGGCCTACAACTTTACGGAAACGCTGGCGGCGACCAAGATCAAGCCCGAGGAAGGCGTGACCTGCGAGTCCTGCCATGGTCCCGGGAAGAACTACATGAAGAAAGAGATCATGCAGGATCAGGCCAAGTCGATTGCGGCGGGCCTCGTCCACCCGGCGACTGACAGCTGCACGCTGTGCCACAATGATCAGAACCCCACGTGGAAGGCGGATCGCTACACCAAGGCGGATGGCACGACGACGGGCTTTGATGTCGACCAGGCGGTCAAGAAGATCGAGCATCCGAATCCCAGCGCGAAGAAGTAAGTGTCCCATGGGGCGGTGCCGAGGAGGCGCCGCTCCGGTTTGCAGGACGTTGAAGAGGCCGATCGGCTCGCATCAGGCGGGGCGGTCGGCCTTCTGTTTGTCGGACTTCACCAGGGATGGGCTCTCACCCGGGTGACGCCTGCGGCATGCTGATCGGCCGGGACGCCCGGCACCAGGCTTGGGGACTCACGGGCCGTACTCTTCGGGGTCGTGATTCTCGCCGTGGCACTTCAGGTAGCAGGCCCCGGCGAAGCGGCCGTTGTCGATGTACTCGAGCCGGCCGCTATCCGATGGGGAAACGTAGGTCGGGTTGAAGTTGATCAAGTGTGTGACCCCTGCCACGCCATGGGAATCGTGGCAGGTGGTACAAGCGGCGCCTTCCTCGCTGACATGCAGCTTGTGTTTCGAAAAGCTCTTGTCGCCCAGGATGCTGTCGCGGCTGTGGCACTTGTAGCAGAGGGCATAGGCCGAGGTGCCTTCGGGCTGATGATCGACGAGGGTGAGTTCCCGTTCCAGGATGGGGGCAAAGCGGGAGCCGTGGGGGCCCTTCGGGCCAGTGCCGCCGGCGCCGGGGCCCTGGTCGTTGTTGTGGCAGTCGGTGCAGTACATGAGGCTGGATTTCGACCAGGGCGAGATCATGCTGGGGACGTCCTGGTTCTTTCCTGATGCTTCAACCGGGTGGTAGGAGGCATTGGCGGGGTTAAACTCATCGCTCGTATTGGTTTCGGGGAACTGCCGGTCCACGCGCGCGGGCGCGCCGTTGTTTGCGTCACCGTGGCAGCGGTAGCAGAGTTCGTATTCGCGGACCAGCGGGAAGGCGGGGGCGCCAGACGAGGTGACGCCCGTCACGCCGGCCAGTCGTCCACTCGCATTCGGTGCCGAGGCTGTGGTGTTGTTGCTGGCATGGGGGTTGTGGCAGTCCACGCACTCGACATGGCGGGTGCCGCCCACAAGGTCTTCGGTGGGGTCGTGGATGCCGGCGGTCGCCTCGATGGGGTGGATGCTAAGCTTGTCGAATTCCGTCTGGATATCTTTCTCCGCGACATGGCCATTGTGGCAGACGAAGCAGGTTGTCTCCTCATCTGCGAATCTTATCAACCGAGGTCCGGTTCCGGCGTCGTGGGGCGTGTGGCAATTTTCGCAGCCGTTGGCCTGAACGCTCGTGCGGTCCGACCTTGGCCAGGGATCGATTCCAATGCCATTCCAGGCGGCAGGTGAGGTGCGGTGTGTGCTCGTCTCCCAGAAGTACTTCTTGTGGCAGGTCATGCAGAGGGCGGACGCGGTGTTGTCCACAACAAGGAATTTTCCGTACTGGTCGTTATGCGGGTCGTGGCAGGCCGTGCACTGGAGTTGGTCATTGTGGTCGAGGCGGACGTGTTCAGTGAGGAGGGCCGGATCCTCCAACTCGCCGCTGTCGTTGGCCAGCTGGGGGGTGTAGGTGAAGGAAACGGGGTGGTCATCGGACAGGTCCCGGCCAAGGTTGGAAGGGCCCACGGGCATGGTGGTGGTGCCGCCCTGCATGTCGATAGGCTGCTCGCGGTTGACGACCATTCCCAGCGCGACAGTGCCGTCGTGGCAGCTCAGGCAGAGCTTGGACGATCCGGTGGGCTGTCCGGGATGAGCCTTCGCCGTCGTGCTGCCATAGGGTGTGTAAGAGGCGCTGGACAGGACGTGGCTCCACAGCGGGGTGTCGCTGATGGCGCGATGCGGCGTGTGGCAGAACGTGCACACTTCACGCTCAGAGGTGGCCTTGATGGTGCCTGGACCGCCCGCCGACAAATCGTGCTTGGAGCCAAGAATAGAGTCGCCCCGCACGGTCAGGGCGGCCGAGCTGAAGCATAGGGCGGCCGTCAACATCGTGACGGCCGTCGTGCAAGTGGCGCTGGACCATTTTGCGTTCATGGAGGCCCTACGTACCGGAGGATTTGGATCCGGCGATTGTATGTATCCGCGACAAAGATCTCGTTATGGCGGCTGATGACGATTCCATTTGGGAGCCAGAAGCAACCGGGCTCCGAGCCCGCCGCACCGATCACGAGCAAGGTGCGTCCGGCCATGTCAAAAGTCTGGATGTTGTCGAAGTTTGCGTCAACGACATAGACGTGATCTTGCGTATCTGTCGCGACACCTTTGGGCCGGCTGAAGGATCCGATGGAGTCGCCGGGTTGTCCAAAGGTGCTCAGGAAGGTTCCGTCACGATCAAAGATCTGCACGCGGCCGTTGAGGGAGTCTGTCACGAGGATGCGGCCGTTGAGATCGACGGTGATGTGGGTCGGAAAATTGAATTCACCAGGGCCCTCGCCGCGCTTGCCAAAGCTTGTGATGAAGCGTCCCTCGGGATCGAACATCGCGATGCGGTGCCGTTGGGCGTCGGCGACCAGGAGCCTGTCGCCGGCGAAGGCGATGGCGACCGGGCGCGTCAGCTCGTTGGTCATGTGGCGCCGCAGTTTTCCGTTTTCGCCAAAGACCACGACGGATCCGAGGCCAGCGTCGGCGACATAGAAGATGCCATCGCGTCTGGCGACGGCAACGGGCGACACAAAGTGCAGCTTGCCGGCATGATCCCAGCGCCGCCAGGTGGACTTGGTGCGGTCCACGAGGAAGACCGATCGCGAGCCGGTATCGGTGATGCAAAGGTTGTCATCTTCGTCCAAGGCGACGCCGAAGGGTTTGACGAGCAGATCGTCCTCATCGGCACCGGTCAGCCAGCGGATGGCGCGGGTGAAACGGGAACGCTGGATTCCGATGTCCGCGGGGCGGCTGAGGCTCTGGACGTAGGCAACGCGCGGCGGTTCCGGCGCGGGGGGCCAGACGAGATCGGCGCGCGGCGGTTGCGTGAGCGGCGGCGTGGCGCAGCCGGCGGCGAGGAGGATCAGGAGAAAGACGCAAGGGCGTGGCATGTCAGAATCTCCGCTTCAGCTCTGCGGCCAGCAAGTGCTTATCGCGCTCTTCATTCTTCAAGTAGAGGTTATGCTCGTAGTCATAGTAGGCCTCCATGGTGGTCTGTCCGATCCGGTAGTTGACCTCAGGGCGCAGCACGGTCAGGTCCTGGTCCACCCCTTCGCCCCGGCGGAAGTCCAAACCGGCCGACATGGCGACGTGCAGGCGGCGCGTGACGGAGCGGCGATACGTGGTGGTATAGCGGTAGTCCCGCTCACGGCGATCCTCGTCGACGTGTTCCGTAAAGGACTGGGCCAGGGAGATGCTGATCGTTGAGACGTCGTCCGGGTTCATCCAGGCCGACTGGAAGAAGCGCGTGGAGCGATCATAGGCATCCTCGCTGTCGTAGATCTGGTATTCCACGCCCGCGCGGGCGTGGCTGAGGTTGACGTCCGAGCCGGCGGTGTAGAGCTTCAGCTCCTGGACGGCGAGGTTGTCGGGAGCATTGTTAAACCCGTAGCTGAGCCGGCCATAGAGTCCCCACAGGTTGCGCCAGAGCTCCAGGCGCACGCCGAGGGTTTCGGTCCAGCTCTGGTAGGAGCCCGGAACGCCGGGTGCCGCGTCATAGCTGACGAGGACGGCGCTGCCTTCTGGAATATTGCCACCTGGGATGCGCCGGATCTCGGTGCGCGTGCCACGCTGAAGGACTTCATAATCGGTACCGCGGGAAAAGCGCCGGATATCACCGGCATCCTTGACGACAATGCTGGAGTCCACCACGCTCGGGAGGTCGAGGAAAAAGGCCTCGATATCGGGGGGAGACGGAAAACGGTGGCCCTCGTTGACGGCGCGGCCGCTGCCGGTCTGTTCGTTGTCGTCCAGCGAGCCGCCGGCATCCAGCCGCAGGCGGTGCAGATCGCCCAGCCGCTTGGTGTAGGCTTCCGTCACGCTGCCGCCAAGCCGGCGCGAGTAGGCGTCTTCGCCATCGGCGGTGGACTCGCTATCGGAGCCTTCAGCGCTGACCGTCGAACGCAGGCTTTCGTAGAGCTGATGCCAGAGGGAGGCGCGTCCGTTGAGATTTTCGGAGACGAAATTGTCCGTGGTGAAGCGGTCGTAGCTCGCATCGTAGATGGAGCCGAGGGTGCGGGAGTGATCGACGCGGTACGTGGTATTGGCCGTGAACTGGTCGTTTTGCGTGTCCGTGGAATCCTGGTGGCTGTAGGTCGCCTCGGTCTGCAGGTCGCGCCGCTCACCCGGGCCGAATCGTTCCTGGTTACTCAGTGAGATGCTGTGATTGCGCACCAGGTTGTCGCTTTCGGGTGCCGCTCCTGAAAAATCGCTTTCCGTGTAGGAGTAGTTCAACGCGGAGCCGCCATGGCGGCGGAAGGTTTGCGCGGAATACGTCACGAGATCCTGGCGGGTGGAGGAGGGCGTCTGCGTATTCGTTTCATTCTCGTCGGAATGCGAGTAGCTGAGGCCTGAGCTAATCGTGGGCGCCCGATATCGCAACTGCGCGCCATAGCCGAGGGTTTCCACGGTCGTCCGGGTGAAGAAGTCGTAGTCGCGATAGCTGCGTCCGTAGCTGGCCTTTGCGGTGCCGTTGAGGGGCTTGTCAGCGAGCACGTCCATGCGGGCACGGAAGCGTTCGAAGTGCGAAATCTGGTTGCGGGTGATGGTGTCTCCCGTGTCGCTTTCCTCTTCTCCCCAGCCGTATGCCGCCTGGCCCCACAGGTCGAACTTGATGAAATCCGGGTGGTAGATGGAGCCAATCGTGCCGGCGCCGATGGACGGGGTGACGTAGCTGCGGTCGTAGGTTGCGCGGTTGTCCGAATCCCGAAAAGAGGACACCTGGTGCAGATGCTGCGCCTGGGCGCCGGCCTCAAGGCCGTAGAGCTGGTACTTGAACAATGCCGGCTCCTCGACGCGAGCGTAGCGTGCCCGATAGTTCTGGGCGGGGGCGACGCCCGGCAGCAGCAAGAGGGCCAGCGCGAGGGGGACGCGGCTCGATGGGAGGCTTCGGCCGGTCACGGTTGCGCCCCCGTTGCGGGCGGCGTCTTGAGCAGTTTCTCTTGATCGCTGGCGTGCGGGTCGTGGCAATCCCAGCAGAGGCGTTCGCCCTGGCGCTGGTGCGCGGGAACGGCATCCATGTCCGCCGCATCGTGGCACTCGGTGCAGAGTTCCCGCCCGGGACGGATCAGCAGGTGTTTTTCCACAGAGGCGTGTGGATTGTGGCAGCTGAAGCACTCGCCGGATTCGGCGGGGCCGTGCTTGAAGGCGGCATTCTCGAGGAAGTTGTCGTGGCATTCGAAGCACATGGCCGGGACGGGCAGCTTGGCGAGTTTGGGCTGATCGGACTCATGCGGCTGGTGGCACGTGAGGCACTCGCCGGATTCGGCAGGCGAATGCAGCACCTGACCTTCGGGCAGAACCGTCTTGTGGCAACTCAGGCACAGTTCGCCCGCGGGTTGACGCAGCAGCTTGGCTTCGGCAGAAGCATGCGGGGAATGGCAGGCGAGGCAGTTGGCGGAGGCATAGGGCTTGTGTTGTGAAACGGCCCCGCTGGAAGGCCCGTCATGGCATTCCGTGCACAGGGTGGCCAGCGGGCGCGTGGTCATGTGCGGCTCGGGCGATCCATGGGGGGCGTGGCAGGCCGTGCACTCGCTATCTTCGGCGGGCAGATGCTTGACGGCCATGTTCTCCAGGAAGTCGTCGTGGCAACTGAAGCACACCGTGCGCTGGGACCCTGCCAGTTTGTTTGAGAACTTGGACTCGTGGCAGGACGTGCATTCCCGGTCGGCGTAGGGAGGGTGGCTGACGTAGGGGGGGCGGACGGTGACGGGAACATTGGTCACGGCCGGCGCGATGAGTGACATGGGGAACCCTTCATCGTCGACCAGGGGGGGGGCATTCGTGAAGCCGCCAGGGGGCGGGACGCCGTCGAAGAACGTGCTCAGCCAGCGGTAGCGGGTTTCGGTGGTGCAGCCGCTGAACAGACCCAGGCAGCCAATGGCGATGAGGGCACATGCGGCGCGGGAAACCAGCCGCCCGTCGCGCGGGGGATTCAGATCGTGACGCATACGCCCCATGTGCTCTTCACAATTTGCTCAGGAATCCGTAGATGTTCACTTTCTGCAATCCCGCCTGGTTGATGACGAGGATGAGATAGTCCAGATTGTAGCCTGGGGCCACGTACTTCTTGTAGAGATCGACATTGTCGTAGTCGATCGCCAGTCCGGCCGGCAGATACAGGGAGGCCGGGCCGCTGTTTTTCGGCTCGCCAAAGTACATGAGCAGGCGGCCTTCATTGTCGAACAGCTGGACGACCGTGGTGGCGGCATCGACGATGTAGGTCAGGCCGTTGTGGTCGACGCCGATGCCTTTAGGACGCACGAACCGGCCGGGTTCGACGCCCTGTTCGCCCAGGCCGCGCAGATGATTGCCCTCGGCATCATAGACCTGGAGGGTGAAGCCGCCAGAGTCGCTCACATATAAGCGTCCCTCGGGGCCGATGGCGATGTTGGTGGGCGAGAAGAGGCGTGCCTTCTCGTCCTTTGGATCCCGGGGAATGGTGAACAGCAGTTCGCGCGTGGCTTTGGCATAGACGCGGACGCACGAGTTCTTCAGGTCCGATACGTAGAGGCGATCGCCCGAGATGGCAACGCCGCAGGGCTTCATCTCGTCCGTCTTCCCCATGGCGCCGAGATAGCCGCCGGTCTCGGTGAAGGTCAACACCTGGCCGCGCTTGGTATCGGTGACGTAGAGTGTGCCATCGTCATCGGCGGCGACGTTGATCGGAACGAGGAGGGCCGCTTCGCCCTGCGGTTTAATGTAGCGTAAACGGCGCTTGGCAATGTCCACCACGGCCACGTTGGCGCCCTGGGTATCGCAGACGTAGATTTTGCCCGGGCGTGTGGCGACGCCGTAAGGCTTCCAGATGGGACGGTGAATCAGATTGTCGGTTCCAAGGACGAAGCGGGAGAATCGGCTTTGCCCCTCCAGGTCTCGCTCCGATCCAAAACTGGTCAGAAACTGGATGCGCGGTTCGTCGGGCGCGGGAGGAAAAAAGACGCGAACGGGTTGAACCTTGGGCTGTGTGGCGCAGCCGGCGGCGAGGAGCAGGACGGCGAGCAGCGGGCCGAATGTGCGTGGGATGGCCATGGCGCGTGGACGGCTCTGATGAAACACAATCATGTTACAAACCCCCATGCCGACTATATCCAGCCGTGTTGAGGCTGCCAAGCGGTAACGCCGGGGCATGGTCCTCGATTGGGCGTGTGGGCGTGGCTCGGCAGGGACGCCTCGCCCCGCCTCGGATGCGATTGCGACTGTTGAGGGCAGGAGGCGGGGCGAGCGGGAGGTCGGAGCCCGCGCCCGGAGGTCGCGGGCCACCTCGGAGAGGTGCGGGGCACGAAGGAGGATGCGGGGCAGAGGGGAATCGGGAACGCGGGGGTATGCTCGTGGTTGGGATGGGCGAAGGGGCGGGTGAATGGAGATGACGTGTCGCATGTTGAAGGGACAAAAAAACAGCCCCGGCACCGGTCACAGGATCTGACCGACGGCCGGGGCTGCACGCTCATCAAGAGGGCGTAATTACTGGGCTAGCCGTTACTTGATGTGGCAGGTACGGCAGAGAATGCTGCCATTTCCATTGACGTCACTGCCGCTCAGGCGGGCCAGGATGCCACTCGAGGGCGAGGCGCCTTCCAGCTTGTGCACATCGTGGCAGGAGGAGCATTCCATCTTGCCGCCGATCAGCAGGGCATCGGCGATGGTCTGACCCGTCAGGGACGTCCCCGACCAAGTCGCCGGCACGGGAGCAACCAAGCCTTCAGCCGACATGCCCTTGTGGCGAGCATCGAGTCCGTCCTTGGCATCGCCAATGACATAAGACGAGAGCTCGAGGCCCATGTCCAGCGCCGCGGCCGCATCGTAGTCGAACGAGATCGGATGCGTGGTGTGCAGGTCGCCGTTTTCACCGATGCGGGCGCCCGCGTCGATGATGACCGGCGAAGCGGGGGCCGGCGTCGAAATCGTGGCGTTGATGCCGAGCGCGCCGTCGTGGCAGCTCAAGCAGGCCAGCGAGTTGCCCGAGGGGGCGGTGCCCACCGTGGCGTCCATGGTCGGGCTGTCATACATTTCCCATGACGTGCGCGGATCCGTCGCGTGGACCCAGAGGGGCGCGATCTGATCTTCATCCGTATGGTGAGCCGCATGGCAGGGGCTGCAAGCACCCGCCCGCGAGTTCCAAGTCGTTTCCCCAGTGAAGTCGTGCGGTGAACCCAGAATGCCGCCCGCAAACGCCGATGTCCGGAGCGCCACCACGGCGCATGCCACGATTCCGCCTACGATCAGTTTCTTCATTGCTGCTCTCCCTTTTGCTTGAGCGTCTATTCTACACCTGACCGCGCCTCGCCATCCCTTGGCGCGGCAGGTCCGGTAGCCCGTGTAATATGTTTAGCACGATGTATGCCATAATGGTCGGCGAATGATCGTCGCGAGCATCCCCGACGAGGCTGTTGTCCTTAAGATGCTTTAATATAACATCTTGTGCATGTCTGTGTCGAGTCTGTTTCCGGCATGTAAATCTGGACAAGTGGCGCGTAGGCTCTTGGGATCGGCGTGGTGCGGGTAATTCCATGAGGGGTGGGGAATTTCGCGCAGCGATCGGGGATGCTGGCTTTCGGCCTCGGTTAGTCTTCATGGGGGGCCGTGCGGGCATGGCGAGGAGGCGGCAGCCAGGGCAAGGGATAGGGGCGGCGGGATAAGAATTCCCCGCCGGGGTGAGATTGGGTTTGGCGAATGGGGCGGATTTGGTGGAAAATGCCTGCATGAAACACATTGGCATGAGCTTGAGTCTGATCCTCTTGAGTGTCCGAGTGATGGCCGGCGAGAATGACGCACAGCCTCCCACGATGCCGGGCATGGGCGGCGTGGAGCAAACCATGGAATCGGGGCTGTCGGGCTCCGTTCTGGAAACGATGAATGCCGGCCGCTACACCTACGTGCGCATTCAGCAGGATGGCAAGGATGTCTGGGCCGCGGGTCCGATGACGGAGGTCGCGGTGGGCGACAAGGTGCAGCTGGCTCCCGGTATGGCCATGGAGAACTTTGAAAGCCCCACCCTGAAGCGAACGTTTGAGCGCGTCCTCTTCGTTCCGGCGATCCAAGTGGAAGGGAAGCCGGCTGCCGCCGTCAGCCCGCCGGTTGTGATGCCCAATGACGCCACGCATGCGGGAGTGGCTGCGGGTGGACTGCCGGCCGGGCATCCGACGATTCCGGGAATGGACGCGAGTACTCCGCCGCAGGCGCCGGAAGGTGAAGCGTTACTGACGGGCACGGTGTTACAGACCATGAACGCGAGTAAGTACACCTATATCGAAGTGAAAACAGAGCAGGGAACCCGCTGGCTGGCGGCGCCGCAGACGACGCTGGCCGCCGGTTCGGAGATCAAGTTCCCCGCGGGCATGGAAATGCAGAACTTCGAAAGCCCTTCCATCGGGCGCAAGTTCGATTCGATCTACTTCGTCGGCGGTGTGTATCCGGTCGTGAAGTAAGGGGCCCATCCGGCGAGACCGAACGGCGGATGGATGGGGGGCGGTTCCTGGGGGGGGCGATCCATCCGCGCGGTCCCGGCGATGCATGACCCCCGGCTGACGGTCGCGGTTCTGCCTGCGGTCAGGCGTTGCCGCCACCGAGACCGTGCTTTTCCATTTTGTAGCGCACCTGGTCGCGGGAGATGCCGAGCAACTCCGCGGCCCTGGTGCGGTTGCCGGATGTGCGGGTAATTGCCTGGCGAACGAGCTCCTTCTCGACCTCGTCGAGACTGCACCCCTTCTCAGGCAGCAGGACGGCATGGCGACGAGCATGGGCGGGCGCACGCCCATGCCCCTTTCCCACCAGGATGTCATCCGTCTCGATATTTCCGGTCTCGCACAGCAGGATGGCGCGCTCGATGACATTGCGCAATTCGCGCACATTGCCTGGCCAATCGTACTGCTCCATCTTGTCTATGGCATCCGGGCTGATGGTGAGATCTTCGCGTTTCATGTCGCGGGAAAGCTGTGAGAGAAAGTGCTCTGCCAGGATGGGAATGTCCTCCCGGCGCTCGCGCAGCGGGGGCACAAAGACAGGCAGCACGTTAAACCGGTAGTACAGATCCTCGCGAAAGGCCTGCTGCTTGACCGCGCTCTCCAAGTCGCGGTTCGTCGCCGCGATGATGCGCACATCGACCTCAATGTCCGCGCTGCCTCCGACGCGCTTGAAGGCCTTGTACTCCAGCACCTGAAGCAACTTGGACTGCAGCGTGGGGGACATGTCCCCGATTTCATCGAGGAACACCGTCCCGCCGTCGGCCACCTCGAAGAGGCCCTTCTTCTGAGACTTGGCGTCCGTGAAGGCCCCCTTTTCGTGGCCGAAGAGTTCGGACTCGAGCAGCGCATCCGGCAGCGCCGTGCAGGTGACATTCATGAAGAGCTGGTTGGCGCGGTCCGATTCGTAGTGAATGACGCGCGCGATCAGGTCCTTGCCCGTGCCGCTTTCCCCGCGAAGCAGCACGGTGGTACTGGAACTGCGCGTGACCTTGCGGATCATGCCGGCGATTTCTCGCATGGCGGCGCTGGTGCCGACCAGGTTGAGGAGTCCGAACTTTTCCTTCTCCGCGTCGATGCGCGTGTGGAGCGCCTGCTGCAGGGCGGCGGCTTCGAGCGCGCGTTTCACGACGAGCGCCAACTCGTCCATGTTGAAGGGCTTGGAGACATAGTCGTAGGCGCCGAGCTTGATGGCCTCAACGGCGGTGGCAATGGTGGAAAAGGCGGTCATCATGATCACCGGCACCTGCGGCAAGACGGCCCGGGCCTTGCCCAGCAGCGTCATCCCATCGACATCCGGCAGGCGCAGATCGAGCAGGATCAAGTCGATGGTTTCGCGCTCCATGGCCCGCTTGGCGGTCTGGCCGTCCGGCGCCTCGCTGACGTCAAAGCCTTCGGCCTGCATGCGTTCGCGCAGGGACCATCGGATCAGCGGCTCGTCGTCGATGATGAGAATGCGTTCGCCCATGCGGGTCAATCCAATGGAAATCGCAGCGCCACCTCGGTGCCGTGACCGGGGGCGGATTGAAGGTCAATGGTTCCGCCGTGAGCTTCCATGATTTTGCGGCAGATGGCGAGCCCGAGACCATTGCCCGTAGTTTTCGTGGTCACAAAGGGCGTGAACAGCCGGCGCTGCGTTTCGGGTGGTATGCCGGGGCCGGTGTCGCGAATGCGGATGCAGGCGCAGGCTCCCTCGGCGGTGACGCCGCAGCGCACGGTGCCAACGCCGTGCATGGCATGGGACGCGTTCTCGAAGAGATTGATGAGAATCTCGTTGAGCAGCAGCGGGTCCAGGGCGACCGGCACGGGGACTGGCGCGTCCGTGGCGAATTGAATGGCCGCGTAGCGGGGATTGCGCCGGGCCGTGGCCACGATGTCGTCGACCACTTCGCGGACATCCACGCGGCGCTTTTCCGGCTTCCACGGCTTGGAAAAGACGAGCAGATCGCGCACGGTGTGGTCCAGGCGCGTGACGTGGTCCAGCACGGCCCCGATGACGGCGCGGCGCGAGTCCTGGGCGTCGAAGCCATCGCGCAGCACCTGGATGGCGCCACTGATGCCGGCCAGCGGATTGCGGATCTCGTGTGCCACGGAGGCGGCCATTTCGCCGAGGGCGGCCAGGTTACGCGTGCGGACCAGTTCCTCCTGGAGGGATTTGAGGGCGGTAACGTCGCGCACGATCGACGATCGACCGAAGGGCTGGCCCGAGGCATCCCGTAGCAGGGTGGAGGTGATATTGACGAAGATCTCGCGCCGGTCCTTGGTGATGCGGCGCGTCTCGTAGTTGGTGATGTAGCCCTTTTCGCGGATGCGGTTGCGCAGCTCCGGAAGTTCACCGCTGGCGCGCAAGTCCGCGGGCACCAACAGATCGAAGGGCTGTCCGACGACTTCGGCGCTGGAATAGCCGAAGATGCGCTCGGCACCCTTGTTCCAGCTGACGATGTGGTTCTCCATGTCCAGGACGAGAATGCCGTCGGCCGAGTCGCGCAGGATGCTTTCCAGGCGCTGATGGGTGGCGCGCAGATCGTCTGCCAGCCGTGCCTTTTCCACGATGACGGCGATGTGGTCCGCGATGCCGCGGACGAGCGCGGCATGGGCCGGCCGGTAGGACCGGGGTTTGCGGCTGGAGAAGAAGAGCACGCCGACGGGGCGCCCTTCAAGCGCCAGGGGGACGGTCAGGCTGGCGCGCGTCCCTTCGTGCAGCATGGCGGTGGTGGACGATGAATCCGGATGGCGGCGAGCGTAGGCTGACAGGTCATTGATGATGCGCAGCCGCCCTTTGCGAACGAGGGGCTCCAGGCTGGAGCCGTGCACGTGCGCCCTGTAGCCGGGCCGCAATCCCTCGGCGCTGTCCGACTTCACGGCGGCCAGCACCAGTTCATCCTGCGGCGCGTCATACGTGGCGAGCGCGATCCGGTGGTACGGCAACACGCGCCGCATCCGGTCAAAGGCAATGGCCACGACTTCGTCCAGCGTCTGCCCCGAGTTGATCTCGCCGACGAGGTCGTAGAGCAGACGGATGCCGCGGGGTGGGGTGGGAGGGCGTGGGCGGGGGCGTCGCGATCGGCTTTGTTTTGGTTTGGCCATGGCGATCGTCGCTCCCGTGAATTGCACCCGTGAATCAACGGCAGCTTAGGCAAGAAGGCCGACGTCGCGCAATGGTGGAAGTTTCGGCCGGCATACCCGCCGCGCATGGCTGCGCATACTTGACGGCGGTGGTGGGGCGCGTGCTCCTCACCGCACGATCAGCATCAGAGCTTCTGGCGGAGTGCCAGGGCCCAGGGCTCCAAACTCGTAGGCGCCCATGTCAAAGGCCGATCCATGGGGGCGTGCCCCGCCTTCGAGATCCTCGACGGGGGCGTCGGCCGGCGTGCCAACGTCAATCCCGGGGCTTCCCACGAGCAGGTGGTAGTCGTCCGCCGCCGTATTGGCGAAGAGCGGTTCGGCATTGATGTTGTTGGCGCCGCTCCCTTTCCCGGGCGGTGGTGACCATCCGTCGAGAACATCGGAGTAGTCGACCGTGACCTGCTGCGCATCGTTGTCGTTCTTGTTCTTGATCCAGATCCCGCCGCCGCTGTTGCCGCCGGTGTCCCAGAAGATGCAATTCCAGCAGTACACATCGGCCCCGGCTGAGGCGTAGAAGGCGCCGCCGCCATCAGAGGTGTTGCCGAAGAACGTGCAATTCACGATGTCCACGCGCTGGTGGTACAGCGCCAGCGCGCCTCCTGCGGGCGCGCAGGAGTTGAAGGCAAAAACACAATTCTCCAGCCGGGGAGACGAACTGTATTGCTGGAAGGCGCCCCCGCGATGGGTTGAACTGTTGCGATAGAATTCGCAGCCGCTGTAAACCACGTTGGCGCCCCCGCCGTTGTGAACGGCGGCACCTTCATAGGCCTGATTGTCCCGGAAGATGCAGTGCCGCACGGTGATGAGCGCGTCCACGCGCAGCGCGCCGCCCTGCTGCGTGCCGTAGACCTTTTCAAGGATGAATCCGTCCAGGCCGGCACCTGCGGCAGCGGCTGTCGCATAGACGAGGCGTTCGCTGTTATCGAAGACGGCTCCGAGGGTGCCGATGTCGCCGGAGAGGATGGTGGGATACTGCTTCCAGTTGCGCGCGGTTATCACGGATTCCGTGCCGGAGAAGCCCCCGTATAACGTCACGTTGGCCTTGAGAGAGAAGACGACGGAGCGGCTGGTGCCATTGGTTGGGTAATAGGTCCCTTCCGCCACCCAGATCTGGTTGCCGGCGACGGCGGCGCGCAGGGCGTCCTGCAGGTCGCTGAACGCGTCGTCCCAGTTGAACCCGGTGCCGGCGCCCGTGGCATCGTCGTTGACGAAGAGGACGCCTGGGAGGCCGGTCAGGGTATCGTCGCCGGTGCTGGTGGAATAGTTCGGCACTTCATCGTAGGCGTAGACCGCGTAGGCGTAGCGCGTCAGGTTGTTCAGCCCCGTATTGGTCCACGAGGCAGCGGCGCCGGGAAGTCCATTGTCGGCGGGGCCGACATAGACGACCGTGCCGTCGCCGATAATGTCGCCCGCCGTGTAAGTGGCGTTGGCCACGGGTTCGCCGGACGGTGGCGTCGGGCCCTCTCGGCGCAGGATCAGGACGCCATGACTGTCGGCAGACGGCGAGTTCATCCAGGTCAGGACGGCTTGCTGGGTGCCACCCGCCGCCTGCAGGCCGCTGACCGGAGCCGGGCGGGTCGAATCCGGCAAGGTCGTCGCGGACGCATCGGCCCGTGGCGAGAAGTTGGGGACCGCATCGGATGCGTAGATTGCATAGTGATAGGTCGCCAGCTGGTCCAGCCCGGTGTCCACCCAACCTGACGCCGCGCCCGGCGTGGCGCTGTTGCCCGTGCCGGCGTAGACCACGGTGCCATTGCCAATGGTGGAGCCAGGCGGGTAGAGGTTCGTGCTGACGGGTTCGCCGACGGGGGCGCTGCCGGTGCGGCGCACGACGAGCACGCCGGTGAAATCTGCAGCGGACGGATTGGTCCAGCTCAACGTGATCTGGTCGAGCCCGCCCACGGCTTGCAGCCCGCCCACGCTGGCGGGCGGAAGCCCGTCAGGAATGCGCTCATAGGCTCCGATGTCGTAGCCGTAACCCTGCGGGCGTGACTGCCCGGCCAGGTCATTCGTCACGCCGGCTGCCGTTCCGGCATCGACGCAGGCGCTGATGGCCTTGAGCCGGTAATCGCAGAGGCGATAGGCCGCCGCCGCATTCGTGACCTTGCTCGCGTCGCCCAGGACTGTGATCGTGGAAGGCGTATTTGCCGCGATGTAGTAGACCAGGTTGCTGAAGGCGGCGTTGGGATTCAGGTACTTGCCAACCAGCCCGCCGGGTGCCCAGACCGCGGCGGCATTGCTGAAGGTCGTCAGGCCCACGGACGCATCATAGGCGGCGACTTCTGTCCACGTCCCGGTGGCATCATCGAGGAATCCGGGGAGTGCCGAGACCATGCCGGACGGGGCGGAGACCAGGGCGCCGTCCGGGTTGTGGATGCCCGCCACGCCGCCATCCAGATCGCTGTAGCCGGCCGTGACGGGCGTCGTGCTCAGCGAAAGCCGCACTTGGGCGCCCGCGCCGGCCGTGGTGTTGCCGTAGAGAATGGTGTTGGTCACGGAAACGGCACAGCCGCGCATATACAAGCCGCCACCGCCGTAATAGGTCGGGTTGGCCTCGTAGGTGCGGTTGTCCACGATCGTACAGTTCACGAAGGTGCTGGTGTTGCCATTGAAGTCGTACAGGCAGACCCCGCCGCCATCGTAGCGCGTCAGGTTCCCGGCAATGAGGACGTTCTCCAGTCGCGGCGAGGTCATGAGGCTGGCCGCGGTGGTTCCGAAGATGCCGCCCCCGCGGTAGTGGGATTCCGTGCCCACGATGGAGACGTTGCGGAGGACGGGGCCGGCGTACTCGAGGTAGAGCGCGCCGCCCTGGTTCGCGCCCATCATGGTGTTGCCGCTGATGACCGTGTCTTCGACCAATCCGTTGTACGCGTAGAGATGCAGGGCGGCCGCACCGCCGGAACTGCGATTGGCGTAGAAGCGGCAACCGCGCACGACGTCCCCCGTCAGGTAGTTGCGTTCGAGTCGCACAGCGCCGTAGTACGGCGCCTGGTTGGCCGCAAAGACGCAATCGACGATCTCCAGATCCCGCAGGCTTGCCGTGTTGTTGCGGGAATTCCAGACGGCGCCGACGCTCTGGCCCGCCACATTGCCCGTCAAGGTGCTGCGATGCATCATCAAGTCGCCCAGGTTGCTGCGAATGGCCCCGGCGTAGAACGAGCGGTTGCTGGTGAAGGTGGAGTCGAAGACCCAGAGAGGGCGATAGTGATACGTGTAGATGGCGCCACCGTATCCGTCGCTGCTGCGGAAGGTGTAGTTGTTTTCGAAGACGCAGTTTGAAACCACCGCACCCACTGACGCCCCCTGGCTGTAGGCCAGGCACATGGCCCCTCCCAGGTAGTTGGCGGCGTTGTCCACAAAGCGGCAATTGCGGACGTCCGTGCGGGTCGGGACGCCTGCGCCTTCCCACAGGAGGAGGCCGCCGCCGTCGCGCGACGGATCGGTGTCGTTGCCGCTTTCCCAGGCATAGCCGCGCGTGACGGTGAACCCGTCCAGCACGGCGCCATCAGCCCCCGTTGCGGTCACGACGTGAAGGATATTGTCGGTGTTGGTCGGGCCACCGATTTCGCCGGATAGAATGGTGGGATTCAGCTTCCAGTCGCGAAGACTGGCGCTGTTTTCCGATCCGTTGAAGCCGCCCAGTATCGAACACCCATTGGTCAACTGGAAGGTGGACGTGCGTGTGTTGCCGGGCTTGTAGGTTCCTGCGGAGACCCAGACATTCGTGCCGGCGCCTGCGCGTGCGAGGGCCTGCGTCAGGCTGGTGAACGCGCTGGCCCAGGAGGTGCCGTCCCCGCCGGGGGTGGCCAGGAGATTCACATACAGGATGTTGCGGGCGACGGGGAGCCCGTTGGTATCGGCGGCGGCGGCATAGAGCGGCTGCTCGTCATAAGCAAAGAAGCGATAGTAGTAGTTCGTTTCATTCGGGAGCGCGACGTCGGTCCAGGTGGCGCGCGCACCGGGTGTGGCGCTGGAGGCGGGGCCGCGGTAGACCACGGTGCCGTCGCCGATGGCCGAACCCACCGTGTAGATTCCTCCATTTGTGGGTGCGCCCGAAGGTGGCGAGTCGGTGCGGCGGAGGACGAGCACGCCGGCGTAATCAACTTGCGGGGGATTGGTCCATACGAAGGAGATTTGCGCATCGGTGGCCACCGCCGTGAGCGCGGCCACGGGCGAGGGCGGCGTCACATCGAACTCCGTCAAGGCACTGGTGGCGGCGGCCGGCCCGTAGTTTGGAACGCGGTCTGTCGTGTAGACGGCGTAGTGATACAGGACTTGGTCGTCCAACTGTTCATCCGTGAACCCGGATGCCGCGCCGGGCGCGCCGTTGCTGCCTGGCCCGGCATACACCACGACACCGTCGTCGAGGACATCGCCTTTGAAGTACGTGTTCGTGGAGACGGGCACACCGGTGGGGGCTGCGCCCGAGCGACGGAGCACGAGGACGGATGCAAAATCCTCGTCGGTGGGATTGGTCCAGTTCAATTGGACGCTGGCCTGCCCACCTGCCGCGCTCAGAGCGGTCACGGGGCCAGGCGCGATGCTGTCTCCGGTGAGCAGCGTTTCGTACGCGCCGATGTCGTAGCCCAAACCGCGGGGGCGGGGCGCGCCTGTCAAGTCATGGGGGGGCGCGACCTCACGCTGGCCCGCGTCGATGCAGGCGCTGGCAGGAGTCAGGCGGTAGTCGACGAACTGGTAGGCATCGCCCGTGGCGGCGGCGGAGGCATTGCCGAGAATGGTGATGGTGTGGTCGGTGTTGGTGAAGATGGCGTAAATCAGCATGTTGGTGGTGTCGGGATTCAAGAGGGAGCCGGCAAGAGAACCGGGAAGCCAGGTGGTGTCGTCGTCTCGCAGGATCGTCATGCCGGTGTTGGTCGAGTAGACCCCATCCAAGGTCCAGGCGCCGGTGGTGACAGAAGCGAAAGCCGGGTTGGTGTCGATGTTCGCCACCTGGTCATGGTTCGTTGCCGACTGGGGGTTGTAGAAGCCGGCCACGCCTCCTGCCAGGTCGTTGTGTCCCCAGGTGGTGCGTGAGCCGGCGCCGATGACGCCAACTTCGTTGGCGGAGCCTCCCGCCGCGCGGTTGCCATGGAGAACCGTGTTGGTGGCGGACAATTTGGATTCCTCGAGCCAGATCGCGCCGCCGCCGTAGGACGAACTGGCCAGCACCGTCCGGTTGCTGGTGAAGGTGCAGTTCACCACCGTGACGGTGCTGCCGTACAGGTAGTACGTGCTCAAGGCGCCGCCCCAGTAGGACGCGACATTGCCCGCGGCCAACACGTTCTCGAAACGCGGTGACGTGGGATAGCTTCCATGGCCGCCCACAAAGAAGGCGCCGCCACGGTACCCGGACCGATTGCCCACCGCCACGAGGCGTCGCAGGATGGGGGACCCATAGTAATTGGCGATCGCGCCCCCTTCGTGATTGAGACTGCGATTATCGCTGAACACGCAGTCTTCCACCGCGCCGTCGTAACGGTAGACGTAGATGGCGCCACCCTGGTTGGTGGCTTCATTGGCATGGAAGCGACATCCCGTGATCGAATTGAGTGCGTAGTTGACGCTTTCGACGTAAAGCGCGCCTCCGCCCCCTGCGGCGCGATTCGCGAAGAACGAGCAGTTGGAAATCACTGAGGGGGAGATGGCCGTAGCGTCCGGGCGGCTGATCCACACCGCGCCGCCGGCGCCCGCGGACACGTTGCGCGCAAAGGTGCAGTTGCGGATGGTGGGATCTGCATATTGGCTGCCGAAGGCGGCCCCGTTGGCGCTGGTGTTGTCTTCAAAGGTCGAATCGATGATGGTGGCCGGTGTGCGATTGTAGATGTATACGCCACCGCCATAGGCGCCCCCATACGTGGTGGAATTGCCCTGGAACGTGCAGTTTGAGATCACCGGCCCCGTCGCGCTGTTGGCGGTAAATCCGAAGTAGATGCCCGCTCCACGGTACCAGGAGTGGTTGTCGATGAAGCGGCAGTTGACGACGGTCATGACTTTGTTGCCGTTCACGTAAAGGCCGGCCCCGTCACGCGGACCATCGTCGTTGGAGTCCCAGTAGCCCTTGGTGATGGTAAACCCGTCGAGCCGCGCGAGGTGCGCACCGACCACGACGTGGGCGCTATTGTCCGTCGGGTCGCCGGGCGCATTGATATCGCCGCTCAGGATGGTCAGGTTGGTTGCCCAGTCGCGCGTGCCGCCACCGTGAGGGTAGCCCCCCATCAGCGACATCCCGGTCTTCAGTGCGAAACTGATCATGCGGTCGCCGGCGTCACTGGGGGTGTAGGTGCCAGCGGCCACCCGGACTTCATCATTGGTGGCGGCGGCGGTGAGTGCGGTTTGGAGATTGGTGAATGCATTGGGCCAGGTGGTGCCGCTGCCCGTGCCGCTCGCGGTCGGATCGACATAGTGAATGGCGCCAGTGGCGCTGGTACCGCATAGGCATAGGCAGGAGAGGACGGCGAAGACCTGGGTGATGCGCGTCATAGTGAACCCCCAATCCATTCGTGAAACCGATAGTCTTATTATGCTACGCCCCCATGGCTAGCCTTTCAATGAACAAGTTTAGGTGATCAGTTGGCGGCCCCGGAACCGGGCCTGTTTGAAGGGGCTGCACCAGGTTTAATCGTGGGGGTGGGGGGGATGGCTGGCCATCGCCGTTCGACTAGCCCTTCCCGCCACCGTTACCGCACGATCAGCATCAGTGCGACGGGCCGTTCCCCGGAACCTGAAGCGCCGTATTCGTACGCGCCTATGTCAAAGCCGGAACCGTAGGGCCGCGCCCCGCCGTCCGCATCGTCGGCAGGGGCCTGCTCGGTGGTCCCGGTGTCGACGCAGGGGCTGTCGTTCTGAAGGTGCAGATTGCGGGCGCCTTCATTCACGAACTGAGGGTCATCCGATATGACACTCACAATCGTCCCCTGATAGGTGGGGTCGATGGTTTGTCCCCCGTTGACGTCGCAATTGATCAAGCTGATGGGGCCAGATTCATTAATCTCATTCCAGGGCTTGGGGTATAGCCCGCCACCGCTGTCGCCCTGATCCCAGAGAATGCAGTTGATAAACGTTGGCGTCCCGTAGTTCGAGACGTATGCGCATTGCCCCACGCTGGAGCAGGTATTGCCGATGAAGGTGCAATTCACGAGCGTCATCGGCTGGTGGTAAAGGGACATGGCGCCGCCCGCGTCGCCGGAGTTGTTGTCATGGAAGACACAGTTCACCAGCAGCGGCGACGAACTGTATGTCTGGAGGGCGCCGCCGCGGCTTGCGCAAGTGTTGTAGCGGAAGATACATCCCTCAATCAGGGAGGCCTGATTGTTGTGCAGCGCACCCGCTTCGTTGCCGTGGTTGTATTCGAAGACACAGTGGCGCACGGTGACCGGCGCGCCTTCTATGCGCATGCCGGCTCCCTGTTGCGTGCCGTACGCATCGCGGATGACAAACCCATCCAGGAGTGCGCCACTGGCCGAACTCGCCAGCACGACCCGCGAACAATTGTCGAACACCGCGCCCGCCGTGCCAATGTCACCACTCAGGATGGAACTGACATTGGTGCCCAGGCGCTGCGCGATCGCGGTTTCCGTCCCGCGGAAGCCTCCATAGAGGGCGACATTGGACTTCAGCCGGAAGACGGCCGTGACACTCCCCGACGCGTTGGTCGGGTAATAGGTCCCTTCGGCGACCCAGACCTGCTGGCCGCTCGTGGCCACCGCCAGTGCTGATTGCAGATCGGTGAACGCGTCCTGCCAGTTGTACCCATTGTTGTTGCCCGTGGCCGTATCGTCCACATACCAGGCATTCGCAAAGGCGTCGTCGTTCTGAATGGTGCCGGTGGCGCTGGCATCCAACAGGAGGGCGTTGGTCATGCTCGTGATGGTGATCGTGAAGGTCTCGTCCAGTTCGAACGCGTTTTCGCCGTACACCTGAACATCGATGGACCCGCTCGTCGTACCGGCAGGAATGGAGAAGGGCGCGTTGTTCGCCGCCGAGTAATCCGTGGCGGCTCTGGCCGTGCCGTCAGCCGTGCTGAACGTGCCGGTGATGGTGACGGTGCCGGTTTTGGTGAGCGTGACGGGGAATGCCAGCGCGGTGAGTCCGCTGTTCCCCTCGATCACGCTGGCCGGCCCGATGGACACCAAGGGCAATTCTCCGGTGACGAGGACTTCCACCCAACCCGCGGCTGTCCGGAAACTGTAGGTCATGCCGGGCTGCGGATTCAAGACGCTCAGTGCGCCGGCGCCGACGCCCCCGATCGCGCCGCTGTATTGGAACAGGCGGTATGCCCCCGGTTGAGTCCAGGGTGTCGTCGATCCTTCCTCGTACAGGTAAACGCCGCCGCCGTTGATCGTCAGCCCGCTCGCGCCGGTGACGACGATGCGGTCATTGGCCGGCCCGCCGTTGAATTCAATCACGGTCGCGCTGCCTGACGCCAGTGTCAGTCCGCCCACGGTCAGTTCGCCCACGCTCGTGCCGGGGGACAGCGTGCCGCCGCTGTTTACGGTGACGGTCCCCGTGATGAATCCGGTGCCGCCCAGCGTGCCGCCGCCGTTCACGGTGACCGTGCCGGAGCCGGTGCCCTGGCCGCTGGCGTTATTCACCAGCAGCGTGCCGCCATTCACCGTCGTGCCGCCGCTGTAGCTGTTGGTCGCGGTCACGGTGGCCTTGCCGGCCCCATCCTTCACGAGGGCGCCGGTGGTGAGGGAAATCGGATCGGCGACGACGATATCGCCGGCACCGCCAAGCGTCAGGGTGCGCGCGGCGCCGTTGACGGCATTTCCGGACGCCACGTCCAGTGTCAGGGTCTGGGCATCGGACTGGAGGCGGCTATCCGCGTTCAGCGTGATCGTGCCGCCATACGTGTTGGCGCCCGTGCTGCGCAGCGCGCCGCTGTTGGTGACGCCGGAGCCGTAGAGCGTCAGCGGTTCGGCGCCAATCAGGATGTCGTTTTCGATGGCAAGCGTCGCACCGTTGGTGACGATGGTGGCGCCCCCCGTGCCCCCCAGCGCCGCGCCGTGCTGCGCCGCGAGGACACCCCCCTGGACGGTGGTCACGCCGCTATGCGTATTCGCACCTGCGAGGGTCAGTTGGCCTGTGCCGGTCTTGAACAGCGTGATGGCCGTCCCGATGCCACCGGAGAACGTGCTGCTCTGGTCATTGGCCCCGACCGTCAAGCTGTCCAGCGTCGAGGAGTTGGTCACTACACCCGCGCCCCAGAGCCCATTCAGGGTTGTCGCCAGCGTGTTGATGTCGAAGACGGCGCCGGCCGCCACGTGCAGATTTCCCCGTCCTGGACCGCTCGGAATGGCCGTCGCCACGCCAAGCTTCAAGGTGCCGCTGTTAACGGTGGTGTCACCGCTGTAGGTGCTGGTCCCGCTCATCGTCTGGGTGCCGCTGCCAATTTTGGTGAGGGCCAGCGTCCCGTCCCCGTCGCGCAGCGTGGCGGACCCGCTGGCGGTGGCATTGCCGTCGCCGATGGTCAGCGTGGAACTGCCGGTGGAGTTGGTGACGACGCCAAGGCCTGTCAACCCGTTGATGGTTTCGTCGAAGCCGGCCAGATCGAGGATGCAGGTGTTGGCCGTGGTGACCGCGACGTCCCCTTTTCCCGGTCCATTTGGAATGACATTCGCCGCGCCAATCTTCAGTGCCCCGAGTGCGATTGTGGTGGTGCCTCCATAGGTGTGCGCGCCGGACAAGACGAGTGTGCCGGAGCCCGTCTTGGTGAAGGCGACGGTTCCAGACGTGTTGCCGATCGCGCCGCTGAAGGAGGTCGATTGGTTGTTGATGCCAACGCTTAAGGTGTAGGTCCCGATGCCCAGCGTATTGTCGACTGCACCGCTCCCCGCGAGACTGCCCAGCGACTGATTGAACCCGCCGAGGTCCAGCGTCGCGCCGGGGTCAATCTGCACGCTGCCGGACGACACGGCGCCGGGCAGGCAGTTGGCCACGCCTCCGCGCACGGTGCCCGCACTGATGGTTGTGTTCCCGAAGTACGTGCTGGCGCCGGCCAGCACCAACGTGCCCGCCCCGGTCTTGGTCAGTGTTCCCGTGCCCGACATGACGCCGCCGTAGGTGATGGTGCCCGTGCGATTGATGACCAGTGCGCCGCTGTTCGCGGTGCCACCCGTCCCGAGGCTGCCGGTCGTCCCGCCATCGCCGATCTGCAGCGTGCCGCCGCTGATTGTCGTCGCGCCGCCATATCCGTTATCACCCGTGAGCACCAAAGTTCCCGTGCCGATCTTGGTCAGGGCGAGCGAGGCCACGGCCCCGCTGTTGGTGAGGGTGCCGCTGAAGGTGGCACTCTGGTCATTTGCCCCCACCGTGAGAACGCGAATGGTCACCGTATCGTTATCCACGGTGCCGCCGCCCGAGAGCGCGTTGACTGTCAGCGGGGCGTTGACCTCCAGGGTCGCTCCGGTGGCGACGATCACATTGCCCTTGCCGGCGCCGCTGGGGATGCTCGTGCTGCCGGCGATTTCCAGCTTGCCGGCGCTGATGGTCGTGTCCCCGCTGTACGAATTCGCGCCGGCGAGTGTCTGTGTCCCGTTTCCGATCTTGGTCAGGGAGAGTGTGCCCGTCGTGTTGCGAATGGCGCCACCGTAGCTGGCCGTTGTATGCTCGTCGCCCAGGGTGAGGGTGACGCTGCCGCCGGCACTGACGATATCGACGGCGGGTGCGCCGGCATTGCTGCGCAGGCCGTTTATCGTGTCGCTGAAGCCATTCATATCCAGGATGCAGCTTGTGGTCTGCAGGAGCACATCACCCTTGCCCGGGCCGTTCGGGATGACATCCGCGGCACCCAACCGCAACGTGGCGGCGGCGCTCACGTAGGAGTCCCCGCTGTAGCTGTTGAGTCCGGCCAGCACGAGCGTACCCCCACTGATGGTGAGGCTGCCGCCGAAGGCGTTCGTGCCGTCGAGGACTTGCGTGCCGGTGCCCGCTTTCGTCACCGCCAGCGTGCCGGCGGTGTTCTGAATCCGTCCGCTGAACGTGCCGGGCTGGCTGTTATTGCCCAGCGTCAGCGTGTTCGTCCCCGTGCCCGTGGAGAGATCAACCAAGCCGGCCCCATTCAAGGCGGCGATCGTGCCGTTGAACCCGGCCAGGTCGAGCGTGGCCCCGGCCTGCAGCGTCACATTGCTCACGGCGGTGGCACTGGGCAAGGCATTGGCGACGCCGTAGCGCAGGGTCCCTACGTTGAGCAGGGTGGGGCCGCTGTGCGTCGTCGCGCCCGCCAGCACCAGCGTCCCCGCACCATCCAGCGTCAGCGTGCCCGTGCCACTGATGGCATTGGAGGATATCAGCGTATCCGACCGGCTGAAGGCCAGGCCCCCTGGCGCCGTCACGGTCACCGCACCGGTGCCCAGCGTGCCGCTGTCGGTGCCGTTGCCGACCTGCAGGGTGCCGCCGTTGATCGTCGTCGTGCCGGTGTAGGTGTTGGTGCCGGTGAGGATCCAGCGCCCCGAACCGCTCTTGATGAGCAGCGAGGCGTTGGCGACATAATTCGTGAGGGCGGACGCCAGGATGTTGGCTCCGGTGTTGCCGCCGCCGAGTTGCAGGCCGTGCCCGGAGGTGCTGGATGCAGTGCTGCGCAACTGCGAGGCGACGGTCAGCGTGCCGCTGCCGTTCACCGTCAGGATGCCATCGCCGCTGGTGCCGCCGAGTTGCACCTCGCGCGTGGCCAGGATGACGTCCGTGTCGCCGACATACTCCAACTCGCCGCTGGTGCTCCCGCTGCCAAGCTTGATAGGTCCGCTTCCGGGGGTCGTGTCGCTCAAGTGTGTGACGACGACCTTGCCGTTGCTGATGGTCATGATGCCGCTGAACGTGTTGCTGCCCGTCAGGGCCAACGCTCCCGTGCCCGTCTTGGTCAGCGTGACCCCGGAGCCGGCCAGGGTGGCACTCACCGTTCCGGCCTGCGCGTTGAATCCCGTGCCGGCGGTGAGCGTGCCGTTGGTGATCAGGCCGTCGACCAGCGTCACCGCGTTGACGGATTCGCTGTTGCCGCCGAGGTCCAGGATGCCGCCATTGATCGTCAACGTGCCGGCATCGGAAAGGGCGCTGCCCGTTGCCAGTTTCAGGGTGCCGTCATTGATGGAGGTAATGCCCGTATAGGTGTTCGTGCCGCCCAGCACCCAGGTGCCGGCGCCGTCCTTGGTGAGGTGGGTGACGAACGAGCCGCTGTTGTCAGGGATCGCGCCGCCAATCGTGTTGGCGTCGGTGTTGGTGCCCTGCAGCGTGAGGACCTTGTTATTCCCGCCGGTGGCTGTGAAATTGGCGGTCAGCGTCAGCGTGCCCGCGCCGTTGGCCGTAAGCCGCGCCCCGCCCGTGGTGCCCGCGAGATCGATCGGGCGGGCGACGACGGTGTTCGTGTCTCCGGTGTACTCCAGTTCGGCCGTCGTGGTTGCGTTCCCCAGTTTAAGCGTGCCGGAGCCGGGGCTGCTGTCGGTCATCGTATCCAGCCGCAGGGCCCCGTTCTGCACCCAGAGCGTGCCGTCAAACGTCTGCGTGCCATCCAGTTCCAGCCGGCCGGTGCCGGTCTTGGTGAGCCCCGCGCCGGCACCGCTCAAGGCCCCCGTCAGGCGCGCGTCCGCATCCGCGCCGCCGTTATCCACTTGAATGGTGCGCACGCTGCCGTTGAGGTCGATGGGGTTCTCGAATTGCACGGTGCTGTCGGCATTGGCGTGGCTGAAGATGAGCGGGCTGGAGGACGGCACGAAGCCCGCCGTGCTTCCCCAGACGAGGCCGGCCCCGGCACCGCCCAGGTTGACGGTCAAGGTGCCGTTGGACGCGGAGAATCCGCCGCCCGAGGTCCACTGGACCTCGCCCGCCCCGGTGCCAAGGGCCCGAGAGAACGTGGCCGCGCCGTTACCTTCAAACACGCCCCCTGCCAGCCGCAAGTTGCTGGAGGACGGAAGCCCGGTGCCGTCGTCGGCGCGCAGGGCGCCCGCGATGATCACGGTGGCCCCGGTGTAGCTGTTGCTTCCCAGCAGGGCCAGCGTACCAGTTCCTGACTTGCTCAACGCGCCAGGGCCACTGACCGCACCGCTGATCACGGGGCTCACCGTCGTGCTGACATCGCCCGTCGCCCCTGCGCTGAGCGTTACGGTGCGGCTTGACGGGAGATTGGCCGACGTGGTGATGGTGAGGGTGCTGTTGGCCGTGACCGCCAGGTCCCCGTCCGTATCGCCGAGCGCGGCATCCGCGTTGATCGATACGGTGCCGCCACCCAGTTCAAGTCCACCCGAGAAGCTGTTCGCGGCGGAGAGGGTCAGGGTTCCGGCCCCAGCTTTGATGATTCTTCCGGCACCCGCCACGGATCCGCCGACGCTCAACGTGCGGGCCGAAGCCACGGTCCAGGGCTGCGTCGCGCCCAGGGATAAGCCGCAGTTCAGCGCGAGATTCTTGGTGGCGGAGGCCATGTCGATGCCAGACGCGCCGAGGGTCAGCACATTTGCGCCGGTCACGGTCCATGTGGCGGCGGCCGGATTCACGAACTGGATGCCGTCCCACGTCATGTCCACGCCCAGCGCACCCGTGTTCACGCCGGCGGTGGCGACGGTGTTGTCCCATCGACCGATGTCGGCGGGCGTGGGGGGGCCATTCGTCACCCAACTGGTGGAGAGGTTCAGGTTGTTGCCATTGTTGGCTTTGATGATCGTATCCGCCAGCGCAGGTTGGCTGAATAGGACGAAGACGAGTAGGGATAGGGTGAGCCGATCGATACGTTTCAGCATGACATGATCTCCACGCTGCTAGGTGCGAGTAGCTAGCAGAGTTGCGACGCCAGAGGTTCAAGACACCTCAGATGATGGGTCATTGTACCGCGTTTGGCGTAAGGGGGTCAACCGGAAGCCCCCCCGGCTTCAGAACCGGTTGCGGTGGGCCCAGAGCCCCAGTCCGGGATTCGAGATGTAGAACACCCGTTCGCCATCGGGCAGGGTGTTGAAGCCGTCCACGAGCTGCTGCGGATTGTAGCGCTTGAGCATGTGCGGCAGATCCGCGTACCGGTAATGCACGCTTTCTATTTCGCGCTGTGTCAGGTGCCCGGGGCAGTAGGTAATGGTGAATCGACCTTCCGAGGTGCCGTGAATCAAGTGTGCGGCCGCACTCAAGTTGTTCCCGAGCTCGGGATCGCGCTGCACGGCCGCCAGCACGCCCGGCGTGTTGAGATAGCCGTGGCGGCGGATCAGGGCATCAATCGCCCGGTCCTCCCCAAATTCGCGCAGCCCGGGCGCGAGGACGACGAGTTCGCCGCCATCCGCGATGGCCATGCGGGTGCGGTACACGCTCTTGTTCCCCAGCCACGTGCTCTTGTATTCGTCGGGCTGCAGGTAGACCACCACCTTGCGCAGCGGTTCGTCGAGCATCTGGAAGTTCACCTGCAACGCCAGCGCGGCGGCGCGCTCGAAGCATTCGTACCCGTCGCCAATGAACAGCCCGCGAACCTTGAGCGTCCCGTCGCGCGCATCCCGCCCGACCACCGTCTGCACCCAGACGATCGGCCAACCCGCCAGGAAATGGTCGGTGGCGTAATTGAGCACGCGACGCACGGGGGTGTCTGCCCGCCCCATCATCCGCTCCATGCCATACACCGCGCCAAGGAAGTGACTCTTGTGGATCGCCTCGGAGCCGCCCGTCCCGATCAGGAGATTCTTGTTGTGGTTGGCCATGCCCACGACCTCGTGGGGCACGACCTGACCGATGGAGAGAATCAGGTCGTGGCGGCGCGATGCCAGCAGGTTGGCGATCTGGCACTTCCAGGCATAGTCGACCGCGCCGCCGGACACGTCGCGCAGAAATGCGGCAGGCACCTCACCCAGATCGGTGACTCCGTTCCGCCAGTCATGGTCGCGGAACAGGTGGCGCGGCACGCCGGCGAACATGTGCGCGATCTGCTGGTCTGTCATCGGGCTGTGCGTTCCCACCGCCGGCAGGACATCGATCAGGCCATCGCCGTAATAGGCGTGGGCATGGCGGGTCAAATCGCCGGCGTGCGAGTGCAGGCGCGTGATATCGGGCGGGACGGCCACCACGCGCTGGCGCTTGCCCAGGCGGTCCAGCGCAGTGTACAGCCCTTCGCGCAGGGCCTGATCGTCCAGGGTGTCGGTCACGGAACCGCGTTCGTAAAGCATCATGCGAACACTCTAGCAGACCCCGCCGCCCAAGCGCCAGTGCCGCACCCACCCCGCCCGTTGGGCACCCCTCCGGTGGAGGGGATCAAGGGAGAAGGAGTCGGCCAGATTCCCTCCCAAGGAGGGGTGCCCAACGGGCGGGGTGGGTGGTCACAGACGGCGCGGCTACGGCGTCTGCACGGCGATGGGCGCCGGGCGCTTGTCGATGGGCTTCAGGCGAACGCCCTTGTCGCCGATGCTGAGGATGCGCCAACGGTAGAGCTGGTCATGGCTGGTCGCGGAAATGACGTCACCGGCCTCGCGCAGCTGCCCGTTGATGAAGACGGTTGGTGCGCCGCGGCTGCCACTAGCCATGCCGCCGACGACCAGCGATTTCTCGGCGGTCACCCATTCGTCCTCACCCGCGGCGGGCGTGGCGGCCTCGGCGGCGGGCTCCGGGGGGGCGGGGGGAGGCGTGGCGTCGGCCACACGTGCGGCCAAGGCGGGAGCGCGATCCTCCTCGACGGCGGGCGCGGCCGGTTCGGGGGCGGCCTCGCCGGCGGCTTCCTCCATGCCGGCACCGGCCTGGCGCATGGCGCGTTCGGCATTGTCATTGATCATGCTCTGCATCTCTTTGAACTCGGATTCGTTGGCGCCCATCATGACCATGCCCGCGGACTTGCTGGACTCCTTGTGCAGGTAGCCCAGCGCCATGCCGCCAAGCAGGGCGAGTGCAAAATGGACGCCGACATAGACGACCACAACGACCAGCGATTTCCAGAAGGTGATCCAGCAGAAGGTCATGATCATGAAGGCAATGAACGCCACGTGGATGATGGCCGTCCATGGTCCCAGATGGGGTTTGACGGCCGCATCAATCAGCACCGAGCCGAGCATGAGGCCGGCCGTGACCATGGCCACTTTCTGAAAGCTGTAGTCCGCCTCGTGGCGCGCAATGAAGTACAGCAGGCCGCAGAGGATGGCCGCCTTGAGAAAAACCTCGCCGATCATCAGTTCCATGGCGCCCTCTTGGCTAGCTTTTGTACGGCCGTCGCACGGGGTACGCGCCCACGACTCGCAACTCCACACACGTCCGTTTGGCGTCGGCCAAAGCGCGGCGCACGTGGGGGAGGGCCGGGGAACCGTCAATATCGACCATGAAGGCATATTCGCGAGGGCTGCCACGGACGGGGCGGGAAATGATGCGCGACAAGTTCACCTCGGCCGTGCGGAACGTTTCCAGGAACGTGCACAGGGCGCCCGGCCGGTTGGGCAATTTGGCCGCCAGCGTGGTCTTGCGCGAATGGCCGGCCGGACCCGGGCCCGCACCGATGGACAAGAAAGCCGTGATGTTGGGCACCTCGGCCTCGACCGGATACACGAGCACGTCGAGGCCGTACATGGAGGCCAGCCGGCGGCTGCCAAGCGCTGCGGCGTCCGAACGCTCGGCGGCCAGTCGGGCCGCCGTCGCGGTGCTGGGCGTCACTTCCTTCTGCACGCCCGGCAGCTGCTTGCGGACCCAACCCGCGCAATGATCGAGCGGCGCAAAGTGCGAGAAGAGCGTGCGGATCGGCTTGCGGCGACGTCCCAGCAAGGCCAGATGGACGATCAGGCTCAGCTCCTCGCGAATGACGACCCGCGGTTCCCCGGCGATGAGAATGTCCACGGTCTCGTGTATGGCCCCGCCGGATGAGTTCTCAATGGGGATGATGCCGTGCCGTCCCCGGCCGTCCGCCACATACTGGCAAACGTCGAGAATGGTGGGCAGGGGATTCAGGCGTGCCGTGCGCCCGAAGCGCTTTTCAGCCACCAGATGCGAGTATGTTCCTTCCGGTCCGAGAAAGGCGACGTCCACGGGTTGCCCCACATTTCACTCCGTTTGAACCTGCAGTTATGCTATCGGACACCATAACACCCGGGCAAAACCGGCAAAAGCAGAATCTGGACCACGATGAGTGACGTTTTTGTGAATGTGGACAAGCGGGACGCGCTGGAGCTGCGGCTGGCGAAGCTTGGGGTGCGCGATGCCGATCTGATCGAGAAGTTCATCCTCGGCTC
Source organism: Lentisphaerota bacterium (assembly GCA_021413965.1). Classification (GTDB taxonomy): domain Bacteria; phylum Verrucomicrobiota; class Kiritimatiellia; order UBA8416; family JAIOPI01; genus JAIOPI01. The sequence goes on along the minus strand of JAIOPI010000025.1, from coordinate 51,011 downwards.
GGGCAGCGGCGGACAGAAGATCAACAAGACATCGTCCTGTGTCTATCTCAAGCACATCCCGACGGGCATCGAAATCAAGTGCCAGCAGGGACGCTCGCGCGAACTGAACCGGTTTATTGCGCGCCGCGAACTGTGCGAGCGGCTTACCGAGCGCATCGAAGGCGCCCGCAGCAAGCGTCAGCAGGAGATGGAAAAGATCCGCCGCCAGAAACGCCGGCGCTCGCGTCGCCAGAAGGAGCGCATGTTGAACGACAAGAAGCACCACGGGGACAAGAAGCGCCAGCGCTCCGGTTCCGGGTTTCTTGCCTTGGCGCTGAGCCTGTGCCTGGCTGGGTCGGCGTTTGGGGCGAACGGCGGCGGCGACGCGCCGTCGGCGCTGGGGGTGACGTACACGGTTTCCGAAGTAACTACGCTGGCGCCGCCGATGTCGGTCTCGCAGGCGCTGCTTCTGGGCGTGGTGGAGGGGATCACCGAGTTCCTGCCCGTGAGTTCCACGGGGCACCTGCTGCTGGCACAGCGCTGGATGGGATTGGGCGAGGGGCCGGGGGCGGACGCCAAGGACGCGGCCGACGCCTATGCGATTTGCATCCAGGCCGGCGCCATCCTGGCTGTGGCAGGGTTGTATGCCGGACGGCTCTGGGGGATAGCGCGCGGCGTTTTCGGCGCGAACCCGGCCGGCTTGCGGTTGGGCATCAACATCGTGGCGGGGTTCCTGCCCGCCGCCGTCCTGGGTTTGGCTCTGGAAGGTCTAATCAAACACTGGCTTTTTGGCGACGGACGCTGGGGGCTCTGGCCTATCGTGATGGCCTGGTTCGTGGGCGGGGTGGTGATCCTGGTGATGGAGGCACTTCGCAATCGCTCAACGGTGAATGTTGAACGTGTGCGAATGTCGAAGCCGCTCGAGTCCCTCACCTGGCGCATGGCCCTCGTGATTGGTCTCATCCAGTGTCTCGCCATGTGGCCCGGCGTGAGCCGCAGCCTGGCGACGATTCTGGGCGGAGTTGCGACCGGCCTGACGCTGCCGGCGGCGGTCGAATTCAGTTTCCTGCTCGGATTGGTGACGCTGTCAGCCTCCACGGCCGTTGACCTGTTGAAGCATGGCGACACCATGCTCACGCTCTACGGCGTGGGGACGCCGGTGTTCGGCCTGCTGGTGGCCCTGGTATCGGCCACGATTGCGATCAAGTGGATGGTGGGGTACCTGCAGCGCCACGGCATGGCCATGTTCGGGTACTACCGGATTGCGCTAGCCTTGGTGGTGGCGGTCACGCTGCTGTGGCGCGGCTGACCGACTCGACGGGTGGCCTGCCATTAGCGCGTCCACTCACTTGAATGGCTGCGTTGAATGGCGGGAGCGACGGGACTCGAACCCGCAACAACCAGATCGACAGTCTGGGACTCTAACCAATTGAGCTACGCCCCCGTGGCGAAAGAGCGCGTATCATTATCCATTCGCCCGGCAGGGGCAATAAAAAAGTTTGCGTCCAGAAAGGTTCTGCGGGACGCCCCATACGCCCGCCTGCCGCGCCCCACTCCCATCACCTTTGGAAATCGAGCGGACCGACGCGCCGCGGCGGGCCTAGAGAATCTTCATCTTCGGCAGGTCCTGGATGTCCACCGCGCCGATCAGTTTGCCGGCGGCGTCGACCACCAGGATGTCGTCGATATTGTGCGTTTCGAAAACGCGCAGCACGTCCACGGCCAGTTGCTCGCCGCGCACGGTGAGGGGCGAGGGCGTCATCACGTCGGCCACGCAGCGCGTCAGGATGTGCAGGTCGGCGGTGATGTGGCGGCGCAGGTCGCCGTCCGTGAAGATCCCCAGCAGGCAGCCGTTGCCGTCGATGATGCCGGTGGATCCGGAACGGGCCTGGGTCATGGCCAGTACGGCGTCGCGGACGGAGGCCGTCTGGGGCACCTGCGCGAGGCGGCTGCCGGAGCGCATGATGTCGGACACCCGGACCAGCAGAGCACGGCCGATGGCGCCCGCCGGATGCAGCGTGGCATAGTCCTCCTGGCGGAACCCCCGCGCTTCCAGCAGGACCATGGCGAGGGCGTCGCCCACGGCAAGCGTCGCCGTCGTGCTGGCGGTTGGAGCCATGCCAAAGGGGCACGCTTCGCGGTCGACACGCACGGGGACGACGACATCACTGCAGGTGGCCAGCGCGCTCGCAGGCGCCCCGGTGAACGCGATGATTTTGACGGACATGCGCCGCGCGGCGGGAATCAGCGTCAGCAGCTCCTCAGACTCGCCGGAATAGCTCAGGGCCAGGAGGACGTCACCCGCGCTGACGACCCCCAGGTCGCCGTGCATCGCCTGCATCGGGTTCAGGGCCACGCTGGTGGTGCCCGTGCTTGCCAGGGTCGCGGCGATCTTTTCGGCGATGTGGAGGCTCTTGCCAACGCCCGTGACAACCACTTTGCCGTTGCGGGTGAGGCAGTCGAGTATCAGGCGCACGGCATCGGCGAACTCGGCATTGAGCGAGTCGCGAACCTTCTGCAGGCCCGCCAGTTCAATGTCGAGAACGTCCTTGGCGCGCCGAATGTAATCCACGTCTGCCCTCATACTGCGTGCATTTCTGGAGGCCTCATTCATAGCACCGACCCGGGGGGCGGTCAATTGTGGGCTCGCGTTGGGGCGCCCAGAATTGCGGAGGATTGGAGGCGTGGAAGACTGGAAGGATCGGAACTGCACGAAACGGCGCGGTTTCCTCCGCTCCCAGGGCGGGGCAACGCCAAGCGCGGCGTGTTGAAACGATTTCAACGGGGGGCGAATCGGCCACGCCGGCGCGGGATTGCCTCAGCTTCCAAGCCTCCATTCTTCCATCTCCCGCAGTTTCTGTGCACGCCTCCAAGATTGACGGGCGGGGGTATGGGCGGTAATGTTCGGTTGGAGAGATGTCAGTCGGCGGGCACGGGCGCTGCCATCTGAGGGCAACCGTGCGGGGGTTCGCTTTTTACAATCAGGGATTCAGCCCGTGGGGTGACGCATGGCCAAGGAACTCGCGTTCGCAATCATCAATCCGTACACGATCGCCAAATCGCGCACCGGAGGCATCCTGGCCCGATACATCGGCCGCACCCAGCTCGACCTGGTGGCCGCGCGCATGTTTCAACCCAGCCGTGAACTGGCGGATGCTTACGCCCAGTTGATCCTCGAAGCCGAGCATGCCAGCCCCGACATCCGCCAGCTGCTGGCCGACTATGTGCGTCGCTCGTACGGACCCGATCCGCTGACCGGCCGCCCACGCCGCGTCATGTTCCTGCTTTTCGAAGGAGAAGACGCCTTCCAGAAGATCTGGGACGTCACCGGTGGCGTGACGCCCGGCGTGGTCACGGGGCAGACCATTCGCGACACGTTCGGCGACTACGTGCTGGATGAGAACAAGGGCGTGCAGTACTTCGAGCCCGCCGTGATGGTGGCGCGCGAACCGTCGGCCGGTTCCGCGGCGCTCAAGCTCTGGGCCCGGCACTCCGTCTCCGACGGCGGCATCTGTGCCGAGGCGACGGATGTCGCGCACGGCGGCAACGTGCAGCGGACCCTCGTGCTCCTGAAACCCGACAACTTCCGCTTCCGCAGCTTGCGCCCCGGCAACATCGTCGATCTGCTTTCCCGTTCGGGGCTGCGCATCGTGGCGGTCAAGAAGTTCAACATGACCGTGGCGCAGGCCGAGCAGTTCTACGGCCCGGTCGTGGAGGCGCTCGAAAGCCGGTTCTTCAAGATCGGGGGCAAGCGGGTGGGGGAGGCCTTCCAGCGCGAATTTGAGTTTCAGGTGCCGGAGGAGAGCATTAAGGAAATCTGCCGGCTCCTTGGGCGCACGTTTGCCGTTTCCCAGTTCGAGTTGATCGTGCAGTTCATGACGGGCCACAAGCCGTCCGAAGTGCCCGCAGCGGAGAAGAGCAGTTCGGGCCGCGAGGAGTGCTTCGCACTGGTGTATCAGGGGCCGGATGCGGTGCGCACCATCCGGCAGATCCTGGGCCCCACGGATCCCAGCCAGGCCGAACCGGGTTCCGTGCGCCGTGAATTTGGCAGCGACATCATGGTCAATGCCGCCCATGCCTCCGATTCGCCGGAGAACGCCCAACGCGAGTTGGACATCATCAATATTACCGAAGACACGCTGGGGCGCTGGGTGTCGCAGTACTACGGGGCCTGATCGCAGAAGGCCACGCCCGCAGACGTCCCGCCACGTCGTGCCCGTGTCGAACGACGCGCCTTTTCGATCGGCGTGTCCCTGACCCGAGGTGGCGATCGACTGTGTGAGGCGCATGGCACAGGTGCCTTGCCGCCCGATCCCCGGCCCGCTACACTGCGCATGCCTTGTTCCTTGGGCGGATGGTGGAATGGCAGACACGCAAGACTTAGGATCTTGTGCCGCAAGGCGTGGGGGTTCAAGTCCCTCTCCGCCCACTCTTCGCGCCGCCGCCGGTCGGCGCCCCCCCCGAAAATAGCTCGACAAAAAAATGTTGCATAATGTTTGGGGTTTTATACCGTATGGCTTGCTTGCAGTAGGCCGAGTTCAGCAGTGAGTGAGATAGTGATTGTCAGTCCAGCCTCTACAGGTGTCGGTGACAGTCCGTATCCGAATAACTCGGGTTGCAGTCACTGAGGCCGCCCACCGCAGCAGAAAGAGATAGGAAACATGGGTACGAAACTGTTCGTAGGCAACCTGTCGTTCAACACCAGCGAAGGGGACATCCTGGAGCTGTTCAAGCAGGCGGGCACGGTGGTGAGCTGTGACCTGATCGTGGACAAATTCACGAGCAAGTCACGCGGCTTTGCCTTCGTCCAGATGGGCAGCCAGGAAGAGGCGAACAAGGCGGTTGAACAGTTCAATGGTAAGGAACTGGACGGCCGGCCTCTGACGGTCAACGAAGCGCGCCCGCGCGAAGAGCGTCCGCGTGGCGATTTCGGCGGTGGCGGCGGCGGCGGTGGCGGCGGCGGCGGTCGCGATCGTCGCGACTTCGGCGGCCGTGGGCCCCGTCGTTAATCACGACCACGATTCACGATAATCGTGATGAGAGCGTCACCCTTGGGTGGCGCTCTTTTTTTTGGTCGACGCGCGATCGGGGCGCCCCTTTATGCTTGCCCCTGCCGCTGGCTTTCTGCTTTGATTCGATCCACCTTGCGTCTGCCGATGTCGCAGGGCCATTCATCAGTCCGGGTTGCGCGAGGGGAGAGAATCACGCCGCTGACAAATGGGTGTATCATGCCTAAAGACACAGTTACGCTGACGGATAATTCGACGGGAAAGAGCGTGGAACTCCCCATCCGGCGTGGCACGCACGGGCCCGCGGTAGTGGATATCGGCAACCTCTACAAAGACTTGGGGATGTTCACCTATGACCCGGGGTTCGTGGCCACCGCCTCGTGCCGGAGCACCATCACCTACATCGACGGCGAGAAGGGCGTCCTGCTGTATCGCGGGTACCCGATCGAGCAACTGGCGGAAGGCAGCAATCACCTGGAGGTCTGCTACCTGCTGTGGTACGGCCGGCTGCCGAGCAAGGCTGAGTACGACTCCTTCGTCGACACGATCACGCACCACACGATGATCCATGAGGGTCTCAAGGACTTCTACTCGGGCTTCCACCGGGGCGCGCATCCCATGGCGGTCATGGTGGGCGTGGTCGGGGCGCTGTCGGCTTTTTATCATGACTTCCTGGACATCAACGATCCCATGCACCGGGAAGTGTCGGCCCAGAGGCTGATTGCCAAAATGCCGACCATCGCGGCGTGGGCGCACCGCTATTCGCGCGGCCAGCCGTTCATCTATCCGCAGAATCACCTGGGGTATGCCGAGAATTTCCTCAACATGATGTTCTCGTTCCCCTCAGAGCCTTACACGGTGAATCCCGTCGCCGCCCGGGCGCTGGATTTGATCCTGCTGCTGCATGCCGATCACGAGCAGAACGCCTCAACCTCCACCGTGCGACTGGCGGGATCATCTGATGCCAACCCATTCGCGGCCGTCTCCGCCGGCGTGGGGGCGCTCTGGGGACCCTTGCATGGCGGCGCCAGCGAGTCCGTGGTGAACATGCTCAAGACGATTGGCAGCGTGGCCAACATTCCGAAGTTCATTGAGCGGGCGCACGATCCGAAGGACACGTTCCGTCTGATGGGCTTTGGTCATCGGGTCTACAAGCACTACGATCCGCGCGCCGCGATCATGCGACGCACGTGCTACGACGTGCTCAAGGCCCTGAACGTGAGCGATCCGCTGTTCGAAATCGCGCTCAAGCTCGAGGAAATCGCGCTCAAGGACGATTACTTCGTGCAGCGCAAGCTGTACCCGAACGTGGACTTCTATTCGGGGATTATCCTGCGGGCGTTGGGCATTCCGACGAGCATGTTCACGGTCATCTTCACGATCGGCCGGACGGTCGGATGGGTGAGCCAGTGGAACGAGATGCTGACGAGTGACGAGCGCAAGATCGGCCGCCCGCGGCAGCTCTACGTTGGCGCTCCGCAACGAGACTATGTGCCGCTGGAGAAGCGGTAGGCGTCTGTGGGGGACAGGGTGGGCCGCGACCTCCGGGCGCGGCCGTTCTGCCCGATCCCGAGGAGACCGCGCCCGAGGTCTCGGCCCACCGTCGGCTGTTTGTCCGCGGGGCGTCATGCGCGCGGGTAGGCGACCCGCGCCACGTGCTTAGCGTGCCCGTTCAAGCTTTGGACAGTTCAGGCCAGACGCGCTGAGCCATTCGGCTGCCGGCGTCGAAGAAGTAAACCAGCGTGTCGTGGTCGACTTCGGGCGGGATCGAGTGGTCGGAGTGGACGATGAAGCCGCTGCCCATCTTGAGGACGGGCAGAATCTTGCGCTCGAGTTCAGCATCAATGGCCTGGCGGTCGTTGCTGCCGACGATCCGGATGTCCAGATTGCCGCAAAAGGAAATGCGGTCCCCATAGAGTTTGGCCAGGCGAGGCATGTCCATGCCGGCTTTTACTTCCATGGCCTGCAGGCAATCCATGCCGGCCTCGATCAAGCCGGGCACCAGTTTTTCCACGCAGCCGCAGGAGTGCACAATGACCTTGCGGCCCTTGCTGTGGACATAGTCGAACAATTTCTTGTGCCCGGGCTGGACGAGATCGCGGTACATGCCCGGTGACATGAAGGGGCGCTGTTTGAAGCCCATGTCCTCGTAAAACCAGAATGCATCCGGGAGTCCCTCCTCGGCAAATAGTTGTTCAAGATGCATGATGGTCATGTCGGCGTAGGTCATGACCATATCGAGGACCCAATCCGGGTCCTCGGCCATCCCCATGAGCATGTACTCGTGACCGCACACGGGATGCATCTGTTCAAAGGGCGCAACGCCGGCCCAAACGAAAGCGCGCTTCTCGACATGGGCGCGGCTGCGCTGTTCGCGATACCCCTCGCACCCGATGCGTCGCCGGTCAAAATTCAAGAGGTGCGGTTTGACCAGTGATTCCCAGGCTTTTCGCTCCTTGACCTTGAAATCGACGTGCTCGGGCGTACCGGAGTGGTTCTTCCACCACTTGAGGGTGGAGCCATTGCCGTTGAGAATCAACTTCCACTCGTCCGTCTGATCAACGACCTGGTCCTGGAATCCCAAGTCCGCGGTACTATTGAGCCAGCCCGCGCTGCGCCAACTCAAATCGAAATGCTCGACGTGGTCCTCGCCCTGCCGGAGTTGGCCTTCCTTGATATAGCGTGCAGTGGTTTCCCCCCACAAGCCATCTCCGCGCGGGAGCAAGTCAACGGGCTTGCGGTTGAGGGCGTTCAGGAATCGTTCCTTGTGCGTCATGGTCATGTGAGCCACTCCCATCAGATGTTAAATAACTAACGAATGTAGCACGTGGGAGGCGCGGCGCAAGCGCAATTGGGCGCAGGCCGGTGTGCAGGAGGCGCATGCAGAGCGCCCTGTAGCGATGCTCGCGCTCAGCTGATCTGCGCCGAGCGCATGTCCTGCAGGACGCTTTCAGCGGCCGCGGCCGGGTCAGGGGCGTCCAGGATGGGGCGTCCCACGACGAGGAAGCTTGACCCTGCCCGTACGGCTTCGGCTGGCGTTGCCACGCGTTTCTGGTCGCCCCGTGCAGCGCCGGCAGGTCGAACGCCCGGGGTCACGATCAGCGGAGCAACGCCCAAGTCGCGGCGGAAGAAGGCGACTTCGAGCGGGGAGCAGACCAGGCCGTCGCATCCCGATGCGATCGCAAGCTGGCCAAGCGCGAGCGTGTGAGCGGCAATGGGACGCGTCACGCCAATCTGCGCAAGGTCATCCTGATTCAGACTGGTCAGGGTCGTGACGGCAACGATACGGGGGGCGGCGGTGCCGCACTCCGCCGCGGCCTCGGCCGCGGCCCGCAGCATGGTGGCGCCGCCGTGTGCATGCACGGTCAGCATGAATACGTGGTGTTGTGCTGCCGTGCGAACGGCATTGGCCACGGTGCGTGGAATATCGTGGAACTTCAGATCCAGAAAGCAATGCCGGTTGGAGGCGGCAACGTCCTTCAAGACGCGGGGGCCCTCGGCCACGAAAAGTTCAAGGCCCACCTTCACGAAACGCACGCTGGCAGGCAGTTGCCGCAGGGCTTGAAGGGCATCGGTGCGAGTGGGGACGTCGAGCGCCACAATCAACTCGGCAGGGGCTGAAACGGGTGTTTTCATGGGTAAAGTATGCCTGCCGGGGCGCCGGCGAGTCGAGAATGGTGTGCAAGCGGATGACGAATTGGGTGAGCTGAAACAAAAAAGAATCAGCTCGTCACAAAAATGGCGCGGCGCGTCGGACCGATACCCCCCAAAACACCAATGAAATAAGGCATTTTCGGGGGGGTTAAAAAAAGTGAAGAAAAACGCAGCAAGGGTGTTGACACTCACGAGGGTGATCTGTAGAGTTCGCCGGATGAATGAGTGACGGAGATCGCGCCGTCACTGCCGAGAACGGCAAGACGGTGTTCTCGTGATGTTCTTTATGGGATCATGAGAGCAGGGTCTGGTTCGTCTCTTTGATCTTTGACAACTGAATCGTTCACATAGCCACATCGTCGGGGAATCGATCTCCGGCGACTATAGTGCTGGGTCCCAGAGTCCAGGGCTGGTTGGGCTGTCAAGCGCCCGATCGGAAGCTTGGAGGAGAGGGAGCAGTGCGATCACTTCGGATCGGAAGTGGTGTGATTGGTAATTGCTTGTGTTAGGCTAATAGTCTCGTAAGTGCAGTCGTGCGTCGCGGCGTTGAAGGTTGTTCGTGTGGAGGAGGTGTACTTCTCCTATCGGGCAACTGGAGCTACGGCGAAACGGCTGTTTGAAAATTTCTTACGGAGAGTTTGATTCTGGCTCAGAACGAACGCTGGCAGCGTGGATTAGGCATGCAAGTCGAACGGGATCCAGGGCTATAGCAATATAATCCTGGTGAGAGTGGCGTAAGGGTGAGTAACGCGTGGGTAATCTACCTCTATGTTGGGGATAACTCGCCGAAAGGTGAGCTAACACCGAATGTGGTCGGCTCTCATAAGAGAGACGGATTAAAGACGGGGATCCTTCGGGACCTGTCGCATGGAGAGGAGCCCGCGTGCCATCAGCTAGTTGGTGAGGTAACGGCTCACCAAGGCTTACGGCTAGCTGGTCTGAGAGGATGACCAGCCACACTGGGACTGAGACACTGCCCAGACTCCTACGGGAGGCTGCAGTCGAGGATCTTGGACAATGGGGGCAACCCTGATCCAGCGACGCTGCGTGGAGGATGAAGGCCTTCGGGTTGTAAACTCCTGTCATTCGGGAAAAACGGCCTCGGGATTAATACCCCCGGGGAGTGATGGTACCGGAAGAGGAAGCCACGGCTAACTCTGTGCCAGCAGCCGCGGTAATACAGAGGTGGCAAGCGTTGTTCGGATTTACTGGGCGTAAAGGGTGCGTAGGTGGTCTCCTATGTCGAGTGTGAAATACCAAGGCTCAACCTTGGAATTGCGCTCGAAACTGGGAGACTTGAGTGCAGGAAGGGAGAGCGGAATTCTTGGTGTAGCGGTGAAATGCGTTGATATCAAGAAGAACACCGGTGGCGAAGGCGGCTCTCTGGAATGCTACTGACACTGAGGCACGAAAGCTGGGGGAGCAAACAGGATTAGATACCCTGGTAGTCCCAGCTGTAAACGGTGCGCACTTGGTGTGGGAGGAATTGACCCCTTCCGTGCCGGAGCTAACGCGTTAAGTGCGCCGCCTGGGGAGTACGGTCGCAAGACTAAAACTCAAAGAAATTGACGGGGGCCCGCACAAGCGGAGGAGCATGTGGCTCAATTCGATGCAACGCGAAGAACCTTACCAGGGCTTGACATGCAGCTGCACGTCCCGTGAAAGCGGGATTCCTTCGAGGGTGCTGCACAGGTGCTGCATGGCTGTCGTCAGTTCGTGCCGTGAGGTGTTGGGTTAAGTCCCGCAACGAACGCAACCCCTGTGTTTAGTTGCTACCAGGTAATGCTGGGCACTCTAAACAGACTGCCTGTACAAAACAGGAGGAAGGTGGGGACGACGTCAAGTCAGTATGGCCCTTACGCCCTGGGCTGCACACGTGCTACAATGGCCGGTACAGAGGGAAGCAAGACCGCGAGGTGGAGCAAATCCTGAAAACCGGCCCCAGTTCGGATTGAAGGCTGAAACTCGCCTTCATGAAGTCGGATTCGCTAGTAATGGCGCATCAGCTACGGCGCCGTGAATACGTTCCCGGGCCTTGTACACACCGCCCGTCACATCATGAAAGCCGTCTGCACCCAAAGTCGCTGATTCAACCCGCAAGGGGGATAGGTGCCTAAGGTGTGGGTGGTGATTGGGATGAAGTCGTAACAAGGTAGCCGTAGGGGAACCTGTGGCTGGATCACCTCCTTTCTAAGGAGCAGCTCGGCATTGACGATGAACGCTGGACAACGTTTGGCTGCTTGCAGCCGTACAGAAGCCGGCCGCCATCGGCAAAAGCCTTGCTAGGTCAGTCGCTTGGTCACGTGGGTGACCAGGCAGAAGGCAGTATCGGGGATATCGGTACTGTCAAACCTTGTCGTTATGTTCGCGCCTGGCGCAAGCATTGCCCGTCACACCACTTCCGCTTCGAAGTTTGCCGGCCTATGTGAATGATTCTGTAAGTCTGGGAGTTATCGGGGACCTGGAGCATGGCCGATTGGCGATTTGCGTTTGCGGGTTGATTTCGGCTTGGGTGACCAAATCGGCAATCTGCACACGGGAAGCTGAATCGCTTTCGGGGGCATAGCTCAGTTGGTAGAGCACGAGCTTTGCAAGCTCGGGGTCACCGGTTCGAACCCGGTTGCCTCCACCATCCGCCATCGCGTGGCGGAAACGAGCTATGGCGCGGTGCGTCGGTGATGCCGACGGCAGAGCCGGGCGGCCTTGCAGGGGCGTGACGGTTGAGGGCGTGTAGCTCAGCTGGTTAGAGCGCGTCCCTGATAAGGACGAGGTCACTGGTTCGACTCCAGTCACGCCCACCATTTCGGGCTCCACGAGCATCGATTGCTCCCAGACAGTATGGTTTTTTCTGAGGCGTGCCGACCGCTGGCCGGCACGCCTCAGAAAAAATCGTTCTTTGACAATTGAATAGAGGGTATAGCAACTTTTGAGACGACGTGTGGCTTTCCGCCGAGGCGGGGACCACACGGACGTTGAGATGATCCTGCTTACTGTGAAGGGCACTACGGTGCCTGGAAGGTGGGCAGGTGTCCGAGTCTTGATAGGTTAAGCGTATAAGGGCACACAGCGGATGCCTTGGCACCAGTAGGCGATGAAGGACGTGGTAAGCTGCGATAAGCCCCGGGGAGCGGCAAACACGCTTTGATCCGGGGGTTTCCGAATGGGGCAACCTATCCGCCGTAATGGGTGGATGCTGGAGTCTGAATACATAGGACTTCAGAGCGACACCGGGGGAAGTGAAACATCTCAGTACCCCGAGGAAAAGAAATCAACAGAGATTCCGTAAGTAGCGGCGAGCGAACGCGGAACAGCCTAAACCCTCCGGTTTACCGGAGGGGGTTGCGGGACCTTGATATGGCATTTGGATGGATAGCGGAACGGACTGGAAAGTCCGGCCAAAGAGGGTGATAGCCCCGTATGCGAAATCCTGAAGAAGCCTAGAGGTATCCCAAGTAAAGCGGGACACGGGAAACCTTGCTTGAATCCGGGGGGCCCACCCCCCAAGGCTAAATACTGACTGGTGACCGATAGTGAACTAGTACCGCGAGGGAAAGGTGAAAAGCACCCCTGCTAGGGGAGTGAAATAGTACCTGAAACTGTGTGCCTACAAGCTATGGAAGTTCGCCGCAAGGCGAATGACCGTTTGCCTTTTGCATAATGAGTCCGCGAGTCACGGTATGCGGCAAGGTTAATCCGTTAAAACGGAGGAGCCGAAGCGAAAGCGAGTGCGAAACGCGCGATTAGTCGCATGCTGTGGACCCGAAGCCGTGTGAGCTACCCATGGGCAGGTTGAAGCTTCTGTAACAGGAAGTGGAGGACCGAACTAGTGGATGTTGAAAAATCCTTGGATGACCTGTGGGTAGGAGTGAAAGGCTTACCAAACTCGGTGATAGCTGGTTCTCCTCGAAATAGCTTTAGGGCTAGCCTGCACTATTGCTCGGAGCGGGGGTAGAGTACTGAATGGATGATGGCCCTTACCAGGGTGCTGACGCCAATCAAACTCCGAATACCGTTCCAGACAAGTGTGGAGTCAGACAGCGGGGGATAAGCTTCGTTGTCGAAAGGGAAACAGCCCAGACCGCCGGCTAAGGCCCCAAAAGTCAGTTCAGTGACTAAGGATGTGGGATTGCAGTGACAGCTAGGATGTTGGCTTAGAGGCAGCCACCATTTAAACAGTGCGTAACAGCTGACTAGTCGAGTGATTCCGCGCCGAAAATGATCGGGACTAAACTGACTGCCGAAGCCGCGGCCTCTCGCGCAAGCGGGAGGGGTAGAGGAGCGTTCCATGTGAAGTGAAGCGCAAGGGGAACCGAGCGTGGATCGCATGGAAGTGATTATGCGGACATGAGTAACGAAAAGTAGGGTGAGAATCCCTACCGCCGAAATTCCAAGGTTTCCTGGGGAAGGTTCGTCCGCCCAGGGTTAGTCGGTCCCTAAGCCGAGGCCGGAAGGCGTAGGTGATGGGTAACAGGTTTAATATTCCTGTACTACCGATCCGGTGTTTGAGCGACGGAGAGACACAGAAGGTTAAGTTGGCCATCGATTGGATGTGGTGGTCTAAGCCCGTAGGGGGTTCTGGCAGGAAAATCCACCAGGACGCTACCCTGAAAGGTGATGGGACCTTGAGGCGAAAGCCAATGGGGATTAACTGAGACCATGCTGTCGAGAAAATCTCCTAGTGAACTGGATAGGTAACCGTACCAAAACCGACACAGGTGGAATGGTAGAAGATACCAAGGCGCGCGAGAGAAACCACGTTAAGGAACTCGGCAAATTAGCCCCGTAACTTAGGGAGAAGGGGTCCTCTTGTTGGTCAATCTAACGATGAGCCGACGGGAGGCGCAGTGAACGGGCTCAGGCGACTGTTTAACAAAAACACAGCACTCTGCTAACTCGAAAGAGGACGTATAGAGTGTGACACGTGACCAATGCGGAAAGGTTAAGGATAGGGGTTAGCCGCAAGGCGAGGCTCCGACCCGAAGCCCCCGTGAATGTCGGCCGTAACTATAACGGTCCTAAGGTAGCGAAATTCCTTGTCGGGTAAGTTCCGACCTGCACGAATCGTGTAACGATCTGAGCGCTGTCTCAACGTGGATCTCGGTGAAGTTGTAGCTCCGGTGAAAATGCCGGATACCCGCAGTAGGACGGAAAGACCCTGTGAACCTTTACTGTATTCTGATACTGTCGTTTGGCTTGGTATGTGTAGCATAGCTGGGAGACTTTGAAGCCATCTCGTTAGGGATGGCGGAGTCATCAGTGAAATACCAGTCTTACTAAGACGGACGTCTAACCTCTGCCCGTGAAGCCGGGCGTGGAACAATGTCAGAGGGTCAGTTTGACTGGGGCGGTTTCCTCCCAAATTGTAACGGAGGAGTTCGAAGGTCACCTCAGCATGGTCAGCAATCATGCGTCGAGCGCAATGGTATATAGGTGGCTTAACTGCGAGACTTACAAGTCGAGCAGATGCGAAAGCAGGACATAGTGATCCGGTGGTTGCTCGTGGTAGCGCCATCGCTCAACGGACAAAAGGTACTCCGGGGATAACAGGCTGATCGCGGCCGAGAGTTCACATCGACGCCGCGGTTTGGCACCTCGATGTCGGCTCATCGCATCCTGGGGCTGGAGAAGGTCCCAAGGGTTTGGCTGTTCGCCAATTAAAGCGGTACGCGAGCTGGGTTCAGAACGTCGTGAGACAGTTCGGTCCTTATCCACTGTGGGCGTAGGAGATTTGAGGAGAACATTCCCTAGTACGAGAGGACCGGGAATGACGCACCTCTGGTGTGCCAGTTGTCCCGCCAGGGGCATTGCTGGGTAGCTATGTGCGGAACGGATAAGCGCTGAAAGCATCTAAGCGCCAAGCCTCCTCCAAGACCAGATCTCCCGGGTCGCAAGACCCCTAAAGGCAGGTTGAAGACTACGACCTTGATAGGCTGGAAGTGTAAGCCCCGCGAGGGGTCAGCTTACCAGTACTAATCCGCCGTGCGGCTTAATCTTTTTTTCTTCACTCGGCATGTCAACTGCCGTCGTGGGCTTCGCCTTGGCGGACAGCCACACGTCGTGTCAGAAGTAGTGCTACCCTCTATTCAAGATCGGACGCTCATGGCGTGAGTCGTGTACATCGAGTCATATCGAGGACGCGGCTTGAGACGTGAGCGGACGAAAAATCCCTTTTCCCGGTGATCATAGCGAGGAGGAAACACCCGTTCCCATTTCGAACACGGAAGTGAAGGGCCTCAGCGGCGATGGTACTGCGGCGCTCGGTCGTGGGAGAGTAGCACGTTGCCGGGATTTTTTTCCAAAGCAGGGCTTGCGTTGAGCAGGTCCTGCTTTTTTTTTGGACCGGCCTGGTTTCAGCGGGGTGGGGCTCACGAGCCCTACCGCCCGTCGAAGGCGGGATTGGTGGGCAAACGCGAGTCCGGATGCATCGACGCCGTGCACGCGTTAGCGCGAGGGGCGGAATCCGGGAAGCGAATGGGGCACGCGACGCAGCCGTGCACGGGACCCTGTCCCGCGGTCGGGTTACTGGCCTTGCTTGGATCTTGACTTGCCAAGGGCGCGCTGGCGGCGCCGCTCCAATTTGGCCTCAACATGCTCTTCGTAGCTTACGTCTTCTTCCGCCGTCCCGATATTCATACGCATGTCGATGGCCCAGGGGGGGGGGCATTCCTTCCTCACGCGGAGGCGGAGCGAGCGAGTGATTGGAATACGATCAGCTTGCGAGAGTCGGATTTCGTGTGCGCGAAACCAGATGCTCGGCAATGAAAGCTCGCCCTCGCGAATGCAGGCGAATTCCCGGCTGGTTATGATGTCGATGGCAGTCTGACTATCGCCGAGATCCAGTGCCGCCCATGCCTTTGCCAATTGGACTCGGTCAGCGCCCTGCGCGGACTTTGGCAGCCCCTTGATGATTTGAAGCACACGGCGTGCCCGGCGTGCGAAGCGTAGGACGTCGCATACTTCTCCGGCCAGACGGGAATCGTGCGGCCGCATTCGCAGGGCGCGCTCATATAGGGCGCATGCGGTCCGAACGTCATCGTCGCGCATGGCGAGTCTGGCCAGGCAACGTGCCGCCCATGGATTGGGCGTTAACTTCATGGATTGCTGCCAGGCCAGACGTGCGCCTGTGTTGGAGTCTGCGGCGTCGTAGCGCATGACCCCGAGATGAAACCAACCGAGCCAGTGGTCGCTGTCTCCGCGCGCGATGGACGCCTCAAGCATCTTGCGCCAGGTTGGGTTGACCATATACGCCCCGGGAGCCGAGGTGGGCGCCCGTTCGGGCAAGACCCCGTCATGCAACAGGCGCAGCCAGGGGGCCTGATCCTTGCCGAGAGAGGCGTTGTCAAAGGCAAGCCCTCGCGCCCAAGGCATGGGCAGGGAGGCGCTCTCGCGCTGTATTCGCTCAAGCGCACCCCAACCGCTTCCGCGCATGAGCATGGTTTCGGGATGCTGGTCAGCCATGGCCGACGTCTCCCTCAACTCGCGCTCCAGCGTTGCCGCGGGCAGTCGCGTGTCCAACTGTCCGCCGACATGCCGGTACGCCGCCTTCCAGTCGCGACCATGAGTGATCGTGGCATCCGCCTCCATGAGACCGTAGGCTTCAAGCCATTCCCATGTTGCGCCGGGCGGCATGGGAACGCTTTCGAGTTGAGTGCTCGCGAGCCCGGCCTGGATTTCGATGTAATTGTGGCCGGGCACGGCCAGGTATTCCTGCCAGCGTCTGCCGCCCGGGGCCATGCCCCAGATGAACAGCTTCCGGCCGATTTGACGGGATGTGGATGTTTGAATCAGTCCCTTGCCATCGCTTCGCAGGGCCGTGATCCACTGGCGAGCCGGTTTCACATTGAAGAAATAGTCGCGGGCGCTGTGCCCATTGGTTGGGTGGGTGATGTCAACACCCTTGAACGTGGGCAAGGCCTCTCTCGTCGTTCGCAGGCCTTTCAAATCGTACTGGTTGATAAAGACGCGATCGGCCGGCGAAATGACGCGTGTGTCAGGGGTCTCGTCGACGGCTATGTTTGACCACTCATAAACGGGGAGGGTATACGCGTGACCATTGTGCAGGCGGAAGCGTACGCGCAGGAACGGTGAATCTGCCGGCAGCCAGGCGTCGATTTGATAGGCCATTTCCCGCCGCCGTTCCCATTCCCAGAGTCTAAGCACAGGCGTTCCGTCCCGAAGACGAAGAACCCCGGCGAACATGGGCGAGCAGGTCAGTGGAGTATGGTACCCCAACTGGCACACATTCCACTCCACTCCACCGGCGAACCAGGCATCCCGATACCCGAGGTTGCCGAGTTGAATCACCGGATTCACATCCAAGAGTTCGCGGCGGCCGGCTTTGTGATAGAGCGACCAGAGGCGGCCACCGAGTTCCGGCAGGAAGGTCGCACGCAGGAACCGGTTCTCGAGCACGACAGAGTTAAAACGTTGCCGCTTCAACGCGCGCGTATAGCCGTCTTGCATCGTGTACGGCAGGAGGGTCCCACCCTTGCCATATCCAATTCGCAGACCATGGTGTTGCGTCCGGTGCTTGGGGTCATCGTGGGCAATTTTCGAGCGCGGGGTCTTCTCCATGGGAGGGAATGGATTCTCCGAGCCCAATGCCGCCGCACGAATATCGTATGGAGCGACACGCAATTCCGTCCCACGCGCCTTCAGGGTCAACGACATAAGAAAGGGTTCCTCATTCGGGGCACGAGCCGCCCGGACGCGGCCAGTTCACTAACATGGCGAAAAGGGCGGATTAAACGACCGCGCTGCCATCGTGTCAAGCACGGGGGCAGGTGCAGGGGTGTCGTATCCCGTGACGGGCGTTGAGTTCTTAAGGCCTACAGTACACCACCCTGCGTCAGTTGGCGTGGCCTCGCCGGAGATAAATGCCGCAGGGGGGGCCTGAATTGCCGAAAATGAGCGATTCCGGGTTCTGGCGGCACTTGGCGTGGAAGGTGCTGCAGGGTCCGAGTCCGGGTGTCATCTGTGGGGGGGGGAAGAAGGGAACATGTCGCGAATTCTTGTCATTGATGACCAAGCCGGTTTCCTGTCACTGATTGCCCATGTGCTTCAGTCAAAGGGTTACGAGGTGAAGGCCTTGACGGAGGGGCCTTCGGCCCTGACGCTGCTGCAGAGCGAGGCCTTCGATCTTGTGATTTGCGACATTTGGATGCAACCGATGGGTGGCATGGACATTCTGCGCCGCATTCGCAAGCCGTTTCCCGATTTGCCGGTGGTGATGTTGACGGGCCGCGGAAGCGTGGAGACCGCGTTGGAATCCCTGAATCTGGGCGCATTCGATTACATCACCAAGCCATTTGAAATGGCGGACATGATCTGGACCGTCGAGCGTGCCCTTGAGCAGGCAGACTGCGCGGACGGCGCGGAGCGGATTCCTGAGATTGTGTATGGCCCCGGTCAGTTCGTCATCAACAGCACGGCCATGCAGGCCTTGATGAACACCATGCGCCGTCTGGCCCCGACCGAGATTCCATTGCTCATATCGGGCGAGAAGGGGGTTGGGAAGCGCAGGGTCGCCAGCGCCGTACACGATCTGGCGGGGCGGACCAAGGATTCCTACTTCGAGTTGAATTGCGCTGACTTGACCGCCGAAGTGGATTCCCATCACAGCGGAGGGGGAATGGCGGACGCAGAGGACACCATCAGCGCCGCCAGTGGCACCGTGTGTTTCGTTAACGTCGAGATGCTACCGGCGTCGTTCCAGCAGGAACTGTTGGACATGCTGAAGCGGCGGATCTCGGCCACTCAGGAAGACCATGAAGCCCTGCAACGGATCACCGTTGGGCCGCGCGTCATTGCCACGACGGCGGTGAATATCACAAAATATGTGGAACAGGGGCTATTCGATCGGGAATTGTTCGAGCGATTGAACCGATTTTCCTTCCGGGTGCCCCCGCTGCGAGAACGCCGCCAGGATATCCTGCCTCTGACGCATCACTTCCTGCGCGACCTCAGCGGGGCGCCGCGACTGCTGGACGCCGACGTCCGCGCCCTTCTGGAGCACTACGACTGGCCCGGCAATGTTGACGAGCTGAGCGCGGTTGTCGATGGATTCGCGGCGGTGGCGCCGGGCGCATCGATTGCCCGCGAGCGTTTGCCCGCTGCACTCCAGAAGACTGTGCCCTTCCCTTCAACGCCCGTGCCTTCGAGTGCCAAGCCCTCGGCGCGTGGTCGCTGGCTGCGGGACTTCCTGCAGGCACGTAATGACAAGGCGTGCGAAGTCGTCAACGTGTGATTGACCCTGCCGCGCCGCCGTGCATCATGCCTATCCTGAGACCGGGTAACTGTTGAAAGGATTCGCATGAAACTGCAAAAAGGCTCCAAGCTCCTGATGATTGGCGATTCGATTACCGATGCCGGACGCACCCGGCCGGTGGGCGAGGGCCTTTTCGATCCGCTTGGGCGGGGGTACGTGTGTTTCGTCAACGCCCTGCTGGGTGCGGCCTATCCGGAGCGTGGAATTCGCGTGGTCAACATGGGCTGCGGGGGTCACACGGTCCGCGATTTGAAGGCACGCTGGCAGACGGACGTCCTGGATCTCAAGCCGGACTGGGTGTCGATCATGATCGGCATCAACGATGTGTGGCGGCAGTACGACTCCCCCCTGCAACCGGAGTGCCATGTTTCCCTCCGGGAATATGAAACCACGCTGCGCGAGTTGGTGGCACTGACGCGGCCGCGCGTCACGGGTTTGATTATGGTCACGCCTTACTACATTGAGTCCAATCGGCGCGACCCGATGCGGGCAACCATGGACAAGTATGGTGCGGTCGTGAGAAAAATCGCGGACGCGGAGCGCACGCTGCTGGTGGACACGCAGGCGGCAATGGACCGGGCGTTGAAGGTGCAGTATCCGGGGGCGCTGGCCTGGGATCGCGTTCATCCGAATCAAGTCGGCCATATGATCCTGGCCCGGGCCTTCGTCGATGTGCTCGGCTATGCGTGGAAATGACGTATGCCGGCCGGCAAAAGGCTTGGCCGACAGCCGGCGTGGCGGTTATAATCTCGCATGAGCGGCGATCGACTCTGGCGACAGATGGGCGTGGGGCACGTGGTCATGGCGCTGGCCATCATGCTGATGGGGGCTTGTGGGGCGGATCCGCTTTCCCCCGGCATTCCGGGAAAAGACATGCCGGCCGCCGGACCGGTACGCGTTCGCTTGCTGGACCCGCAGGGACACCTCACTGAGGCTCAGACCATGGATAAAGTAGTCAAGACGGATGCCGAGTGGCGGAAGCAATTGACTGCCGAACAATACCGGGTTGCGAGGGGCAAAGGCACGGAGCCGGCGTTTTGCGGGGTCTTCTATGACAATCACGAGACCGGGGTGTACCATTGCGTCTGCTGCGACCTGCCGCTTTTTGCGTCCACGTCCAAGTTCGATTCGGGCACGGGCTGGCCGAGTTTCTTCGAACCCGTGGCGGCTGAAAATGTGATGACGCACGCCGACCATAGCCACGGCATGCGGCGCACGGAGATTCTCTGTGCCCGCTGCGATGCCCACCTGGGGCATGTCTTCGAAGATGGTCCCCCGCCGAGCGGGTTGCGGTATTGCCTGAACTCGGCATCCCTGACCTTTGTGCGCGCATCGGGGGGGGCGGCGAGGACGCCTGTTGCGGGCGCCGAATGATCGTCAGGCCGCCTCTCCGTCCATCCGGTTAATTTGCCCTTGTCGTCCGAGTCTGCGCAGTGTAAGAATCCCCCTTCTTCGTTGCTGTTCCGACGTAGCTCAATGGTAGAGCGGGTGGCTGTTAACCACTAGGTTGCAGGTTCGAGCCCTGCCGTCGGAGCCAATCAGTACCCGGGGCAGCCCATCCGTCTCCTATGCAATCCGTTACGTGTTGCACCTGACTTTCCACGATATGCTGCGCTCTGTCGACATCAGCAGTTTGGCCAGCCATGGAGGCACGCCAGCCTTCATTGGCGCTTTGGCGTGACCGTGTAGGTCGCAGCAACCGGAACAACGGCTCCTGTGCGCACATATTCAACAGTGACCTTCGAGTTCGAGACCGTGACGCGCAGGTAGCCGGTACCCGGCAGAATCTCGCCGGTTGCATAGCCGTACTCTCCAGCGCTTCGTACGCTGCCCTCACCCGGATGCCCCGGCTGCGGAATGAGTTGGTAGACAATGCCGTCAACTTCCTGCCTGGCGTAGAAATGATCGTGACCGTGGAAGACGGCGGTCACGTCCTGCTTGACCAGAAGCGCATGAATGGGCATTGGCCAGCCCGGCCGCTTTTCGGTGAACACGTCGCGGCCGTCCAGGTCGCGACCGCCCCACTCGAAGAAGGGAACCGCTTCCGCGCCGCCGCGTCCCTGCCGATCGCTGCCGCCGACTAGGTGATGAATGAAGACGAACTTGAACCGCGATCCGCTGTCCTCCAGCGTCTTCTGAAGCCAGTCGTACTGCGGACGGCCGAGTGTGAAGTTCCATCCGCCCCCTTCTGCCCCCCGTGCCGGGCGGTCGGAATAACGGAAGGGATCGAGCACGACGAAAAGGGCGTCACCCCACTGCCACGCATAGTAGTTCCCGTTGGTGCTGCCGGTGTAGAAACCGTTGGGCAACGGGTTTGGAAAGAGATCCGTCCGCATGCGCGTGGCGATGTCCATGTAACGCCCCGTCTCGCCGTCATGGTTGCCCAGGGCGAGAAACAGCGGGGCTGAGGAGCAAAGGAGCCCGAAGTAGTAGCGCTGGGCGAGATACTGCGGGAGCGCGCTCTCCGGCCGGTCCCGGCTTTTGCCGGTCATGAAGGTATCGCCGAGATCGATGTGGAAATCAGGCCGGTCGGCCAACGCGTTGAGGAGCGTCTTCGCGCAGATCGCCGGGGCGGTGTTTTCATCGAGATGGGAGTCGGCGGTGATCGTAAACGTGAAAGCGGCGCCGGGCGGACGCTGTGTGCGGAAGGTGTGTTCCGCGCTGCTCTGGAAAACGGTGGACGATGCCAGGCGATGGCAAAACACATAGCGATAACCGGTGTCGGCCCTCAGCCCATCGAGCCGCACAACCCGTGACTCGCCGGCCTTGAAGTCAACGGTCTCCGTCCTGTTCGTGCAGGGATCAGATTCCGCTCCGTAACGGATGAAGCCCGCCGTGTCAGTCGACGTGAGCACGCTGACCGCCACCGACGAGCGCGTTGGCCGGCCCAGAATGAGGCTGCACGGTTCGGCAGGAACGTCGGTGCGGAATGTCCCCGCCGGGCCGCCCCGCGGTTCTGCGCCACGAACGTCGAGAGACACAAGCAAAAGCAGGATCAAGGAATAGCGTTGCGGGTTCATGGCGCGGGCTCCTTCGTTCGAATCGTGTAGCGGAACGCCGTTTCGCCGTTCTTCCGCACGTCGGTCTCATCCTGGGCAAGCCAGGAGCGGACATAGTCCACAGCCACTTCCTGTACCGACACCGTCACCCGCAGGTGGCCGGAGTTGGGCAGGATGTCGCCACAACGATACGCGTCACGGTTGAATGCTTGATACGTGGGGTCGGCCGGATTGGGACAGGACTGGTACACGACACCGTCGAGTTCCTGCCGGGCGAAGAGGTGGTCGTGTCCCTGGAAGAAGATGGTGACGCCGGTCTTGACGAACAAGCTGTGAATCTTCGTGCCCCACTCGCCTCGCGATGCACATTCGATGCCGCCGCGACCGGTGCCGTTGACGTGATGAGCAAAGACGAACTTCCAGCGCGCCTTGCTTTCGGTCAACGTCTTGGTCAGCCACCTGTATTGCGCGTCGCCAAGGGTGCCGCCTTGTCTATTGCCCTTGTCGTGCTGGCGCGTTCCGGCCTTGTTGTCCACAGCCACCGGCGAGTGCCAGTACGGATCAATCACCACGAACAGCGCATCGCCCCATGTCCACGCGTAGTAATCCCGCAGCAAGCCGATGTGCTGCACTGGCTCGGCATCACCGGTATAGAACCCATCCGGGGCAGGCAGAGAATAGAACTTCGTGCGGGCGCGGCCGGCGAAGACGGCGCAGTTGGTGGCCGTGCCGTCGAGGTTGCAGCGGGCGGCCTGCTCGTGATTGCCATTGACGAGAAACAACGCCGACGAATGTCCGACTGGGCCGAGGAAATCCCGTTGCCAGTCATAGACTTGATCGACGGCGGCTTGGCCGAGCGTCTGGCGTTCGATGAGGCGCTCGATGCTGAAGTCGTCGCCCATCGTGATGTAGAAGTCTGGCAGATCCTTCGCCACGTTGTGCAGGGTCCGGGCGTAGAGCGCGGGGTCGAACATCTTCCCCTGGCGTTCAGGGTGGGAGTCGCCCTGCAGGGCGAAAGTGAAGGCGCTTCCTGCTGCGCGCTGCGTGTGGAACAGTCCTTCCGCCAACGGCTTCGGACTGCGCCCCGCCAGATGGTAGTAGTACCGCGTGTCCGGCTTCAGCACGGCAAGTTCGAACTCCGACGGGACGCCCGCCTTCAGTGTGTGGACGTCTGTCGTCGTCGAGAATGTTCCAAGCTCCGCGCCGTAGGCGACACGCGCATCGACATCCGTGGCCGACAGGACGCTCAGCGCGATGCTGCGGTCCGTTGGCCGGCCGAGAATCACCGACAGGCTTGCGGCCGGTTCCTCCACCACGAGCGGCGGGCCTGTCTGAGCGCGACCGGTGAAAGCGTAGCCGCCGATAAGTAACAGAAGGACGAGCGCGTTGGACAGGATCATGAACTACCTCGTGGCCTTGATGCGATAGAAGCGGTTGCCCCCGGTTGCCGCGCCGGCTTGAATGACGGAATTCGTGGTCTCAGTTGGCGGCAGGTTGGTGAAGATGGCGCTCCACTGGCCGGAAACGAGGTTGGAAGAACACTCGAGGTGCTGCTGTGCGCGAGCACCGCCGATCCACGTGAGGCGGATGTCGACGCTGACGGCGTCGAGATCCGTGATGGCAAGGAGAGACAAAGGATTCCATGGGCCCGTGTCGGCAACATACTCGTCCGCATTCTTCATGCCATCGCCGTCTGAGTCCATGAGGCCGTCGGCTGCATAGGCAGGGTCGAGGGCATTGGCCACCTCCCACCCATCTGGCGCAGTGTCGCCGTCGGTGTCTGCCAGGTCGGGACGGATGCCTCGCTGGTACTCATCCAGGTCCGTGAGGTCGTCCCCATCGCTGTCGGTCAAAGCCCCGGCGTTGGTTGTGCTGCCGAAATGAGCGATTTCCCACACGTCCGACATGGCGTCGCCGTCGGCATCCGCCACGCTGCCGGGGTAGATCTCGATCGTGCCGCGCGGGGTGAGATCCTTGCCTTGAAGCCCGGCGTACGTCGCCGGGTAGCGCCGCACTTTGAAGACAGCGTTGTACTGGTGGTTGCGGATGTCGAGCGACGGCGTGTCGCCTTGCGTCATGGGGCCGGTGTTCTCGACGGGGCAGGTGTAGAACCAGACGACCTGCCCTGCCGGGGTCACCTCCCGCAGTTCGCCATGCGTGCCGTCGCAGATCAGCGTGTTGCCGTTCGGCAGCCTCTGACAGCCGGAAATGGCTTCGGAGTACATGCTGGTGGCCGGAGTCGCGGCATACGTCCATGTCAGACCGGGTGGCGCATAGGCTTGCCCCGCCACCCGCGCGTAGTTGCCGCTGGCGTCGATTGCCGGCGGCACGATCTCGTCCACGCTGGAGTAGTTCCGACCGATACCGTTGTTGAAGACCAGCATGTTCCCGGTGCCGGGACAGCCGGCCGCAATCCATTGCACATCGTGCTGGTCGAAGAGCATCTGGCTTCCGAGCGCGTCGTAGGTCACAGGATTGCCCCACCGATAGAGCAGATCGCCACCCTTGCCGCTGCGTCCGCCCGAGTGGCTGGCCGCTTGAGCGGTGGTCGTGCTGTGGTCAATCACCCACAACTCGCTGCTCCCGCGAACGCTCAGGACGATCTGGTCGAGGGCGTGGTTGTAGGCGATGGAGTTCATATGGTTCCAGAAGGGCATGATCGC
The DNA here is from genome assembly GCA_021413965.1 of Lentisphaerota bacterium. Taxonomy (GTDB): domain Bacteria; phylum Verrucomicrobiota; class Kiritimatiellia; order UBA8416; family JAIOPI01; genus JAIOPI01. The sequence goes on along the minus strand of JAIOPI010000025.1, from coordinate 26,440 downwards.
GCCGGACTCCGCCCAGCCGTTGACGTCCACGAGCTCCGGGTGGTTCGCGACGACACCGTGGTTGCTCTTCGTGGCGTCGTAGTCCTGGATCAGATGGTCCCAGACGTGCCACGTCCACACGACAGTCCCCCCGGTCGGCCGGGTCGGCTGCACCTCGACCACGGAGTCGGGCATCATGTAGTTCTTCCCCTGGACGTCCGGGTGCAGGAGACTGGGATTGAAGCCGGCCTGCAGCACCTCGGCGTAGGTCTTGCGTTCGACCACGAGCATCAGAATGCTGCCGTTCGGCAGCGGGCAGAGGTCGTGGTGCTGGGCGTAGTTCGCGGTCGCGTAATCCAACTCCCACACCCGCGAACCGTCCCACGCGTATTCCTCGATCCGCCCCCCTTCGCCGCCGCCGGTCAGGCCGCCGCCTTGGATGAAGCAACTGCGCAGGAGGTTGCCGTTGGTCAGGAGATACGCTGACTGCCCCGGCACGTAGGCGCTTGTCCAGGAGTGCACCATCTGCCCCTCGTTGTTGATCAGGTAGGTGTTCGTGTAGTGCTTGGGCGCCATCAGCGTGTAGCCCTCGAACGCCGTCACCGTGTTTGTGATGAGCCCGACCGTCCGGTTGGTTACCTCTGTTCTCACCGTGTACGAGTAGGTCGCGGCCGGGGCGCCCGCAGGGTCGGTGGTTGTTGTGCCGTCTCCATCCGTGGCGGTCACGTAGTAGCGAACCGTCGTGCCTGCCGGTCCGTCTGGAATCTGGCCGCCGTAACGCCCATCGCCCCCGTCGCCGTCGCCGTGCACTCCATCGTCGTACATAGGGACTGTAGCACTGCCGCCCCCGCCGCCCACGGATGTCACCTTGACCGAGATTTGATCGATATCCACGCGCGGATCGCCAGTACCCCCGCGGAACTGGAAGCGCAGTCTCAGACTGCCGACCCGTTCGGACGGCGCGAGGTCGTAGTGATACTGCTGCCAGGCATGAGAGGAGCCGGTCAACTCGCTAAGGCGAGTGGCGTAGCCCGCGCCGGCGTCGACCTGGAATGTCCAACCCTGGGAGTTGGTGAGCGTGAGAGCCTGGAGCAAGAACTCGACGTAGCCGCTTGTTCCGGTGGCATCGATCCCGGCGGTTGTCGCGATCATCGTGTCGGTCAGGTTCGCCGTCCCGACGTGGAACTCGACTCCGCACGGATTGCTGCTGCCGTAGTTGGCCCCTGTGCGCTGCTCGATGTGGCTTGCAGTGGCGGCCGTGACGGTCCAGGCGTTGTCGGCTCCGCCTCCCGTCCAGGGCTTGGCCGCTGTCGCGGCCATGGTCTCCAGAAATGCGGTGCGTTCGGTCGTGCCGGTGGCGCTGCCGTCATCATACGTGAGCGTCACCGCCGCGACCGACTGGTCATCGGTCACCGTCGCCGTAACCCAGACATCATCGACGGACGTCGGCGACAGGGGCGAACGGCTGACGCCGGAGATGACCGGCGGCGCATTGCTCGTGGCGGCCCGGGCACCGAGGGCAACACGGAATCCCACATGATACCAGGCGTGGTTGGGATCGTCCGGGCCGCGGTAGTAGGCCAGATTGCGATTCGACACGCGCGAGTGGCCTTGTTCGCCGTTGTACCAGTTGCCGCCGCGCAGCGCGTGGTAGGGCAGACCGTCTGGCGCCGGCGTTCCGGCGACCGGACCGGGTGGATTCGTCACCACGCTGTTGCTGACACAGTAGGCGTAGTAGTCGCGCCCATACCAGTCGTTGACCCATTCCCACACGTTGCCGGCCATGTCGAACAGGCCGTACGCATTGGCGCCGGAGACCGTCTGGTAGACGTTCGTTTCGGCGGGCCACCCGAAATCGGCCTTCGGCCGCAGCGATCCGTCGTAGAATCCGGTTGGCGTAGTCAGGGGCAAATCGCCGGCCTCGTAGGGGTCTCCAGATGCGGGCCAGTTCGCCCGGCTGTTGTCCGCCTCGTCGCCCCAGGGGTAGATGCGGTAGGGGGCGTACTGGCCCCCGCGACCTGCGAACTCCCATTCCGCCTCGGTTGGCAGGCGGAATCCGTCGTGCGTAAAGTCGCAAACGCCCGTGGCGAGGTCGTAGCACGGCGTCCGCCCCGTCTGTTCGCTCAGCCAGTTGCAGTAGGCCGCTGCGCCAAGCCAGCGGATGCCGGTTGCGGGATGTGCCCCGCGCCCGTCGAGCACGCTGAAGTTGGCCCCGTCCCACCCGATCCGGCTGTGCGCGACCGCCGCGCGCGTTTCGCAATACACATCCCCCGTGCCGGCCCGATAGACGAGCCCCGTTTGCACCTCGATGGCGGCAAGCTGCAACGCCGAGTTCAGGAACTCCACGTACTCGTCGCAGCGCGTTTCGTATTCTGCGATCTGGAAGGCGTCCACCTGCACGGTGTGGACCGGGATCTCGTCGTTGGCGTGTTCCCCGCCGCCCAAGTCGTGGTGATCGCCCATGTCGTAGCTTCCGCCGGCCAGCGCCAGGAGAACGGGAACGCTCACGGCGGCGTTCGTCGTGCCGCCCCGTACGCAGCGCACGTAGCACGCGTTGGTCTTAGGCGCGTAGCTGACCAGGCCGTACGTGAAGTCCACGGTCCAGGCGCGGTTGGTCTGGTTCGCCTCGGTGGTGGAGGACCAGAACAACGCGGCCGTCGCGCCGGGGAAGGCCGTGCTGTCCAGCGAGGGTGCGCTGAGCGTGTCGTCGCTGATCGATCGCAGTTCCTTGACGTTTGGCAGGCGCCAGTCGCTCTTGCCGCCGAGCGCCAGTTGCTCTGCATAGGTGAGCGCCGCTTCCCACGTCAGCGCCGACGGAGCCTGAGCCTGCTGCCAGACCAGCCCCGTGTTCCGGTCGGCAACCGTGCCGTCGCCGTTGACCGTAAAGGCGTGGAGATTCGACGCCGCGATGTCGGACGCATCGCGCACGCAACGCACGTGGAAGCGCTTGGAGCCCCCTGCACTGACGGTCTCGTTGGTCGGATGCGCGCCGATTCCGCCACCGGCGTTGACAGCCCATATCCGCGAGGGGTCGTCCGCCTGGGCATCGGACGACCACCAGTACTGCGCGGCGGTAGCGGTAAATGCGTTCGTGTCCAACGCCGGACTCGCCCGGCCGTGATTCACAATGCTGAACAGCTCGTGGCTGGTCGGAAGACGCCAGTCATTGTGACTTCCTAGCGCCAGATTCGTCGCGTAGGCGACTGCTGCCGCCCAGGTCATCTCGCCTCCATCCGTCCGCTGCCACATCAGACCGGTCACTGCGTCGGAGACGCCTCCGTCTCCGTTGACGGTGTAAGCCGGCGGATTGACCGCGTAGTCGGAGTCCTCGCCGTAGGTGGCCGTGTAATCGCCCGTCTGTCCGGTGTCCGGGAGCTTGAGCATGCTCCAGGCGTTGGTGACGGTAACAGGCACGTCGTTGGTGTCCGGGATGTAGGTGTACTCAGGCGTGGCCCCGCTGATCGTGTCGCCCGGCGTCAGATCCCGGCCGGCCAGGGCGGGGTGATCCGCCGTGTAGCGATAGGCCCGGAACATGGAGTTGTACATCGGCCAGTTGTCGTCCAGGCGCTCAAGCTTGCCGTCGGGTGTAACCGGATTGACGTATTCCCATACCAGCTCCCCGTCGGAAGTGATTTCGAAGATGTGCCCCTCGGTCATCGCGCAGATCAGCGTATTGGTGTTGGGCAGACGCTGCGCGCCGGACCCGATATGGCTGAAGAAGCCGTGGTTGCTCTTCGAGTAGTACTGCCAAGCGATCTGCTTCGAGACGTTTTTCTTCTGTTTGTGGGTGTCGTTGTTAGGAGAGCTTACAATGGTGTACCCGGCGTTGGGCGGGTTGACATAGTCGCCGGTGTCCACGCCGGCGGCATTGAGGAAGCCGTTGATTTCGAAGATGTACGACTGCGGACAGCGCTCCCACAGATACTGGCCGTTGTTGAAAATCAGGAAGTGGCCGGCGCCGGGCAGGCCGGGCTTGATCCACTGGATGTCATGCGCGCCGCCGATCTGCTTGTGGCCGGCGCTGGACTGCGTCCAATCTTCCTGGATGTACGGGGCGTCGCCCTGCTCGTAGCGGGCGGGATCGCCGAAGCGATACAGGAAGTCCCCGGCGCTCGAGGCGGCCAAGGCGATGCCGGCGGCGGGGTTGCCGGCGACAAAGGTGCCGCCGTGGTCGATCACGTAGAACTCGCCCTGCACGGAGTTGATGACGATCTGGTCCAGCTCGGAGTTGTAGTCCAGCGAGTTACAGTGGAGCCAGTCCTTCTTGACCGGCCGGCTGGGCAGGTTGACGTCGATGCGTCCCGGTGCGTTCGAGATGGCGGCGACATAGTTCGATTTCGTGGGATCGAAATCCTGCACCGTGTGGTCGAAGAACCACCATTCCCAGACCACGTTGCCGCTCATGTCCACTTCGACGACAGCGTCCGCCTGGGCGCCGTCGTAGGGGCCGTTAGCGGGATTGCACCCGGCCGCGATGGCCTGGGCGTGCGTGATGGTCTTGTTGGCGATGTAAAGCGTCGTCCAGGCGTTCAGGTTCGTGTTGAAGATGCGCACGAAGTCGTGATGCGGCTCGTAGTCATCCCGGTCCTCGTGATATTCCCAGACCGTGTTGCCGGCCCAATCCAGTTCAATGAACCCCGCCCCGTGGCTGGGGTCGTCCGTGGACGCATCGAGCAGGTTGCCGTTGTCCAGGAAGCGCGGATTCGTGCCCACCGGCCACGTGTTGACCACGAGCCCCTCCATGTCGATCAGGTAGCTCGTGCCGCGCGCGCCAAACAGGGTATAGCCGTTCCAGGCGCGCGACTCATCCCAGTACCTCGTTTCCGTCGGGCCCTGAAGTGTTTCGTAGGCGACCGCGACTCGTATGACGCCAACGAGGAAGACACCGGCAAGCGCGATTTGTTTCATGGTTCACCTCCTACTTCACGCCAAACAGAAAATCCGTGTCGGGCAGGTTGGGCGCTTCCGTCATGGGCTGCGAGTACAGATAGGCGGGGGCGCTGCGGTATCCGTCCAGGTTGCGCAGCTTCAGCATGGCGGCCCTCTGTTCGGCGGTGAGCGTCCGGTTCACCTTGGCGAAGGCCGTGGCGTACATCCAAGACACCTCGCCATCCAGTTCCCCATAGCGACGGCCAAGCGCCAGCACCTTGGCTCGGTCCACCATCCCGCCGGCCAGGGACTTGCGCAGTTCCACGGAGACGGCGCGCCGGGTGTCGATGATCTCGGCCATCGCCTTGCGCTGCCGCTCGATGATGGATGTGATGCTCGCACGCTGTTCGTCCGTGAGGAGCTTGAGGAAGTTCTCGCCGCTGTCGCCGGTGACCGACGTGCTGATGTCGTAGTCGCGCTTGCCCATCGCCGGCATGTCCTTCATGTAGAACCCGCCAAAGTACGTACCGTGCCGCTCCGGGCAGAAGTAGACATCCGCCTCGACCGTGCCGGCGTACCAACTGAAGAACTCGCTGGCGTACGTCATGTAGGCCACGTTGAAAAAGCGGGATGTACCCGGGGCGGGGCGCTTGAGTTTGTCGCGCTCGTCGAGAGCGGGCCACGTGTTGAAGTCGCCGAACTTCATCTTCCCGAGGTAGACTTTCTGCTCCGGCGTGAGCGACGCGGCCACCTTGCCGAAGACTTCGGCCCGGCGATAGCTAAGTTCCGCGTCGAACGCAAAGAAGTCCCCGACGTAGCGGGTGACCGCTTCGCGGTTCAGCCCCGGCGCCTTTGCTTCCAACTCACGGTGAAACGCCTTGATCAGCGGCATGCGCTTCAGCGCCAGTTGCTCGAACTGGCCCGCCTGCTCCGTGGCCAGGTCCTCAAAGAGCTTCCGCTGGCTATCGTTCAGGATGTGAAGCACGTTGCCGGCTACACGGTTCAGGAACATCGGATTGTGTCCCTTGGCTGCCGCATCGATGTCGCGCATATACTGGAAGCCGAAGTAGTCGCACACCTTCCCCGGCGGCATGAAGGTGGACGCACCGAAGTCACCGGTGATGAAGGCCAGCCCGCTGAACGCGATGGTGTGCAACTGAGCCCGGTCGGACACGGCCTGATCGAGCGAGTACTGCCCGTGTCCCTGCCGGGATTGCTCCGAACGGCCGGTGTCCGGCCGCTCCGGCGGCCCGTCTCCGACCTGGCGCGGACGGCGGTTTTCACCCTCTCCGCGTTGTCTGTCCGGTGGCGGGGCCAGTTGCCGCAGCTTGTCGAGATCGAATCCCGCGGCGCGAATGGTCTCGGCCATGGCTGGGCCGGCCCGCAGACCCACTTGGCGGAACGCCTCGTGAATCGCCTGGGCCTGATCCGCTGTCAGGGCGTTTGGATCGTACTTCGACAAGATCGCCTTCACCTGCGTCGTCTGCGCCTGCGTGAGCGGTGTCGTGTCCTGAGCCAGTTGCTCCCGACGCGGCGGTCGCATCTCGTTCATCCCGGGATCCTCCCGTTCTTGCGCGAACGCCCGCATACCCACCGCCACGCTCAGCCCCGCGATAATGACTGCCAATCTGTTCATGTCGCACACTCCTTTCGTTTCAGGGTCGAGAACCTTTTCTTGTCTCTGCTACATACAACGAAATGAGTATTACCGCTGGGACACGGAATGATTACAAAACCGTAATCGAGCCGGTCTTGGTTATTCGGGGCCATCCGTGGTATTGTGCAGGGCGTGAGAGTACTGGTCGTAGAGGACGAGAAGAAGCTTGCCGGGTTCATCCGCAAAGGACTCGAGGAGCACGCTTTTGCCGTTACGGTCAGTCACAACGGCGATGACGCCCACGCGCTCTTGCGCGCGGAACCCTTCGATCTCCTCGTGCTCGACATCATGCTGCCTGGCCGCGACGGGCTCAGCATCCTCAAGAGCCTTCGCGACGGAAAGAACACGGTGCCTGTTATCCTCGTGACAGCGCGCGCCGAAAAGAATGAGCGCGTGGAGGGGCTGAATCTCGGCGCCGACGACTACATTGCCAAGCCGTTCTACATCGATGAACTGATCGCACGGGTGCAGGCTGTTCTACGGCGCACGTCGGGCGAGCAACTCAGCGTGTTGCGTGCGGGTGATTTGAGCGTCAACCTGATCACACGAGAGGTCAGGCGGGGCAGAGACGAGATCATGTTGCCGCCGCGCGAGTTTAGCCTGCTCGAATACCTGATGCGGTCGCCCGGCCGCGTCTTCACGCGGTCGCAAATTCTGGAGCACGTTTGGGGCTACAGTTTCGATCCAGGAACGAATCTCGTGGATGTCTGCATCCAACGGCTCCGCTCCCAGATCGATTCGAGCGGGTCCGACTCGCTCATCGAAGCGGTGAGAGGCGTCGGATATCGGTTTCGCAAGCTGGAGGAGGCCGTCTGATGCTGCACTCCTTCCGCCTCAAGATCGGACTCCTTAGCATGAGCCTTTCCGGCATGCTTCTGCTCGGATTCGGCCTCCTGGCAACCGCCGCGCTGAGCCGCGTTGGCATTGCGCGCATCGATCGCGAACTCAGGGCGCTGGCTGACGCGCAGGTCCGCAAGACCCAGCCCGGCGGGCATTGGCGGCGATTCGACGATTCGTTGCGGTCCATCTACGGGGAGGACGCCTCGAAGCAGTTCGTGGTGAAGGCGACGCGTCCGAACGGTGAGATTCTGTACGACACGGCCGGATGGCCGCCGGAATTGCCGCTGCATGCCCTGCCACTTTCGCTCGACGCGGCTCCGGCGAGTGCCCCTGAAGGACCTCCCATAGAGGGCGACCTCCGGCCCCCACCTCCCGAGGAAAGGGACGGCCGGCGCCCGCGCCCGTCCGACGAGCCGCCCCCCCGTGAGCAGCCGCCGCGCCGGCTTCCTGTACGGGGACCGGTCTATGCCACTCTTGCGGCGCCAAATGGCGAATGGAGAGCCATGACCATTGCCAACGAGGAAGTGACGCTCAGCATCGCGATGAATCTGTCCGACTTGCATGCCGAGACCCGTCGTTTCGAGCAGGCCCTTCTCGTCGCCGTCCCGCTGGGGTTGCTGCTGATTGTGGCCGGGGGCTGGCTGATCGGGCACATGGCACTGCGCCCCGTCAACCGGATCGCTCGCACGGCCGAAGCGGTCACCGCTCGCCGGCTCAATGAGCGGATTCCCGATGAAAGAGCCGACGCGGAGTTCAGACGCCTGATCGTGCTGATCAACGGCATGCTGGCCCGTCTTGAGCGAAGTTTTGCGCAGGCTACGCGTTTCAGCGCAGACGCAGCCCACGAGTTAAAGACGCCACTGGCGATCCTCCAGGCGCAGGCAGAACGGTGGCTGCAGCGAGCGCCGGATGGCTCCCCCGAGCAGCGCGAATACGCCGAGCAACTGGACGAGGTGCAACGCCTGAAGGTGATCCTTGGCAAGCTCCTGTTGCTCTCACAGGCCGATTCCGGACAACTGCCGGTGAGTCTGGCGCGCATCAACCTGGCCGATCTGGCTCGTGCGGCTGCTGAGGATGTGCGGCTGCTTGCCCCCGACAGGAAGACAACCGTCGATGCACCGCAGGAGCTGCTGGTCATGGCAGACGCAGACCTGCTGAACCAGGCATTCCAAAATCTGGTTTCAAACGCCGTCAAGTTCGGCGACAAGGATGGCGCAATCGAAATGGCACTGGTTGAGCGGGCCGGCCAAGCGGTCTTCACGATCTCGAACACGGGGCGCCCGATTCCGAAGCAAGACCACGACAAGGTTTTCGATCGCTTCTACCGTGCCGACAAGTCCCGCAGCCGCGAGATCGAAGGCTCCGGTCTGGGCCTGAGCCTGGCTCGCGAAATCGCACGGGCACACTGCGGTCAGTTGATTCTGGAGCGGAGTGAAGAGAACCTGACCACGTTCACGTTGACACTTCCTTTCGCAGGTACCGCCAAGCCGGCCGATTTAGTGTAGAAGGACTATTGACTGAAGGTGGTTGGCCACCGTCAAGTGGTAGTGTGGATCCGTACTGAGTCTCTCTGCGCGCCGGCAAGAATCCGCTCGAACTCTGCTATCTGTGCTTCATGGTCAGGAAGCATGGTCAACGGGCGGAGGCGCCGTTCGGTGAAGAAGCGGAGCACGGCAGGGTCCTCGGTGCCGGCCAGGAAGTCCTTGATCTGGGGCGGCAATTTGGTGACCAGTGCCGTGAGCTGATAGACCCGCTCGCGGGAAACGCCAAGCACCTCGGCGGCCTGGGCGTATGTCCGGACCGTCTCGTCCTCGAATACCCTGAGATATTGGAGTCCTTTCAGGATGGGGTTCTCGCGCTGCCGGCCGTTCTGATACCGGTTCCATTGGCGGGCGGTGATCTTGGCTATTTCGGCCAATTCACGGGGTTTGTCGCCCCGGACAAAAAGGCAGCCTTTCTCGTAGGCCCTTGTGTAGTAAGGAGTTACTTCCCAGGCTGACTTGAGGGAATTTGTGCTGGCCGGGTTACGACCGGGGAGCCAATCGATTCGGCGTGCGTCCGCACGCCAGATGGTCAACCCGCCCCCTCCGGACCGCCAAGACTTGGCTGCCGTGGCGGGGCCATTTCGCCTGCAGTTCGCTTCGACAGCCGGCCCGGCGTCGGGTCCACGCCTGTGCGGTGCTGCCGCCAGCCCTCCGATCGCTAATCAAAATCTAACGTGAGGCGAATGCCGCCGCAACGCCCGGGGTGTGAACTGTCCTCACCAAAAGCGAAAGGAGAACGAAGCGAATGAATCGAATATCTGCAGGTGTAGCGGTCTTGGTGAGCGTGAGTGGGCTTTGCTGGGCGCAAACGAGTGTCCTTCCTCCGGAGGCGCCGCCGCCAACGCCGCCGCCGAAGACGTGGGCGGACGACGTCAAATTCAAGGGCGACCTGCGCTACCGGGTTGAGCAAATCAATGACGACTCCAAGAAGGACAAGAGCGGGGACACGATTACGCGTGATCGTGATCGGATCCGCGCGCGCCTCGGGGCGGAAGCCAAGGTGAACGATGCCACCAAGGCCGGCATTGAGTTCTCGACCGGCGGTTCCGATCCGATCTCGGGCAACCAGTCGCTCGGCGGCGGGTTCGACAAGGAAGAGATGCGGCTGAACCTCGGGTACATCGAGTACAACTTCACGGGCAGTGAACCCAACCGTTTGAAGGCGACTGGCGGCAAGATGAAGAACCCCTTCATCACGCAGCCGGACGACCTGGTGTGGGACAGCGACTTGACGCCGGAAGGGATGGCGGCGAAGGGCGAGTACAACATGGGCATCGCCAAGTTCCTCGGCAACGCCGGCTATTTCTGGATCCAGGAACGGTCGGATAAGTCGGACACGAAGCTGTATGCCGGGCAGGGCGCCGTGAAGCTGGAGTTCACGCCCGAGGTGAATCTCATGCTGGGCGCGAGCTACTACGCGTACGATAACATCCAGGGGTTTGACGTCATCGACTGGGAGAACAAGAACAACTCCTACGGCAACAGCACGATCAACGGCACGGTCAGTGGCAGCACGACCAACAAGGCCTGGAAGACGGAGTTCACGCCGGTGGTGTACTTCGCGCAGTTTGAGGTGTGGGTGCTGGGAAGGCCGTTGGATGTTTACGCCCAGGAACTCACCAATATTGATGCGGACCAATACGACCAGGGGCACATGTACGGCGTGAGCTATGGGAAACTGAATCTGCCGAAGACGTGGGAACTGGGCTACAGTTATGCCGAACTGGAGAAGGACGCGACGCTGGGGATGTTTACGGACTCGGATCGCTGGGGCGGCGGCACCGACGGCAAGGGCCACAAGGTGTCTGGCAAGTATCAGTTGATGAAGAACCTTCAGGCGGGCGTGTCCTACTTCTTTGCGGATGAGCGGAAGATTTCGGATTCCGCCAAGTCGACCGACTATGACCGCCTGCAGATTGATCTCGTCGCAAGTTTCTGAACCAGGAACAGGGAGCACAGAACACATGAAGATGACACACAACAGCAAGCAGGCAACGCGCTGGCTGGCCGCACTGACGGCCGTGGCGCTCGCAGGGATGGACCCGATGGCTCGTGCCGAGCCGGCGGTGACACTGGATGAAGGGCTGCCCGAGTACAGCACGGTGGAGGGGGTGTCGGGAAACCTGAGCAGCGTGGGTTCGGACACGCTGAACAACCTCATGACGTTCTGGGCAGAAGGGCTGAAGAAGCACTACCCGAACGTGAACATTCAGATTGAAGGGAAGGGCTCGAGCACGGCACCCCCGGCGCTGATCGGCGGCCTGGCCCAACTGGGGCCGATGTCTCGCCCAATGAAGCCATCGGAGATCGACGGCTTCGAGAGCAAGTTCGGGTACAAACCGACGCAGATCCGGGTGGCCGTGGATGCCTTGGCGGTATTCGTCAACAAGGACAACCCGATCGAGTGCCTGTCGATGGAGCAGGTTGACGCGGTATTCTCCAAGTCGCGCCGGCGGGGTGGATCGGCGGACATCGCGACGTGGGGCGAGCTGGGGTTGACGGGCGACTGGGCGGCGCGTCCGATCAGTCTGTATGGACGCAATTCGGCCTCGGGTACCTACGGTTTCTTCAAAGAGCACGTGATGGAGAACGGCGACTACAAGGACCAGGTCAAGGAGCAGCCTGGGTCGGCCTCGGTGGTGCAGGGAATATCGGTGGATCGCTTCGGGATTGGGTACAGTGGCATTGGGTATACGACACCGGGCGTGCGTGCGGTGGCCCTGTCCGCCAAGGCGGGCGGTGAATGCGCGGATGCAAACCAGGCGAATGCGTATAGCGGTGCTTATCCGATCTCGCGCTTCCTCTACGTCTACGTCAACAAGGTGCCGGGGCAGGGGCTGGACCCGTTGACGCGCGAGATGCTCAAGCTGGTGCTCTCCAAGGAAGGGCAGGAGGCGACGGTCAAGGATGGCTACTTCCCGCTGCCGGCCAAGGTGGTCGAAGCCGAGCTCAAAAAACTGAAGTAAGTGCCAGACTTGATCACAACGGTGGTTCAGCAACCGACAGGCGGGCCGGCGCGTCCGGCCCGCCTGCGCGGTTTTGCGCTTTCCAGCCGTTTGAAGCGCCGCCTGGTGGCCGATGGGGTGGCGCGCCGCGTGGTCACGCTCGGCGGCATGATCATCATCGGTTCCATCCTGTCCATTCTGATCGTCATCATTGGGCAGGTATATCCGCTGTTTGCGCCGCCATCGGTTGAGCCGGCGGTGAATGTGACACTTGCGTCCGGGCCGCCGTTGCGGGTGGGCATCGACGAATACCAGACCGTGGCGTACCGGGTTGGGGCGGAAGGGGTGTCGTTTCATGCGTTGAAGGACGGCGCCCCGCTACCACTGGGTGGCGAGTTGGCGCTGGGGGACGCACGGGTGACTTGCGTATCCCAGGGCGGGGACGACCAATTTGCTTTGGGGTTGTCGGATGGCCGCGTGTTGCCGGTGGCCGTTCATTTCGATGTGGAACATGTGGCGGGGCAGCGCGAGGTGACGCCGCAGTTGCGGGTGCGCGATCCGGTGCTCGTCTATGAGCATGGGGCGGCGGTTCGCTTGCTGGCATATGCCGTCACGCCGGCGGGGCCCGTCATGGCGACGGTGACAGGAGCGGACCGGATTGTGCTGACGGCGGTGGAAGAGACGACGTCGCTGATGGACGAGACGACGAGCACGACGGTTCAGTATGCCGTGCCGGACGGAATTTCGGGAGAGATCACGGCGCTGGCGATGGATCAGCGGGGCGATGATCTCTTTGTGGGGACCGCGGCGGGGGCGGTGTGGCGGTTGGATTTGCGGGACAAGGCGGACGTACAGGTGGGCGGGAGCCCGGTGCAGGCCGCGTCGGCTCCTGGCGCCGGGATCAGCGCGCTGCAGTTCTTGATCGGGGACCGGACTCTGGTGGTGGGCGACAGCGGCGGCGGGGTGTCAACATGGCAGATGCTGCGCGCGGGCGCGGACGCCAGGCACCTCGTGCGCGTGAACACGTTTGCGCCGCACGCGGGGCGGATTGTGGCGATCCAGGCGTCGCGGCGCGACAAGGGGTTTCTCGCGCTGGATGACCGCGGGGTGATTCACTTGAACTACGGGACGACCGGGAAGACGCTGCTCACGCTGCCGCCGGTGGCGGACGCGGCGGCGCTGGCCTATGCGCCCAAGGCGGATGGGATTCTGGCGGTGGGGGCGCAAGGCGGGCTGCAGACGTGGGCGCTCAAGAACCGGCATCCGGAAATCACGCTGAAGAGTCTCTTCGGGAAGATTTGGTACGAGGGGTACGACGCGCCCGCGTACGTGTGGCAGTCGACGGGCGGGAGCGATGATTTCGAGGCCAAGTTCAGTTTGACGCCGCTGCTGTATGGCACGCTGAAGGGCACGCTGTACGCGCTGCTGTTCGCGGTGCCGCTGGCCTTGCTGGGGGCGCTGTATGCCTCGCAGTTCATGCACCCCAACCTGCGGCAGCGCGTGAAGCCGGTGGTCGAAATCATGGCGGCGCTGCCGAGCGTGGTGCTGGGGTTCATCGCGGGGCTGTGGCTGGCGCCGAACATGGAGAAGATCGTGCCGGGCATCTTCCTGATGCCATTTGTGATGGCGGGGTGCATCCTGGCGGCGCTGGTTCTGTGGCGGCGGTGTCCGCGGGCGGTGCGGCACTGGGTGAAGCCGGGCTATGAATTCATGCTGCTGATTCCGGTGGTGCTGGGTGGCGGCTGGCTGGCGATTCAACTGGGGGCGGGCGTGGAGCACGTCTTCCTGCAGGGGGACTATCGGCACTGGCTGCTGTCCGTTCTCGGGCTGACGTTTGACCAGCGCAATTCGCTGGTGGTGGGGTTTGCGATGGGGTTTGCGGTGGTGCCGATCATCTTCACGATTGCGGAGGATTCGCTGTCGAGCGTGCCGCAGCATTTGCGGGCGGCGTCGCTGGCGCTGGGTGCGACGCCCTGGCAGACGGCGATCCGGGTGGTGCTGCCGACGGCCAGCCCGGGCATTTTCTCGGCGGTCATGATCGGATTGGGCCGGGCCGTGGGTGAGACCATGATCGTGCTGATGGCCACGGGCAACACGCCGGTGATGGACCTGTCGATCTTCAGCGGTTTTCGCGCGATGTCGGCGAACATTGCGGTCGAGTTGCCGGAGGCGCCGGACGGGGGCACGCTGTTCCGCGTGTTATTCGTGGCGGCGCTGCTGCTGTTTATGCTGACGTTTATCATGAACACGGCGGCCGAGCTGATCCGGCTGCGGCTGCGCAAACGGTACCGGTACTTGTGAAGACATTCTGGAAAAACGGCGATGCGTTTGTGTGGCTGACGGGCGGGGCGCTGGCGATGGCGCTGCTGATGGTCACGGGCCTGGTGCTGCTGATCCTGGTGAACGGCCTGGGGTTTTTCTGGCCGCGCACGATGTATGCGTTCACGCTGAAGGACGGGCGGACGGTGGTGGGGCAGATCACGATGCGGGAGACGGTACCGCAGCCCGACGCGGCGGAAGGCACGCCCGAACGGCACCGGATCCAGATCCGGCAGGGCAACCGCGATTTGTACGGCATGGATTTCCTGTGGGTGGACGAGGATGCGATTGTCAGCCGGGCGGCGCCGGTGGAGCTGGCGGTGATCGAGCGGCGCGAGTGGGGGAATTTTCACGGGCGAGTGGAGGCGTTGCGGGAGGGGGCCGGGGGGCGGCGGGTGGAGGGCGAGGAGGCGTGGCTGACCTTGCAGGCGGCGCTGCCGGCGGCGCACGCGCTCAACGCGCAGATTCTGGATGTGGAGCGTAACCAGATCGGGGCGATCAATGCGGCGCAGGAGCGGATCCGGCTGCAGGTGAAGAAGCTGGCGCGGCAGGGGGTGACGACGGGGGCGGCGGTCGAGCGGTTGGAGTCGGAGCTGACCGAACTGCAGGCGGACTACGGGTTGAAGCGCAAGCTGCTGGCCACGCTGCGGGAGGGTTCCGGCACGGTGATTGAGCTGAGCGCGGCCGGCGACCGGCGCGCGGAGCTGGCGTTGGGCGACGTGGTGCGGGCGTACCGGCCGAACGCCATGGGCGCCGGCGCGAAGGCGCGGTTCTACGCCAGCAAGCTGTGGGAGTTCGTGGCGGACGATCCGCGCGAGTCCAACACGGAGGGGGGCGTCTTTCCGGCGATCTTTGGCACGGTCATGATGGTACTGATCATGAGCGTGATCGTGACGCCGCTGGGCGTGGTGGCGGCGTTCTATCTGCGGGAGTACGCCAAGCAGGGGCCGATGGTGAGCGCGGTGCGCATTGCGGTCAACAACCTGGCGGGCGTGCCGTCGATTGTGTTCGGCGTGTTTGGCGTGGGGTTCTTCATTTACGTGGTGGGTGGGGCGATAGACCGGACCTTCTTTGCAGAGGCACTGCCGACGCCGACCTTCGGCACGGGGGGCATTCTGTGGGCCTCGCTGACGCTGGCGTTGCTGACGGTGCCGGTGGTGATCGTGGCCACGGAGGAAGGGCTGGCGGCAATTCCGCAGGGTGCGCGCGAGGCCTCGCTGGCGCTGGGGGCGACGAAGTTCGAGACGACCTGGCGTGTGGTGCTGCCGGCGGTGATGCCGTCGATCCTGACGGGCCTGATCCTGGCCATGGCGCGCGCGGCGGGCGAGGTGGCGCCGCTGATGATCACGGGGGTGGTGAAGCTGGCGCCGACGCTGCCGCTGGATGGGCAATGGCCGTTCGTGCACCTGGAGCGAAAGTTCATGCACCTTGGGTTTCACATTTACGACGTGGGCTTTCAGTCGCCCAACGTGGACGCGGCGCGGCCGATGGTGTTCATGACGGCCATCCTGCTGCTGTTGATCGTGTTGTTTCTGAACCTGGCCGCGATTCTGATCCGCGGCAAGTTGCGCAAGAAGTACGCCGTCACGGCGCTTTAGGAGAGATGGCCATGCCCCCAGACACCCGGCCCGTTGTTCCGCCGCGGGAGGTGCGCGCCGACGCGCTGCACCACCCTCCGATGGTGGAGATTTCCCACCTGTCGCTGCACTACGGGACCAAACAGGCCCTCGACGACGTGTCCTTGAACATTCCGCCGAACCACGTGACGGCGTTCATCGGCCCGTCGGGCTGTGGCAAGTCAACCCTGTTGCGGTGCCTCAATCGGATGAACGACCTGGTGGACGGGGTACGGATCGCGGGGACGATCCGGGTTCACGGGCAGGACATTCACGACGTGGCGCTGAACGTGACGGAGCTGCGCAAACGGGTGGGCATGGTGTTTCAGAAATCCAACCCGTTCCCGAAGACGATTTACGACAACGTGGCGTACGGTCCGCGGATCTTGGGGACGGTGCCGCGCGCGGGGTTGGACGAGATCGTGGAGAAGAGCCTGCGGGGGGCGGCGATCTGGGATGAGGTCAAAGACCGGCTGCAGGACAGCGCGCTGGGGCTGTCGGGCGGGCAGCAGCAGCGCCTGTGCATTGCGCGGGCAATTGCCGTGGAACCGGACGTGCTGTTGATGGACGAGCCGTGTTCGGCGCTGGATCCAATTGCGACGGCGAAGATCGAGGACCTGATGCTGGACTTGAAGCAGCGCTTCACCATCGTGATCGTCACGCACAACATGCAGCAGGCGGCGCGGGTGTCGGACTTCACGGCGTTCATGTACGTGGGGCGACTGGTGGAGCATGGGCGGACGCAGGAGCTGTTCACGACGCCGCGGGAGAAACAGACCGAGGATTACATCACGGGCCGGTTTGGCTGAGGCGGGCGGTGGTTGCGCTTGCGGCGACAGCAGGACGGTCCTAGTCTGGTGATGGGTGCGCAGCGTCAGCGCGGGGGCGCGGGCGGGGGTAAGGAAGAGAGGGACAATCGTGAGTTTGCATTTGCTGCATGATCTGGATGCGCTCAAGCGGTCGCTGCTGGGCATCTGCGCAATGGTGGAGAAGAGCGTGGCGCTGGCGGTGCGGGCGCTGGAGGCGCAGGACGTGGCGCTGGCGCGGGCCGTGATCGCCGGGGACGACGCGATCGACCAGCGGGAGGTGCAGATCGAGGAGGAGGCGCTGAAGCTGCTGGCCCTGCACCAACCGGTGGCGATCGATTTGCGCTGGATCGTCGCGACGATCAAGATCAACAGCGACCTGGAGCGCATCGGGGACCTGGCGGTAAACATTGCCGAGCGCGCGGAGCGGCTGGCGGGCAAAGCGCGGCCGCAGGCACGGTTGGATCTGGCCATCATGGTGGACAAGGTGATGGCGATGCTGCGGGGCAGCCTGGACGCGCTGTTCAACATGGATGCCGCGCTGGCGTGGAAGGTGTGCGAGGCGGACGACGAGGTGGACCGCCTGAACCGGCAGACCTACGAGCGCGTGCGAGAGGCGCTGCTGGCGCAGCCGGAGGACGTGGACTACCTGATACACGCGCTGGGCGTGTCGCGGAATCTGGAGCGCGTGGCGGACCATGCCACAAACATTGCACAGGACGTGATCTACATGATTAACGGCGAGATTGTGCGGCACCGGGGCGTTCCGCCGGGGGCGGCGGATAGCGTCCCGCCGGCGCCGTAAGGAGATCTCATGGCGCACGAGCACATCCTGGTGGTGGAAGACGACGAGGATATCCTCGAGCTGATCACGTACAACCTTCGCCGTGAGGGGTATACGGTAACGACGGCTGAGACGGGAGAGGACGGGTTAGAGAAAGCGCGAGTGCGCCCGCCGCAACTGGTGCTACTGGACCTCATGTTGCCGAAGATGGACGGCCTCGAAGTGTGCCGCCGCCTGAAGGAGGATGAGAAGACGCGCGCGGTTCCGATCATCATGGTATCGGCCAAGGGCGAGGAATCTGACGTGGTGAGTGGCCTTGAGTTGGGGGCGGAGGATTACGTGAGCAAGCCGTTCCGGCCGCGCGAACTGGTGGCGCGGGTGCGGGCGGCGTTGCGTCGCGGGAGGGTTGATGAACCGGGGGCTGCGGCGGAGCGCCTCGACGTGGACGGCATGGTGATTGATCCGGGGCGCCGAACGGTGAGCCTGGGGGGCAAGGCCGTGGAATTGACGTACACGGAGTTTCAGGTGTTGCATGTGCTGGCGCGCCGGCCGGGCTGGGTTTTTACGCGTTACCAGATTGTTGATGCCGTGCGGGGAGAGGACTATCCCGTCACGGATCGTGCTGTTGACGTGCAGATGGTGGGGTTGCGCAAGAAGTTGGGCAAGTACGGCAAGTACATTGAAACCGTGCGTGGGGTCGGATACCGGTTTCGGGATTCGGGCGGGGGCGCGGGGGCACGGTGAAAACACGTCTATTTTGGAAGTTGCTGCCGTCTTACCTGATCATTGTTTGCATGGCCGTGGTCGCCGTCACCTGGGCCAGCAGCCGCACGATGCGGTGGTTTGAGCAGCAGAGTCTGCGCCGCCAGATGGGGGCGGTGGCTCGCGTCCTGGCGGCGCAACTGGCGGACGAAGCGCTGGATCAGCCGGGCCCCGGCGTCAGTGCCCGCTGCGAGAAGGCGGATCGTGCGTCGGGCTTGCGCGTCACCGTCATCCTGCCTGACGGAACCGTGGCGGGGGACAGCCGGCGCGATCCGGCGGCGATGGACAATCACGGGGACCGGCCGGAGGTGCGCGCCGCGCTGCGCGGGGCGGATGGCGAAGACCGGCACTTCAGCGTGACGGTGCGGCGCTGGATGCAGTATGTGGCCGTGCCGATCCATTCCGGGAATGCGGTGCGCGGCGTGGTGCGGGTATCGATTGAACTGGAGCAGGTGACGGCCGCGGAGCGGGCGCTGCGCGGCAAGCTGTTCGGCGGCTCCGTGGTGGTGATGTTGATGGCGTGGCTCGCCAGCCTGGTGGTTGCACGCGGCATCACGCGCCCGTTGGCGGCGGTTGACGAGGGGGTGCGGGCGTTGGCGGCCGGGGACCTGGGGCGACGATTGCCTGGCCTCTCGATTCAGGAACTGGACGACCTGAGCACGACGGTGAACCGCATGTCGATGCAGTTGCGCGAGCGCATCGACACGGTGACACGCCAGCGCGACGAGCAAGAGGCGCTGGTCTCCTGCATGGCCGAGGGGGTCCTGGCGGTGGACCAGGCGAGGCGGGTCATCGCGCTCAACCGGGCTGGCGAGGCGCTGTTTGGTCTGCGCGAGGCGGAGATCAAGGGGCGGAGCGTTGTGGAAGTCATTCGGAACGCGGATCTGCAGCTCCTGATCGAGAAGACGCTGGCGAGCGACGCGCAGGTCGAGGGCGAGTTGTTCATCCCCGATGGCGAGCGGTTTCTGCAGGTGAACGGGAGGCTGCTGCGCGGTCCCACGGAAGGGCCGCGCGGGGCGGTGCTTGTCATGAATGATGTCACGCGTTTGCGGCGATTGGAAGGCGTGCGCCGCGATTTTGTCGCCAACGTATCGCACGAGCTCAAGACGCCAATCACGAGCATCAAAGGCTTCGCGGACACCTTGTTGGACGGGACACATGATCCCGAGACGTCGCAGCGCTTCCTGGAGAAGATTGCAAAGCAGGCGGATCGGCTGCACGCGCTGATCGAGGACATTCTGTCCCTTTCGCGCATCGAGCATGCGACGGAGCGGGAGGCGATTGACCTGTCGCCGGGGCCGGTTGGGCCGGTTCTGCAAGCGGCGGTTCGGACGTGCCAGGCGGCCGCGGCAGCCCGCGGGACGAAACTGTCACTGGCGTGTCCGAACGACGTCACGGCCAAGATCCATGCCGAGATGCTGGAGACGGCGGTGGTGAATCTGATCGACAACGCGATCAAGTATGGCGGCGAGAATCAGACGGTGTCGATTCGCGCGGAGCGCCGCGAAGCCGGCTGCCAGATCGAGGTGCAGGATGAAGGTCCCGGCATCCTCAGGCAGCATTGGGACCGCCTGTTTGAGCGCTTCTATCGCGTGGATCAGGGGCGCAGCCGCAGCCAGGGCGGGACAGGGCTGGGGTTGGCGATCGTCAAGCATATCGCGCTGGTGCACGGAGGGCAGGTGGCCGTGACCAGCGAGATGGGCAAGGGCAGCACCTTTACGATCACCTTGCCATAGGGAATGGCGGCGGACGATGCCGCCGGACCCGATGGGAGACTGAAAGGACTTGCGGCGGTTTCAAGGGGGCGTATCATCGTCCAATTCTTGGAGTCACCCGATGAGTCGCGTATCCCCGAAAGCTGTGAGTGTGGGCGTTGTGCGCACGGAAACCGTGCGTCTCGACCTGTCTCCCGGTGGCTACGTCCTCGATAACGGCGAGCGTCTTTCGGACATTGTGGTGGCCTACGAGACGTACGGCACACGTTCGCCGCAGGACGACAATGTCGTGTTCGTGTGCCACGCGCTTTCCGGCAATGCCCATGCGGCAGGTGAGCATCAGCCCCCGGATCCGGACGAGCCCAAGGCCTGGTGGGATGCCATGATCGGTCCGGGCAAGGGCATCGACACGGATCACTACTTTGTGGTGTGCGCGAACATCCTGGGCGGCTGCAAGGGCACGACGGGGCCGTCCTCCATCAACCCGTCGACGGGCAAGCCCTATGGGTCCCAGTTTCCGGACCTGTCGGTGGGCGACATCGTTGGCGTGCATCGGCAACTTCTGCTGCAGTTGGGCATTCGGCGGCTGGCGGCGGCGGTGGGCGGGTCGTTCGGCGGCATGCAGGTGCTGGAGTGGGCCATCCGATTTCCGGAGATGCTGGACCGCTGCATTGTGATTGCCTCATCCGCGGGCCTCACCGCGCAGGCGCTGGCCTTTGACATCGTGGGGCGCAAGGCGATCACGTTCGATCCGGACTGGCAGGGAGGCGACTACTACGCCACGGGTCGAAAACCGATCAAGGGGCTTTCGCTGGCGCGGAAGGTGGGGCACATCACGTACCTGTCGCGGGAAATGATGGCGGCGAAATTCGGCCGTGAGAAGTGGACGGTGGAGGATCAGACCGCGGGGACCGGGCGCGGGGACGTGGAGTCGCGGGTGAACAAGTTCCAGGTGCAGACGTACCTGGAGTACCAGAGCGAGAAGTTCACGCGGCGGTTCGATGCGAATTCGTATCTGAAGATCACGCGGGCCATGGATGAATATGACGTGGCCGGGCGTTACGGGAGCCTGGAATCCGCCTTCGCGCGGGTGCAGTGCAAAGTGCTGGTGGTGGCGGTGAGTTCCGATTGGCTGTTTCCGCCGGAGCAATCCACGGAATTGGCGAATGCCATGTTGCGTGTTGGCAAGCCGGTGTCGAGTTGCCTGCTCAACGCGCCGCACGGCCATGACGCTTTTCTCGTGGATGTGCAGTATTTATCCGATGTCATTCATGCCTTTCTCCCGTGGGTGGGCGCGGGGGCGGAGGGGGGGGCGCCGGGTCTCGTGACGGCGAGTGGGCCCGTGCCGAGCGGGGAGCGTCCGGAGTTCGAGATCATTACGCGCATGGTGAAGCCGGGCAGCCGGATTCTCGACCTGGGCTGTGGCAACGGCGCCCTGCTGACGAGGCTGGCGCGTGAGAAGCAGGCGCAGGGCGTAGGCGTTGACATTGACATTGCCAACGTCATCGACGTCATCGAGAAGGGGCACGACATTTTCCAGACGGACATCGACGGCGGGCTGGCGATGATTCCGGACGGCACGTACGACTACGCCATTTTGAGCGAGACGCTGCAGGTGGTGAAGAAGCCGCGCTTTGTGCTGGGCGAAATGCTGCGTGTGGCGCGGGAGGGGATCGTGTCATTCCCGAATTTTGCCAACTGGCGGCACCGGTTGAACCTGGGGGTGACGGGGCGCATGCCGAGGAACAAGGCGCTGCCCTATGAGTGGTTCAACACGCCGAACATCCATCTGTTCACGTATCGTGACTTTGTGGAGCTTTGCCGGATGGATGGGATTGAGATCCGGGAGGCTGTGTACCTGACGGAGGATGGGGTGGGGCGGTCTTTGGTGAACGTGGGGGCCGTCAATCTGGGTGCGAATGCGGTGTTGGTGAGGATTGCACGGGCGGGGAAGGCATGACCATGATGGACTTCAGCGAGCGGCTCAATAAATTGTTGCCGGGGGTGGCCGGGACCTTGGTGGCCGGTTGGGCTTTTCCGGGCAGCGGGAGCACGGAGAAGGGCCTGCGCCTGGGCGGGCAGAGGGCCGTGCAGAAGGTGTTGCACGACCTGATCACCGTGTTCTTCCCCGGGTATCATGGGGAAGAGCCCATTCGTGGAGTGGGGCGCGAACGGCATGTTAGCGATCTTATCAGCAGTGCGGTGCGCGCATTGGCGGAGCAGATCTACCTGGCCCTCGACTATGCCGCGAGCATTCCGGGCGGGAGTGGCGCCGATGAAGGGGCGGTGGAGGCGCAGGCGGAAGGCATTGCCCTCTCGTTCGCGGAGTCTCTGCCTGGAATCCAGCATCTGCTGCAGAGCGACATCCTGGCTGCCTATGAAGGCGATCCGGCGGCACGATCGACGATGGAAGTGGTGCAGAGCTATCCAGGGTTGTACGCGATTGCCGTGCATCGCGTGGCGCATTTCCTATACGCGCAGAATGTGCCGATGATTCCGCGGATCATGTCCGAGCAGGCGCACTCTTTAACGGGCATCGACATTCATCCCGGCGCGAAGATCGGCGGGGCGTTCTTCATCGATCACGGCACGGGCGTGGTCATTGGCGAAACGACCGTGATTGGAGAGCGGGTCAAGCTGTACCAGGGCGTGACACTGGGCGCCTTGAGTTTCCAGAAGGATGACGCGGGACGTCTCGTCAAGGGGGTGAAACGTCACCCGAACGTGGAAGATCACGTCATTATTTACGCCGGGGCCACGATCCTGGGTGGGGAAACCACCATCGGGGCACACTCGGTCATTGGCGGCAACGTGTGGCTGACGCACTCGGTGCCGCCGTACTCCAAAGTGTACAATCAGCAGCCGGATCCGCACATTCGGCGGGCGAAGCCGGCCGTCAAACAGTCGAAGACGGCGGTAAAAAAGGCGGCCGGCCGTCGCGACGCCAGTTGATGCGCGCCGTGGGCGCCTGTATTGGTTCGAGGCGCCGTGGGCGACGGCCTTCCACGGAACCCTTGCGTGGTTCCCGCCCGTTGGCGGGCCGCGGCATGATCGTTTCATTTTTGTGGCAGCGCTCGGTGTGCGCCTCTTTTGCAGGCGTTACTCTCCGTCCCCCGCCCGCACCGCTGTGGCGGGCATGTGGGCGGCGACTTCCTCGGGGCACGTGAGGTGTCCGGATTCCTCGTCTTCCGGCCAGGCGCTCTCAAGTCCTGACTCGCACCAAGGGCGCTGGAGGCAGCCGGGGCAGTAACCCGAGCACGCGGTTACGTGGCAGGTCGTGCCGTCGGCCACATACTCGAAGGGCTCGCCCTCCAATTCGCGCTTGAGGCAACGATAGGCGATCCGCTCCGGGAGATTTTCCTGCAGGTCGATGACGACGTGGCGCGATTCGAGCAACTCGCCGATGCGCTTCAGTTCGCGCGCGATGTCCACGTCGCTCAGACCGTCTTCGGGCGGAAGGGGGCCGAATTCGGTCACGAAGTGCCAGCTGAGCGGCCTCCCCGCCATCCATCGGGTGAACTGCAGCCAATCGGAGTCCGGGTCGAAACCGGGGTCGACTGGCGGATAGAGGAACCCGTGCGCCTCAAGCCGCTTGCGATCCGGTTCAGCGGTGAACGCGCGCACCCAGACCAGGAGGTCCTGAAGGCGGGCATTTTCGATGCGGGGGTCGGGCTCCGGGATGGGCCAGAAGTCATCCACACGCCGTCCGGGGGCTTCAATGAGCGAACGGAGGCGGTGGTTGTCGCGAGCGAGTTGGGCGGCGGTACTGGTCATGGCATGCTCCTGTTAGTTGTGGCCGCCCTGACGGTCGGACGATCGGCACGCCAGCGTGGCCTCTACCTACACAAAGACGTGAGTGCCGGCCGTTTCCGGAAAAAGTTGCAAGTATTTTGGCTAAGCCAACAGCCCGGTTCGTGGCGTGGCAGGTGGCCGCAACCGGTCAGCGGTTCGTGAAAACCGTGGCCAAAGGTGCCAACTTGGGCCCATATTCTGCTCTTGGGGGCGGTGCGATGGGGGGGGGGGATGTCTATGGAGGGACACATGACAGGGCGACGCACGGTGGTGTGGTTGGTGATGGCATTGACGGCGTTGGTGCCACTACGCGGGGCCCATGCCGGAACGGACGCGGCATTCGATCCCAAAGCGCAAAGCATACTTCGCAAGGTTGCCAGACATTACCAGGACTTGGATGGCATGCGCTTCACGGCCGAGTTCCAGGTGCTCCGGCTGTCCGTGAGCACCAGGCAGGAACTGGAGAGCACGTTTGCGGTGGCCGTGCAGCGCCCCAACAAGCTGGCACTCGTTCAAGTATCGGGTGCGCTTGGGGGGACCATAGTTTGTGATGGGGTTCAGCTGGCGGCCAGCCTGCCGGTCCTCAATCAGTATACGTTGGCGCCGGCGCCAGCCGACATGGCCGCCGTGCTGAACGGCAATGAACTTGGCATGGTGGGCGGCAGCATGAGCCGATTGCTGTTGGATGCGTTGACGGCGTCGGATCCCTATGTGGTATTGATGGACGGCGTCACCAATCTGACGTATCTGGGCGACGAGAGGGTGCGGAGCAGGACCTGCGCCCATCTCCGGTTTGAACAGCCAGACTGCGATTGGGATCTGTGGGTGAGGGACGGCCCGCAATCATGGATTGAAGAGGTCCGCAACGATGTGTCCAAGGCCGTGCACCAAGGGCAGGCGGCGCGCGCTCCCGGTCGCGTCACGCGTACCGTGGTGACGATACGCTACGACGGGTGGTCCGCGAATCCCACGTTGAGTGCGGACGCGTTTGCCTTCACACCGCCTGCCGGCGCGCACTTGGTCAAGACGTTCAGGCGGGAGAGGGATGCCGAAGCGTCGCATCCTCTGGTCGGCAAGCCCGCACCCGGGTTCACGTTGGAAGGGCTGGACGGTAGCCCGATGGAACTCGCCACGCTGCGCCACAAAAACGCGGTGATTCTGGATTTTTGGGCAACGTGGTGCAGACCCTGCCGGCAGTCACTTCCCATGCTCAGCGCGCTGGCGGAGGCGTACCGGGAGAAGGGCGTGGTGTTTTACGCCATCAACCAGCAGGAGGAGGCCGAAGCTGTCCGCACGTTTGTGGATGGGTTGGGATTACGCCTACCGGTGTTGTTCGACAAGTCGGGCATCGTGGGCAGTGACTATGGCGTGTCGAGCATTCCCCAGACGGTTTTGATCGGCAAAGACGGGATCGTGCGGGCCGTCCACGTTGGCGCCGACGCGGGGCTTGAGGCGCGCATGAAGGTGGAGTTGGATGCGATCCTGGCGGCACCCGGTACGCCGTGACGCGCAGGAGGCCGCCAAGCCGTTGCGGTTGAGTTCGGCAAAGCGGGGACTACGTGCGGTCGCTCGTGGCGGTAGGCATACGGTTCTGGCTGACTGCTGGCATGGGGCCTGCGGGGGAAGCGCAACAGGGAAATCGCACTTCAAACAGGGCTCCGCCGAGGGGTGAGCGGCCCGTGGTCACCTTGCCACCGTGGAGATCCGTGAAGGCCGTGACGGAGAGCAGGCCAAGGCCGTTACCATCGGGGCGGGTGGTGAAGCAGGGCTCAAAGATGCGCTCGGCGAGTTCATCCGGCAGGCCGGGGCCGTTGTCGTGTACCTGAAGGACGACGTCTTCATTGACGACTCTGAGCGTCACCTGCACGGTTCCGTGGGGCGGGGCGGCCTGTGCGCCGTTCAACAGCAGGTTGAACAGCATCTGGTCGAAGAGGCTGCGGTTGATCACCGCGTGAATGGCGGGATGAATGTCGACGGACAGCGAGCGGTTGCGTGCATCAGGGTGCAGGCGCGCCAGATCCACGGTTTGCCGGGTGGCGGCGCCAATGTCTGCTGGTGCGCGCTCACTGGGCATGGAGGTTTTGACGACGTTGCTCATCCGGCGGGACATGTCTCCCAGGTCTTCAATGCTGGCCGCCAATTCCTGGCGCAGGGTGGGCATCGACGCCGGGTTTATCTGGCCATCCGCGCAGAGGTCCACCATTCCACCCAAGGCCGTCAGCACATTATTGAGATCATGGGCGAGGGAGGCGGAGCACATGCCCGCAATGGCGCGCTGCTCGGAGACGAGCAGGGTTTCTTGCTGCTGCTGGATCGTGCGCGCGGCCGCCTGCATGCGGCGCAGGTTAAAGAGGGAGACGGCAAAGAATGCCGCCCCGCTAACCATGATGAAGAGCGTCCCCTTGATGCGCTCGATACGTTCCAGTTGATGAACATTTCCGTTGGCAAACTGCGCGGCCACGTGGCCTGAGACCCAGATGTAGATGACGCAGAAGATGACGTAGAGGCCGGCCGACGCGAGAGAACGTCGAAATGTGTGCAGGGTCGCTGGTGATCGTCTTGATATTCTGGCTGAGTCCATACCGCTAGCGTTTCACTCCCGATCCCGCACATCGCCACACGGGCGACACGATAGCGAACTTGAGCGCCCGCCGCGAGTGTATTCTCCGGGCCCGAATTGCGCCACATTAGATGTTACCGAAGCGGGAGGGGTCGGATGAGTGGTTGCGCCATAATGGATGTTACCGAAGCAAAGGGGACATTCACGTATGGTCAACCAGTCGAAGCGCGAGTATTTGGCACGGATCAAGGA